>NZ_JAQIRG010000001.1:0-949835 GCF_050600725.1 Klebsiella sp. 141251
TGATAGGTCGGGTGTGTAAGCGTAGCGATACGTTGAGCTAACCGATACTAATGAACCGTGAGGCTTAACCTTACAACGCCGAAGCTGTTTTGGCGATTTGAGATGATTTTCAGCGTGATACAGATTAATCAGTGCGTCGTAATGACGGGCTGGTAAAACAGAATTTGCCTGGCGGCGATAGCGCGGTGGTCCCACCTGACCCCATGCCGAACTCAGAAGTGAAACGCCGTAGCGCCGATGGTAGTGTGGGGTCTCCCCATGTGAGAGTAGGGAACTGCCAGGCATCAAATTTGCAGTAAAACCGGGGCATTAAACCGGTAGATGTAGAAAAAATTCGGTGGAGCGGTAGTTCAGTCGGTTAGAATACCTGCCTGTCACGCAGGGGGTCGCGGGTTCGAGTCCCGTCCGTTCCGCCACTTATTAAAAGCCCTGAGCATTTGCTCAGGGCTTTTTTGTTTCTTCATCTCCAATTATTGCTAAATCAGCAAAAATCCTCTGCATTTATCGATCTTTTTCCCAACCCAACCTTCAACCATAATGGCCTCAGTTAAGCGAAACGAATAATTAACGAGGAACATCTATCATGGCAATCCCTGCATTTGGTCTTGGCACTTTCCGTCTGCAAGACGACGTAGTCATCAACTCTGTAAAAATGGCGCTGGAGCTGGGCTATCGTACTATCGATACCGCACAGATCTATGAAAACGAAGCCGCTGTTGGTCAGGCTATCGCGGAAAGCGGCGTGCCGCGTGATGAACTGTTCATCACCACCAAAATCTGGATCGAAAACCTGAGCAAAGACAAGCTGATCGCCAGCCTTAAAGAAAGTCTGCAGAAGCTGCGCACCGATTATGTTGATCTGACGCTGATTCACTGGCCGTCGCCGAACGATGCGGTTGCTGTCGAAGAGTTTATGGCTGCGCTGATGGAAGCGAAGAAACTGGGTCTGACCCGTCAGATCGGTATCTCTAACTTCACCATTCCGCTGATGGAGCGTGCGATCGCCGCCGTTGGCGCTGAAAATATCGCGACTAATCAGGTTGAACTGTCTCCGTACCTGCAGAACCGTAAAGTGGTGGATTGGGCGCGTGAACACGGTATCCACATCACCTCTTATATGACGCTGGCCTACGGTAAGGCGCTGAAAGATGAAGTGATTGCCCGTATCGCGGCGAAACATAATGCGACCCCGGCACAGGTTATCCTGGCGTGGGCGATGAGCGAAGGTTATGCGGTTATTCCATCTTCCACCAAGCGTGAAAATCTGGCGAGCAACCTGAAAGCGCTGGATCTGAAGCTGGATGATGAAGATCGTAAAGCGATTGCCGCACTGGATTGCAATGACCGTCTGGTAAGTCCGGAAGGTCTGGCGCCGAGGTGGGATTAATCCACCGATTCCGGCAGGCGGTTGATGCCGCTGCCGGACGATAGTTATTTTACAGCTCCTTCGGGAGCTGTTTGACGTGCTCACTAAGAAAGTCAATAAATGCCCTGATGCGCGTGCTGACGGCTCTGTCGCTGTAATACACCGCACTGAAAGGCATCTCCACCGGCAAGCGCTTGTCGGCAAGTAGCTCCACAAACTCCCCGCTGGCAATCTCTTTATCCACCATATAATCCGATAGGCAGGCAATACCATTGCCGCTAAGACAGAGCTGTTTTAGCGTTTCACCACTGTTTGAGGTAATTTCACAACCGACTTCCAGTAATTGGCCATCGCTGGCGGCGATAGGCCAGGTATTTAACGAGACGGGTTCGGTGAACCCCAGACAGAGGTGATCCGCAAGATCTTCCACATTCACCGGCGTGCCGTAGCGGGCGATATAATCAGGTGAGGCGATGATCTTGCGATAACTATTGAATAGCGGGCGGGCGCGCAGGCTGGAATCGGTTAGGGTACCTGCGCGGATCGCGACGTCGACTTTACGCTCTATAAGATTAATGAAGGTTTCCGAGGAAACCAGCGAGAGCGTCATTTCCGGATAACGTTCACGAAACGGTTTTACCAGCGGCATTAAAAAATGCAGCATCACCGGCGTAGCGGCATCCACGCGGAGCAAGCCGCGAGGGGTGGTACGGGTCTCTAAAAGCTCATTTTCAGCAGCCGCCATCTCCTGCAACACCACCTGCATGCGGCGGAAATAACGCTCGCCTTCTTCTGTCAGGCTCAGCTGGCGCGTGGTCCGGTTTAATAAACTAACGCCTAGCTTTGATTCTAGTTTTTTGACTGCCCGGCTGACGGCAGAGTTTGCCTGCCCGAGCTGCTCGGCCGCCCGGCTAAAACTGCCGCTTTCCACTACGGCGACGAAGATAGCGATCTCTTCTGACGTGGCTCTCATTGTTGCACCTATAGCAAAATTCTATTGAGATTTTGATGGTTTTTGTTATTTAAACATCCCTGCATACTACGTGTCATCTTAATCCTGATGCTACGGAGTAAATTATGCCACTGGCGCTACTTGCATTAACCATCGGTGCCTTTGCTATTGGCACTACCGAATTTGTGATCGTCGGTCTGGTACCGACCATTGCCGAACAACTGGCTATCTCGCTGCCGTCTGCGGGCCTGCTGGTTTCCATCTATGCACTGGGTGTGGCCGTTGGCGCGCCGGTACTGACCGCGCTGACCGGCCGTATGCCGCGTAAGCAACTCCTGCTGGCGCTAATGGTGTTGTTTACCGCCGGCAACCTGTTGGCGTGGCAGGCACCGGGTTATGGTACTTTGATTGTGGCCCGCCTGCTGACCGGCCTGGCGCATGGCGTGTTCTTTTCTATCGGCTCGACGATTGCCACTAGCCTGGTGCCAAAAGAGAAAGCCGCCTCGGCCATTGCTATCATGTTCGGCGGCCTGACGGTCGCGCTGGTAACCGGGGTGCCTTTCGGGACTTTCATCGGTCAGCATTTTGGCTGGCGGGAAACGTTCCTCGCGGTATCGATTCTTGGCGTCATTGCGCTTATCAGCAGCTTGATTCTGGTGCCAAATAATATTCCGGGCCGCGCCGGCGCCAGCCTTCGCGATCAGCTGAAAGTCTTGACCCATCCACGCCTGTTGATGATCTACGCGATTACCGCGCTGGGCTATGGCGGCGTGTTTACCGCATTTACTTTCCTTGCGCCGATGATGCAGGAGTTGGCTGGTTTTAGCCCGTCGGCGGTCAGTTGGATCCTGCTGGGTTACGGTATCTCCGTCGCTATCGGTAACGTATGGGGCGGTAAACTGGCTGATAAACATGGCGCTGTCGCCGCGTTGAAATTTATCTTCGCTGCGTTGGTCGTGCTGCTGCTGGTCTTCCAGCTTACCGCCAGCCTGCACTACGCTGCTTTGGCAACGGTGCTGGTGATGGGGATTTTCGCCTTCGGCAACGTTCCGGGTCTGCAGGTCTATGTGGTGCAAAAGGCAGAACAGTACACGCCGGGCGCCGTTGATGTCGCCTCTGGGTTGAATATCGCCGCCTTCAATATCGGTATTGCCCTTGGGTCGGTCATTGGTGGACAGGCGGTTGAATGGTATGGTCTGGCCCAGACGCCGTGGATCGGCGCGGTAATTGTGTTGGTCGCATTGCTGCTGGTCGTACTGAGCGGTCGTTTAGATAAATCTCCACGCCGTTCGGCAGCCGTTTCTGTCGAAGGATAAGGCTTTCTCGCAAATTGCATTGAAAGTGTATGGGAAAATCCCTATAACAGAAGAACCAGCCGCAGTCGGGCTGGTTTCCTGTTATCGAGGTTCAATGCCCAAATTGCGAAAGAATACCTATGCCATGCGCTATGTCGCCGGACAACCTGCGGAGAGAATCTTGCCTCCGGGGGCGTTTGCGGGCGTCAGTCCGGTTTATCCCGCCGGCGCGCCGTTAAGCAGCGATGAGAAAATTCGCGTGCTGGTGTGGAATATTTTTAAGCAGCAGCGTGCTGAATGGCAGTCGGTACTCAAAAATTTCGGCAAAGACGCGCATCTGGTCCTGTTGCAGGAGGCGCAAACTACCCCGGAACTGGTCAGGTTCGCGACTTCAAACTATCTGGCCGCCGATCAGGTGCCGGCCCTGGTATTGCCGCAGCATCCTTCCGGCGTGATGACGCTGGCCTCCGCTCACCCTATCTATTGCTGTCCGTTGCGCGAGCGCGAACCTATTTTACGTTTGCCTAAATCGGCGTTAGTGACCGTTTATCCGCTGCCCGATGCGCGGCTGTTGATGGTGGTGAATATTCACGCGGTTAATTTTAGTCTCGGCGTCGATGTTTATAGTAAACAGCTGCTGCCAATTGGCGATCAGATTGCCCATCACAGCGGGCCGGTAATCATGGCTGGTGATTTCAACGCCTGGAGCCGCCCGCGGATGAACGCGTTGTATCGCTTTGCGCGTGAGATGTCGTTACGCGAAGTTCGTTTCTCTGACGATCAGCGCCGCCGCGCGTTTGGTCGCCCGCTCGATTTTGTGTTCTACCGTGGATTAAGCGTGCACGATGCTTCCGTGCTGGTGACCCGCGCCTCCGATCACAACCCGCTACTAGTTGAATTCAGTCCCGGCAAGCCTGATTAATTAAGGTATGTCAGGCCTGCCATCGGGCAGGTCTGCGTTCAGCACGATGCTGCCCTTTATTACTCAAACCACCGAAGGACAACACAATGACAACACGCTCTCATCATGACAACGTCGAAAAGCAGTTTGGCTCACAGGCAAGCGCCTATCTGACCAGCGCCGTGCACGCCTCCGGTCGCGATCTGCAGCGTCTGGCGGAACGGCTGGCGGATTTCCCGCAGGCAACGTTGCTGGATATGGGATGCGGGGCAGGGCACGCCAGCTTTACCGCTGCCGGCCAGGTAGCGCAGGTTACCGCGTATGATTTATCGAGCCAGATGCTGGAGGTTGTCGCTCAGGCGGCAAAAGACAAAGGCTTTACCAACATTGTGACTCAGCAGGGGTATGCTGAAAAGATGCCGTTTGCCGACGCCAGTTTTGATGTGGTGATTAGCCGCTACTCCGCTCACCATTGGCATGATGTCGGCCAGGCGCTGCGCGAGGTGAGACGCGTGCTGAAGCCGGGCGGGGTGATGATCATCATGGACGTGATGTCTCCGGGGCATCCGGTACGTGATGTCTGGCTGCAAACCGTAGAAGCCCTGCGCGACACTTCGCACGTGCGTAATTACTCCAGCGGCGAGTGGCTGGCGCTGGCCAACGACGCAGGTCTGGCGATTAATCATTTATTGACCGACCGTCTGCCGCTGGAGTTTAGCTCCTGGGTCGCGCGGATGCGCACGCCCGAGGCGCTGGCGGAGGCGATTCGCTTATATCAGCAGAGCGCATCGGCGGAGGTTAAAGCCTACTTCGAATTACAGCAGGACGGATCGTTTACCAGCGATACCATCATGTTTGAAGCGCATAAAGCAGTGTAACGCTGGCAATAAAAAAGGCACCGGGGAATCGGTGCCTTTCTCATTATCCTGAAATCAGGATTCAGGTCTGTCGTTGTTCTTCACAAACAACGTCAGCTGATCCCCTGGCTTCAGGTTATCTGTATCGCTGTTCCAGCGCATAACGTCGCGGATATTGACGCCGTGGCGTTTTGCAATGCTCGACAGCGAGTCGCCCTTACGAACACGATAGGTGATGCTATCGCTGTTGTTCGCCAGACGTTGCGCGCTGCTGCCTGCGCCGACAACCAGATTTTGCCCGACTTTAAGCCCAGAACCGCGCAGGTTGTTCCACTGCTGTAGATCCCTGGTGGTGACGCCGAGACGCGAAGCAATCCCGGAAATCGTATCGCCAGAACGTACCTTATAGCTACGGCTGGTCAGCGGCGTATTGTCAGCAAGCAGCGTCGGCTGTACGGCGGCAATGTCGCCAGAGGCCAGAGATTCACGCAGTTGAGCTGCGTGCTTCTGAGGCACCATGACGTACTTTGGCCCGCTAGCGCCAAGCGTTGACCCCTTTACGCCAGCGTTGAAGGTTTTCAGCTTGCTAACCGGCATTCCTGCCATGTCCGCGAGTTGAGAAATATCAACCGGACTATCGAGGCGAACGCGCGCCAGCGCCCGGCTTTCATCAGCCGTTGGCAGCTTCACGCCGTAACGCTTGCTGTTTTTGAGAATATCGCTCAAAGCCAGCATTTTTGGTACGTAGACCTTGGTTTCATGCGGCAGCGAGAGCGACCAGAAATCGGTGGGTTTACCACGCGAACGGTTCGCCTTCACGGCCTTCATCACCCGGCCTTCGCCGCTGTTATAGGCTGCGACGGTCAGTAACCAGTCGCCGTCGAACATTTTGTTCAGACGTTGCATCATGTCCAGCGCCGCGGTAGTAGACGCGACGACATCACGACGCGCATCGTAACTGCGGGTCTGTTTTAAACCATAATTGCGCCCTGTGCTCGGAATGATCTGCCAAATGCCTGCGGCATTGGCGCCAGACGTCGCGTGTGGGTCAAAAGCGCTCTCCACTATGGGTAGTAATACCAGTTCCATTGGCATGTTACGTTTCTTAACTTGCCCGGCTATCCAGTACATATACGGTTCAGCCCGTAAAGTTACATCGTGGAGATAGCTCTTATTACGTAAGTACTTCTGTTTCTGTTCGCGAATCCGGGGGTTTTCCGGAATTCCCATCTTTAGCTCGTCGCTTATGGAAGTCCACAGATCCTGGTCTTGCGCGTAGAGGGTTCCATCATCTAACCATCGCGCCTGACTTGTGAACTTGCCTGCTTCCCCTTGACCAGCTGCAGAAAGGCTCTGTGCTCGCTGTTCTACGGTGCCGTCGTGCTTCGACGCCTGGCACCCTACCAGCAGGACAGAGGCGAGTAATATCGCTCGTGCCTTCATGTGTGTGTCAATAGTTGCTTAAAAGACGAGCAAGGATAACGGTGAAGGCCGAGGATGACAAGCGTTAAATCTCAGAAGTCATCTTTCTTTGACCTTAACCATGCAAATCTCTGCGCAGAGTGTTGCAAATTTGTTTCTTTGGCTATTTCTTTAATTAAATCATTGTCATCCGTACGTAAAAATAAATTTATACGGCGTTCATTTTTCAGAGTAACGGGTAGTGTCTTTTGGTTTTTTGCGCGTAACTCATTAACTTTATGGTAGTAATCCTTTATATCCATATCATCTGGCAGGATACTCAATGCAAACTTCATGTTTGCTAAAGTGTACTCATGTGCGCAACAAATTAGAGTGTCAGCGGGAAGGGCGTTTATTTTCGTAAATGATTGATACATTTGTTCTGCTGTACCTTCGAACAGCCTGCCGCAGCCTCCGGAAAACATTGTATCGCCACAAAATAGATAAGGTTCGCTGTAGAAACAGATATGTCCTAATGTGTGACCGGGAGTGGAGAAAATAGAAAATTCGCGGCCCAAAACAGTAATGCTATCGCCATCAGATACAATATCCGTGCTTCCCTTATCCTGGGTTTCTGCCGGCCCGTAAACCACAAGTTGCGGGAACTTTTGCCGCAGTTCTTTCACGCCGCCAACATGATCGTGGTGGTGGTGGGTTAACAAAATCGCTTCTGGCTGCCAGTCGTTTTCTTCAATGGCCGCGAGTACCGGCGCGGCTTCGCCCGGGTCGACTATCACACAACGATGGCTATCGTCGCTAAGAACCCAGATGTAGTTGTCCTGAAATGCAGGAATACTGATAAGATTCATAAATTACCTCTCAAAGCGTTGCGGAAGGTTGCGATGAAGCCGGCAAGGATACCTCATACAATTACAGCTCCAGAGCATTGGTCCAGTATGCCGTGGGGTGAATACTATCGCGAGTCGCTGGAACGGCATATGAAACCGTGGCTGGCTAAATTATATGGCTTTCATCTACTTAAGATTGGCAATCTGAGCGCGGAAATCAATACCGAAGCCTGCGCGATCTCCCATCAGGTGAACGTTTCGCTGGGGGGAAGTCCTATCCAGGTCAAAGCCGACCCGCTGTATCTTCCTTTCGCCGCCAAATCTGTGGATGCCTGTTTACTGGCGCATACTTTGCCATGGTGCAGCGATCCGCACCGGCTGTTGCGGGAAGCTGACCGCGTGCTGATTGACGATGGCTGGATGATTTTGACCGCCTTTAATCCGATGAGCCTCGTCGGATTGCGCAAGGTGACGCCGATTCTGCGAAAAACTATCCCCTATAACAGCCGCATGTTTACCATGACGCGACAGCTTGACTGGCTGGCGCTGCTCAATTTTGAAGTGCTGCACTACGGTCGCTATCAGGTGCTGCCCTGGTCGAAGCTGGGGGGAAAAATGTTAAGTACACATCTGCCAGCTTTGGGGTGTTTGCAGATGATCGTCGCGCGGAAAAGAACCATTCCGCTGACGCTAAATCCGATGAAGTCCGGGAAGGTGAAGACGCAGCTGCGTCCGGCCGTTGGCGCCACCAGGCAGTGGCGCGACGGGGGAAATTAGCTTTCCGGCTGGTAGCCGACGTCGTCCAGCGTGGGGTTAGACGCCGCAGCGCGCGCGAGTTCGTCACAGCGTTCGTTTTCCGGGTGCCCGGCATGGCCTTTGACCCATTCCCACTTAATTTGATGCTGGCCGAGAGCGGCATCAAGACGTTTCCACAGATCGACATTTTTAACCGGCTTTTTGTCCGCGGTTTTCCAGCCGCGTTTTTTCCAGTTATGGATCCACTGGGTTATCCCCTGGCGGACGTACTGGCTATCGGTGCTTAGCACCACTTCGCAATGCTCTTTAAGCGCTTCGAGAGCGACGATGGCAGCCATCAGTTCCATGCGGTTGTTAGTCGTCAGGCGGTAGCCCGCGCTGTAGGTTTTTTCATGCTGGCGATAGCGCATAATAGCGCCGTAGCCGCCAGGCCCTGGATTCCCCAGGCAAGAACCATCGGTGAAAATTTCTACCTGTTTGAGCATCTCTGGTAGACTTCCTGTAATTGAAATCGATATATAAACGACAAGTCTGACATAAATGACCGCTATGAGCACTGCAATTACACGACAGATTGTTCTCGATACCGAAACCACCGGTATGAACCAGATCGGCGCCCATTATGAAGGGCATAAGATCATCGAGATCGGCGCCGTAGAGGTGATCAACCGTCGCCTCACCGGTAATAACTTCCATGTTTACCTGAAGCCCGATCGGCTGGTGGACCCGGAGGCCTTCGGCGTTCACGGTATTGCCGATGAGTTCCTCATGGATAAGCCGACATTTGCCGACGTTGCCGATGAGTTCATGGAGTATATCCGCGGCGCGGAGCTGGTCATCCATAACGCATCGTTCGATATCGGCTTTATGGATTATGAATTCAAAAAGCTGAACCGCGGCATTGAGAAAACGGAAACCTTTTGTAAGGTCACCGATAGCCTGGCGCTGGCACGTAAGATGTTCCCCGGCAAGCGTAACAGCCTCGATGCGCTCTGTTCACGTTATGAAATAGACAACAGCAAGCGTACGCTGCACGGGGCGTTGCTCGATGCCCAGATTCTGGCTGACGTCTATCTGATGATGACCGGCGGGCAGACCAGCATGGCGTTTTCGATGGAAGGGGAAGGCCAACAGCAGGCCGGCGATATTGGAATACAGCGCGTTGTCCGCGCCGCCAGTAAATTACGCGTGGTTTATGCTTCTGACAGCGAGCTGGCGGACCATGAATCGCGTCTCGATCTGGTGCAGAAGAAGGGCGGAAGCTGCCTGTGGCGCGCCTGATTGCCGACAATATGCGCTAAAAATAGGCGGGTGGGCTAATTTTGCAGCAAACGATTCAAAAGTGAAGAAAAAGCGTTGACGACGATGTAGGGAAACCGTAATATTCGCCTCGTTCCCAACGGAACAACAACGCGGAGCGGTAGTTCAGTCGGTTAGAATACCTGCCTGTCACGCAGGGGGTCGCGGGTTCGAGTCCCGTCCGTTCCGCCACTATTCGAGGCCATGCTATTCATTAGCATGGCCTTTTTGCTTTCTAACGCTTTCTAATATGGCCTCCAGCAGAGCATTCAGTGTATCGACCCGCTTTGGCTGTTTAAGATAGGCCGCCTCATCTGAAAGCCGTTAATCACAACGTTCCCATTTTCATAGCACTTGCTTTACCTGATTTATGGAAGTGACCAGGTTGATATTTGCCGGTCGCTTCAGAAGTGACGACCTGTCGATATATTCATTCTGTTCATGCCCCTTCATTTCGGCTCTGTCCCGAATATATTCCGTTTTCAATAACCCGTTTTTATTTTTATTAAGAATAGTTCTGAGAAAAGACTGCAATATTCTGAAAATAGTACAAGTTTGCGCTCTTGCTGTTTTATTCATCCGCCATTGGGTGTAATGTGACCAGAAATGTAAGTTAATGTCACAAAATACAATCATAACGTAAATAACAAAGGCATACAGGAACAGGGATGAAGGTTTTATATCTGGCAGGGATATTGCTGGTTCTGAGTCAGCCAGTTTTCGCAGCCCCGTTATCGCCAGCAGACCGCAACAGCATCGAACAGCAGCAGCAGCAATTGCTTCTTCAGAACCAACAGCAGCGTGAATCGCTGGAGCGCACAGCGCCGCTGGCTCGCCCCTCTCCGGCTGAACCGCCTGTGCCAGCATCCGGGCCATGTTTCACCATCAATCGCATTGTGTTGGAAGGGACCACCCTTATTGATGATCGCAGGCAGCGAAAACTCCTTGCGCCCTGGGTGAACCAATGCCTGAATATGGCCCGTATTAATCAGCTTACTAATACAGTTTCGGACTGGTATATCAGCCGCGGATATATAACCAGCCGTGCTTTTCTGACGGAACAGAATTTACGTTCTGGTGAGCTGCATCTGGCTATTCTGGAAGGTCGGCTGGAGAAAATACACATGGATGGCGCGCCCGAGCGTGAGCTGAAAATGACCTTTCCAGGGCTGGAAGGGCGTATTCTTAATCTGCGTGATATTGAACAGGGTATGGAGCAAATTAACCGCACCCGTACCACGCCGGTGCAGATTGAAATATTACCGGGCGATAAGCAGGGATGGTCGATTGTTCATTTGACCGCCACGCCAGAATTTCCTCTTTCCGGCTCAGTCAGTTTTGATAATAGCGGCCAGAAGAATACGGGCGTCGGGCAAATTAACGCAGGGCTGAGCGGTAACAACCTGTTAGGTCTGGCCGATAACTGGTTTGTTTACGGTGGACGCAGCAGCGCGTTTTCGAATACAAAAGATGCACAAAATTTTGCTGCGGGCGTCAGCGTGCCCTACGGCTACAGCCTGCTGGACTATAGCTACAGCTGGAACAACTATCTCAGCACCATCGATAACAACGGCTACCGCTGGCGTTCGACCGGCGATACCGAAACACACCGGGTGAATCTGTCACACGTGCTGTTCCGCAACGGTAATATCAAGACGGGTATCTCCCTGGGCCTGAGCCATCGCATCAATCATAATTATCTGGACGATGTCCTGTTGCAAAGCAGCAGTCGCAAACTGACCAGCCTGCTGTTTGGCCTGAACCATACTCAGAAAATATTTGGTGGCATAGCCACGTTTAACCCTACCTTCAGCCGCGGTATGCCATGGCTGGATGCCGACAGCGACGGCAGTAAAAATGGTGATTTACCGAAAGCGCAGTTCCGTAAATGGAGCCTGAACACCAGCTTCCAGCGCCCGGTAGCTGAAAACTTGTGGTGGCTGGCGAGCGCCTACGGGCAGTGGTCACCGGACCGCCTCTACGGTAGCGAACGCATGACCATCGGCGGCGAAAGCTCGGTGCGCGGGTTTAAAGAACAAAGTATCTCCGGCGATAACGGCGCGTACTGGCGAAATGAGCTCAACTACACCCTGTTCATACTGCCGGTGATAGGCCAGGTCAGCGCGCTGGCTGCTGTTGATGGCGGCTGGCTGCATTCCGACAAGCTGGATCGCTATTCAGCTGGCACTCTGTGGGGCACGGCTGTTGGGCTCAATACCGCCAATGGCCACGTTTCCACCGCGTTTACCGTCGGACTGCCCCTTGTTTACCCGGACTGGCTTGGCCCGGATCACGTCAATATTTACTATCGCGTTGCCGTCGCGTTTTAAGGGATTATCGCCATGAAACAGCCTCCCGTCCGCTTTGCCTACCGCGTGCTCAGCTATGTATTAAGCGTCCTGCTCGCCGGACAACCTTTGCTACCTGCGATTTCCGCCACGCTGACGCCAACGGGCAATACCTCCACGGATAAAGCGGCGAATGGCGTGCCGGTCGTGAATATTGCCACACCGAACGGGGCCGGAATTTCGCACAACCGGTTTAAGGATTACAACGTCGGCAAAGAGGGACTGATCCTCAATAACGCCACGGGTAAGCTCAATCAGACGCAGCTTGGCGGGTTGATTAACGGTAACGCCAACCTGAAAGCGGGCAAAGAAGCAAAGGGCATCATCAACGAAGTGACCGGCGGCAACCGCTCACATCTGCAGGGGTATACGGAAGTCGCGGGCAAAGCGGCGAATGTCATGGTCGCTAACCCGTATGGCATCACCTGTAATGGCTGCGGGTTTATCAATACCCCCCAGGCAACGCTGACCACGGGAAAACCTGTTTTTGACGCCAGCGGCAATTTACAGGCGCTGGACGTGAAAAAAGGCAGCATCACCATTGAGGGGCAGGGGCTTGATGCCAGCGGCAGCGATGCGTTGTCGATCATTTCACGCGCAACCGAAGTGAATGCCGCCATTCATGCTAAGGATTTAAACGTGGTGGCCGGGGCCAACCGCGTTGGTACAGACGGCAGCGTACAGGCGCAGCTGGGAGAAGGTAAAGCGCCATCGGTGGCGGTCGATACCGGCGCACTTGGCGGTATGTACGCCAATCGGATCCGGATGGTGTCGAGTGAGAAAGGTGTCGGGGTTAACCTCGGCAATCTTAACGCGCGCCAGGGCGATATCACCCTGGATGCCAGCGGCAGTCTCAGCGTACACCAAAGCCTCGCCGGCGGTGCGCTGTCCGCTAAAGGTGAAAACCTGACCCTGACGGGCGATCACAAAGCCAGCGGCAATATGTCGCTGAGCAGCCAGGGCGACATTGCCCTGAGCAACGGTTCACTCAATAGCGACGGCGACCTGGTACTGAATGCCAATGGCGCGATTTCAAACGCTAATGAAAAGCTGACTGCCGGGCGCGATACGACGCTTACCGCGAAAAATATTAGCCAGGATACCTCCAGTCAGATTAACGCCGCCCGCCATATCGAGGCTAAAGCCAGCGATACGCTGAAAACGCAAGGGCAGATGATAGCCGGGCAAAACCTGACGGTAAGCAGCAACACCCTGACGGTAGAGGGCAAGCTGCTGGCGCGTAACAGCGCTCAGCTGAATGCCAGCGCGCTGAATAATAGTGGTTCCGTTCAGGGCGCTTCCCTGAGCGTGGGCAGCTCTACGCTCAGCAACGCCGGTTCGCTGCTGAGCGGTAGCGACCTGACCGTCAATACTCACGATTTTACCCAAAGCGGCAGTATCGGCGCGAAGGGAAAAGCGGACATCACCGCCAGCGGGAAGCTTATCAACACGGGCTCGCTGGTGAGCGATGCGGTGCTGGCATTGAAGGCGCAGGATGTGACGCAGAACGGCGTGCTGTCCGGTGCCCAGGGGCTGACGATCGCTACGCAGAATCTGACCTCCGGCAAAAATTCGCTGATCCACAGCGATGCCGCCATGACGTTGAATACCGCCACGGCGACGTTAGACGGTGAAACCAGCGCCGGAAGCGATCTTCTGCTGCAGGGCGACAGGCTTGCTACCGCGGCGGGCGGGCAACTTCAAAGCGGTAATAATCTCAGCCTCAGCGCGCGGGAAATGGTGCTTTCGGGCACGCAGGCGGCACAAAAAACCATGACGGTGAATGCCCGCGAAAAGCTCAACCACAGCGGCAAAAGCAGCGCGGCCGAAATCAACCTGAATGCGCCTGCGCTGACCAATAGCGGCGTACTCGTTGCTTCCAGCATGAACACGCAGTCGCAAACCCTGACCAACAGCGGGCTGATCCAGGGCGCCAGCGCACTGCTGATTAACACGCAAGCGCTGGACAACCAGCTGAACGGCACGCTGTACAGCGCGGCAAACCTGGCGCTGTCTGTGCCGGATATTCGCAACAGCGGGCTTATTAGCAGTGACAGCGGTCTGACAATGACGACGGACGCGCTAAGTCATTCAGGCAAAATCATCGCTGACACGCTGGACATTCAGGCGACCACGCTGAGCAGTGACGGCCTGCTTCAGGGCCGTCACGCACTGACCCTTTCCGGCGACAGCCTTTCGCAGGGGGCAAACGGACGCTGGCTGACGGCGGGTCATTTATCCCTTGATGGCAACACGCTGGTCACCGGCGGGATAACCCAGGGCAGGGATGTCTCGGTTGATGCAGACCGCTGGACCCACAGCGGATCGGCGTTGGCAACGGGCGAACTTGAAGGCACGCTCACCGCTTCCTTGAACAATAACGGCGACCTGATGAGTCAGGGGCGTTTCGCTCTGACTGCGCCGGCGCTGACGAACCATGGTCGCCTGCTTGCATCCGGCGACATGGCGCTTAGCGGTAACCAGATCAGCAGCAATGGTACGCTTCAGGGGAAAACCCTGAGCCTGACCCAGGACGATATCAGTAACCAGGGGACCATTATCGGGCTGAACGCGCTGTCGCTGAACAGTGCTGGCGCATTCGCTAATACTGGCGATTTACTGAGTCAAGGGGAGCTGACTCTCTCCGCCGGCGATATCACCAACGGCGGACGAATACAGGGGCAGAACATCCTTCTTGATGGCGCCCGGCTGACTAACCACGGGGCCATCCAGAGCGCGATCGATTTAGCGCTGACCCTGAGCGATGACATCACTGCCGTTACCGGCAGTAAAATCACCGCCCTGGGCGATGCTCGCCTGACTGGTAAGGCGCTGAGTAACCGGGGATTAATCAGTGCGAAAACGCTGGAGGTGGAAGGGGATTCGCTCAGCAACGACGGTGAAATCAGCGGTGTTAACGGCCTGAGCGTCACGCTGCATAGCGGCCTGCAGCAGCAGGGCAAACTGCTGACTGGCGGTAAGCTGGCGCTGAAAGCCGGTAACATCAGCAACAGCGGGCAGCTTCAGGGGGCTGATACCCAACTCAGCGCCAGTACACTGATCAACAGCGGTCGCATTCAGGGCGATAGCGCTCTGACGCTCACTCTGCTGAACGCACTCACCAACCAGACGAACGGCGTTATCCTCAGCCAGGACGCGCTCAGCATCACTGCGCCATCGCTCATGAATGACGGCACGATTCAGGGCAACGGTAAAACCACGCTCAGCGCGGCAACGCAGGCCCGCAACGACGGCAAAATTCTCTCCGGCGGTGGCCTGGTATTCACCACGCCGGACTACAGCGGCAGCGGCTGGCTACAGGCCACGAACCTGGTGCTGAACGTGGCGAAGTTTGCCAGCAGCGGTACCGTGCTGGCGGCGAACCAGGCGACGCTCACAGGTGACAGTTTGACCAACAGCGGTACCTTCCAGGCCGCACAGCTGAACGTAAACGCGCAGTTCGTCAACAACGGCGGCACGCTGCTGGGTAATCAGGGGCTGAGCATCAACGCCAGCACCATCAATAATGAGAATGGCAAATTATTCAGCGGCGGTGACCTGCTGGCCGAAACGGTCTCCCTCAGCGGCGCGGGCCAGATTGTGGCGCTCGGTAACCTGGCGCTGAAGCTGGTCAACAGCTGGACGTCACAGGGGGTTGTGGCCTCGAACAAACAGCTTTCTGTCAGTACCCGGGGGGATATCACCAACAATGCCACCCTGCAGGGTGACGGCATTACCCTGGACGCAGCGGGTAAGCTGACGAATAACGGCCAGCTTACGGCAGGCGGTGGTACCACTTCGCTTTCCGGCAGCCAGATTGCCATGAACGCCAGCGGCACTCTGCAGGCGGGTGGGGACGTCAGTCTGACCAGCCGGGGCAGTATCATCCTCGACGGTTTTACCGGCACGGCGGGCAATCTGCTCCTGAACGCGACAGGTGCGATCGTCAATACTGCCCTGCTGTATGCGGGTAATAATCTCGCCCTTTACGCCAACAGCATCCAGAACCTGCATGGCGATATGCTGGCAGGCAATAACCTGGTGATGCAGAAAGACGCCAGCGGCGCGGCGAATGCCGAAGTGATTAATAGCTCCGGTAATATTGAGACGATTAACGGTGATATCACCATCAAGACCGGGCATTTGCTGAATACGCGGGATGGGCTAACGACAAAAACAACGCATATCGATGGTGGACAGAGTATTCCGGGGATGGGGAATTCGATGATTAACGTCGATATTAGCCAGCTTGCCGACGGTACTTATGGAATGACCAGCCGGGTGGCAGAAAGACAGGTGGGGCCATGTAACGGCCATGGAGCCTGTAACTATGTCCACTGGAATCAGTTTTACTATGCAATGTATGCCGGTTCGGCAGAGCAAAAGTTCATCAGTAGTCAGACGCGAACTGACGTTACCAGCAACGGCGGAGCATCCAGAATTGGCTCCGGCAAAAATCTCACGATCGATGCAGGCTCACTGGAGAATTTTGCCAGTAATATTTTGGCGAATGGTAATGTCAGTCTGACCGGGGGCACCCTTAATAACCAGAGTTGGCAGTCAGGTACAGTTACTGACTGGTTCGTCTATCAGTACGATTCACGCCGATATGGATACGCAGTCGAGCCGGGGGGGCGTTATCCGACGGACGGAAATAAGTATCATGATGTTATGCCTGAAAGCACGTCCATTGCGTTTACGCTTAAAGGACATGATTCAAGTACAGAGCTCGGCGAAATTTACCGCGCGGTTATTCAGGCGGGCGGCAACGTCTCAGCCAACTTCAACAGTGACATCAGCAATACCAATACGATGTCTAATGCCGACAAGATCAGCAACACCATCGTTGCCCCAAACCTGAATACGCCTTCAGCGCAAAGCATCGGTAGCGACGCGAGCCAGCAGGCGCTTGTGGAGGCTGCAACCCCGGCTATCACCGCTCCAGACTGGAAAGACAGTACCGCCAGCCAAACTATCGGCGAAGGTACCGTACTCGCCCCCGGCGGCATGGATAGCAACTACCCACTGCCTTCCGGTAATAATGGCTACTTTGTGCCGTCGACCGATCCGGACAGTCCGTATCTCATCACCGTTAACCCAAAACTCGACGGTCTGGGTCAGCTCGATCCGTCGTTGTTTGGCGACCTGTACAACCTGCTCGGCATGAACCCGGGCATGGCCCCACGTGAGACGGGTAGCCAGTATACCGATGTCAGTCAGTTCCTCGGTTCTTCGTACATGCTTGGCCGCCTCAACCTGAATCCGGACAAGGATTACCGCTTCCTTGGCGACGCGGCGTTTGATACCCGCTATGCGTCAAACTATGTACTGAACCAGACCGGGCAGCGCTACATCAATGGGCTGGGGTCAGACCTCGACCAGATGCGTTACCTGATGGACAACGCCGCCAGCGCGCAACGCTCGCTCGGTCTGACGTTTGGCGTGGCGTTGACCGCCGACCAGGTGGCGGCGCTCGACCACAGTATTCTCTGGTATGAAAGCGCCACGATTAATGGACAGACGGTGATGGTGCCAAAAGTCTATCTGTCGCCAAAAGATGTGACGGTGCAGAGCGGTAGCGTGATTAGCGGCAATAACGTGCAGTTAGCGGGCGGCAACGTTACCAACAGCGGCAGTGCTCTGCTGGCGCAGAATGGCCTTACCATCGACAGCAGCAACAGCATTAACAACCTCAACGCGGGTCTCATCCGGGCTGGCGGCGGGCTGGACCTGAGCGCGCTGGCCGATATTAACAATATCGGCTCCGTCATCAGCGGTAAGACGGTACAGCTGGAAAGCACCGATGGCAGCATCAACAACATCACCCGTACGCAGCTGTGGAGCGTGGGCGGTGACAGCCGTCGCGAAAGCGTCCACATAAGTGGCACCGATGTCGGACAAACCGCCTCCATCAGCGCCAGCGATGGTCTTTATATGGCAGCGGCGAACGACATCAATATCACCGGCGCGAAAGTAAACGCGGGCGGTGACCTCGCCATGGATGCCGGCAATAGCATCAATATCGCCGCTAACCAGATAACCGACAGCAGCAGCCGATCAGGTGTTTGGGGCCAGAAAAATACCAGTACATCCTCCACCTCAAATCAGGGCAGCAGCATTACGGCTGGCGGTAACGCGGTAATGCAGGCTGGCAACGATCTGAACGTGACGGCGAGCGCTATCAATGCGGGTAAAACCGCGCAGCTGGTGGCGGAAAATGATCTGAACCTGAACGCGGCGGACAGCGGGCAGACCAGCCGCACGGGCGGCAGTGAAAGTCATCAGGGCAGCGCCGACAGAACAACGATTTCAGCGGGCGACAACGTAACGCTGGTTGCCGGACGGGACGTGACCAGCCAGGCGGCAGGCATCGCGGCGGAAGGGAATGTCGGGATCCAGGCCGGGCGCGACGTTAATCTGCTGGCGGAAGAGTCCGTGACCGGCAGCAGCTCACACTCGAAAAAGAAAACCGTTATTGATGAATCCGTGCGCCAGCAGGGGACCGAAATCGCCAGCTCCGGCAACACCACCATCGTCGCCGGACGCGACGTCAACGCCGAAGCGGCGCAGGTGACCGCCAGCGGGGATATCGGCGTGGCGGCGGGCCGCGATGTGAACCTGACCACGGCGACGGAAAGTGATTACCACTACAGAGAAGAGACAAAGACCAAAAAAGGGTTCCTTAGCAAGAAAACGACTCACACCATAGAGGAAGACAGTGCGACCCGTGAAGCCGGTACCTTGCTTTCCGGCGACAGCGTCACCGTGCAGGCGGGCAACAACCTGCTGGTGAAAGGCTCCTCCGTAGTGGGCGATAACAGCGTGGCGCTCGACGCAGGTAATAACGTCGATATCGTGGCCGCGACCAACACGGATACCTCCTGGCGCTTTAAGGAAGAGAAAAAATCCGGCCTGATGGGTACCGGGGGTATCGGGATCAGTATCGGCAGTAGCAAGACTACCCACGATTTACGCGAGGCGGGCACCACGCAAAGCCAGAGCTTCAGCACCGTCGGATCTACGGGCGGTAACGTGGTTATCGCTGCCGGAAACCAGGCGCACATCGGCGGCGCAGACCTGATTGCCGGGAAGGACATGAGTCTCAGCGGCAGTAGCGTCATCATTGACCCGGGCCACGACAAACGTACCCGCGATGAAACCTTCGAGCAGAAGAAAAGTGGGCTGACGCTGGCGCTTTCGGGCACTGTCGGCAGCGCGATTAATAATGCGGTTACGGCGACACAGGATACCAAAGAGGAAAGTGACGGACGGCTCAAAGCGCTTCAGGCCACTAAAACTGTGCTCTCCGCTGTGCAGACCGGACAGGCGGCTGAGGCGGCTGACCTGACGGCCGACCCGAACGCGATGGGCGTCAGCCTCTCGCTGACCACGCAGAAATCCAAATCGCAGCAGCACGCTGAGAGCGATACGATAACGGGCAGCACGCTGAATGCAGGCAACAATCTCTCCATTACCGCGAATGGAAAAGGCAAGGGCCCGAACAGCGGCGATATCGTTATTGCCGGAAGCCAGGTGAAAGCGGGCGGCGACACGCTGCTGGACGCCAGGCATGACGTCATTCTCAGCGGGGCTGCTAACACTCAACAGTCCAGCGGCAAGAACAGCAGCAGCGGAGGCGGTGTCGGCGTAAGTATTGGTGCAGGTAAAGGCGCCGGTATCAGCGTGTTTGCCAATGTCAACGCAGCCAATGGCAAAGATAAAGGCAACGGTACCGACTGGACTGAAACCACCATCGACAGCGGCAAGACCGTCACCATTAAGAGCGGGAATGACACCGTGCTCAATGGGGCACAGGTTAGCGGCAATAAAATTGTCGCCAATGTGGGGCACGACCTGCTGATGAGCAGCCAGCAGGACAGCAACAAATACGACAGCAAGCAGAGCAGCGTGGCGGCGGGCGGCAGCTTCACCTTCGGCAGCATGACGGGCTCCGGCTATATCTCTGCCTCCCAGGACAAGATGAAGAGCCGCTTTGACTCTGTTGCCGAACAAACCGGGATGTTCGCCGGTGATGGCGGCTTTGATATCACCGCGGGCAACCATACCCAACTGGATGGCGCAGTGATTGCCTCCACGGCCACGGCGGACAAAAACAGCCTCGATACCGGTACGCTGGGCTTCAGCGACCTGCACAACGAAGCGGACTTCAAAACCCAGCACTCGGGCATCAGTATCAGCGGCGCGGGCAGCTTCGGCGACCAGTTCAAGGGCAATATGCCGGGCGGGATGATTGCGGCGGCGGGCAACAGTGGGCATGCCGAAGGCACGACTCAGGCCGCTGTGGCTGACGGCACCATCATCATTCGCGACAAGGATAATCAGAAGCAGGATGTGGCGAACCTGAGCCGCGACACCGAACATGCCAACGACAGCATCAGCCCAATCTTCGACAAGGAGAAGGAGCAGAACCGTCTGAAGGAAATCGGGATGATCAGCGATATCGGCGGTCAGGTGGCGGATATCGCGCGGACGCAGGGGGAACTGAATGCGCTGAAGGCTGCGCAGGATAAATACGGGCCTGTTCCTGCGGATGCGACGGAAGAACAGCGGCAGGCATATCTGGCAAAACTGCGTGATACGCCGGAATACAAAAAGGAACAGGAAAAGTATGGCACCGGCAGCGACATTCAGCGCGGTATCCAGGCAGCAACTGCAGCGCTTCAGGGGCTCGCGGGCGGTAATTTAGCGGGTGCACTGGCGGGGGCTTCAGCACCGGAGCTGGCGCATCTGCTGAAATCGACAGAAGATAACCCTGCGGTCAATGCCATAGCACACGCGATCCTTGGAGGTGCGGTTGCTGCGCTTCAGGGAAATAGTGCGGCAGCGGGTGCGGCGGGTGCGGCAACCGGTGAGCTGGCCGCGAGGGCGATTGCTGGTATGCTGTATCCGGGCGTGACGGACTTGTCCACGCTGACGGAAGCGCAGAAGCAGACGGTCAGTACGCTGGCAACTATTTCAGCAGGAATGGCAGGCGGTCTGGCCGGGGACAGTACGGCATCAGCGGTGGCGGGGGCGCAGGGCGGAAAGAACGCGGTTGAGAATAATGCGCTGAGCCTGCCGAAGGGACTGAATGATTATGGTCAATCGGTACAGTCATTCGCACATTATGCACAGGACAACAATCTTTCGCCGGAGCAGGTACAGGCCGGGTTAAAGGATATTGTGCGCGGTGATTTGCCGGAAAGCGCGGATATTATCAAAGCCATCCTGAGTAATAACCCGGGATCGGATACGGTAATGGCCCTGCTGACAGCAGAGGAAGCGAAGGACTACGCGCTGGCGCTGTTGACCTCGATCCCGGCAGAAAAAGCGTTATCGTTAGCGGGTAAAGCAGCCGGGATTATCGATAACAAAATCCTGATTAGTGCAGCAGAGAAAATATCGACGGCGAAGCCGGGTAAACAATTTACAGCGCCGAGGGATTTGAATGAGCAAACGTTCTGGAAACAGGTTGAATCAAATCCTTCACAAGGCAATAAGTTGCGGGATATGAATAATGACCCTAGATTTCCTACTTCTGCTGGATTCCAGAAAATGGAGGCGACGCATTATCTGCCTGATGGAACATCTATATCAGTACATTATCAGTACAATTTTAATACTGGTAAAGCATACGATATGAAAATTGTTACTCCACAGCGGAATCCACTGCAGCCAGGTCCTTCAATAACTGATGGGGTAAAAAAATGAAGATAAGAGATCATAGAGATCCCTTAGGTAGGGTTGTTGATGTTTTTAGCGTTTACTGGTTTGGTGATGAGACATATTTTTATGGGCTTCCAAAAGGATATGGCGGGCTGATGTCATATAGAGCCACTCAGGTGACAATAATCAACCCTGAAATAAATTTTAATTCAATATATTTCAAAGAAAGCATTCATCATTGGGCTTTGATAAAAGAAGAGTTGCTGGACGATCTTCTTGAACTGGATGAAACGGCCTATAAACGCTTCCTTGAAATCGTGAAAGCTGAAGGTCTGATTGATCCCGATTTTTATTAACTGTAAAAGATCCCGGCCTCCGAGCTGGGAGCTTCTCTTTAACCGTCAGCCCCTGACCGGCTCGATCACCAGCCGTCCCTGTTCCACGCTGACTATGATCGGCGTGTCGGTGCTGAATCCCGCCTCTTCCAGCCAGTTGCCGTTCAGGCGCAGGCCAGGGCTGATGGGATAACAAGTGGTTATGCGGGTACATGCCCTTTAACAGCTCGGGGAAAATGGAAAACGGGGAGCAAAACCGCGTATCGTGGTGTTGCGTCCGGTACGGTAAAAACATCAAGGGAATTGTTAGTAAGGTGCTGATAGTAAAGTGAAAGTTGCGTTGAGATAGCTGACTTCGCAACGGACAAAGTTGTTGTTGAGAATAACTCGCTGAGCAAGGATAAGATCTTTGACATAAACCCGATGCTGAGAGTCGGGATTGAAGGTGCAGATGGCGATCCGCTGAAAGTCGGTGGTGGGATTGTAAGCACATCTGTTTAACTTCCACGCGCTTTTTTAGATTTCCGATTTTTCAGCTATCAGCCGGTACCCTTCTATCCAG
Organism: Klebsiella sp. 141251; assembly: GCF_050600725.1. Lineage (NCBI taxonomy): Bacteria > Pseudomonadati > Pseudomonadota > Gammaproteobacteria > Enterobacterales > Enterobacteriaceae > Klebsiella > Klebsiella sp. 141251. The sequence goes on from NZ_JAQIRG010000001.1 coordinate 22,587, forward strand.
GTGCAGTTCAGGCATAGGATAGCGCTGCAGGACAGCGACCACTACGACAGTACGCAGAACAGCGTCAGCAGTGGTCTGACTTGCAGCTAACTTGCTGATATCTTTTTTACTCATGATATTACTTTCAGAAAATCCCGGTCATCGTGCCAGCATTTTACTTTATACACCCGTCAGTTACTGCTCTATCGCTGTGGCCTGTTGTTCCGCTTGATAATACCTCCTCAACACACTGCATAAATACCCGCATTGCCGGGCTGACCACTTTACCGGCGTGATGGGCGCATATCGCGTTAATAGTGAGTGGAATATCGCTGAACGGGAGTTCAACCAGCGTACCGCGCTTAAGCTCTTCCTCAACGGTGAAACGTGGCAGATAGCTGACGCCAAGATTGCTCGCCACGCACTGCTTAATACTTTCGATACTCCAGAGCTCAATGGTATTTTCCAGGGTAATAGCGCGCTGGCGCAGCGTGCTTTCAAAAATTTGCCGAAATACGCACTGTGGCTCATTGATAACAAAGCTCAGCGGAATATGTTGCCCGCAGTGGGTAAAATCGACCGCCGGATGCTGCGGCGAGGCGACCAGCGTCAGCGACTGCTGGCCAAAGCTTTTCATGGTTAACGCGTCATCGTTGCCAACCCGATAAAACACGCCCAAATCGGCGCTATCGTTGAGTAGTGCGTCGCGGATGACATAACAGTTGAGCGACTGCAGCGATAAGCGTACCTGCGGGGCCCGTTGTTTAAAGCGCTGTAGCACCTGCGGCATTTTATAGGCCAGCAGGGTTTCCCCACAGGCAACGCGCAGCTCGCCAGCCGGTTCTCCATCTTCACAAGCCACCTCACGAATAGTTTCCATCACCCTCGCCAGTTCATGGACGTGCGGCAGCACCTTTTTACCGGATTCGGTCAGGCACATGCGGCGGCCAATTTTTTCAAACAGCTGAACGGCAAGCTCTTGCTCAAGCTGTTGAATATGAAAGGTCACCGTGGATTGCGTACAGCATAGCTTTTGCGCCGCGCGTAAAAACGAGCCTTCTTCCACTACCGTTTTGAGAGTAATAAAACGCCGCAGATCCATATCGCCACCAACTATCGAAAACATCGAATTCAGAATCAAAAAACATTCATTTTTTTAAATGAATGGCATCGGGTACTGTCTGCCAAAACGAAGGAGAAGACAAGTGACCCCAGCTTTGATTAGTGCTTTTTTGACTTATACCCTGATAACCGCGCTGACTCCCGGCCCTAATAATATTCTTGCCCTCAGCAGCGTCACCTCCCATGGCTTACGCCGCAGCCTGCGGGTGCTGGCGGGGATGAGCGTCGGTTTTATTATCACCATGCTGATTTGCGCGGCGTTAACCTTTTCGCTGGTGGAACTCGACTCGCGATTTACCCGGATATTGGGATGGATTGGCGCGGCGTATATCCTGTGGCTGGCCTGGCAGATAGCCAAAAGCAAACCGGGGGCAGGCGCGCTGAGTACAGAGCCGGTGGGGTTCTGGGCGAGCCTGGGGCTGCAGTTCGTCAACGTAAAAATTATCCTCTATGGCATCACCGCGCTCTCTACCTTTGTCCTGCCCGTTACCCGCGAGCCGGTTTGGCTTATCAGCGTGAGTCTGCTGCTGGCGGCGATTGGCGCGCTGGGAAACCTGTGCTGGGCGCTGGCGGGGCATCTGTTTCAGCGCCTGTTTTTGCTGTACGGGCGCCAACTGAACTGGGGGCTGGCAGCGTTATTAGTCTACTGCGCTTTGCGGATCGTGGTGGAATAAAAAGGGAGCGCAGCGGCTCCCGAAAAGTGTTTAGCCGATCGTGAAAGGATCGGCATCCTGCCAGGCCGGAAATTTCTCGCGATACTCCTGCAGCGCGGCCAACGACAGATCGGCATCGAGCCGCGTCGCCTGATGCGGTTCGGCGGTAGCAATAATCTCTCCCTGCGGGCTGATGATACGGCTATCGCCCCGATAGTGATGGCCGTTTCCATCAGTGCCGACGCGGTTGCAGCCGGCGACGTAGGCCTGGTTTTCAATGGCTCTGGCGACCAGCAGCGATTGCCAGTGCAGCGAACGCGGGGCAGGCCAGTTAGCAACATACAGCGCCAGGTCGTAATCGTTGTGGTTACGCGACCAGACGGGGAAGCGCAGGTCATAGCACACCAGCGGCAGAATCCGCCAGCCGCGCCATTCAAAGACCACTCGTTCAGTACCTGCCTCATAATGGTGGTGCTCATCCGCCATGCGGAACAGGTGACGCTTATCGTAAAAGTGCGTTTTACCGCCGGGCTCTACCAGCAGAAAACGGTTCACCGGGCCACGTTCGGTCTGCAAGGCCGCGCTACCGGCAATCAGCGCGTTGGTCTGCTCCGCTTTCGCCAGCATCCACTCAACGACCTCTCCCTGCGGCATCGATTGTTTCGCCGCTTCCATGGCAAATCCGGTAGTAAACATCTCAGGCAGCACAATAATGTCGCGCCCGCTCACTTCTTCCAGTTGACGATCGAAATGGCGCAGGTTGGCGGGACCATCCATCCACACCAGCGGTTGCTGCAACAGCGTAATTTTCAAGCCAGGCACAGTGGTGAACTCCATTATGAAGAGGGCATTAAGCTAATTTTAATACCATATCAGCAGCCGGAGGCGGCATGGAATATTTTGTTAAAAAAATGCTATCTACGGCGAGTAACGGCAAAAGAAAAGGCGGGGAAATTCCCCGCCTTTGTCGTGATGTGCAGTATTGCTTTTATTATGCCGCTTCAATCTTGCGGATTTTTTCCGGCAGCTTTACCGGTTTGGTCGCCAGTTCATCCGCCGCGAAATCATCAACGTTAATACTGCGCAGACGGCTGGTTTCCGCACGGGTCAGGATTGCGGCTTCTTCCTGATTAATTAACCCTTTCGCCAGCGCATTAGTGGCCAGCTCATCCAGGCGGGTGAACGGCAGATTTTTACCCAGCTCTTTGCAGATGCGCTGGTGGATTGGATCCGCCGCCATCACATCCAGCAGCGCCTCTTCCAGCAGGCCAACCGGGTTATGTTCGCTTGGCGTCAGGTACTGACCGCGACCGATACGAGAGCGGGTCGCGCTCGGAACCTGCAGGATTTTCGCCACTTTATGATCCAGCTTATCGGACGGCGCATCGTAGTGACGGCCGGTCGGGAAGATGGCGAGACGCAGCGCGCCGGCGACAAAGCGGTTCGGGAAGTTCTTCAGCAGGTCATCGATAGCCTGCTCCGCCTGATACAGCGCATCCTGCACGCCCCAATGGACCAGCGGCAGATCCGCTTCATTACGGCCTTCATCGTCATAACGTTTCAGCACCGCCGATGCCAGGTAAAGCTGGCTCAGCACGTCGCCGAGACGCGCGGAGATACGTTCGCGACGCTTCAGGCTGCCGCCCAGTACCGCCATTGATACATCCGACAGCAGGGCCAGGTTGGCGCTCAGGCGGTTCATGTGCTGATAGTAGCGGCGCGTGGTGTCACGGGTCGGCGCGCTGCTGGTGCGGCCGCGAGTCAGGCCCAGCCAGAAGCTGCGTACTTTGTTGCTACCAACGTGGCCGATATGTTTAAACAGCAGCTTGTCGAAGGCGTTAACGTCATTGTTCTGCGCGGCGGCCATTTCATCCAGGACATACGGATGGCAGCGAATCGCCCCCTGACCAAAGATCATCATGCTGCGGGTGAGGATATTCGCCCCTTCAACGGTAATGGCGATCGGCGCGCCCTGATAAGCGCGGGCAAGGAAGTTGCCTTCGCCCAGCATGATGCCTTTACCGCCGGTAATATCCATGGCGTCAATAATTGAACGCTGGCCGCGGTGGGTACAATGATATTTAACGATTGCCGACAGCACCGCCGGCTTCTCGCCAAGCATAATACCGTAGGTAATCAGCGAAGCGGCGGCGTCCATTACGTAGGCGTTGCCTGCGATACGCGCCAGCGGCTCTTCGATACCTTCCATTTTACCAATCGAAATTTTGAACTGACGGCGAATGTGGGCGTAGGCGCCGGTCGCCATAGCGACGGATTTCAGGCCGCCGGTGGCGTTGGACGGCAGAGTAATGCCGCGACCCACGGACAGGCACTCAACCAGCATACGCCAGCCCTGGCCGGCCATGCTTGGGCCGCCGATGATGTAATCGATCGGTACGAAAATATCTTTACCGCGAGTGGGGCCGTTCTGGAACGGTACGTTCAGCGGGAAGTGACGACGGCCAATTTCCACGCCCGGCGTTGAGGTGGGGATCAGCGCGCAGGTGATACCGAGCTCTTCCTCGCCGCCCAGCAGACGGTCCGGATCAGAGAGTTTGAAAGCCAGGCCCAGTACGGTGGCGATTGGCGCGAGAGTGATGTAGCGCTTGTTCCAGGTCAGGCGCATTCCCAGCACCTGCTGACCCTGCCAGTCGCCCATACAGACTACGCCGGTATCCGGGATCGCGCCGGCGTCGGAGCCCGCTTCCGGGCTGGTTAACGCGAAGCATGGGATCTCCTGACCACGCGCCAGGCGCGGCAGGTAGTGATTTTTCTGCTCTTCGGTACCGTAATGTTGCAGCAGTTCGCCCGGCCCTAAGGAGTTAGGCACGCCGACGGTGATCGCCAGGATCCCGGAAACGCCGGACAGTTTTTGCAGTACGCGAGACTGGGCATAGGCGGAAAACTCCAGGCCGCCGTACTCTTTCTTAATGATCATCGCAAAGAAGCGGTGCTCTTTCAGGTACGCCCACAGCTCCGGCGGCAGATCCGCCATTTCATGGGTAATTTCGAAGTCGTTCGCCATGCGGCAGGCTTCTTCTACCGGGCCGTCGATGAAAGCCTGCTCTTCGGCGGTGAGGCGCGGCTGCGGGTAGTTATGCAGCTTGTGCCAGTCCGGGTTACCGCGGAACAGATCGCCTTCCCACCAGGTGGTGCCGGCATCGATGGCTTCTTTCTCCGTACGCGACATCGGCGGCATTACTTTACGGAAGGAGCGAAACGCCGGGGCGGAGAAAAGCGATTTACGCATCGGCGCAAAGTTGAACGGCAGCAGAATAATCGCCAGCGGCAGCAGCAGCCAGATATTCCACAGCCCCGCCACGCTGAGCGCCGCGGTCCAGGCGAGCAAAATCACGCTGCTGAGAAGCAGGCTGACTCGGTGATAGAAGAGCACGCCGAGTAACACTACGGTTGCAACAATACTCAAAATCATCATAGAGAAATGCTCCCTTATCTTGTAGGAGGTCTGACCACTTGTGATGTATTGGTTGTAGTGGATGTAATTTGTTTTAGCAATGTGTTTACAAAATAATTACAACCTTGCTCACATTGTTGGCTGGAAAAGCGGCACGTAAAATCAAAAGGACGGGGGATAACGTCGCCTGCTGCTTCTCGCTTCGGCGGCTATCCGGTACACTGCCAGGGTTATTCCAACCAATACTGAAGGATTATCCTCATGTACCAGGATCTTATTCGTAACGAACTGAACGAAGCCGCGGAAACGCTGGCCAACTTTCTGCAGGACGAGGCCAACATTCACGCTATCCAGCGCGCGGCGGTACTGCTGGCGGATAGCTTCAAGGCTGGCGGTAAAGTGCTTTCCTGCGGCAACGGCGGTTCTCATTGCGATGCGATGCATTTTGCGGAAGAGCTGACCGGGCGTTATCGCGAGAACCGCCCTGGTTATCCGGCGATCGCTATTTCTGACGTCAGCCATCTGTCCTGCGTGAGTAATGATTTTGGCTATGAATATGTCTTCTCCCGCTACGTTGAATCGGTTGGCCGCGCAGGCGATGTTCTGCTGGGGATTTCCACCTCCGGCAACTCCGGCAACGTGATCAAAGCGATTGAAGCCGCTCGCGCGCAGGGAATGAAAGTGATCACCCTGACCGGTAAAGACGGCGGCAAAATGGCGGGTTCCGCCGATGTGGAAATCCGTGTACCGCATTTCGGTTACGCCGATCGCATTCAGGAGATTCACATTAAGGTGATTCATATTCTGATTATGTTGATCGAAAAAGAGATGGTTAAAGCTTAAAAGGCTATTTTGTTAGCCATTTTGAACCCGGCCAGTGCTCAGACAAAACTCACCGAGTTTTGAACGCCCTTCAGGGCGGCCCGAAGGGGGAGCGTAGCGAATCATCCTCACGTACATGAAGTACGCTCCGGTTTTTGCGCGCTGGCCGTGTCCAAACTGACTGCACCAATAACGCCTTTTATGTTTCAGTAAGTTGTATGAGGTGATCTATGTGCGAATTGCTCGGGATGAGCGCCAATGTGCCGACCGATATCTGTTTTAGCTTCTCCGGGCTGGTTCAGCGCGGGGGCGGCACCGGGCCGCATAAAGACGGCTGGGGTATTACCTTTTACGAAGGGAAAGGGTGTCGCACATTTAAAGATCCGCAGCCGAGCTTTCAGTCGCCGATAGCCAAACTGGTACAGGATTATCCCATCAAATCCTGTTCCGTCATTGCCCATATCCGTCAGGCCAACCGTGGCGAGGTGGCGCTGGAGAACACCCATCCGTTCACCCGCGAACTGTGGGGCCGTCACTGGACCTACGCCCATAACGGCCAGCTCAAGGGTTATAAATCGCTGAAGACCGGAAATTTCCGCCCGGTGGGCGAGACCGACAGCGAAACGGCTTTCTGCTGGCTGCTGCACCGTTTAACCGAGCGCTATCCGCGCACGCCTGGCAATATGGTCGGCGTGTTTAAGTACATCGCGACGCTGGCGGGCGAAATGCGCGAGAAGGGCGTGTTTAATATGCTGTTATCGGACGGACGCTATGTAATGGCGTACTGTTCAACCAACCTGTACTGGATCACCCGTCGGGCGCCGTTTGGCGTGGCGAAGCTGCTGGATCAGGATGTGGAAATTGATTTTCAACGTGAGACCACACCAAACGATGTGGTCTCCGTTATCGCCACTCAGCCGCTGACCGGCAATGAGGCCTGGAATAAAATCATGCCAGGCGAGTGGGCGTTATTTTGCCTCGGGGAGCGTATAGTTTGAGGCCAGCTGCGGCTGGATAACCTCGTGGCTGAGCGGCTTGCTGACGATATAGCGGCCATCCATCACCGAAACCACCGGCGGTTTGTGGGTCTGCTGGAAGTAGTCATAGCCTGGCTTCAGCTGCTTCCAGAAATCCGCATAGTACGAGAACTTATGTCGCGCCATGTTGGCGTCGGTCATCCGGAACGGATAGATGCTGACCTGCACGCTTGGCTGGCCAAATACCAGCGCGCCGGTGACAAACTGGAAGATCTCGTCTATGCCGGTATCGGTCATCGCGTAGCAGCCGACGGAAACGCAGGCGCCGTGGATCATCAGGTATTTACCTTCATAGCCGTGCGCGCGATCGTAGGCATTCGGGAAGCCGATATTGATCGCTTTATAAAAGCGGCTGTCTGGTTTTAGCTGACTGCGCGAGACGTTATAAAATCCTTCCGGACTTTTGAAATCGCCCTGGCGTTGCTTCGGCCCGAGGCCGCCGGAGTAGTTACAGATCCGGTAGCTATCGAGAAGCTGGTAGGTTTCGCCCATTTTGACGTAGAGATCGAGCATCCGCTCTTCTTTGAAGATCTCAATATAAACGGGGGAGCCCATTAACTGCTGTTTATATTCTTTGCTAACCGGCGTTGTCGGGCTGTTACTGCTGAGTAACCCAGCAAATGACACGCACGGCAACAGAAGCATCGCAATAAAGAATGCGATTTTGCGCATACTGCTTGTTCCTTGATAAAACAAAAAACCACATGCCAGGACGGCAAGAGATACCCGAAATCAGAGTTTTCTGGATTTAGAGCGCTCACATTAGCATCACGGCAGTTTTTCGCAAGCACGGTGTGGCTGCGTTTACAATTTAATGTTCCTTTATAGCGAATATTGCCGCAAAGCGCAGTGAGAACTTTGCGCAATAGCTCGCATTTTAGAAGCACTTATTGGCTCTTTTCCTACTTCTGACACTCACAAAATGTTACACTCCCGCCGTTTATGACCAGGGTAAGAAAGGATGCTTCTCTCCCGTCTTGTGCCCCCGTGGCACCGCTATCCCTTTCTTATTCTGATATTCCATCAATAATGCTGGCCTCGGCTTGAGCTGGGGTTTAGGTTACGGATACCTGCTAACGATATGATTAAAATCACGAAAGGGCTGGATTTGCCCATAGCTGGCATGCCATTACAGCAGATCTCGTCCCGGCCTGCGGTGAAACGCGTCGCGCTGCTCGGCGAGGAGTACGTCGGCATGCGCCCCTCGATGGCGGTGAGCGAAGGCGATCGGGTGCAAAAAGGCCAGGTGCTGTTCGAAGATAAAAAGAACGCCGGGGTGCGTTTTACCGCGCCAGCCAGCGGGGTAGTTAGCGCCATTCATCGCGGCGAGCGCCGGGTGCTGCAATCGGTGGTGATTGATGTCGACGGCAGCAATGAGGCGGTGTCGTTTCCCCGCTATGCATTAGACGATCTTAACGATTTGCCACGGGAAGCGGTGCGGCAACAGTTGCTGGACTCCGGGCAGTGGACGGCGTTTCGTACCCGTCCTTTCAGTAAAATTCCCGCGCCGGGCAGCGTTCCGGCGGCTATCTTCGTCACCGCTATCGATACCAACCCGCTGGCGGCTGAACCGCAGCCGATTATCCTGGCCCAGCGTGAAGCCTTTGACGCCGGTCTGACGGTGCTGACGCGCCTGACGGACGGTAAAGTCCACGTCTGTCAGGCCAGCGGCGGCAAGCTGGGCGGCCATCCCGCCGGGCAGGTGACATTCAACCAGTTTAGCGGCCCGCATCCGGCAGGGCTTGCCGGTACGCACATTCACTTCCTTGAGCCGGTCAGCCTGACCAAACAGGTCTGGCATCTCAACTATCAGGAGGTCATCGCCATTGGCAAACTGTTCCTCGACGGCGAGCTGTACAGCGAACGCGTCATTGCCCTTGGCGGCCCGCAGGTAAAACAGCCGCGATTGCTGCAAACCTGTCTCGGCGCCAGCCTCGATGAACTGCTGGCGGGCGAGCTGGTGGATGATGAAAACCGGGTAATTTCCGGTTCTGTCTTGAGCGGCACCCACGCCTGCGGCCCTCACGCCTTCCTCGGGCGCTACCATTTGCAGGTCAGCGTGGTACGAGAAGGCCGTGAAAAAGAGCTGTTTGGCTGGGTGATGCCGGGCAAAGAGAAGTTCTCGATTACCCGCACCACCCTTGGTCATTTCTTTAAGCGCAAGCGCTTTAATTTTTCCACTGATACTAACGGCGGCGAGCGGGCGATGGTGCCGATCGGCAACTATGAGCGGGTAATGCCGCTGGATATTCTGCCGACCATATTGCTGCGCGATCTGCTTGCCGGCGATAGCGATAGCGCCCAGGCGCTGGGCTGTCTGGAGCTGGATGAAGAAGATCTGGCGCTCTGCACCTACGTTTGTCCGGGCAAATATGAATACGGCCCGGCGCTGCGCAGCGTGTTAACCCAGATTGAGCAGGAAGGATAAGAGATGGGCTTAAAGCACCTGATTGAGAAACTTGAGCCGCATTTCACGCACGGCGGCAAGTTAGCAAAATATTACCCGCTGTATGAAGCGGCGGCGACGATCTTCTACACCCCGGGTTTAGTCACCCGCGGCGCCGCGCACGTACGTGACGCCATTGACCTCAAGCGGATGATGATCCTCGTCTGGTTTGCAGTGTTCCCGGCGATGTTCTGGGGCATGTACAACGTCGGCTTGCAGACAATTCCGGCGCTGCACAAGCTATACGGCGCCGAACAGCTGCAGCAGGTCATTGCCAACAACTGGCACTATAGCGTTGCCCAGTGGTTAGGGGTGAGCTTCAGCGCCGATGCCGGGTGGCTTAGCATGATGACGCTGGGGGCGGTGTTTTTCCTGCCTATCTACCTCACCGTATTCATCGTCGGCGGTTTTTGGGAAGTACTTTTCGCGATTGTGCGCAAACATGAGATCAACGAAGGCTTTTTCGTTACCTCGATTCTCTTCGCGCTGATTGTGCCGCCAACGATGCCGCTATGGCAGGCGGCGCTGGGGATCTCCTTTGGCGTGGTGATTGCCAAAGAGATTTTCGGCGGCACCGGGCGCAATTTCCTCAACCCGGCGCTGGCGGGGCGCGCGTTCCTGTTCTTCGCCTACCCGGCGCAGATTTCCGGCGACCTGGTATGGACGGCGGCAGACGGTTTCTCCGGCGCGACGCCGCTCTCCCAGTGGGCCAGCGGCGGTGGTGAAGCGCTGGTTAACGTCGCCACCGGCATCCCGGTGAGTTGGATGGACGCCTTCCTCGGCAATATTCCCGGCTCGATTGGCGAAGTGTCGACGCTGATGATCCTCATCGGCGGTGCGTTCATTATCTTTGCCCGTATCGCTTCCTGGCGCATCGTCGCCGGGGTGATGGTCGGTATGATCGCCACCGCCACGCTGTTTAATTTCATTGGTTCCGATACCAACCCAATGTTCTCGATGCCGTGGTACTGGCATCTGGTGCTCGGCGGGTTCGCCTTTGGCATGATGTTTATGGCGACTGACCCGGTCTCGGCTTCCTTTACCGATAAAGGTAAATGGAGCTATGGCCTGCTGATTGGCGTGATGTGCGTGCTGATTCGCGTCGTCAACCCGGCCTATCCGGAAGGGATGATGCTGGCGATTCTGTTCGCCAACCTGTTTGCGCCGCTGTTCGATTACCTGGTGGTGCAGGCCAATATCAAGCGGAGGAAGTCGCGTGGCTGAGAAGAAAAGTAACGATAGCATCGGCAAAACGCTGCTGGTGGTGCTGGTGCTTTGTCTGGTGTGCTCCATTGTGGTCGCCGGTTCCGCCGTGGGCCTCAAGTCGCGTCAGCAGGAACAACGCGCGCTGGATAAACAGCGCAATATCCTAGCCGTCGCCGGCCTGATGCAGCAGGGGATGGATGCTGACGCGGTGGCGGAAACCTTCGCCGCGCGCATTACCCCTCGGCTGGTCAATCTGGCGACCGGCGAACTGCTGGATAAAGACCCGGGCAAATTTAATCAGGCCCAGGCGCTGAAAGATCCGCAGCAGAGCATCGCGCTCGACGCCAGCCAGGATCCGGCCGGGATTAAACGCCGCAGCAACCTGGCGGAGATTTACCTGGTGCGCGACGCGCAGCAGCAGATTCAGGAAGTTGTGCTGCCTATCTATGGCAACGGTCTGTGGTCCATGATGTACGCCTTCGTGGCGCTGGACGTTGATGGGCGTACGGTGAAAGGCATTACTTACTACGACCAGGGCGAAACGCCGGGGCTGGGCGGCGAGGTGGAAAACCCGAACTGGCGTCAGCAGTTTGTCGGTAAACAGGTGCTGGATGACAACGGCATGCCGTCGCTGAAGGTGGTAAAAGGTGGCGCGCGCGCAGGCGATCTCCACGCGGTTGACGGTTTATCCGGCGCCACGCTGACGTCAAACGGCGTGCAGCATAGCTTTGATTTCTGGATGGGCGAACTGGGCTTTGGTCCGTTCCTGAAAAAGGTTCGTGAGGGAGAGCTGAATAATGGCTGAACAGAGCGATATGAAAGAGGTGAAGCGCGTGCTGGTGGGGCCGCTTATCGCCAATAACCCCATCGCCCTGCAGGTGCTCGGCGTCTGCTCCGCGCTGGCGGTGACTACCAAACTGGAAACCGCCTTCGTGATGACCATTGCGGTGACGCTGGTGACGGCGTTTTCCAGCATGTTTATCTCTATGATTCGCCACCATATTCCCAATAGCGTACGTATCATCGTGCAGATGGCGATCATCGCCTCGTTGGTAATCGTGGTGGATCAGCTGCTGCGGGCTTTCGCCTATGAGACCTCTAAGCAGCTGTCGGTATTCGTCGGGCTTATCATCACGAACTGTATCGTGATGGGGCGTGCCGAAGCTTATGCCATGAAATCGCCGCCGCTGGCCAGCTTTATGGATGGTATCGGTAACGGTCTCGGTTACGGCGCGATCCTGATTATCGTCGGCTTCCTGCGCGAGCTTATCGGCAGCGGCAAGCTGTTCGGTATCACCGTACTGGAAACGGTGCAGAACGGCGGCTGGTATCAGCCGAACGGCCTGTTCCTGCTGGCGCCGAGTGCGTTCTTCATTATCGGTTTGCTGATTTGGGCCCTGCGTAGCTGGAAGCCTGAACAGCAGGAAAAGGAGTAACCGATTATGGCTCATTACATTAGCCTGTTTGTCCGCGCGGTGTTCGTTGAGAACATGGCGCTGGCCTTCTTCCTCGGGATGTGTACCTTCCTCGCGGTGTCGAAAAAGGTCTCCACCGCTTTTGGCCTCGGCGTTGCGGTCACGGTGGTGCTGGGTCTTGCTGTACCGATCAACAACCTGGTCTATAACCTGGTGCTGCGCGACGGCGCATTGATGGAAGGCGTAGACCTCAGCTTCCTTAACTTCATCACCTTTATCGGGGTAATTGCGGCGCTGGTGCAAATACTTGAGATGATCCTCGATAAGTACTTCCCGGCACTCTATAACGCGTTAGGGATCTTCCTGCCGCTTATCGCCGTTAACTGCGCCATTTTCGGCGGCGTGTCGTTTATGGTGCAGCGCGATTACAACTTCCCGGAATCGATTGTTTACGGCTTTGGTTCCGGCATCGGCTGGATGCTGGCGATTGTCGCGATGGCGGGGATCCGCGAAAAAATGAAGTACGCCAACGTGCCCGCCGGTCTGCGCGGGTTAGGGATCACCTTTATCACCACCGGACTGATGGCGCTGGGCTTTATGTCATTCTCCGGTGTGCAGCTATAAGGGCGGAAAAGTATGGAAATTATTCTTGGCGTGGTGATGTTCACGCTGATCGTGCTGGTCCTGTCGGGGCTCATCCTGGTGGCGCGCTCGAAGCTGGTGAACGCGGGCGACGTGGTTATTGAAATCAATAACGAAGCGGATAAACAGATCCGCACGCCGGCGGGCGACAAACTGCTGAACACGCTCTCCAGCAACGGTATCTTCGTCTCTTCCGCCTGCGGCGGCGGCGGCTCCTGCGGCCAGTGCCGGGTGACCATCAAAGAAGGCGGCGGCGATATTTTGCCGACCGAGCTTTCGCATATCACCAAACGCGAAGCCAAAGAAGGGTGCCGCCTGGCCTGCCAGGTGGCGGTGAAGCAGAATATGAAAATTGAGCTGCCGGAAGAGATTTTCGGCGTGAAAAAATGGGAGTGCGAAGTTGTCTCTAATGATAACAAAGCGACCTTCATTAAAGAGCTCAAATTACGGGTGCCGGATGGTGAAGCGGTGCCGTTCCGCGCCGGCGGTTATATTCAGATCGAATGCCCGTCGCATAAAGTGGCCTATGCCGACTTTGATATTCCCGATGAATATCGCTCAGACTGGGACAAGTTCAACCTGTTCCGCTATGTCTCTGAGGTGAAAGAGCCGACCCTGCGCGCCTACTCGATGGCTAACTATCCGGAAGAGGAGGGCATCATTATGCTCAACGTGCGTATCGCCACGCCGCCGCCGAAGGTTCCGGATGCGCCGCCGGGGATAATGTCGTCCTATATCTGGTCGCTGAAGCCTGGCGATAAGGTGACGATTTCCGGGCCGTTTGGCGAGTTCTTTGCCAAAGAGACCGACGCCGAGATGGTGTTTATCGGCGGCGGCGCGGGCATGGCGCCGATGCGTTCGCACATCTTTGACCAGCTTAAGCGCCTGCACAGCACGCGTAAAATCAGCTTCTGGTACGGCGCGCGTTCGCTGCGCGAAATGTTCTATGACGATGAGTTTGAACAGCTGGCGCGCGAAAACCCCAATTTTACCTTCCACGTCGCGCTCTCCGATCCGCTGCCGGAAGATAACTGGACCGGGCATACGGGCTTTATCCATAATGTTCTGTATGAAAACTATCTGCGCGACCATCCGGCGCCGGAAGATTGCGAGTTCTATATGTGCGGGCCGCCGGTGATGAACGCCGCGGTGATTAAAATGCTCAAAGACCTGGGCGTCGAAGATGAGAACATCATGCTCGACGACTTTGGAGGCTGATGATGTGGACGGTATTTGTCGCGACCTTTGTGATTTTTGCGCTGGTGATCCTTGGCATGTCCCTGGGCTACCTGGTGAAGCGTAAGAGTATTCAAGGCAGCTGCGGCGGGATCTCCTCGCTGGGGCTGGAGAAAGTCTGCGACTGTCCGGAACCGTGCGACGCGCGTAAGAAACGTCTCGCCCGCGAGGCGCAGCGCCAGCAGCAGCGCATTCTCTAATGCGCCGACGGCGCTACGCTTGCGTTTTCAGGCCGCTTTCGCGGCCTTTTTTATCTTACTGCCAGTTTTTCGCCTGCGCCGGAGAGTCCACCATCACGCCGTCGGCGCCCAGTTCTTTCGCCGTACGATAATCTTCCGCGCTATTGATACCGAAGAAAATGATGTGGGCCTGGCCCTGCGAGCGGAAGCAATCCATCGCCTCTTTATCCCAGGTGAGCGTCGCCGGAGAAACGCCTTCACCAAGGGTAAACTTCTCGACTACCTCCACCTTGCGCTTCAGTTCCAGCCCGTACCACTTATCGCCATCGCGCTGGCTGTCTTTCTGACACTGGTGGCTGAGCGAAACGTTTGCAAGCCTGGTTCGGGTTTCGCTGCGGCTAACAAAGCGTGGGATTGGTTGCGGCAGAGCGGCGATATAGCGGTCTTCGGTGGAATAAACGCGCACCCGCTCGAGGCTATGGGTGTTTTTTAACACCTCCAGCAGGCGTTCGCCCATCACCGTTGGATCGGCATCCGGTGATTTTATATCGATGTAGAAGAAGGTCTGCGGCCACTGCTGCAGCACGCTTTGTAAGGTCGGGATCGTGGCCTGCTTGCCGCGCCACGGATGGCTGTCATCGCCCCATTTCCAGCCAGCATCGACTTTCGCCAGCTCGGCGGCGGTTAAGCTTGAGACCTTGCCCTCGGCGTTGGTCAGGGCGGAGAGATCGCTTGAGCGATAGAGCACCGGTACGCCGTCGCGGCTTAGCTGTACCGTGACCCAGATGGCCTGCGCGTGGTTTTCCAGCGCCAGTTTGATGGCCGGTAGGGTATTTTCCGGCGCATCGCCGGTACCGCCGCGGTGGGCAATCAACTGCGGGTTGGCAAAAGCGCTGCCGGTCGCCAGCAGGCAGAGTACCGTGAGTATTTTCTTCATGATTGTATCTTCCTGATTCATTATTTAAATGTATGAAAATAAAGGTGATTTGTTTCACTTTTATGTTGTAACAGCTTTTTTGGCGGTTGAATTAAAAAAAGATAAAATTTGCGCGTAGTTTTGCTATGCTGTATGGGTATACAGTGTTGGGCAAGGCGATGCGTAAAATTATCCATGTCGATATGGACTGCTTCTTCGCAGCGGTGGAAATGCGTGACAACCCGGCGTTGCGCGATATCCCCATTGCCATTGGCGGCAGTCGGGTACAGCGTGGCGTGATTAGTACCGCGAACTATCCTGCGCGTAAGTTTGGCGTGCGCAGCGCGATGCCGACGGCGACGGCGCTTAAACTGTGTCCGCACCTCACGCTGCTGCCGGGGCGCTTTGATGCCTACAAAGAAGCCTCGAACCACATCCGCGAAATTTTCTCCCGCTATACCTCGTTAATCGAGCCGCTGTCGCTGGATGAAGCCTACCTTGACGTGAGCGACAGCGTACACTGCCACGGCTCCGCCACGCTGATGGCCCAGGAGATCCGCCAGACCATCGAGCGTGAACTGAATCTCACCGCTTCGGCTGGCGTGGCGCCGGTAAAATTCCTCGCGAAAATTGCCTCAGATATGAACAAGCCGAATGGCCAGTTCGTCATTGCCCCGCACCAGGTGGCGGAATTTGTGCGGTCTCTGCCGCTGGCGAAAATCCCCGGCGTCGGGAAGGTGTCGGCGGCGAAGCTGGAAAATATGGGGCTGCGTACCTGTGGCGACGTGCAGAACAGCGATCTGGCGATGCTGCTTAAACGCTTTGGTAAGTTTGGCCGTATCCTGTGGGAGCGCAGCCACGGCATTGACGAGCGCGAAATCCATAACGATCGTCAGCGCAAATCGGTCGGCGTCGAGCGCACTCTGGCGGAAGATATTCACGAGTGGTCAGACTGCGAAGCTATTATCGAAAATCTCTATCCCGAGCTGGAACGTCGTCTGGCGAAGGTAAAACCGGATCTGCTGATCGCGCGTCAGGGCATTAAACTGAAGTTTAACGATTTTCAGCTCACTACTCAGGAGCACGTCTGGCCGCGGTTAAACAAAGAGGATTTAATCGCGACCGCGCGCAACGCCTGGCTCGAACGTCGGGGCAGCCGCGGCGTGCGGCTAGTGGGGTTACACGTGACGCTGCTCGACCCACAGCTCGAACGACAACTGGTGCTTGGACTATAACGATGTTAACGATCAGGGCGTATTCAGAAGATGATTTTCCGGCGCTGTGCGCCATTTTTTTGCGCGCGGTGAGAGAGACCGCCAGCCGGGATTATTCTCCCGCGCAAATTGCCGCCTGGGCGCAGGTTGATGAATCCCGCTGGCGGCAGAAACTTGCCGATTCGCAAGTGCTGGTGGCGGTTATTGATAATCAGCCGGTTGGATTTATCACCGCCGTTAATGATTATATCGACCTTTTATTCGTCTCGCCGGATTATGCCCGTCGTGGAATCGGTCATGCGCTCATCGGCGCGGTCTGCGCCAGCCATCCGGGAAAGGTACTGTCGGTCGATGCGAGCATAACGGCACGATCCAGTTTTCTTCGTCAGGGATTTCGTGTCGTCGCTGAGCAGCGAGTTGAATCGCGTCGAGAGTGGTTCACCAACTATCGAATGGAAAAACGCGGTTCGGGGAAGGCTGAATAGATACTGTTATCGGTTTGCGGCTGTTTTAGCTTGAGAAAAGCTTTTATCTCATAACGCTGAGAGTCTGTTGTGGTCCAGTCGCCGGCAGGGATTTTCCCGGAGGCGGCGCATTGCGCCTTGTCCGGGCTACCAAACTGCACATTACTGTAGCCCCGGTAAGCGGTAGCGCCACCGGGGATTTTGAGGCTGCGTGGTGAACAAATTAACGGTAGGCCGGATAAGGCGTTAGCCACCACCAGACAATACAGGTCATAACCGGGGCCCGGAGGAACAACCGGCGGCATCACGCCGCCGGTGCATGGCTTACTTCGCCGGAATCGCTTTCAGCAGTTCGGTCAGCAGCGTCCAGTACTGGCCGACGCTCTCGATATGAACCTGCTCATCCGGGGAGTGCGGGCCGGTAATGGTTGGGCCGATGGAGACCATGTCCATATCCGGATACGGTTTTTTGAACAGACCGCATTCCAGACCAGCGTGGATAATCTGGATGTTCGGCGTCTTGTTGAACAGACGCTGATAGGTCTCGCGCACCAGGTGCATAACCGGAGAGTTGGCATCCGGCTGCCAGCCTGGGTAAGCGCCTTTGGCTTCGGTTTTCGCCCCGGCCAGTTTGCCCAGTGAATCCAGCATGCTGACAACATAGTCTTTACCGCTATCGATCAGCGAGCGAATCAGGCAGTGGATCTGCACGTTGTCGTCGGTCATGGTGACGACGCCGACGTTCAGCGAAGTTTCAACCACGCCTTTGGCGACGTCGGAGTTGCGGATCACGCCGTTCGGCGTCGCGTTCAGCAGGCGCACGAAACCGTCGCGGGAAGCTTGAGTCAGCGCCGCTTTATCGTTCGCGACCGCTTCCAGCAGGACGACCAGATTCTTCTCTTTGGCCGCCAGTTCGTTTTTCAGGATATCCTGGTAAGTATTCACCAGCGCTTTCAGCGCATCCGCTTTGTCCGCGGCGACGGCGACGGTCGCGAAGGCTTCACGCGGGATAGCGTTACGCAGCGTACCGCCGTTGAAATCGACCAGACGCAGATCCAGTTCATCGGCATGGCCCGCCAGGAAGCGCGCCAGCAGCTTGTTAGCGTTGCCCAGGCCGACGTGGATTTCACCGCCGGAGTGGCCGCCTTTTAAGCCTTTCAGGGTCAGTTTAAAGCTCTGGAAACCGGCAGGAATCGCTTCGCGAGTCAGCGCCAGGTTAGAGGTGAAATCGATACCGCCGGCGCAACCCATGTAGATTTCGCCTTCTTCTTCCGAATCGGTATTGATCAGGATATCCGCCTGCAGCCAGTTGGCCTGCAGACCGAACGCGCCATCCATGCCGGCTTCTTCGGTCATGGTCAGCAGCACTTCCAGCGGGCCGTGGGCAACGCTATCGTCGGCCAGCACCGCCAGCGCGGAGGCCATACCGATGCCGTTATCCGCGCCCAGGGTGGTGCCGCGCGCTTTGACCCACTCGCCGTCGATGTACGGCTGGATCGGGTCTTTGGTGAAATCGTGGACGGTATCGTTATTTTTCTGCGGCACCATATCGAGGTGCGCCTGCAGAACCACCGGCTTGCGGTTTTCCATACCGGCGGTCGCGCCTTTACGAATCAGAATGTTGCCAACCTGGTCGCGTTCCGCGTGTAAGCCTTTTTCTTTTGCCCAACCCATGATGTGCTCGGCGAGCTGTTCTTCGTGATAGGACGGGTGCGGGATGGAGCAAATTTTGGCAAAAATATCCCAAAGCGGTTGCGGGGATAATTGAGACAATTCAGACACGATGAGTCTCCTTACAGTCACCTGCAAAAGTCGTTTACAGGTCGAGGGTTAGCAATAAGATTCACTACAAGCTCGGGCTTGCGCGATGTGGTTGAGAATACCACTTTCCGCGCGCTCTGCTAGTGTAAAGCACGCAAAAAGCGTTGCCGGAGGCGCTTAATACTGGTTTTTAGTGCGTCAGGTCTCTATAATCTCGCGCAACCATTTTCCCCCTCGAACAATATTTAAGCCGTTATACACAGGCTGGGACAATTCACATGAGCGAAAAATACGTTGTCACCTGGGACATGTTGCAGATTCACGCCCGCAAACTGGCAAGCCGTCTGCTGCCGGTTGAACAATGGAAAGGCATCATTGCCGTTAGCCGTGGCGGTCTGGTACCGGGAGCTTTACTGGCGCGTGAACTGGGTATTCGTCATGTTGATACCGTATGTATCTCTAGCTACGATCACGACAACCAGCGCGAGCTGAAAGTACTGAAGCGCGCTGAAGGCGATGGCGAAGGTTTCATCGTTATTGATGACCTGGTCGATACCGGCGGCACCGCCGTCGCTATTCGCGAAATGTATCCTAAAGCGCACTTTGTCACCATTTTCGCCAAGCCGGCTGGCCGTCCGCTGGTTGATGATTATGTGGTTGATATCCCGCAGGATACCTGGATTGAACAGCCGTGGGATATGGGCGTCGTCTTCGTCCCGCCAATCGCTGGCCGTTAATTCCCGCCAATAGTGAATAATTACCACGCCCGGTTATGCCGGGCGTGGTTTTTTTTACCCTGACGCAGGTTACAATAGCGAAAGCAGCAACATGATGGAGGCGGCACATGTCACAGGCTAACCTTAGCGAAACGTTGTTTAAACCCCGATTCAAATACCCGGAAACCTCAACGCTGGTCCGTCGGTTTTCCTCCGGCCAGCATCAGGGCATGCAGACCGCGCTGAGCGGTAATCACGTCGATCACTGGTATCGCTTAATCAATCGCCTGATGTGGATCTGGCGCGGCGTTTCGCCGCAGGAGATATGGGATGTCCAGGCGCGCATCGTGATGAGCGACGCCGAGCGCTCCGACCCGGAACTCTACGATACGGTGATCGGCTATCGCGGTGGCAACTGGGTGTATGAGTGGACTAAACAAGCGATGATGTGGCAGCAAAAAGCGACTCAGGAAGCCGATCCTCTGCAGAGCGGTCGCCACTGGCTGCACGCCTCCAACCTCTATAGCATCGCCGCCTATCCCCATATTAAGGGCGATGGGCTAGCCGATCAGGCGCAGACGCTGGCCAATCGCGCCTATGAAGAGGCGGCGCAACGCCTGCCGGGCGAGCTGCGTGAACTGGAGTTCGCTATCCCCGGCGGCGCCCCGGTGACGGGCTTCCTGCATATGCCGAAAGGCGAAGGCCCGTTCCCGACGGTGCTGATGTGCGGCGGTCTGGATTCGCTGCAAACCGATTATTACAGCCTGTATGAGAAGTATTTTGCCCCGCTGGGTATCGCCATGCTGACGCTGGACATGCCGTCCATCGGTTTCTCAACCAAGTGGACGCTGAGCCAGGACACCAGCATGCTGCATCAGTACGTGCTGCAGCATCTGCAGAATGTCCCCTGGGTTGACCATACCCGGGTGGCGGCATTTGGTTTCCGCTTCGGCGCCAATATTGCGGTTCGTCTGGGGTATCTGGAATCGCAGAGACTGAAGGCGGTGGCCTGTCTGGGGCCGGTGGTGCATAACCTGCTGGTGGATCCGCAGCTGATGGCGCGGGTGCCGGAGATGTTCCTCGATGTGCTGGCATCGCGTCTTGGTATGCACGATGCTTCTGACGAAGCGCTGCGTGTCGAACTTAACCGTTATTCATTAAAAACTCAGGGCTTGCTGGGCCGCCGTTGCCCTACGCCGATGCTCTCCGGCTACTGGAAAGACGATCCCTTTAGCCCCGAAGAGGAGTCGCGGTTAATCACCTCGTCTTCGTCGGATGGGAAGCTGCTTGAGGTACCGTTTAAGCCGGTTTACCGTAATTTCGATCACGCATTGCGTCAGATTGCCCGCTGGATCAATCATAGATTTGGTTAATATATTGCTAAATTTTATTGGTTTGGTAAAACAGTTGCATCACTAAAGGAGATCGCAATGACGTTACCGAGTGGACACCTGAAAAGTAAGCTGATTAAAAAATTCACGGCGCTAGGCCCCTATATCCGTGAAGGGCAGTGTGAAGAGAACCGCTTTTTTTTCGACTGCCTGGCAGTTTGCGTCAACGTTAAACCAGCGCCGGAGAAGCGGGAATTCTGGGGCTGGTGGATGGAAATGGAAGCACAGGAATCTCGTTTCACTTATAGCTACCAGTTCGGCCTGTTTGATAAAGAGGGCAACTGGCAAGCGGTCGCCATCGACGATCCCGAGGTTCGCGAAAGACTCGAAAAAACGCTGCGTGAGTTCCACGAGCGCGCCGCGGCGCTGCTGACGACGTTCAATCTAAAACTCGAACCGGCTGACGATTTCAGCGAACCGGTTCGCCTGCGCGCGTAAGCTCTACTTTTGGCATCCGCTTCCTGCTGTGGGAAGCGGATGACCGCCAACGATCATTCTGGTCATCAGGTCACGGCGCTTCAGCCGTTATTCCTGCGCTTCGCGATGAGTTGACAACACCCGGAACGGCTGGCCGACCACTACCTGACCGGCGGCCAGATCTTTCGTCACCACGGTCCCCGCGCCAATTTTAACATTATCACCCAACGTCACCGGGCCGATGACCACCACGTGGGCGCCGAACTCGACGTTATTGCCAATTACCGGGCTTGCCCCTTCGCGGCCTTCGCTATCCGTCAGGCTGCCGATGGTGGCCCCCTGACGCAGAATACAGTTTTCACCGATGACGGTGCCGCGGTTGAGAACAATGCAGTGCGGATGATATAGCTTCAACCCGTAGCCGATCCGCGTCTGCCAGGGGAGTTCGACGCAAAACAGACACTCGTTAATCAGTTTATTGAGAATAACGAATGGAATGCCGAGCAGCTTGTAAAACGGGTTGCGGCTGCGATACAGCGTCGCGAGGCGATAGAGCAGAATCGCGATTTTCGCCTTCATACTGCCGGTATGTTTGATCTCGCGGCGGACCTGACTGATGGCATTAGGCATGAATTCTCCGTTTACTTAAGGGAAAAGGTGGTTAGTTGATACCAGCCGTCGGCGGTTTTACCCTGGTTGGCCAGCAGCAGCCGCGGCTTGCCCTGGGCATCGGTGATGGCGGTCTGCAACGCGTAATCGCCGGCGGGCAGCGCGGCGGGTAGCGTGAGAGTGACAGTGCTTTGCATTTCCCCCGGCAGCCAGCGGCGCACGTCATCCTGGGTTTTTACCTGGGTAACCGTGGCGCCGGTGGCGTTGACCACCCGCCATTGTACCGGGTAGAACAGGTAGGCCGGGGCGACGCCATCATTACGCCAGGTAACACTGACCGCTAACGGCTTACCAGCCTTAACCGGCGTTTCGAAGGCGAGTTTGTTGACCCGGAAACGGTAGCCGATTCGCAGTAAGGCTTTATCGACAATATCGCGGTATTCCGCCGGAATCGGTCGCGATTTCAGGTTCAGGCTGCTGGCGTGTTGCTGCAGCGCCCAGTCGAAGGTGGCCTGCACCTCTTCACGCGTGTAGTGCTGTACGCTCTGCCATTCGCTCATATAGCCGCAGATCTCAAGGCTGACGGGCGCCCGTTTCCAGCTATCGACAAACCCCGGCGCCGCGACCTGAGCGGCGGCCAGACGCTGCGGATAATCATCGCGCATATGGCTCCACTCGCTGGAGAAGTTATGCCAGTCGCCCCAGCAGTCCGCCCGCCAGCCCGCGCCGCGGCGGCTGGCCCAGGCCAGCGAATCGCCGCCGCTAATCAGCATGACTTTCGGCGTTTTCGGGAAGCTATCGAAATGCATATCAACATAGCGATTGAGCTGCTCCGGCGTGTACTTCTCCATTAACGGTGGAATCTCGCTAAAGTTGGAGTTGTGCCATTCGCCCCAGGAGCCGACCATGCCGATATCGATAAAGGCCAGTTCCGGATTGCCGTCATAGCGCTGACCGAGGGCATTCAGCAGTTTCTGCGCATAGGCGATAAAAGTTGGATCGCTGAGATCCGGCACGAAGGTTTTGCCGTCGGCGACCCACTGTCCTTTGATCCCTTTGGCGATCAGCCAGTCGGGAATTTTCGATCCCGTTTGCGGATCGTCAAGCGCCATCACCCTCAGGCCGACGTTCATGGCTGGCTGATGGTTGGCGGCGACGCTAAAGGCGTTATCGATCGGGGCGAAATTGTAGACCCCTTCCTGTGGTTCCAGCTCGCTCCAGTAGAAGCGATCGTACTCAAAACCAGTATCGGGATACTCGGCGCGGGTTGGTTTTTCACCATAGCCATCATGAAAGCTGGCGACGCCGATGCCCGGATTGGTGAGCAGACCGTCGAATGGGGGCGGGGTGATGACCGTGGTTTGCGCGCTAACGGACGCTGACGCCAGCGTGCTGGCCAGCAGCAGGGCGCGAAACAGAGGAGCGCTACGCAAAGATGATATCGCCATACTCAATTCACTTTGTCATGTGGTCATGAAGATTAACAAACCACGTCCAGATACCGACGTGGAAATTTTTAAATACATCAATGCCTAATGCTGATTTGAGCATATAGAGCGCCAGCAGGATCGACAGCAGGGCGAATACCACGCCAAGCGTAATCAGCAGAGTCGCGAAGATGCGTCCGAATAGGGTGCTTTCACGCGAAACTTTGCGTAGATCGCGACCAAAAAGAAACACCACAAAATAGCGGCGATGCAGGAACGGAAAGCTGTGGCGAAAATCGATGCGATGGCGTGACGCCAGGTTGGCGCGCACCAGCGCCTGCTCGATTCCCCGTTTCTGCTCCGCGGTTAATGAGGTTTCCACCTCCTGGTCAAGCGCGGCATAAAAGCGCTCGACCACCAGTTCAGCTGTAGATTTCGGCACGAGTAACCTGCTTACGTTAAGCGCTGATAGACTTGCGCGGTTTGCGCGGCAATTTCCGGCCAGCGGTACTTCGGCATAAACTCACCGTAATCCGCTTTTTCTCCTGCGACCCACTGCTGCAGTTTCTGCGTCAGGGCCGGAACGTTGCCGACGGGAAAGTAGTCCGCTGGCGGCAGACCAATTTCAAGGTTGGCCGGAATGTCGCTGACCACCACCGGCAGCGACCACGACATGGCTTCCAGCAGCGCGATTGGTAATCCTTCATGATAAGAGGGCAGCACGAATAGCCCGGCCTGCGAGAACAGCGTATGCAGCGGCGCGCCGCTGATAAAGCCGGTGAGGATGATGTTTGGCGTAGCGGCCGCCTGTTGCTTCAGGCGCTCGCTATATTCATCGGCGTGGTCGGCATCGCCAATGAGCACCAGCGGTACCGAACACCCGGCGGCGGCATAGGCGGCAACGAGATCGTGCAGTCCTTTCTCTTCGACAAAACGGGCCACGGCAACGATATACTGGCCCGGTTTTAAACCGTATTTATCGAGGATCTCCGCCTGCCGATCCGCGGGCGGCAGTTCGACCTGGCGTACGCCGTTGTAGATAACGTGGGCGTTATGTCGTCCATGCTTGTGTTTAATCAGATTATTGATGACCTCGGAAATGACGATCACTTCATGGGCGTATTTCACCGCCCATTTTTCGCCAAGGCGCAGCATCTCTTTGGCCATCCGGCCCCATTTCTGCCGATCGTAATCCGGGCCATGATGGGTAAAGACGACGCGTTTTCCCAGCAGACGCAGCAACGGCACCACCAGGCCGGGGCCAACGGCGTGAACGTGAACCACGTTGGAGCCGTCGAATAAGGTACTGAACGCCGCCAGCGTCGAGTGAATAATAGCCTCGAATTTACGGCTTTTCGGCGCCCACAGGCTCTTGAGTTTAACGCCCTGATATTCGCTGCGGCGGTAGTTCACATACGGCGAGCGGGCGATCACGCAGACTTCCGCACTGCCCTGGCGATAGATTTCCGGGTATAAATTCTGGCAGTGCGTTTCGACGCCGCCCTGCACATCGGGGATCCCGCGAGTGCCTAGAACCGTGACGTTGATGGTCATTTTTTCTCCCCGACAAGTTGCTGATAAAGCGCCTGCAGCACCTGCATGTGGCGGGCGAGATCGTATTTTTCTTCCAGCCGCCGGCGGGCGTTAATTCCCATATTGCGGGCCAGCTCAGGGTCTGCAGCCAGTTTGTCCATCAGTTGCGCCAGCGCGTCGCTATTGCCGGGTTCAACCAGATAGCCGTCGACGCCGTCACGGATCTGTTCCGGGATACCGCCAATATTGCCGCCGATCACCGGGCGGCCAAAAGCCATGGCTTCGAGCACCGACATGGAGCAGTTTTCATAATATTCAGAGGGTACGACTACCGCGCGGGCCCCGCGAATAAGGTTATTCAGCTCCTCGCCGTGTTTCATATAGCCAAGGAACTGCGGGCCGCTGAAACGCGCGCGCAGGTCTGCGCCCAATGGGCCGTCGCCGACAATCTTAAGCGGCATCGCCTCCCGCATTTTTTGCTGCGCCTGCGCCAGCGTCGGCACGCCTTTTTCCCGGCTCAGGCGGCCAATATAGAGAAAATAGTCGCCTGCGGTGTCGCCGGGCACGGTGCTGTCGGCATCGATACCGTTGACGATCACTTCAATGCGGGCGTCGGGCAGCTTACGCAGCAGGGTCTGGCGCATAAACTCGCTCGGGGCGATGATACAGTCGAGCATGGCGTAATTCCTGGCGAACTTCTGCCAGTAGGCTTCCAGCGACAGTAGCAGGCTTTTAAAAGTATCGCCCTGCTGGCAGCGGTGACGAAAGGCGTTGATCACCGACCCGGTGAGACACTCTTCGCAGACATGACCATCTCGCAGCATGGTGTAGGAAGGACAGACGATTTTGTAATCGTGGGCGGTGAGTACCGTTTTGCAGCCAAAGCGTTTCGCCACGCCGATAACGGCAGGTGTAAGCTGATGATAGATATTATGAAAATGAACAATATCCGGCCGTTCGCGCAACAAAAGCGTGTTGAGCTTCGTGCAGGCCTCGGCATTATAAATAAAGTCCACCCCGGCTTTGATTTTGCTCATCAGGCCGTGACTGTCGTGATAATCGACGTTATGGACGAAAAATTCCTCCCACGGCGACGGTTTATTTTCCGCGTGCTGCATGCTGAAGTCGACCACCTGGTAGCCGGCTTGCAGCATCGCGTCGCGCTCCTGAAAATAAACGGTTTCTGCGCCGCCTTTGATAAAGAAGAATTTGTTAACGAAGAGAATTTTCATTTTCAGTATCAATATGCTGTGGATTCGAGACGGTCACCGCCGGGCGTTTCATCGGATCGCGCACGGAATTAATCACCCCGCGCAGCAGCCCCGCTGAAAATAGCGATAAGTTAATGGCGCTCTGCACGCCATCGCGCAGCGATTTATTTTTGATGGCCTTCAGAGCGATAAACGCCAGCAGCGGCAGCAGGGCAATGGCGATAACCTTGCCATTGAAGGTCAGCAGGCAGATCAGTAAGACCAGAAGATAGAGGGTGAAGATCAGCTCATTACGTACAATCCGCAGCGCCGCCGGGAAATGGGCTTTACCCCAGCAGTTTCGGAGCAACTCGCCCGGCGCCCACAGGAAACCGTTTTTCCAACGGTAGGCCAGCATTTTAAAGGTCGGCATGGTGTAAGAGGCGTGGCTAAAGTAGGGCGCCGCCAGGCGATGCAGCTTGTAACCTGCGGCCTGTAAACGAATGCCCAGCTCCGCTTCTTCGTAGCCGTGCAGGTTGAGGTTGGTCAAATAGCCGATTTTCTCGATCGCTTCACGACGATACAGGCCGCCGCCGCCCAGATGATCGGTGTCGCCCTGCGGATAGATCAGATGCAGGCGCTGCTTGCGCGATTTGAACTCGTAGTTCGAGGCATCATCCATCTCGACGCTGCCGGCGACTCCGGCGTACTCCGGATGCGTCTCCAGGAATTCGACCGCGGTATCGAGAAAACCCGGCTCCAGCTCCATATCGCCATCCAGCAGCAGCAGATAATCGCCTTCGCTATAGAGCCAGCCCAGCTGGTGGCCGATACCGCAGCAGCGGTCGGCGGCGTTATCCAGGCACACCACCATCGCGCCTTTAGCGATAGCCAGTTCGCGGGTGTTATCCGTTGATAAGCTGTCGGCGACGATGATTTGATGTGGGTACGGTTGCAGCTGTTTGCGCACGCTATCGATGGTTTTTTCGATGCCCTGCGCTTCATTCAGAGTCTTGATGCTGACGGTAATTGATGGCGTTTTATTCATAGTGGGTACCGGAGTTAAGACGGACAGCGCGGTGGATGACAATCAGCGCCCCGAGGGCTAACCATAATAAAAACTGTAGCATGGGAATGATCATCAGGATCTGGCTGTACGGCAGGCTGAGCAGACAGCCGATGACAAAAACGTAGAACGCCGGCGCCGAGCTAAGGAGTTGCAGATCCTCAAGCTTGAGATCGTGGCGCGAAAAGGTCTCTTTCGGCCGCATGGCGACCAGGATGGAGGCGATGGTGCCAATGAACAGAATGATGCCGATAATCCCCACTTCCCACAGCAGCATGCTTAAAGCGGTGGAGTCGAGGATCAGGTGATACCAGGCGCCGATATAGCCCGGCGAGACGGTACTGCCGCTGTTGGTGGCGTTAAGGCCGTAACCAAACAGCATGCCGCCCGGGCCGAACAGTTCGTTATGCTGCAGCCAGAAGAAGAGGGTGGTAAAACGCCCCAGTTCGCCGCTTGGCATAATGTAGTTAGTATCAAAAATATAGCCCAGCGAATCGATAAATACCGATAGCGCGCTTTTGGTCGGGTCGCCGCCGAAGGCTGAGGAATAGTTAGAAGCCAGCACGGTAATGGCGACAAAAATTAATAGCGCCATGCCGGCGGCGATGATCAGCAGCGATCGCAGGCTAACTTTACTTACGCCGCTTACGTAGCCGGGCAGGACCCACAGCAGGGCCAGCAGGAACGGCGACAGCAGAATGACGAATTTTACTTCCCCCACCACGCAGAGGAAGAAACCCAGCGCGATGTGGATCACCAGCGATTTAAATGAGCAGATGCCGTGCTTAAACTCTGACACTTTCATGAGCATGATCAGCAGACAGAACATCCCCATCGCCGCGGTGTTGCCGCCGCCCATCGGATCGCCGCCGAATGTGCCGACCACCGAGTCCCATTTCTCATCTTCGCCGCGAAACGCCACCCGTTTAGGCACCACGAAAATCACCTGATAGATAGCGACCGGGATCTGCACATAGTAGATCCAGTAGAAAAGCCGCGTCAGACGATACAGTTGTGATTCACTAAACATCCCCAGCAGCATGCAAAACATCAGCAGCGACAGCGCCAGCTCGTTTTTAAAGCCGACGATGGCGGTGACGACCCCTGACTGCAGTACCGTTGAGACCAGCCCGAGTACGATAAAGGTCAGATACAGCGCCAGTATTAGCTTTTCCCGCCCGGTGAGCGCCAACGGCTGCGGGCGGCTCTGCATCAGGAGCAGCACCGCCATCACCAGCACCAGAAAAAATGGCAGCCACAGCACGGCCGCGATACCGGTGAAATACTGGACCGTACCGCAAAACACCAGCGTCATCAGGGCATAGGCTTCGAGATAGCGGCCGGTGTTTAGCTGCATATTTTCTGCTCCTGCAGCGAAAGCGTTTTCGCCCGCTGATTCATTTTGAGCAAAATGAATAAGTAACGCGCGAAGGTCAGGAACGAGAAGGCCAGCAGGGCGATTTCATAACTGACGCCAAAGTACGGTAAGGCGATGAAGGCGATGACGATAATCAGCAACTGCTCAATCTGAATACGCAGGAAGTAGCGTCGGGAGCCGAAGATCAGTTCGATCACCGTCAGCGGGCTGACCGCCAGCGCGGCGAACAGATAAGGCAGCATGTAGCGCGAGGTGGGGATCGAATTCAGCCACTCCTCACTAAAGCCCAGGCGCATCACCAGCGGATAGAAAATCCAGATACCAAGGATGCACACCGCGGCGGCGCCCAGCAGCAGCAGGCGAACCTTTTTATATTCCGGATAGTTAAAGGTGTGGTTACGAAAATCCATCGACCATTTAGAAAAGATGGAGTTGCGCACGGCGTTACCGATAATCATCACCGGCGACAGGCAGAAACGGCTGACCACCGAAAAGTAGCCGGCGACCAGCGGCGAGAACCAGATGTTAATCAGCATCGTCGGCAGGTTATTACTGGCCATCGCCAGCACCTCGGCGCTGCCGACGCGGCTAATATGCTGCCAGTGCTCGCGTAAAAAACGCAGATTCGTGGCAATCGAAAAGTGGCGCAGCGTTAAGCTTTTGAAGTTAAACAGGCGAATCAGGCAGGCGATCAATAGCAGCAGGATCCCGACCATCCACGCCAGATAAAACAGCGTTGGGTTGGGCATTACCAGCAGCGCAATGGCCACTACCAGCGACACCGCAATGCGCTGGAAAGTCAGGAAAGGATAGTTGCCGCCGCGCAGGGAAAGGTTTTCCGCCACCAGCACCAGCGCATAGCCAAAAGTCAGCAAATAGAGAAACGCAATGTTAAGTTCGAAGATAAGCCCGGTAATGACCGCCCAGGGGAGGGCCATCACCAGGCTCTGCAGCAGGCAGAACACCACGTTTTGCCCAAGCTCGTGATCCTCCTGACGGGGGATTAGCAACTGCGAGGCAAAGGTACAAACCTGCGCGCCGATCAGCACATTGCTGTAGATCATCGCGTAATGGCCGACCTCGGCCATACCGTAGCGATGAGAGATAAGCCAGACCGAAAAGGCGCCGATCAGCTGCGAAAGCACCGATGAACTGGCGATGGATGAAATACTCTTAATCAGATTCATAGGCGCTATTTCGGAGCAATGAGTTCGCGCATCTGGCGCTCAAGCAGGCGTTTACCTTCCTGCGTTTCCAGATGTTCTTCGCGCACCTGGTTGAGCACGTTTGCCACCCGGCTATTGCCCGCGCTCTGCAGACGTTGTTCCGCTTTACGGATCCGCGGAGCCAGCTCGCCGGCCTTCACCACCAGCAGAGTCATATCGCTTTGTGCCGCCAGCAGCAGACTATCCTGCGCCTGATTGAGCGCCGGAGCGTCGATGATTAGCGTATCGTAAGTCTGATGCAACGTTGCCAGCAGCGCCGGCAGGCGTTCAGAGGTGAGCAACAGCAGCGAAGAGTCGCTGAGTTTGCCGCGAGGCATAAAGTCCAGCTGATCATCCAGTTTGACGACGGACTGCTCCGGCAAGCACTCGCCGTTCAACAGTTGGCTGAAGCCCGCTGTATGCAGAGGAAATCTCGCCGATAATCCCTGAGTGGCCAGGTAGTCGAGGTCAATCAGCAGCGTTTTACGCGATTTGCTGGCTGAGCAGGCCAGCAGTTCGGCAATAAACGAACTGCCGGAACGGGATTGCACCGAAGTCACCAGGATGGTGGCGGG
This sequence comes from Klebsiella sp. 141251, assembly GCF_050600725.1. NCBI lineage: Bacteria > Pseudomonadati > Pseudomonadota > Gammaproteobacteria > Enterobacterales > Enterobacteriaceae > Klebsiella > Klebsiella sp. 141251. The sequence goes on from NZ_JAQIRG010000001.1 coordinate 52,601, forward strand.
TTTATCGCGCTGATTGAGCAACGCCAGCCGTAGGCTGTGGATCATATCGGCGTAGAGCACGTTATGGAAAATCTGCTGCGCGTTTTCCAGATGCGTCAGGAGCGGAAATTCGCCGCTGGCCTCGAGGGCGGTTTTCGCTTTGAGCTCGCTGAGGCTATTCACCGTTTTATCCAGCGCGGTACTGACGATCAGGTACATGATATACAGCGCCAGCGCCATCAGGGTAATCATCACGATCAACAGGCCGCGCTGGGGTTTAGACGGGCGGTCCGGCGGCACGGCGGCGTCGTAAATGACTTCATCCGCTACCGAGAAGGTCTCCGATAATTTCTGCTCGTTAGCGCGCTGGTACAGCGACTTATAAAGCTCTTCGGTTTTATTCAGCGCGGTGGTCATGGTGTTGTACTGGTCGCGCTTGGCGCCGAGCGCCTGGAAATCAGCCTTCTGATCGTTGAGCATTTTTTGGTAGTGCTGCTCATCGTCGAGGGCGATTTGATACTGCTGGCGCAGGCCGTTAAACAGCTCGCCCAGCACCTGGCCAAGCTGGGCATTGACCGCCTGCAGCTGCGCCTGAGCCTGCAGATATTTCGGATGCTGCGGGCCGTAGTGTTTCGCCGCTTCGGAAAGATTGCGCCGCGTCTGGATGAGCGCAATGCGTAAATCCTGCACCTGCGGATGGCCAGAGATTTCCGGCAGCGAGATAATCTGTTCTACCGGTTTACCCTGCTGACGACGGACCTTGTCCCATACCGTCTGCGCTTTCAGACGACGCTGGGTGGCGTCGGCCAGATGGTTAATCACAATCCCCAGCCGCTCGGTCTCATAACCATCCATGCTGCGGAAGGTTAGTAATCCGTTCTGCTTGAGGAAGTTATCGATGTCCGCCTTCTGCTGATCCATTTTGGTTTTCAGGTCGTCCATCATTTTTTCGTTCCAGCCCTGCGCCTGAAGCAAGGTATTTTGCTTCTGCTGCAGGCTGTAATCGATGAAGGCCTGGGCGACGCCGTTGGCGATATCGGCGGCTTTCTGCGGTGATTTCGCTTCCATCGATACGGCAACCAGCTGGGTGGTGCGCACGCCGGAAATGGTCAGGCTTTTTTGCAGCGCCTGAATGGCATTATTGATGCGCGCGGCCTCATCAAGATTATCGCCGCCGTTAAATTCGCTATCCTGCTCCAGCTTTAATTTACGCACCGCGGCATCGAGCACTACTCGTGACCCCATTAACGCGTACTTGGTCTCGTAGTAATCGCTGCGCGTGGAATCGTAGTTTTCCAGCCGCGGCAGAGGAGAGACGTCCTGCGACTGCGCTTTGAACAGCACGGTAGCGGTCGCCGTGTAGCTGGAGGACATAAAGCGCGTCAGAATAAATGACGCCACGGCGGCGACAATCACCACCGCCAGGCACCAGATAAGCTTGTGCTTAATTTTGTTGAAATAAGGCGTGAAGTCGATAAAGCCTTCTTTCTTTTTCGCGTTTTCGACCAGTGAAATTGCCATATCAGAAGAAACTCATGCCAATAATGATGGTATCTCCTGCCTGCACGGAGGAGTCGGCGGCGACATTTTCCAGCAGCCTTCCGCCGCGGGCCTGTCGAATTTGAATATCATGACGGTCGGCACGGTCGGTAAAACCGCCGGCCAGGGCGATGGCTTTTTCCGCCGTTAAACCCGGCTCCCAGGCATATCCATCCGGTTTTTTCACTTCGCCGAGCAGATAAACTTTGCGGTATTCGGCGATGCTCACCGTGACCATCGGCGCCTGTAGGTAGTTACCGCGCAGTTTATCGGCGATTTCATTACTCACCTGTTCTGGCGTTTTGCCTTTTAACAGCAGCGATCCGATATAGGGGTAATCAATGCTGCCGCTATTATCGATTTTTACCCGCATCGTCAGATCCTGCTCCCCGGAGACCGCAATATTCACTTCATCGCCCTGGTCCAAAAGGTAGACGGCGTCCGGCGGCGTTTTAATGGTCTGCGGCGGCGTCGAACAGCCCGCCAGCAGTAGCGCCAGCAGTGGAAGCATCGCCAGGGTCCTGTTTAAAAAGGTCATAGTTGTACCTGCGTCATAAAAATAATGGCCGAATCGTCGTAGCCCAGGGTGCGGTCAACCACATGCGAGTAGTCCGGGCCAATATAAAAAGTGTCCGTATCTTTATTTGAGTGCATGGTGTTCCATTGCAGCTTCAGCTTAAAGTTAACCGATGGTCGGAAATCATAGTTAAAGGTCAGCGACAGCAGATTGGACTTATCTTTGCGCTTATTACTCTGATGCTTATAGTCTTCGGTGATATATGAATAATCGACCAGAGTTGAGAAACGATCCACCAGCCAGTGATTTTCATAGCCGACGCCGAAATTCGACACCAGGATATAGCCGCCGGAGTCGGTGGGGTCTTTGATGCGCTGGGAGCTGTGTAGATTAACTTTCATTTGCTCCAGCGGTTTCCAGTCGGCGTTGATATCCCAGTTCAGGCCGTTAAAACCCTGCGAGTCCGGGTTATGGATAAAGTCTTTGTAGAGCCAGGCGACGTTACCGTTAATCTCCGTTTTACCCGACAGGCGATTCTTCATGCCGACTAGCAGATAATACTCATTGCTGTCTTTTAACGGGTTCAGCTCGTAGCGGCGCTGGTTGGTGATAAAGCTATAGCGATAGCGCAGCGTTTTGGCTTTCTGGTCGAACAGTTCGGCCACCAGGCTGTTTTCATGCCACTCCTGATCGTGCATGTAATAGTTAAAGTCATCGCTGGCGTCTTTGATGCTGTCGAGGTTGCGAAAGCGCAATTGTTTATGCAGTAGCGCGACTTCAACTTTACCGCGGCCTTCCGGCGCGCCGTAGCTGTAACGCAATTCGCTGTTAAAGAAGCGGGTGTCGATCGGCTTGTTGATGCCAAACTCTTTAAACTGCTCGGGCAAAAAGCCTTCGGTGGTGTCGCGGCCGCGCTCTTCATGACCCAGCGTCTCATTGAGATCCAGCGACAGCCCGTGCATGCTGCCAAATCGCCATTTGCCGTTAAACATAAAAAAATGGTTGTTGCGATTATCCGCGCTATCGTTGCCATAGTTGCGGTAATCGCCGGAATACATCAACAGGTAGCGGTCTTCATAACGTTCGCCGATGGCTTTGACGATAGGTTTAATATTCTGGTAGCTGGAACCGATTTTATTTTGGTCGTAGCGCTGCCAGGTCACGTTGTCATCGTAACCGATGTCATAACCCAACTGGCTCTCGAAATCGATGCCGGCAACCCCGGTATGCGGTTTTGCCTGCAGGTCGGCGTGTGCGTAAGGCACAGACAGCAAACCGGCCAGAACGGCGAACCTAGAACGCATTTTTGCCAACAAAGCCCCGGAAGAAAGTCAAAAAGACGATTTTGAGATCGAGGAACAGCGACCACGACTGGATGTAGGCCAGATCGTACTGAATTCGCTTCTCCATTTTGTCCAGCGTGTCGGTCTCGCCGCGGAAGCCGTTAATCTGCGCAAGCCCCGTGATCCCTGGTTTAACCTTATGGCGAATCATGTAGTTCTCCACCAGCACGCGATACTGCTCGTTATGCGCCACCGCGTGCGGGCGCGGGCCGACGATCGACATCCGCCCCTGAAGCACGTTGAAAAACTGCGGCAGTTCATCCAGTGAGGTTTTACGCAAAAAAGCGCCGAATTTGGTGATGCGCGGATCGTTGCGGGTCGCCTGAGTGACCACGGCGCTATTTTCCATGACCCGCATGGTCCTGAATTTCCACACTTCTATTTGCTTGCCGTTGAGGCCATAACGATTCTGTTTAAATAAAATTGGCCCCGGCGAGGTGAGCTTGATACCAATCGCCACGAACAGCATCGCCGGCAGGCTAATTAAGGTAAAGAAAGAGCCGAGAATGATATCTTCAATACGCTTGATGATCGCCCCTTCGCCATCAAAAGGCGAAGTGAAGATACTGATGGTCTGCAGATTGCCGAACATGCGCAGCTGGGAAATATGCGAGCTGTAAGAGAATAGATCCGGTACCAGGAATACATCGACTGTCGTATCAGAGAATTCATTTAGAAACTGCTTAATACGCTGCTGTGCAACCATGGGGAGCGCGATATAAATTTCATCAACGCCGCCTGTCTTCGCCAGGGCCAGCAGATCGCGCGAGTTACCTTTTCTTTCAATACTCATCAACCGGCTATCGCGATGGTTGTTGCGGTCTTCAAAATAGCTGATGATGATACCGCGCTGTGAGTACTCTTTTTGTAAAGCCTGCTCGATGGCCAGGCCCGCGGGCGTAATACCAAGAATCGCCACCCGTAACACCGAGTTAAACAGATAATGGGCAGTGATTGCCCGCACCACGAAGACAATCAGAAATATAAATATTGAGCATTTCGCCAGACTGACGGCCAGCGGGATAAAATTAACCACTGGTTGCGTGTTAATTAACCACTCGGCAACGACGAAAAATAAAAATGAAACAATACTGCTTAGGCATACGCTTAATATGAGCGCGGCTGATTTTGCGAAATAGTGGCCTTTAAATTGCCCGGAGTACAATTGAAAATACTCATTAATTCTTATGAATACTAATGAATAGATAATTCCAACGAGCGCGGAAGCGGTAGAGGGTTCGGTGTAAAAATACTTTAAATAGATGAAAATCAAAATGTTGACGGTAAGGAAGTCCAGTAGTTTTATCAACTTGCTATAACGGGAGTGATAAATTTTTATATTGTTATCTGCCATTTTTTGCTCGTTTAAAATGAGTTATTTAAACATCGTTATGCTATTGTTTTTAACTAACTGGAAAGCCTGATAATCATTCACATTTGCAATAAATGGTTATCAATCATCATTGTAGACTATGAGTTGAGTAGTGTCGACAAATCTCAGTTTAAAAATAAAACTGCTTTTTAATGTTCTTTATGAGACTTATTTAAGCGGCAGAGAAAAGTATTACTACCGAAGTATTATGTGTTGTTGAGCGTAAAAGCAGAGAGAAATGCAGGGTGTAGGGTTAATTGCAGGTGAAACAATCGAAAGCGGGAGAGTGAGAATTCTTAGCCCCCGGCCAACTCAAAATGCTGAGTCGCCGGGGCTCTGAAGGGGACCCGACTTTACTTGTACAGTTCCGCGCTCATCGTCACCTTATTCCCCATATGGGCACTGGTGATTTTATAATCAGTCGCATTTAGCTCTTTCGCTTTTTTGGCAATCACCGCTTCAGCGGAGTCAAGCGTATTACCGGTCGCAGTGACGCTATGCGCGGAAGTAGTAAAGGCAAAAAGTGAAAGTGCGGCTGCGGAAAAAAGAGTCGATACGGTTTTCATGTTCATAATCCTGGTAAGTTGTTTCGTTAACGTTGCCCGTTGCAACGTGATGGCGTAAAGGATAGGCCCCGCCCGTTGTCTGAAAAAGACGGCAACGGGCAATAGACTTTTCTTCTTTTGTTCATAAAAGGAATGGCCTGGCCATTCCTGGCAACAATCAGGCGCTAAAGTTATTTTTCAACGCCTGCAGGCCGTCGCGAGAAATACCGCTGAACAGCGCTTCGGCATCCGCGTCGCTGACGTTAACCGGCGTGAAGCTGCCGGACCACTCAACGCGGGTGATATTGCTATCGGCAGTTGCCACTACCGCGATCGTGGAGAGGTAATCCACTACCGGGAACGGCGCCTGGATTATCGAGTAGCTATAGCTGCGCTGGCGGTTATCAAACGCCTCCAGACGCTCAATGACCGTGCCGCCATCGGAAGTGGTCAGCGTACGCACGCGTCCTCCTTCGCTCACTACGCTTTTCGGGATGAACGGCAGCCAGTCGGGCAGCGAGTCAAAGCCGCCCATCAGTTGCCAGACCTGGTCGACAGAAGCCGGGATTTCGATAGATACAGTGGTATTAGCCATTTTATTTCTCTCTTTATTGCAGATGATTAGAATTACATTGCCAGGGTGTCGACGACGCCGCCATCGACGCGCAGCGCAGCGCCGGTGGTGGCTGACGAGAGCGGCGAGGCGAGATACACCGCCAGGTTCGCCACTTCGTCGACGTCCGCCGCCCGCTGGATAATCGAGCTTGGGCGCGCGGTCTTCACAAATTCATCAGCCTGTTCACGCGGGCTGCGGCCAGACTGCGCGGCGGCCTCCGCCAGCATCTCCTGCAAACCTTCGGTGAAGGTGGGGCCGGGCAGAATGGCGTTAACGGTGACGCCGGTACCGGCCAGACGTTTCGCCAGCCCGTGGGAGACCGCAAGGTTGGCGCTTTTGGTCACGCCGTAGTTGATCATGTCGGCAGGAATCGCGACGCCGGATTCCGAGGAGACGAAAATAATGCGTCCCCAGCCGTTGTCGATCATCCCCCGGGCGTAGTGGCGCGACAGCCGCACGCCGGAAAGCACGTTGACGTTATAAAAGTGCATCCACTCGCTATCCGGTACGCTAAAGAAATCTTTATCGTTAAAGATGCCGAGGTTGTTAACCACCACATCAGCATGCGGCTCGGCGGCGAGCAGCGCGCTGACGCCCTCCTCGGTGCTGAGGTCGGCGACCACCCCGCGCAGCTGCGCATCCGGGAGTTCGGCATTAATCGCCGCCATGGCGGTATCAACACCGCGCCGTTGACGGCCGACGATGACCACGGTCGCGCCCGCCTGAGCAAGGCCTTTAGCGATGCCAAGCCCGATGCCGGAAGTGGAGCCGCTCACCACGGCGACTTTATGAGTTAGATCCAGTTTCATGGTGTCTCTCTTGTTTTAAGAGGGGCCCTGTGGCCCCGCTAAAATTAACGAATCGGCAGCGGCGCGTTATCCGCCACCAGATTCTGGCTGCGCATCTCTTCCCAGAAAGCGGCTGGGATGATTGCTTTCAGCGCGGCTAGATCTTCCGCCATACGGCCCGGACGGCTGGAGCCTGGGATCACGGCGGCCACCGCCGGGTGAGCCAGGGCAAACTGCAGCGCCGCGGCTTTCACATCCACCTGATGACGAGCGGCAACGGCCTTGATCTGCGCCACCTGCTGGTGGATCGCCGCAGAGGCTTTCTGGTATTCGAAGTGTTCACCGCCGGCGAGAACGCCCGAGCTGTAAGGACCGCCGACAACGATATCGACATTCTGTTCCAGCGCTTCCGGCATCAGGCGCTGCAGGGCGCGTTTGTGGTCCAGCAGCGAGTAGCGGCCAGCCAGCAGGAACGCATCCGGCTTCGGCTCGTCGAGCGCTAAGGTCAGTTCGCAAGGTTCGACGCGGTTCACGCCCAGACCCCATGCTTTAATGACGCCTTCTTCACGCAGGCGGGTCAGCGCGCGGAAGGCGCCGGTACGGGCGATGTTGAACTGCTCCAGCCAGCTGTCGCCGTAGAAATCCTGCGCTGGATCGTGGATCCATACGATGTCGAGATGGTCGGTTTTCAGCCGTTTTAAACTGTCTTCAATAGAACGCAGGGTGGCGTCTGCCGAGTAATCGTTGAGGATTTTGTTTTTCAGGCCGTATTCGAAAAGACCGCCTTTCTCACCGAAATCACGCGCGGCCGGGTCTTCCATTTCATCAAGCATGATGCGGCCGACTTTGCTGCTCAGAACGAACTGGTCGCGAGGGTACTGTGAGAGCGCTTCGCCCATCCGGATTTCAGAAAGACCGGACCCGTACAGCGGCGCGGTATCGAAGTAACGAACGCCCAGATCCCAGGCGGCGGCGACGGTGGCGTGCGCCTCGTCTTCCGGGATGTTGCGGAACATGTTGCCCAGCGGCGCGCCGCCTAAACCGATGTTGCCTGGCAGAATATGTTTGATGCTCATCTAAGATGTCCTCGATATAGGGTTCCCGTTTTGGGAAGGGTTCTTTGCGAGCGACTTGTGCTGTCGCTCTGTGACGGAGATCACAATACCTTGCGGTGTTATGACTTGATAGGACATAATTAGTCTGACTTAAGTCCTTTGAGGTCTCATATGATTGATTTACGCCAGTTGAAATACTTTGTGGTGGTGGCGGAAGAGGAGCACGTTGGCCGTGCCGCCGAACGCTTACATATTTCGCAGTCGCCGCTCAGCCGCCAGATAGCCCAGCTGGAGGAGCGCCTTGGGCTGATGTTGTTTGAACGTAACCAGCAGCGTATTCGCCTGACGGCGGACGGGCAGACGTTTCTGGCCGAAACGCGCTCGTTGCTGACCCACGCCAATCGTCTCGAATCATTAGGTAAACGACTGGGGCGCGGCGAAGATGGCGGGTTGTGTATCGGTTATATCGAAAACGCCATGCACTCCGGCGTGCTTTCTACCGCGCTGCGCACCCTGCGAACGTCGCGCCCGGACGTGCATATCGCGCTGTATAGCCAGCCGCCCGCTACGCAGATTGAGGGCCTGCGCCAGCGCAGCCTGGATTTCTCGCTGGTGGACATGCCGCCTTCGGCGGGCGAACAGGATCTGGAGTACACCCAGGTGCTTGATGACCGGATGCTGCTGGCATTACCGCAGAATCACCCGCTGGCCGCTGCGGAAAACTTGCAGCCGGCGCAGCTGGCCGATCAGCAGTGGATCGCGGTTATCCATAACGACGATGCCCATTCACGCGATGAGTTCGTCGCCGCCTGCGTACGTGCGGGCTTTAATCCGGATATTCGTCTGGAAGCCGGAGAGCCATTAACGGCTCTGGGGCTGGTGGCGGCGGGGCTGGGCGTGGCGCTGATCCAGCACAGCCTGCGGCATAACGCCCCTGAGGGGGTCGTGCTGCGGGAAATTCCGTGGATGAGCTATTCGACCCAGCTGTGGGCGGTATGGCACAAAGCTAACCAGCGCCCGCTGGTGATGCACTTTCGCGAGGTGTTACGCGGCGCGAATAATTAGGAATATTCCTGGAGTCGGGCGCGGTGGGAAGAAAATCCGCCGCGATCCCTGTTTGAACGGCCAATTCATGTTACCGTTAAATAATTGACCCTAAAATTATAAGACCTTCATGAAATTTGTATTATCTATCAGTTTATTAAGCTTCTTCCTTTCTCCGGCTTTCGCCGGCACAGCGGTAAAATTGTCCTGCTCTTTACGTAAAAACGTGACTATCTCGCGTTTCCATTACCAGCTATCAACCATGAAGTGGGACGACCATTTCCAGGTGGCTTCCGGCATGCGTCAGGCGCACACTAAAAATAATATTCCCTATCGGGTGACCAGCTTTCGTAACGGCGACGATCTGGTCTTTTTCCCGGACAGTCAGGAGTACTTTTTCTTCTATTCGGGAATGGCGACGCCGGACCGCTGCGTGGTGGAGGAACACTACGAGTATCCGGTCAAGCAGCTGCCGTATTATAAAAAGCCCGCCGCCTGAATCAGGATTGCTGCGCCTGCAGTTTGCCGGCCATCGCCTGTTGGATAATCGGGATGGGAGTCAGTAAGTGCTCGCGCATGAGCGCGCTGGCTTGCTCGGCGTCGCGCGCCAGAATGGCTTCCAGCAGCGTCTGGTGCTGGACATGTTTATCTTCCAGCATTTCTACCGACAGCACGGTGGTGCGCAGCCAGATGAAGCGGTAGCGCGCCGCCAGATCGAACAGCCGTTCGCGCATCTGCAGTAAATACTGCGAACCACAGCCAGCGACGATGGCGGTATGAAACGCCTGATGGCGCTGATCCCATTCATCGAGTAAGCGCTCACTTGCTTCGCTGGATTCCAGCTTATTAAGCAGATGGGCGCGAGCCAGCAGTTCGGCTTCCCACTCATCGCCGCCGCGCTCAATGGCGAGGCGCACCAGCATGGCTTCCATGTTGGCGCGGGCATCGAAGATATCGAGGAGTTCCGCCTCGGACATCGAGGCGACGCGATAGCCTTTTTGGTTGACCACCGTCACCAGCCGCTCGGCCACCAGCTGCGAGAGCGCTTCCCGCAGCGGGCCGACGCCAAGCTCATAGCGCGACGTCAGCAGGCTCATACGCAGTTTTTCATCAGGCTGATAAACGCCGCGGATGATGTCGTTTTTCAACCAGCGGTATCCATCAATGGCCGTCGCTTGGGGAATGGCGGTCATAGTCTTGCTCCTGAATACATTTCCCGGCTTGCGCCGGGAACAGGGTTAACGCGTATTTTGCAGCGGCAGTTTTTGCCACAATAGCAGCTTTTTCCAGCGTGACATAATCGGCACCGTGCAGATGATAGCGATCGCCAGCACGCCGGTGGAAATCACCTCCAGCTGCTGCGCCGGGCGGAACAGCATCACCACCAGTACGAAGGTGATAAAGGCGATAACCAGCCAGGTGAGCCACGGATAGAGCCACATCTTAAGGCGAATTTCTCCGCCTTTCGCCAGCAGGATTTTGCGCATCCGCAGCTGAGATACGGCGATAACCAGATAGACCAGCAGGGCGATAGCACCGGAGCTATCGATCAAGAATTTAAAGACCTTCGCCGGGGCATAGTAGTTCACCACCACGGTTAAGAATGCCGCGCCGGTGGAGAGCAGCACTGCCACATACGGCGTTTTACTGCGGTTGGTTTTGCCCATTATGGCTGGCGCATCGCCGCGGCGGCTCAGGGAATAGAGCATTCGCGAAGCGGTATACAGCGCCGAGTTCAGGCAACTGGTCACCGACAGCAGGATCACCCCGTCCATAATCAGCTTGGCGTAGGGGATATGCAGTAACTCCAGTACCGAACGGTATGAACCGACGTTCTTCAGCCCCGGCATGTTCCACGGGATCAGCGAGACGACCACGAAAATGGAGCACAGGTAGAAGATAGAGATACGCCAGATTACGGAATTCGTGGCGCGAACGATGTGCTTATCCGGGGTATCCGATTCGGCGGCGGCAATGGTGACGATCTCGGCGCCCATAAACGAGAACATAGTAATGAGCATTGCGCTGAGCACCGCGCCGAAGCCGTTAGGCATAAAGCCGCCGTGATCCCACAGGCGCGAAATCCCGCTCACTTCGGCATATGGATAGAAGCCGCTGATGGCCACCGCGCCCAGTACGATAAAGGCCAGAATGGCGATAACTTTACAGATAGCCAGCCAGAACTCGAATTCGCCGTAGTTCTTGACGCTCAGCAGATTACTGCCGGTGAGGGCGAGGGTGATGACCAGCGAGAATAGCCATACCGGTACGCCGGGGATCCATGAGTTGAGAATAATGGCGGCGATATTGGCTTCCAGGGGGATAACCAGTACCCAGAACCACCAGTACAGCCAGCCGATGGTATAACCCGCCCAGCGGCCGATCGCTTTGTCGGCGTAGGTCGAAAAGGAGCCCGTATCCGGGGTGGCGACGGCCATTTCGGCCAGCATACGCATAATCATCACCACCAATAACCCGGCGAACAGGTAGGAGAGCAGCACCGCCGGGCCCGCTTCGGCAATGGCGACGCTGGAACCGACAAACAAACTTGCGCCGATCACGCCGGCAATAGATAACATGGTGACGTGGCGTGATTTCAGCCCGCCCCCTAAATCATGTGATTGCGACAGTTGCCCCATCATTAACCCCTTTTATTGTTTTTTGGCGCCGTTTGCCGGATGGCGGTTGCGCCCCATCCGGCCGACAGGCAACCGGACGGGACGCGCGAGCGTCGCCATCCGGTGCAGGAGTGTTAGCGTTGTTTAGCTTCGTTAAAACAGTCGGCGATAATCTGCAGCCCCTGCGCGATCTGCGCATCTTCGATAGTCAGCGGCACCAGAATACGCAGCACGTTATAGTACGGCCCGCAGGAGAGCAGGATCAGGCCTTTATCCCGCGCGCGGGCGACGATATCCGCCGTTAGTTTGGCGTTGGGTTTGCGGTGATCGCCCTCTTCAAAGAGTTCAATGGCGATCATCGCTCCCAGGCCGCGGACGTCGCCGATTTCAGGATGCGTTTCGGCGATATTGAGCAGGCCCTTACGCAGCTTGTCGCCGAGCTGGTTGGCTTTTTCCAACAGGTTTTCCTGTTCGAAAACCTTGAGTACCGCCAGCGCGGCGGCGCAGGCAATCGGGTTGCCGGCATAGGTGCCGCCCAATCCGCCCGGCGCAATGGCGTCCATGACTTCCGCCCGTCCGGTGGCGCCCGCCAGCGGGAAGCCGCCGGCGATGGATTTGGCAAAAGTGGTGATATCCGGCGCCACGCCCATCTGCTCCATCGCGAACAGCGTGCCGGTACGGCCCGCGCCGCTCTGGACTTCATCGGCGATCAACATGATACCGTGCTCGTCACACAGCGCGCGCAGGCGCTGCATAAAGGCCGGGGAGGCGGCGTAGAACCCGCCTTCGCCCTGGACAGGTTCGATGACGATAGCGGCGATATCTTCCGGCGCGGCGTCATTTTTGAAGATGCGATGGATGCTGGCGATCGCGTCATCATCGCTGATGCCGTGCAGCGCGCACGGGTAGAGCGCGCGATAGACATGGCCCGGCATTAATCCCATGCCCGCGGAGTAAGGGTTCACTTTACCGGTTAACGACAGGGTGTAATGGGTACGGCCATGATAGGCGCCGGTAAAGGCGATGGTGCCGCTACGCCCGGTCGCCGCGCGGGCGATTTTGACCGCGTTTTCCACCGCTTCCGAACCGGTGGTCACCAGCAGGGTTTTCTTGGCGAAATCGCCGGGCACTTTCTGGTTCATCATTTCGCACAGCTGCAGGTAGGGCTCGTAGGCCAGCACCTGGAAGCAGGTATGGGTCAGCTTCTTCAGCTGGCCTTCCACCGCGGCGATCACCTCAGGATGCAGGTGGCCGGTGTTCAGCACCGCGATACCGCCGGCGAAATCGAGATATTCACGGCCTTCAACGTCCCATACCCGGCAGTTCTCCGCACGGTCGGCAAAGATAGGGTGAATTTGTCCGACGCCGCGCGGCACCGCGTCGCTACGGCGCTGCATTAACGCTTTATTGCTGGTCATGTCCTGCTCTCCTGTTAAAGGCCGATACACATATATTTGATTTCTAAATAATCTTCGATGCCGTACTTCGAACCTTCGCGGCCCAGACCGGAGGCTTTAATGCCGCCGAACGGCGCGACTTCGTTGGAGATAATGCCGGTATTGATGCCAACGATGCCGTACTCCAGCGCTTCGCCGACGCGGAAGACGCGGCTCAGGTCGCGGGCGTAGAAATAGGCGGCGAGGCCGAATTCGGTATCGTTGGCCTGGGCAATCACATCGGCTTCATCTTTAAAGCGGAACAGCGGCGCCAGCGGGCCGAAGGTCTCTTCTTTCGCCACTTTGGCGCTGCTCGGGACGTTGACCAGGATGGTGGGCTGGAAGAAGTTGCCGCCCAGCGCGTGCGGTTTACCGCCGGTGACGATGCGCGCGCCTTTCGCGAGGGCGTCGGCAATATGTTCTTCGACTTTAGCTACCGCTTTATCATCGATCAGCGGGCCGGTGGTGACCCCGTCCTGCAGGCCGTCGCCGATGCGCAGCTTTTCCACCGCCTGCTGCAGTTTCTCGGCGAAACGGTCATAGACGCCGTCCTGTACATACAGACGGTTGGCGCAGACGCAGGTCTGCCCGGCGTTGCGGAACTTCGACGCCAGCGCCCCTTCGACGGCTTTATCGAGGTCGGCATCGTCAAAGACGATAAACGGCGCGTTGCCGCCGAGTTCTAACGACACTTTTTTGATGTCTTTCGCACACTGTTCCATCAGCTGGCGGCCAATTTCGGTCGAGCCGGTGAAGGAGAGCTTGCGTACCAGCGGGTTGCTGGTCAGTTCGTTGCCGACGGCCCCGGCGGAACCGGTGACCACGTTAAATACCCCGGCGGGAATACCGGCGCGATTCGCCAGTTCGGCCAGCGCCAGCGCGGAAAACGGCGTCTGGCTGGCGGGTTTCAGCACCATCGTGCAGCCGGCGGCCAGCGCCGGGCCCGCTTTACGGGTGATCATCGCCGCCGGGAAGTTCCACGGGGTGATGGCGGCGGTAACGCCGATGGGCTGCTTAATGACAATCAGGCGCTTGTCGGCCTGATGACCGGGAATGGTATCGCCGTAAATGCGCTTACCTTCTTCGGCGAACCACTCAATAAAGGAGGCGGCGTAGCTGATTTCGCCTTTGGCTTCCGCCAGCGGTTTCCCCTGTTCGAGGGTCATCAGGCGGGCGAGATCGTTCTGGTTCTCCATCATGAGATCGAACCAGCGGCGCAGAAGGGTGGCGCGCTCTTTGGCGGTCAGGGCACGCCAGGCTGGCAGGGCGCGGTTGGCGGCTTCAATGGCTTCGCGGGTTTCGTCGGCGCCCATTTTCGGCACGCTACCCAACTGCTGGCCGTTGGCGGGGTTGGTCACCGCAATCACATCGCCGTTTTGCGCATCGCGCCACTGGCCATCAATCAACGCCTGCTGGCGAAACAGAGTTGCATCTTTAAGTTGCATAATCGCTTCCTGTCTTAAGGGGTTAACGAGTAAAAGCGGCGTGTAGTGTCTCCACGCTACGTGCCGCACGCAGCGTGCGTCCGGGATTGCTCTGGCTTGCCAGCAGGGTTTGCACCTTGCTGACGATGTGCGCGCCGATCGGGATAGCCGACGTGGCCGCCGGCGACGGCGCGTTACAGGTGTGGATGGAACGCGCGGTAGTAACAAAAAGGAAATCGTCGATCAGCTTGCCCTGCGGCGATACCGCCTGTGCCCGCACGCCGGCAGGCCACGGGCGTAAATCGCTCAATGTCAGGCTGGGGCAGTATTTCTGCACCAGCCGCAGATAGCCGCTTCTGCACAACGAATTCTTCATTTCGCCAAGCCCGGAGCGCAGGTTGTTTTGTAATACCCGGCGAATGCCGGGCGAGGTCAGGATCTCGAAGGTATCGGTCAGCGAGATATCGCGCTTACGATAGCCTTCGCGCTTCAGCGCCAGCACCGCGTTAGGGCCGACAGTGACGCTACCGTCGATCATGCGGGTCAGATGGACGCCGAGGAACGGCATCGCCGGATCGGGGATAGGATAGATAAGATGATTAACGATCTGGTTGTGCTGCGGCGCCAGTTGGAAATATTCGCCGCGGAACGGGCAGATGATAAAGCCGGGATCGACGCCGATCATTTTCACCAGCCGATCGGCCATCAGCCCGGAGCAGGTAATCAGCGTCGATGCCTCATATTCGCCGCCCTGACGGGTGTGGACGACCACACCGCTGGCGTGTTCTTTCAGGGCGCTGACTTCGGCGTCGTAGACGATCGTTCCGCCTTTAGATTCGAAGATCTTCGCCATTGCCGCCGCCACGTCGCGATAGCTGACAATGCCGCTCGAAGGAACGAAGATCCCGCCCAGTCCGCTGATGTTCGGCTCGCGTTCGCGCAGCTCGCCGGCGCTAAGCCACTCGCGCTGCAGGCCGTTAGCGGCGGTGCGATCCCACAGCGCGCGCATCCGCTCCATTTCCAGCGGCGAGGTGGCAACCAGCATCTTGCCGCAGACGTCGTAGCGAATCGCATTCTGCTCGCAAAAGGCTTTGGTGGCGCGGTTGCCGGCGAGGCAAAACTGCGCCTTGAGGCTGCCGGGAGTATAGTAAACGCCGGCGTGGATCACCCCGCTGTTGTGGCCAGTTTGATGGCAGGCCGGACCGGACTCTTTTTCCAGCAGGGCAATGCGGGCGTCCGGGTAAATCTCAATTAACTGCATGGCGGTCGACATGCCGATAATGCCGCCGCCGATAATCACGAAATCATACATCCGCTCAATTCCTTCGCCTGAGAACCCTTATTGATGAGTCTGGTAATGATTCGTGGAATACGCAAAGTAGCCGCGCTGGCGCATCAGTTCGCGACGCAGATCGGGGTGCGGCGTAAAGCGGTCGCGACCGTGCAGCCAGAACAGGTTGTTTATCAACAGGAATTTCCCCACCGGCACCGGCACGGAAAGAATGTTTTTACTGGTTTCCAGCGCATCGGAGAGGCGGCTCAGCCAGGTGCCTTCTTCGAAATCTTTCGGCTGCACAAACTGGTCGATATAGCGCATTACCGGGCGGCTCTGCTGGTCGACATCGAAAACCGGATGATAGACATCTTTGCTGACGTTTTTGCTCGGCGGCGCGGCCCAGCGCATCGGACGGCGGGCGAGCGGGTCGCGGAAGAATTCGTCGAGATGTTCCCAGTCATCGAGATGCAGCAGCAGTGAATTGCCGCCCTGCATATTTTGCTCATCGATCTTCATCATCAGCACGTAGTCGGTAATTTCTTCGACATAGGTACCGTCATTGTGCAGCTCCATCACGCGGTGCGGCTGACGCAGATAGCTGTCTGAGTTATCGACGTTTTTCACTACGAAGCGGGCGTAATACTGGCCGCTCATGGCATCAAAGTTGGAACGTCCGATCAAATGCGCCACGGCGGTAGCCAGCTTGACCATCTCATCGGCCTGAGAGACGTTGTCAATGCCGATACCGTTGATCAGCAGCGCGCCCTCCGCGCGATTGAGCAGCGTGTTGATCAGCAGCGGCTGCAGCTGGTTGCCGCACAGATCGTCGAGGATCTTGCCGACCTGAAAGCGCAAGAAGGATTTATATTCCAGCGCCTGCACCGGCCACTGCGCGACCTGTTGAAGAAATTGCGCGGTCGTTTCGGCGGTGAACGTTAGCTCCAGCAGACGCGGCGATTGCGCGGACGGAGCGAAGGAAAAACCGGTGTAGCTGTGGGCCAAATCATCAGCATGGGGTTTTACGGCGGTCAGTGCATTCATCAGAATCATTCCTCGGGTAGAGTCAGAGAGTCGGGGTGATGCTCATTTCGTAGCCATAAATTAAAAATATCTACATTTTTGAAAAATGCGTATGAAATAACCATATTGTTTAATTTTTGTGATCGCTAGCAACAATAAGTTAACAATATGAAAGGCGAGGACAGGCGAGGTGGAAAAAGAAAAATGCCAGAAAATGAATAAGTTGAAGAGAGGACGGACAGCCCGGATAGCGGGGGAGTGGATATCCGGGGAAAAGAGGGGTTATTTTTCGACGCTGGCCACTAAGGCTTCAATGGTTTGTTCCCGCCAGAGGAGCCCCTGCAGGGCAAACCACGGCATGTTTTCCAGCCACTGAAGATGGGCTTCGGTTTCAATACCTTCGACGATCACCTGATACTGGTTCGCCTGAAAATAGTGCAGCAGCGAGTCCATCAACTGCTGGCCGTTTTTCTTTTCCAGCAGGCTCCATAACAGGTTCTTGTCGGTCTTGATAAAACGAAAGGGTTGTGCCGTCAGGGCGGCGAACCCGGCGTAACCGGCGCCAAAATCATCCAGCCAGAAGGAGTATTTGTCCGTCAGGGCGTCGATGGTCGGGGTGCGTTTCACCAGCGTGTTGGAAAATTCATTAACCTCAAAATGCAGGCAGCCGATGGTTTTCACACACTCGGCGATAAAATCATCATGCAGCATATGCAGCGTCGACTCGTCGACGTTGAGGGTAACCATGACTTCGTTGTGGCGGAACCACTGCTGATGCTGCCTGACCAGCTCAATCTGTTCGAGCAGGATGCGGGCGCGCAGTGATTCCGATGCCTCACTGAAAAACCGTTCTATATCTTGCGGACTAGCAGGCTCGTGATGAGCAAACCGGGTCAAACATTCAACCGCGATCATTTTGCCTTCGCGGTTGAACATCGGCTGAAATACATAGCGTAACCCGGTCGGTTCGGTGTTGGTCAGCGGCATTTTGCTTCACTATTTAAAGGTAACGTCGATATTGGCCGTCGCATTAAAGGTGCCGATTTTTGGCTTAACGCTTAGCCATTTCAGGCTGGCCAGGAAGTTGCTTTCTACCACGCTGCCGTTAATCATGCCCAACTGCGTCGGGGTATTCATGGAAAGCCAGGTCGTCGGCGCATCGGCGCGCGAGAGCAGGATGCCAAAACCGCTATCGTTGGATGGCAGAATGGTATTGGTGTCCTGGGTCGGCTGCTGGGTGCTGAAGCTGGCCATTAAGGTCTGCCCCTGGCAATCCTGGCCGGCGCCGGTCAGGTCGGCGCGGACGCTGAACGGAACCTGTTTCTCAATGGCGCCGACGACCGCGTTGCGCGCCGGGATGCTGCCGAAGTTTACCGTTGAACCATTGTTCGCCGAGACGGTGATTTTCGGGTTGCAGGCGATAAAGCGGATGTTGCCAAGCCCGGTGACCCACGCGCGGAAGTTACTATTCGGGCGGCTGTTGAGGCCGCCGACGCCGTCAACCTGGAAGATAGCGTAGCGGTTGGTGTCGTTAATCACGCCGTTTGACGGCGGCGGATTGCCGGTGGCTTTAATATAAACCGAGTAGGTCACCGTGACGGTCTGCGGGGTTGCCGGAGACTGGCATGCACCGCCGGGACGGTTGCGGCGGCAGAGCGTACCTGGCCCGATATCCGTTTTCTGACCTTTTACCGGTTTAATATCGGTGCTGAGATAGGTGACGCCGACTTCCAGCGAGTTGTGGATATTCTGCATCCGGGTTTCCGGATCCCAGTACAGATATGCATCTTCACCATTGGGCATGTGATCCGTATCGGTACAGGTAAAGGTAGAGGTAAACGTCGGCGAACGCCACAGCAGGGTACCCGGCTTCAAATTAGCGGTCGAAACGTTAATCTGATCGGTGAGCGCGATGGTCTGCGATACTTCGGTACCGTTCTTCTTACAGCTCAGCGCGAAGCTGCTGGTGGAGAACAGCGCGCTCGAGAGTACCAGCAGCGTCAGCCCGGTGCGGGATAAGAGGTTAAACTTCGACATAACTAATTGTCCTTTCATGTTATTTACAGGTCAGGGAGACGACCTGATAACCACCGGGTTGATCGGCTTGAATAGCAGGTAGTTCTGGCACCGTCAGGCTGCAGGAGGCGTCGGCATCGTCGCCCCATTTCATCTGCAGACGGTCGCCGCTCTGAACGCCGGAAACGTAGGCTTCGCCGCGGGTACCGACCACGCCGACATGTTCGCCGTTCTGGCCGAAGATGTTGGCACCAATCACCGGCACGCTGCCGTCCGCCAGTTTGGCGTGGATAAGCAGGCTCTGGCCGAGATGCGTTTCAAAGGTCACGCGGCCGATGGCGCGCTCGGTCGGCACGATATCTTTCGCCGCCAGCGGGATTTCCAGGCCGTTGCCGATATCCGAAGTACGCAGCGCGACGCGGTTGTGGCGATACGGCATCGCAGAAGTGAGCACCGCGTAGCCGAAGCGGTCAATCGCTACCCCAGGCTGGTTTTCCAGACGCACGCCCTGCGCCCCTTTCGCTTTCACCACAACGAAGGTGTTCTGCAGCGGCTGCGACAGGGTGACGCCGCCGGAGTGCGCGACCACGCCGCCGGAGACGTTCAGCGAAGTCTGCTGATAGTTGTTGTTGTAGCTGTAGCCCAGATCGACGTTACCCATGCTGCCCAGATAACCCAGGTTGACCAGGCTGGTATCGCCGCCGTGCTGGGTGTGGCCGCTCTGCACGAAGTAATTCATGCGGTTGTCATCAAGCAGTGTACCGCTCATCCCGGCGCTGTAGCCGCTACCGCTCTGCTTGCTGTTAGAGGCGTTAAAGTTAACCGTGCTTTCGTGGTCCGGGCCAAAGATGTTGATTGGTACCGAGACGTTGAGGTTAACGCTGTTGTCGCTATAGCCGTAGTTACTGCGGCTGTTCTGGTAAAACACGCCGACGCTGACGCGATTCCAGGTGGTGTTGAAACCGGTCTGGATGGTGCGGTCGTAAGCGGAGGTGTTCCAGTAGTTCTGACGAATAAAGGTCGCGTACAGCGAAGCGCCGGCAATGTGCTGGTTGACCGTCATCTCGACGCGCTGGCGTTTGTTGTTGTATTGCTGCGAGTCGTAGTAACGACGGCGCTGGTTTTGCGTCGCCCAATCCGGCGCGCCGGTTTTATCGTCGCTCTGATCGTAATACTGGGTGTGGTAGAAACCGTTCTGCCAGTTGTTACGTTCAGCTACCGCATCGGAGAAGTCATAGAAGCCTGATGTCGAATAACGGTAGCCGGCGATCTGCACGTCGGTACCGAGGGTATTGAGCGATTTGGAATAGAGGAAGCGCACGCTGGCGCCGCGCTTGTTCTCGCCGGAAGCCAGATCGGTATCAGACCATGAGGCGTCAACGGAGGCCGCCCCGTATTCGCCCATGTTTTTACCCAGCCCGACCACGCCGGAGCGATAGTGCTCGGCCATGATAATCCCGCCATATGGCGTATAGTCGGAGCCGGCGCCATGCGCGACGGTACCCTGGATAAATTGCGGCTGATAATTATTGGTGCCGTCGTGGTATTTACCCGCGGTCACCTGATATTCCCAGATCCCGTCGCGCAGCATATTCGGCACGGAGGAGTAAGGGAGAGTGAAGCTATGGCGTGAGCCATCCGCCTCGATAACCGTTACGGCTAAGTCGCCGCTGAGGGTGCTTGGCGAAATATCGGTCAGCGCGAACGGCCCCGGCGGCACCACGGTGCTGTAGACGGTGTAGCCATTCTGGCGCACTTCGACGCGGGCGTTGGTGTTGGCGACGCCGCGTACTACCGGCGCGTAGCCGCGGCGGCTGTCCGGCAGCATTTCCGGGACGCTGGAAATCTGCGCGCCGCGGAACTGGAAGCTGTCGAAAACGTTATTATTGGTGTTGCTCTGGCCAATCTGAATACGGCTGCGCCAGGAGGCGATGTCGGTTTCCGCCCAGGTGGAAATCGGGTTCCATTGCTCTTTTTGCCCGGTCTGTTTTGACAGGGAAGAGGTATTGCGAAAACGCCACGCGCCGACGTTAAGGCCGTTATTGAGGCTCAGGAAGTAGTAGTCGCTGTCCTGTTTGCCGCTACCGCTGGCAAAACGGGAATGACTGCCGCTGAAGGCATAGTTAACGAAACCGGCGTTGATACCGTCGTCATAGACCAGCGGCGAAATCTCGCCCTGCGGTCGCGCTTCGAGATCGGTTTGCGGCACGGAGATGTTCAGCTCCTGCAGCGCGGCGTTCCAGCTCACGCTACTGCCGGCAATATTTTTTACCAGATCGTAACAGGCGCTGCTACCGGCAGTGTCCGGCACCAGAACGCCGTATGAACGATAGCTGTCGGCATCTAAACAGAAATAGCCCGGGGTGTTAGGCGAATCTTTTTTAAATTCTATTTCCCGGTGATCGACGCGATTTTTATTCAGGTAAATATCGAAGGCATATTTACCTGGTAAAATATCGTCGCCGGTAGAGAGGTTTTGCACCAGCGAGGCGTTATTCGCCCCGCGGATGAAAGAGGTATTGAATTGCTCTTCGGCATTGACAAATGGTGTCGCCAGTAATGACATTGTCGAGGCGTAAACAGCAAAGCGAACATGCTGCGCCAGACATCCAGGGATCGTCCTTATTTTGTTATGGCTAGCCATTGTATTGCTCTCTTACTGAATGCGGATATCTTTAATTTCCGTATGTCCGCCAAAATCATTGATAAAAGTGAATGACATCTGATCCGCTGCCGCCGCGCCGGCTGGCAATTTGATGTTCAGAGAGTCCATGGGATTAACCATGTCAGCATTCACTTTCCAGGTCTTCGCGCCGCTCTTTAGCGTCAGTACGCCGAAAGTCACGTGCAGCGGACCTTTGTTAGTCACGACCAGCTCATTACCTTGCTTGCGCCAGGTCAGGGCCTGCGCTTCCTTTTGCAAGGTGGTTTTCAGCGTGGTAGGGCGATAGAACAACTTCACGCGGGTGCGGATCGCAATTTGCAGCACGTTTTCTTGCTTCGCCGAAGGCGGAATTTCCTGCACGTTGATCCAGTACACGGATTCGCGGTCGGTTGGTAGTCCGCTGCCGGAATAAACAAAGCGCAAAATAGCGTCTTTATTTCCCGCCAGTTTTAAAATTGGCGGAATAGCCTGCATCGGTAAATTGGTTGGCGTTGCGGTGGCGTCACCGGTATCAAGCCAGGTCTGAACCATCCATGTTTCATCGGTATCATTGTGAATGGATAACGCCGCAGATTTTTCCCCGCCGTTATAAATAACCCGAGTCTGATCGACCTGAATACCCGCAAAAGTATCCAGCGAGACAAATAACAATAAAGCGGTTAATAACTTTTTCATTTCACGTTCCAAATAATGTTACCAGCCATCCATGGCCAAAACGTCTACCCTAAAACGGGATTATCCGTATTATTTGTATTCGATGGTGAAGGTGGCGTTTGCGTTAGCAGAACCAGCAGTCACATCCTTCAGGAAGGATTTGTAGCGAGCTTTCAGGTTGAATACCGCGGTGCCGCTGTTGTCGTCAGACGCTGCAACGTTAACCCACGGGGAGTTGTCGTCTGCGCTCTGGTTGATTGGGACGATTTTTTCGTCGTTGGTCAGGATTTCGATACCTACGCCGCCAGCGTTATCAACGGACAGCAGGTTCGGGTTACCGGCAACGGTCGCACCGTCGAAGCGCAGGGAGTAATCACCGGCTTCACATTTTTCCAGGTTGATGGTGAACGCTTTAGAAGCGGTAACATCGCCAACAGCGTTGAACGCGGTAGTCGGGTATTTACCGATGAAAACGTCTTTGTTCTGGTCGGAAGAAGTCACAGTACAGGTTGACTGGATGATTTCACCGGTAAAGTTGACCTTGCCGTTAACTGCGTAAGCACTGGTGGCGGACGCGGACAGGATCAGTGCTACAACAGGCAGTAATTTCTTATTCATTTTAACTCCATGTACTTAAGGGGATAACCATTGTGGTAATCAAACACGGCAAGCGAATACCGTGCAGATGGGTATCCAGATAACCTATGTTGGCGTGTTGATCGCGATGAAATATACAGCAACAGTTTTCGCGGTTTGATTGCTTCGGTGACTTAATTACAGGAAATTAATAGACATAAACGATGCACTTGATCGGACTTATCTGATAATGGCAACGATAATAATTTTATAGCCAGCGGGGCGCTGGGGAGGATGCTATGGGGAAAGGTAAATAATTAAGGTGTTGTTTTTAAACTGTTTTATTGTTTTTGTTTCTCAGGGGGGTAAACGTTTCTGCGCAAGCCAGGGCAAATTAAAAACGCTGATTTATCCAGCGCTATGCATAATGTGTAAGCGTTATTTCCAAATATTTCCTGTTTCCTTCGGGAGCGCCTTCTGATGGCGGATTACTCCGCCGAATTAACCCCTTTTAAGGCCTCCGCCAGCCAGCGGGAAAAATGCAGCATCGCGGGCGTTTCCGTGCGTGATTGCAAACGTGTCAGCCAGTAGTTGCCGAGATCGATATGAATCTTAAATGGCTGCACAATGCGTTTTTCTTCCAGCAGATGGCTGAACATTTTTACCGGGGCGATAGCTACGCCTAAGCCTGCCTGCGCCGCCTCCAGCATGGTCACTGATGAGTCGAAGACAATAACCCGATGGGTTGGCGAAGGCGGAAGTTCTCCCGCTGCCTGCATCCACGCCGACCATTCGTCGCGGCGATAAGAGCGGAGCAGCGTGAACTGCAAAATATCCTTCGGTGTATTTAGCCGGGCAGCTAACGACGGAGCGCACAGCGCGGAGAGCGGGGCGGCGCACAGATACTGCGCGGCGGTATCGTGCCAGGCGCCGCCGCCGAAGCGAATCACATAATCCAACCCCTCGGCGGCGGGATCGACGCGATTATTATGGGTGGAGATCTGCAAATCGATATGCGGACACTCGCGCCAGAAGGCTGGCAGCAGCGGGAACAGCAGGCCCGTAGCGAAAGTGCCGACTACGCCGATCTTGAGCTTCTCCTGCGCCTGGTGACCGGTAAAACGGTCGAGCATCCCGGCTATCCTTTCAAACGACTCATTGAGTACCGGTAACAGGCCTTCGCCTTCGGTGGTGAGCTTGAGGCCGCGCGACACGCGAACGAACAGCTGGCAGTTAAGGTGTTCCTCCAGCGTCTTCACGTGCTGGCTGATGGCGGAGTGGGTGACGTTGAGCTCAATCGCCGCGCGGGTAAAACTGAGATGCCGGGCGGCCGCTTCAAACGCCCGCAGTGAATTGAGAGGAAGATAGCTGCGTGTCATAACATTATCCGTTAGAAAAACTAAAGCCTGCTGCTAAATTTAACAGTTTGTCAGCGCAGTGCAAAACACCGACACTGAGCGCGTCTGAAGGGCCCGGACGAGAGTGGATATTGAGCGAGAACCGATAATGGAAAAATACTTCATGATGAAAAAATCCCTTACAGGCGTACTGCTGCTGGGCGCCTCATTTTCGACGTTTGCCGCGCCGCAAACGGCGGATCAGCTGCGCGAACTGGTCAATCAGACCATCACCCCGTTAATGAAAGAACAGGCGATACCGGGGATGGCGGTGGCGGTGATCTATCACGGCAAACCCTACTATTTCACCTGGGGCCAGGCCGATGTCGCCGGGCAGCGTCCGGTGACGCGACAGACGTTGTTTGAGCTGGGCTCTGTTAGTAAGACTTTCACCGGCGTGCTTGGCGGCGATGCGGTGGCGCGCGGTGAAATTAAGCTCAGCGATCCGGCGCAGAAGTACTGGCCGCAACTCACCGGCCAGCAGTGGCAGGGGATTTCGCTGTTGCATCTCGCCACCTATACCGCAGGCGGTCTGCCGCTGCAGGTTCCGGACGAGGTGACGGATGAAGCGGCATTACTGCGTTACTATCAGAACTGGCAACCGCAGTGGGCGCCAGGGAGTAAGCGGCAGTACGCCAATACCAGCATTGGCCTGTTCGGCGCGCTGGCGGTGAAACCTTCCGGCATGAGCTTTGAACAGGCGATGAGCCAGCGGGTATTGCAGCCGTTAAAACTGAGCCACACCTGGATTAACGTACCGTCCGCCCAGAGCAAGGATTACGCCTGGGGTTATCGCGACGGTAACGCGGTACACGTTTCGCCGGGGCAGCTGGACGCTGAGGCTTACGGCGTGAAGTCGAGCATTGAGGATATGGCGCACTGGGTGCTGGCGAATATGAACCGCGAGACGGTGCAGGATAAAAAACTGCGGCAGGGGATCCAGCTGGCGCAGTCGCGCTACTGGCGGGCTGGGGAGATGTATCAGGGCCTCGGCTGGGAGATGCTGAACTGGCCGGTGTCGGCCGAGGTGCTGATTAACGGCAGCGATAATAAGGTGGCGCTCGCCGCGACGCCGGTAACGGCGGTCAATCCACCCGCGCCGCCGGTGAAAGCCTCGTGGGTACATAAAACCGGCTCCACCGGCGGATTCGGCAGCTACGTGGCCTTTATCCCGCAACAGGATCTCGGCATCGTGATGTTGGCGAATAAAAGCTACCCCAACCCGGAGCGGGTGAAGGCGGCGTATCATATTCTTGAGGCGCTGCAGTAAGAACGGTTGCGCTGCGCTTAGCGGGGCCAAGGTTGGCGCTAACTGAGAAAAACCCCGGTCGCGCTTACGCTTACCGGGGTTACAAGTTGGCACTAACCGGTAGCCCGGATAAGGCGCAGCGCGCCGCTATCCGGGGGAGGGGCTCTTTATTTTCAAACAACTAACGATACAGCCATCTCCCAGCCTGTGCTGACGCAATGAGCATCGCGAGTGTTAGCGGCTCCGGTGTGCGCGGAGAAATGCGTTTGGATTTCGGTAATAGGAAATTAGGGAGGAAACCCTGTTCGGGAGGCCAATAATTAAATAAATCAAATGCATCTTGCTTTACATTAAACTGACGGAAATACGATTGCATGATGTCATCGCCACTTTCTCTGGCCCAGGGATAATCGCCCATATTGAGTGATAAATCCGCATTCACCTGCTGCTTTTTGCCGGTAAGTGTCGGCTTGTTCCATTGCGTTTCATACCATGCCAGAACGGCTGCTGCGATATTGTCTTGATCTACCATAATTTATCGTCACCTCTGGCAATGGCGTTGTATCTAGTGGTTGCTTTTATTGATACATAAATTACATCCCCTGTCAGGTGAATAATCCCGAGGATGGGTATCAATAAAAATGTCTTTTCTCATCTCTTTTTATTTGTTCAGCTAATATTCCCTGGTTAAGTTAACTCACGATGATCTAAAGCGAGCTGCTACTTGCGAATGGATGCAATCTGCTGAAAACTATCAGCGAGATGGTGAACCACAGGGAACGGCAATGGCTGGACGTATTGACTATCAGATTGAAAAATTTCAGTTCATCGAGCGCAACGAATCCCCGCGTATTACCCGCCAGTGGGCGGAAGTTATTGCTGAATGTCAGCAGGAAAAGGCGAACAGTGAAACGCGTTTGCGTACTGCATTGCTGAATGTCGACTACGCCACCAGCTTCGAACTGCCGTTTCGTTTATTGCTTATCCGCGCCCCGCAGCTGGTGGATCGCTTACGCCATGCGCTGGCGCTGAATCAAAAGAACGTGGTGATTAATGGTAAGAAGCGCGGCTGCGTTTACAGCCTGAAAGCCGATCTCAGCGCCGTTCCGGATGAGTTTCGTTATCGCTTTGTGAGCCGGATTATTCGCAGCGGGCCGGATGCGGTTTCCGCCGCGCCCTATCAGCAGCTGGCAAAAGAGATAAAGGCGCCGCGCGAGCGGTTACGTTTGGCGCTGGAAAGTGGCCTGCAGGTCAATGCGCTGGATGGGCTGTTCTGGTTTGGTATCCAGCGTATCGCCGCGGATATTTCGGCGCTGCGTTCTGCGGGAATGGCGATTACGACTGCGGAAGTGGAGGTGGCGGATAGCCTGACCAGAACGACGCGAATGATAGCGGCGTATCAGGTGGGGTGATCTTACCCACGTAATATGGACACGGTGCTAAGCGAGCTTCTGATTTTCAAATTGTTCCGGGCTAAGTCCGCCACAGGCACTGTGACGACGCCACCGATTGTAATCGCACTCGATATAATTGAACACCATCGTTCGCATCATTTCCCGACTGATAAAGCGCTCGGCGAAGATCTGGAGGTCATTAGTAAGATGTTGGGGCATCGCTCCACCGAACACACACGCGCCTACCTGGGGATCACACAGGCCAAAGTAGACGCACTACGAACGAAGTATTCAACGGGCATTAAGAGAGGGACACGCGCTTGGGCATTCTTATTCGTACAACCATCTTCCGGCTTTAGCTGATTCGATCAGCATACCAACATTGAAATCTGGTACAGGAACAGGCTCTGTTTTCTTAAATGGATTCCATGAAACAGGCTGATCAGGATAGTAAGTTTCTATTTTAAAGTTTCCCCGTTCAACCTTGAACGCATCGAAAAACTTATCCATTAACTCACCAGCTTCAAGCTCATCAAGACTCAAATCAGTATCAAGATCCGTTTCAGGTGTTAGCTCTACTTTCTTGAACTTGAATAGGTACGTGCCAGCGTAAGGCCGTACAAGCTCATAAACGCGCTGCTCAACATTGTTTACCATAACTTATCGTTACCCCGCGCTATAGCGTTGTAGTCTCGGATAGTGCGATAGGTGATTTGAGAGATATCAGAAGCTAAGATAACCCACCCCACGACAGGAATAGCCCTGCCCGTAAATGTTCCAATGTTAGCTACCGCCCTGATTCTGATTGTAGAAGGTGGATAACCACCAATAACGGAAGGTAGTTTGATACCGAAAGGGAACTGCGCTTTTTTGAACACTTTTCGCGAGGCTTTAGACGCATATGATGTTCCCTTTTCAGCACCGTTTGGTTTTGCCCTTGTAGGGAGAGTATTACGCCCAGATACAATGGCAACTACAGCACCGAAATCAACAAGACCTAAACCAAGTTGATCAACAACATTTTCACAGAAGACCATGAAAAATAGCTCGGAGGCGGTGAGGTTTGAACGCCCCGCATAGAAGTATGTTCCGTTAAGTTCCTCGACTGTATCCACGTCCAAATCCTTTTGACTCTGAATGTATTGCAATCATAACGGCTGCTTTTCATACAGTCACCTCTAAAACATGTTGTTAGCCGCTCGTGCCAGCTTGATTTCCTCTCGCTTTCAAGCCAGGCTTTCCCCTCTGGTGCTGCCCGGAATTTACGAGCGTGAATCTTACGGTTGTTGCGCTTCGTAGCTGCTTTTTGGTTAGCTTTTGACATGATATCTCCTCCGCTGAATCTGCCAGCGCGCAACGTACAGCAGAGAGACAGTACAACGAAAGTTACAATGGTGCAGATAATAGATGACCATTACGTGCCGTGTTGGGCACATAAGAAAAGGCGGCGCGTAGCGCTTCCGCAGGTTGAATCCCTTCGCAGGGAGGATAAAGCCTTAGCATGTTCTCTTATCAGGTGATCGTTATACTCCGGTGATCGAAACCGTGGCAGAGCCGGATTCATTCCCGATCCGGTTAGTCTTCCCAACATTACGCCTGTTTATTCTCTGCGACCTTTCACAAGGTATAGCATCATTGAGCGCCGCACGAAGCGCGGAACGTATCGCTAAGGGTTCAAGTGACGTGTTTAGAGAGTCCGGCAACTCTTTCAGCTTCAAGGGATGGCAAAATTTCTAATGCTGTTCGGGCTTGAGCCTGGTAACTACCCGCCAGTACGTTGTACAATACTTGAGCCGATACAACGCAAAAGCATTTACCAAGAGTTATCAAGGATGATAATTGAAGATACAATCCGTTAGATTTTTTACGCTAAGTGATTGATTTTATTAGATGGTGCCGATAATAGGAACAAACAAATCAACTTAATTCGTTGTTTTACAAGAATTTATTCTTATCGACAAATAATCCTATACACATGGCTATACACATTGGCGGGAGCGTTCAAAACTCGTCCACCTCATCGCACAACAAAATACTTTTTCTTAAGAAAAGCGTACATACTATTCACCATCATATTTTTATATGAAATATCAATATGATAGAAGTTAACCATTAAGTGAAGAGTGAACAGCAAACCCTACATTTGATCTTAGACCATAATAAAACCCAGCATTCGCCGGGTTGGTGGTCCACTCGCAATAAATTTATGATAGGTCAAAACTATCTTTTCCTAAATTTTAACCTATTCTAAAAGAATAGGGCTGTGAAGTTAGCCCCATCCTTAACCTATTAAATTTATTCAAGATATAAGGATTGCTCAATGAACTGACTGGCACCACATAAATGAACTTTAACCTCACGCTCACCAAAAAACGCCTGCCAATATTTTTTTATATCCTTTTCTTTTTCTTTATCTCTTTCATATGTTACGACTTCAATTTTAACACTTCGTTTAATCATTCGAGATAAAAGTTGTCTCATTTCAAAATCGGCATTCGGCAACGAATAACCTATGAAGATTATTTTGTCAGCTTCAGATAATTCAATACCAGCGTTCTGCCAAATTATTTTGTATTGAGGATTTGATAGATCCTTTAGAAAGGTAGGCATAATAAGATTTGATATCAGTCTATTCTCTTTATTTACTGCGTCATGATTTTTATCACAATGCCTACATGTTGCCCCTCTCGCAACCCCTATTTTTTTATTAAACCCGACATAAAGGCGCATGCATCGCGAACATTGTAGCCAGTTAAGTGAACCATGAATCTTCAGCAGTTTCACATTAAAACCACCTGCTCCTAACATTTCTAGACCCGGCTTTACCGTTTCGTCCCTTTCTTCTAAGGAGCTTATATAACAGCAATAATCAACAACTGCACGTCCGTGGTAGTTCCTTTGGATGTAATCATACAATGAATTATCTAGTAGAATATCCCAGTTGGTACTAATAACGCTTACAGGATCATGCTGTCTATAATTACCACCCAGCCTCTCGCTACATTTCCTCACTAAATACTCAGCGAAGTGGTCAATATATTCCTTACTATTCCCTTTTCTTTCCAAGATCCTCCTAATGGCCAAACCAATGATATTAAA
This sequence comes from Klebsiella sp. 141251, assembly GCF_050600725.1. Taxonomy (NCBI): domain Bacteria; kingdom Pseudomonadati; phylum Pseudomonadota; class Gammaproteobacteria; order Enterobacterales; family Enterobacteriaceae; genus Klebsiella; species Klebsiella sp. 141251. The sequence continues at coordinate 82,223 of NZ_JAQIRG010000001.1, forward strand.
AACAGCATCCCTTGTCTTTGTCATTTGCTCAATAGACAGACCTCTAAACTGGATATTATCCGCCAAGCACCGGTCTAAAGGAGTGAACATATCTTCAATCTGAACATCTTTAAATTGCTCACGTTTATAATATAATTGTTCAGTAAGTAAGTTTTCAAAAAGCTGAAAATCTGAACCATTAAAATAGTTTGAATCCTCTTGGTGTATTTTAAATATCTCACCCATTATTTCCGCCTGCATAGGCGCGCCAGCTTCTTTTGAAAATCCAGCACCAAGCACAAATACAGTTTTCATCCACAACCTCTTAAATTATATTCTGCGGTCAGATATTTGAAGATTAGCTTATTCATATGTCAAGAAAAAACCGGCTTCCACCGGTTTAAATACCTATTTTGTGATTTCGAGACTGCACTTCGGTAGCCAGTCAGCATTGCATTCTTCTCTAAGTGCCAGATTGGTCTGCATTCCCTGATTGGTCCGCCGCTTCTCGTACTGCAGCCCATACTCTTTCAGCATTAACGGCAACCCCTTGCCAAACATGGTCAGACTGAGCGTGTTTTTATAGCCGTTGGCTTCCATGTAGACCAGATAAGCATGGTAAAGGTATGTACGAGGCTGACGTGGGACAATATTGGCGTTCCCCATAAACATGCCGTTGGTGTCAGGTAATGCCTCAAGGTAGCCACAAAAATCAAATGCTGGATCAGCATCACGCTTGATGGTGAGAGCCTCATCAGAATTCTGCTGCGACTGAAGCAATGTTCTGGCGCTCATCGGATCGCTGAAACGCTGCATGAGCTGACGAACAATCACAGCCAGTTCTCGTGCAATTTTATCTTTCAGCTGCGGATCGCGTTCTTCCGGTGCTATCTGCTCAGGAAAATGCAGAATAACTCTCCTGCGGGACACACCACCACTGCGATCAGTGAAGCGCATAGGATTATTATTTACGGCCAAGATAACCGCCGGAATATGTGTTGAATAAGCATTCTGATATTTGGGGTCCACAGATACTGCATCGCCACCAGTTATAGCCTTAAGCCCGGCGCCGTCGCCGCTCCACTTCTCCTGATCAGGCAGGCGAATAAGAGAAAAACCTATCAGAGCCGCACGTTCTCGCGGGGACTCCAGCGTTTCAATGGTCGCAGAGGTGGCGTTATCCTCTCCAGCAAGCATGGTCGCAATTTCAGCCAGAATACTTTTGCCACTTCCACCAGGGCCAGTCACTTCCAGAAAGAGCTGCCAGTCATAGCGGTTCGCCAGCACCATAAATAACGCTGCAAGAATAATGTCGCGTTTTGCTGGCTTGTGTCCGGCGGCCCGGTCCAGCCAACGCCAGAATGCCGGGGCATGAGTTTCAAGCGTTTCCCCTTTTACCGGTGGCGTGAAATCGACTTCACACACGGTACGCAGCCAGTTCTCTTTACAGTGCGGACTAAAAAGCCCTGTTCGCGTATCGAGGACGCCATTACGAAAACCAATCAGATGACGTGCCGGATTTTGCTGCTGCGGAACAATTAACTTTAATGTTTCCACCAATGAGGCAATTTTTCCTGAGGAAAACGGTGCACCGAGGCGCTGGAAAAGGGCTGCGACATCTCGGGAAAAATCTGACTGAGAAATCACTTTCCACGCTCCAGACTCGTAGCGGGATAAAAGCTGTCCGTTCGGATCAACCGCCAGTGCATCCCTGTAATGCTCCCGAACCCTCTGAGCTTTTTCGCTGACACTCATCGCTGTGAATTCTGCTTCACTCATTGTGTCGAAAGGACTGGCGTTATGTGGCTTCAAAGCCTCAAGAATTGCCTTCCGGGTGGATTCCTCTCCGTATTGGGTAAGCACATCATTCCAGTCACCAAAAACCGGTGGCAGCACAATGTCACACTGACACGCTTTTGCAGCAGTTTCAGCCCTGATCTGGCCTGAACCATTCAGATCGCGGTCCGCTGCAATAATTAACTGATATCCAGGATACTTATTATGGGCAACTCTGGTCAGAGAAAGAAAGTTGACCGACGAAAATGCCACCATGACGGCTTCTCCTGTCAGATGATGAATGGTAAGCGCCGTTGCGTAACCTTCTGCAATCCAAACCCTTCTTACAGAACTCCCGCCCCCTTCTATCAGATGATAGGCCTCCTTAACCTGACCTCCTTTAAGAAAACACTTGCTACCATTGCCACTGATAAGCTGAATATTCACCAGCTCCCCGTCAGCGTTATAGAGCGGGACGATCAAATCACCGGGGCGGAACATCACCCCACCGGTTTTATGAGCTGAAGTCAGCTCATGGCAAACATGCTCCGGGAAACCTTTATGTGTAAGATAAGTGTTTCCGGCAGATTCACGCGAGGCTTGCAGCAGTCGCGCGGCAAGTGCTGCCGCTGCATCTTTCCCGCTATCGGTATCGGCGGTTAACGTCCTGACTTCGGAATTAGCTATAAACAGACCATGTGTCAGTCCATGTATCCTGTCAGCTGCTTCACTGATATCCACATTCAGTGCCCTGGTGACAAGCGCTAAACCATCCCCGGCTCCGCACTGATTGCAGAACCATGTTCCGCGTCCTTCCTGATCGTCGAAGCGAAAACGATCTTTACCGCCACAGACCGGACAAGGCTGATGGCGATTTTTCAATATATTCACGCCCAGCGCTGGCAGAATCTGAGCCCAGTGACCGCGGGCAGCCTTCACGGCCTGACTGACTTTCATTCCTGACATGATGCAGTTCTCCCTCAGTGTAAAACCGGCTTTTTGATGTGACGGACGCATAACTCATCCATTACGGCTATCCCGAGCTGGGAGAGTGCGGGACAGGACATTAGAGGGCCGGATTCCATCAGGTCTGAAAGCAGGGCGCAGGCGATTTCCATGCCTTTTGTTTGCCCGTGCTGTCGCAGATAAAATCCTTCAAGCTCACGGGCAATAGCGGTTTCAATTTCATCCAGAGTGAGCTGCAGGTGGCGGTTTTGCTGATAGCAGGCACTCAACCAGGCGCAGGCTACCGCGCGGCGATACAACGCTACCCGAAGTGAAAGGGAAAGAGTGCGTGATTTCATTGCACCACCTCCATGTTCATCAGGTCATCCTGGCAACGCTGTACCACGCCATCAAGCTGCTCTGTCATCAGATAAATCAGGGAAACCAGTTGCTCACATTGAGCACTGGCAGGTTTTTCGTAGCAATCCTGAAGAACAGCCATTCCGGTGACAAATTCCCCCACGTTACGAAGATGCTTCAGGCGGACAATATCGTCATAAGAGATTGCGGCGTGATTCATCACATCACCTCCCGGACAGGCAGGCGAGCAGCAAGGCAAAGCACATATTCATGGACCAGTGAAAGACGTGCATGAGACTCATCGCTGGCGACAATACGCAGCATACTGATACGTGGTTTACGTTCTGCACGACGAACGGCGGCAAAAACAAATATAAATTGAGGATGTGATGGGGCGAGGATCGTAGCCATAAGGGCAATCTCCAATAAGTAGCGGTTATTGCCACCACCAGAGCTGCAAATCTCATGGGTGATGGCCCGGACGGGGTTTGCAGTACCGGCCTTATTGGAAACCGGCCAGCCCGAAGGCTGCCCCGCCCGGACCACCATTATCTGACAGGAGCCACGGTGTAAGCACCACAGCCCGAAAAATAGGTGTGCCTGAGCAACGACATAAAAAAACACGCTCGACGCGTGCTGTGTCGCCAATAAGTTACACGGGCTGCAAATCCCGGCTGCCGATTTTGCGGCAGCGGAAAAACTATAACTGGAAAGGTTGCCAGGACGCAAGCCACAAAAAAAGAGATGAGACTGCAAAGCCAGATTCACGCATGGACTCCTTGCTCGCGGGCTGCAATTCGCGCCGCCATCCATGCACTGACCTCCGACTGTACCCAGGCAACATTTTTCCCACCCAGGGAGATCTGCTGCGGGAAGGCATCACGGCTGATAAGGTCGTAGATGGTTGAACGGGATAGCCCGCAAAGGTGCATCACTTCAGGTAATCGTATGAAGCGCTCCTGCTGAGTCGGAACCGGGAGCACCGGAGCAGCTGGTGCCTGGGTGGAAACGGAAATAGTATGCATCTCGCTACCTCTCTAATATGTTTTCAGTAGTCCGGAGAATTCCATCCGGATTCAGGTAGTTCCTTATTATGTTTATATAAGCGGCTCGCGCATGCTTTATTTAATTAGAGTGAAATATTGCTTTCTCAAAAAATAAAACAGCTAAAAACCGGATAAAACGGACAAAAACAAATCATTCCTTCATGGAATATAATAAGGAACTTAAAGAATAAAAAAGTCTATTACACCAGGCAGGATCGCAGCTCAAGCCTGAACCAGACCATATCATTCCGGGCGTTACATCATAAGGACAAAGACGGCACCGGAATAATAAAAGGGCCAAAAAACATCCATAAAAAACAGTTCATCATATGTATTAATTAAATTAACGACTAAAAAATTAAATTACCCGCATCCTTCCGCATTTATCCGGATGTGTTTAATGAGCATCAGACAGATTCATTTTTATGGATATTTTCTTGAAATGCAACCGAGTGTAGGGAGGTTAAGTTTTGAATTTTCAAACAGACATAAGACACATTTTATACTGTATATTGAATAGTGTTGAATACGTGTGAATAGTGGTGATGAGTAAAAATCTAGTAATAAACTGAAATAAAGATCGCGACTCATATGAAAAACAAATATAAGTTTAAATTTATCTCTGTGAACAGTCATGAACAGTAGATGACCACTTTGATTTAAACACTACACTCCTTAATTCCATGTATTTACTATTCTTTTATAAAAGTGAACAGTAGTGAATAGTATGTATTAAAGGAAGGGTGAAGATCAGACATGACACCTTTCTCTGGCTAGCCAGAACAAGGTCATTGTTCAGTCACTGGCACAATCCTCATCGGTAGTGCGCTTGTATGGGCACCGGCACAATTGACTCAACAACAAAACACTACCGGAGCAGCCATGACAACTGTTAACCAGATCCCTGATGTAAACATTACACCTTCCCTCCCGCCGAAAATTCGCGAAGCGGTAGAAAAAGTTAAAGCAGCAAAAGCTGTCTGGCAGGAAGAACGGCGAAAACAAACTGAAGCCGCTGCAATGACTGAAACTATCCGTAAACGTCAGGAAGATACAAAAACGGAGACGCAGGCGCTTAATGATGAATGGCGAAACCTGTTTCGTGAGAATCAGGGGAATATGACGCCACGAATGAAAAAACTGCGGGCAGAAATCGCCCTCGGACGCGAAACACTGGATGAGTTCGAAGATTTGCTGGCAGCTCAGGCCGCAGAAAATGAATTCCTGCCATGGAAAACTGCGGATGCTGCAAACCGCTACATCAGCGAACATAATCGCCTGATTGAAACTCATGCAGTGTGGCTCTGGAATGAGTTTATGAAGGAACACGGCCAGAAACTTATTCAGATCCTTGGACTGCTGAAAATGACTCTGGGCCGAAGCGCATCTTCTGTTATCGGTGTAGTTCATACCGTAAACGACCCCGAAAGTGTGCTGAAGCAATTTATCAGCGAGCAACTCACCACTCCGGCACTGTCCTGTAACGTATCTTCAACGGATGATATTGCCCTGCCGGGGATCAGCATTTATGCGGACGATAAAGCCATACAGGATGCCAGACAATCACCCAGCCCTGCAGCGCGTTCCCGGATGCTTAAACAGCGTGACATGGTTAAAGGGGGCGAGAAGGAATGAATACCGGAACCATTACTAAGGAAGCTCTCAACGATTACCGCGCGGCGATAAAAAGCTGGCTGACACTACGTAATGTGCAAAGTACCAGCCAGCTTCGTCTGGCGGCTTTGCTGGATACTGAAGAAAAACCCGCAGCATATGCCAGCCAACTTGAGGATCTTCGTGAGCATCTTGCACTCCTCGAATGGCAGATTAACTGTGCCGCCCGGGATGGTCTTTATGCTCACCAGATTGTGCTGGAAAGCTGTGTTACAAGCGCAACTGAAAACTTCATGAGCGAGCATGGTGATGCACTCACTGACGCTCTGGCTCCTTTTCTTTGCGCACCATACGGGCTTGAGGCGGCAATGAAAATATTACGAACCGCTGTAGCCCGACAAACGGAAGTCCGTACTCCGGTAATTTCAGCAGCATATAAGAGCATTATCGACGAAACCGGATTAACGGTGGATGCATCAATGCGCGCTGATGCTTCAGCCAGTTTCACCCCGGCACAACATAAAGTTTTCCTGGCCCGCCTTAACCGACTTAATGAAAAAGGAGTGTGCTGATATGGCCCTGAAGTGTCCTGAATGTGGCGCGGTCGCTCACGCTAGAACCAGCGCCTATGAAGCTCCGTCGGTTAAACGCTCATGGTATCAGTGCCAGAGTCTGGAATGTTCCTGCACATTTACCGCACTGGAAAGCGTGGATACGATAATTATGAAGCCTCGGCGCAATGAACAGGCATCAGACAAAGCAAAAATGCCGGAAAAACAACAGCAAACTCTCAATCGCTATGGCTCCGCGTCAAAGCTGTCAAACCGTCAGCAAATTCCTGTCTGATTAGCAAAATACGCCCACGAAGTCTCGGTCCAGTACCGGGATTTTTTACGCTTTTTCCCTGGCTGGCCTGAGAGCGTATGAGTGCATATCTATGGCGCATGAAAACGCATGAGTCTCATGCGCCATTTTTGACGCGAAAGCCCTTGTGTGGTGGCTTCTGAGACGATTTAAGGGGGGCATGAAAACCAGTCTGTTAAGCGAAGCGGGCAGGCGGGCGGGGCTGCGCACGCTGAGGGGAAGTATTGAGATCGGTGAGGGGAAATCTGATTCATTAAAAAGGCCGCTTTCGCGGCCTGTTTAGCTAAAAGGCAATAGTGTGTCTAAATCGGTCCATCCTCAAAACGTATCGCGAATATCTTTCGGATGAACATTCAAAAGCCGATCTTCCGGTATCTGCTTCAGGTCGAAACCTTAGGCATCGCAACCCTTTAACGAAATTAAAATACTACTATTCATATGCTGTTCGCAACTCTTTTTTATAAAGAACGTGCTCAAGATCAGCATCTCCAGACCAGTTAAAAAAGATTACATTATTTTTTAAAGAATCAATTTCAGAATCAATTACTGCATTCGTAAATCTTTTTTGACCTGTATTTGCTTCGACATATGTTCTATAAATTATTCTCTTATGCTTAACTGTAAGATATGGGCACGTCATCATATCAAGGAATAGCATAAATGTTTCAGTGTCTTTTTTTATATCGTTCCGACCACTTATCAAACTCTGTATAGCAAGGACAATATCTTCTTTCATTTTTAGATAGAGAACATCATCGCCTATATAGTGTAACATGCTGCATATAGAAAAATATTCTAAATCGTAAAAACACTCATTCTCACTAATACCCAACAAATCCTTAAATTCATCTGGATTGAGTTTATACTGCTCCCCCAAACCTTTCATACATATAAGTAAGTTAGATAACTCCACTGGCCTCTCATGAATATTACCCATGCTTTTCATGCACATAAGAAGCTCATCAAAAGTATTCTTTTTTATAACTTCACTAATGTCTGAAGCTTGCTTATTAGCAAATGAATTTATTTCCAAAATAACTTGGCTAATTATGTATGTCTGTCGGACTCGAAAATCCATAGCATAAATAAAAAAAATCACCTCATTGAATATTGAGAAGAATTTATAAGTTATATCTTCTTTTCCTGACAGATCGAACATCCTCAACAGCCTAATTACTTTGAAAAACTTACTCTTAATCGCACTTATTAAGTATGAGCTAACAAGATCAAATGTGGTATTGTTTTTTCTAACCGCAATTTTGATTCGTTTTATAAATTTGTCCGCGTGTAGCTTTTTATTCCACACACCTTTCAATGGAAAAAGGTCATTCATATTTTCAGGCTGAATTTTGACGTCTGGATTTAAATTAACCATAGCTGTTAACTCATCCAACTTCTCAGTATGGATTAACGATCCATATAAATCCTCAATGATTTCTGCAATATCATTTTTAGCCATCGTAGCTCCAGTCACGAATGGCCTCTCGATAAATTCCTTTTTAGATTCATTCAAATAAAGCTTATATTTTTCTAGTTCATTTGCCAGTACAAATTCTATTAGCTTAAATGTTTCATCATCATCCGCAAATATAAAATAATCATCAACGTAACGTCTTATAGCATAGCTCTTATCTTTAACTATGCCTGGCTCAAGATTCAAATGAGACTCAACATTCAAGTCAACGCGCTGTAATATAATCTCCGCAAATATCCTTGAAAATTCAGGCCCAATTATTATGCCATTTGTTTCACCATAATTGGCATCTTGAAAAAGCTTATCCAAACAACCTTCAAAGCTGTTATAAGTTCTATTAACCTTAGAGAATTCTTTAGATTTTACAGCCCATGAAACGCTGTGTGTATATATATGACTAAAACACTTAGCAATATCAAGCTTTAAAAGTTTCCTAAACTTCCTTTCCAATCTATGAAATTCATATGACTCATAAAACTTATAGATGAAAGGATATTTCTTATATGAAAAATGGGAAGATGAGGAAGTTTCTTGGGAATCAAAGCCATGATTATGAAATTGTACAAGACCATCTTTTAGATTTATTCTACTTTTTAAGAAGTCCTTTTCGTAATAATAGCTCCCTATTTTGCTAGGATAACGTAGCGAAAACGGACTTTTTGTACACATATGAACCATCAAATGTTCATACTTATCATAAAAATCACAGATTCTTAACTGCGTTGAAGGATGTATAATGCCAAGGCTTCGAGAACTCGCCAGCCCCTTTTTTATTTTATAGGAGTAAGGGATGGTATAAGAATCCAGCTTAAGGCCTTCTGAAAATGTTCCGGGTAAAACTTTATTTTCAGAAATTAACTTATAGAAACCTTCGTTAGAAAAAAGGATAGGGACTTCATATGGTAAAATATCCGTGAGAAGTACTCTTTTATAATCACTCTTCGATATTTTAATTTTCATGAATCACCAAACCTTATTTATTTTAATAATATCTTCCCGTTTAAAAGAAGACAGTAGCCGTTTTTCAAAACCGGCCAAAAATGAGTATTTTTTAGGCGCAGTTAATAAGTTGTGACCTGCTGCTAAAATTTTTCTCCCCACCTCGCCCTTTGAAGAAAATAGCATCCTATTCTTAAATATATCAAGTTCATTGAGCTGTGTTTTATCAGTTATATGTTGATAATTGTAATAAATTCCACTATATAAAGCATCAGTTTTATTACTATTGGAGTTTACTAATATATTACCAGTTAAATACTTTATTCTTTTCTTCAAGAGTTCTGCATCAGAATTATTTGAGTAATCTTTTACCGCAAGTGCAATCCTTCTTTTTATTTTCTTTATTTTCTCCTCCGAAATTCTGATCACAACATGACGACGCTGATTTTTTAATCCATGGTGTATAATAAATGAATATCCCAAAAACTCAATTTCAGAATGTTTAGTTGAAGTGTCCTCTATGGTATACTCACTGCACTTTCTTTCATTTAAATGTAATCCATTTGGTAAAATCCTTGAAAAATAATTTTTATAATCTGGTATTTTATAGAATGAAAAAACTATGATATCATCCACATATCTTGAAGCATAAAATACTTCAGGCAGCCTCGCCAACTCAGCATCAAATTCCTCCATAAATATTTCTGATAAAGTCGCACTTAATCCCATACCACGGGGAAGTCCGTTATTTGCAGAGAAAGCGTTATGTTTAAAAAGACCATTGATAAATTTTTTAGTATTATGAGAAATAATCGGGTTATTATTAATTCTTTGGAAAACGATATTTTTATCTATTGATTCATAAAAACTCTTAATATCCAGCCTGTAAATATAATAATTTACAGGCTCACTTAACACTGTATTTACTTTTTTTATGATGTCATGTCTGTTGTTTTGTTTAACACTATACACACGCTTAATGTTATCATTTATTTTCCTGGCGACAAGTACATCCATAAAATCTTTAAATATATACACATTTTTGTTGTTAATTCTTGAATTTGAGATCGAACCAAATGAGTATGTTTCAATTGAGCCATTAACTTTATCAGCTATATATTTTTTATATTCAGCTGAATTCCTACCAATTTTGTATCTTTTTGGATCGGTTTTTTTTAAAAGCTTAATTAAGTTCGAAACGGAAAATGACTGGTTTAACATATTATAACCCCTTTTTTTTGCGAAGATAATCACTGTACCATTGCATCATCTTCTGCCTTTCCATAAGGTATATGGCATGATTATAAGTTCCTCTTATATTATTTCTATCAACATGAGCTAATTGGACTTCAATAAATGCTGATTGAAAACCTTCTTCATGCAAAATTGTTGATAACATATGTCTGAACCCGTGACCAGTGAGTCGGCCTTCGTAACCGATACGCTTGATAACTTGATTTATGCTAGCTTCGCTCATCGGTTTGTTCGGATCGTTCCGTCCTGGAAAAACATAACGATAGTTCCCTGTCATTATCTTGAGTTCATGGAGTAAATCTAACGCTTGGGTCGACAATGGCACAAGATGCGGCCTGCGCATTTTCATCCTTTCAGCAGGAATTTCCCAAATAGCGTTATCCAGATCAAATTCTTGCCATAATGCCGCGCGTAATTCGATGGTTCTCACGCCCGTAATCATCAGTAATTTCGTTGCTATCTGGACAAGCTTACTCCCGGTGTAACTCTCTAAGGCACGCAGAAATTCGGGTATCTCATCAGCTTTTAGGAACGGGAAATGATTGGATTGGTGCACTTCGAGAGCGCTGGAAAGATCTGCCGCAGGATTGTACTCCGCTCTACCCGTTGCAATTGCGTAGCGAAACACTTCAGAGCAACGCTGACGCACTTTCCGCATTTTCTCCAACGCACCACGTTTCTCAATTTTACGCAGTACGTTCAGCAGCTCTAGCGGTTTAATCTCACTCACAGGCCTTGTTCCCACATAAGGAAAAATGTCGTTCTTAAACGCTTCCATGATGTCTGATGCATATCCTGCCGACCATTTAGCAGATTTAAGTTGATGCCACTCTCTGGCTATCTTTTCGAAGGCGTTCTCTGACTCTGCTTGCAGAGCCAGCTTTTGCTCTTTTCGAACATCACTAGGGTTCTTTCCTTCTGCCACAAGTTTTCGAGCTTCATCACGACGGGAACGAGCATCGGCAAGAGTGATCGTTGGGTAAACGCCAAGCGAGATCATCTTGGGTTTACCGGCATAGCGATAGCGGAACCGCCAGCTCTTGCTTCCATTAGGTTCTATAAGCAATGACAAGCCTTGCCCATCCCCAAGCGTATAGGGTTTATCTTCAGGCTTAGCGCGGCGAATCTGCATATCGTTTAAAGGCATGTGTATAGGAATCCATGACCGAACAGGAACATATACACAATCCTATACACATTCTTTATCGGATTCTACTGGATGGCTGCGGACGATGATGGACTAAAAAACGGTAAAATTGTTATAAATCAGGGTATTTATGGATGAATACGGACATTTGGGGAAGTTGAGATGGTGCCGATAATAGGAGTCGAACCTACGACCTTCGCATTACGAATGCGCTGCTCTACCAACTGAGCTATATCGGCCCTGAAAGGACGCGTTCACCTGCGTGAAGCACGGGATAGAAGGTTAAAACTAAGTGGGTGATGCGTCAATGCCCTTTCGAATCAAACGGCTACTTTTGCATCACCCGCTTAGCGTTAAGCACGAATGGTATCGTCGCCGAAGCCAATCCACTTATAGGTGGTCAGCGCTTCAAGACCCATCGGCCCGCGGGCGTGCAGCTTCTGGGTGCTGACCGCCACTTCCGCGCCGAGGCCGAACTGGCCGCCGTCGGTGAAGCGGGTAGAAGCGTTAACGTATACCGCCGACGAATCCACTTCATTAATAAAGCGATTCGCATGGCGCAGGGTACGCGTCAGAATGGCATCGGAATGCTGGGTGCCGTGCTCACGAATATGGGCAATCGCCTCATCGAGATCGGCAACAACTTTCACGTTCAGATCCAGCGACAAATACTCATCGTCGTACTGCTCCGCTTTCACCGGCTCCACCTTCGCCGGACCGTTCTGCAGAAGGGGCAGGGCGGCCGGATCGGCATGCAGCGTCACGCCGCTCTCCGCCATCTGTTTGCTCAGCGCAGGCAGGAAGGTATCGGCGATATTACGGTGTACCAGCAGCGTCTCGGCGGTATTGCAGGTGCTCGGGCGTTGGGTCTTGGCGTTAACGATGATCTTCAGCGCCGGTGCGATCTCGGCGGAATCGTCGACGAAAATATGGCACACGCCGATACCGCCGGTGATCACCGGGATGGTGGATTGCTCGCGGCACAGCTTATGCAGGCCTGCGCCGCCGCGCGGGATCAGCATATCGATGTATTTATCCATCTTCAGCATTTCGCCGACCAGCGCGCGATCCGGGCTCTCGATTGCCTGCACCGCGGCAGCCGGCAGGCCACACTCCTGCAGCGCCTGTTGAATCACTTTCACCGTCGCGGCGTTGGTGCGCCAGGTCTCTTTACCGCCGCGCAGAATAGCCGCGTTGCCGGTCTTCAGGCACAGAGAGGCGACATCGACGGTCACGTTCGGCCGCGCTTCATAAATCACGCCGATCACTCCCAGCGGCACGCGACGACGTTCGATACGCAGGCCGCTATCCAGCAGACCGCCGTCAATCACCTGGCCGACCGGATCCGCCAGGCTACACACCTGACGCACGTCATCAGCGATGCCGCGCAGGCGCGCCGGCGTCAGCGCCAGGCGATCGAGCATCGCGTCGCTCAGACCGTTGGCACGGGCGTCGCTGAGGTCTTCGGCGTTGGCGCGCAGGATCTCTTCGGTCTGCGCTTCCAGATAATCAGCAATCTTGTTCAGAACCTGATTTTTCTCGCGGCTGGATAGCAGCGCGAGTTGGTAAGAGGCCGCTTTGGCCGCAATGCCCATTTGTTCCAGCATTTTCAGCTCCTTAACGGGTAATCATATCGTCACGATGGACGGCCACCGGGCCGTATTCATAGCCGAGGATGGCATCGATTTGCTGCGAGTGCTGCCCGGCGATCAGGCGCAGGGCGTCACTGTTATAGCGGCTTACGCCGTGGGCGATATCGCGGCCTTCGCTACTGCGGATTCGGATAACTTCGCCGCGGGAGAAATTCCCGCTGACGGTTTTGATGCCTTTTGGCAGCAATGAGCTTCCTCTTTCCAGAATAGCCTGGGTCGCCCCGGCGTCGACGGTGATTTCACCGGCCGGCGGCGCGCCGAAGATCCAGCGTTTGCGGTTCTCCAGCGGTGATTCCTGAGCGTGGAAACAGGTGCCCACCGGCAGGCCTTCCATCGCGTGGCCGATAACGTCCGGGCGGTTGCCGGCGGCGATAATGGTATCGATGCCCGCGCGACAGGCGACGTCCGCGGCCTGCAGTTTGGTGCCCATGCCGCCGGTGCCGAGGCCGGAAACGCTATCGCCTGCGATGGCGCGCAGCGCGTCATCGATGCCGTAGACATCTTTAATAAGCTCGGCCTGCGGATTGCTGCGCGGGTCGGCGGTAAAGAGCCCCGGCTGATCGGTCAACAGCAGCAGTTTATCGGCGCCGGCGAGAATGGCCGCCAGGGCGGAAAGATTATCGTTGTCGCCGACTTTGATTTCAGCGGTGGCGACGGCGTCATTCTCATTAATGACCGGCACAATATTGTTATCCAGCAGCGCGCGCAGGGTATCGCGGGCGTTGAGGAACCGCTCGCGATCTTCCATATCGGCACGGGTCAGCAGCATCTGGCCGACATGAATGCCGTAAATAGAGAAAAGCTGTTCCCACAGCTGGATAAGACGGCTTTGGCCGACTGCCGCCAACAGCTGTTTTGAGGCAATGGTGGCGGGCAGTTCAGGGTAGCCGAGGTGTTCACGTCCGGCGGCGATAGCCCCGGAAGTCACAATCACAATGCGGTGCCCCATGGCATGCAGCTGCGCGCACTGGCGCACTAACTCAACGATATGGGCGCGGTTCAGGCGGCGGGATCCGCCCGTTAAAACACTGGTGCCCAGTTTTACCACCAGCGTCTGGCTATCACTCATGATTTTCTGCCGTTCAAAAGGAATATCGAGATCGAGCTGATGTTGTAACAGGAGTCAGGCCGCTTGCCAACTGCTGGCGTATTGGTCAAGCCATTTTATTGCGCGGATCGGGCATTCTGCGCAGGCAAGGTGACATATTTATGACGGAAATATTTAAACATTCTTTTTTATAAAAAGTTCCATTTCGTCATAAATATTTAACACTACAGCGTTAAAAAACCTCCAGTTTTTGACGGGGCCTTCGCCCGGAATTGATTAGCGCGTGTAGATAAATCACCAGGACCACATAATGAAAAAGCGTTCACTGGCATTAATGATGATGGGTTTTGTTGCTTCTTCGGCTTCACAGGCAGCGGAAGTATACAATAAAGACGGCAATAAACTGGACGTGTACGGCAAAGTGAAAGCCATGCACTACTTCAGCGATTATGACAGCAAGGATGGCGACCAGACCTACGTTCGCTTCGGTATCAAAGGCGAAACGCAGATCAACGATCAACTGACCGGTTATGGCCGCTGGGAATCCGAGTTCTCCGGCAATAAAACCGAAAGCGATTCTTCGCAGAAAACCCGTCTGGCGTTTGCCGGCGTGAAGTTAAAAGAGTTTGGATCATTTGACTATGGTCGTAACCTCGGCGCGCTGTACGACGTTGAAGCCTGGACCGATATGTTCCCGGAGTTCGGCGGCGACTCTTCCGCGCAGACCGATAACTTCATGACCAAACGCGCCAGCGGCCTGGCGACCTACCGCAACACCGATTTCTTCGGCCTGGTCGATGGTCTGAATATGACCCTGCAATACCAGGGTAAAAACGAAGGACGCGAAGCGAAAAAACAGAACGGCGACGGCTTCGGCACCTCTTTAAGCTATGATTTCGGCGGCAGTGATTTCGCCGTCAGCGCGGCTTATACCAGCTCTGACCGTACCAACGATCAGAACCTGCTGGCGCGCGGCCAGGGCTCCAAAGCGGAAGCCTGGGCTACCGGCCTGAAGTACGACGCCAACAATATCTATCTGGCGACAATGTACTCTGAGACCCGCAAGATGACGCCGATCAGCGGTGGTTTTGCTAATAAAGCGCAGAACTTTGAAGCGGTCGCCCAGTATCAGTTCGATTTCGGCCTGCGTCCGTCTCTGGGTTATGTACTGTCGAAAGGCAAAGATATTGAAGGTGTCGGCAGCGAAGATCTGGTCAACTATATTGACGTCGGCCTGACCTACTACTTCAACAAAAACATGAACGCCTTTGTCGATTACAAAATTAACCAGCTGAAGAGTGATAATAAGCTCGGTATTAACGATGACGACATCGTCGCGCTGGGGATGACCTATCAGTTCTGATAAAACTGAGCGCAAGAAAAATAAAAACCGCGGCCCTGAGCGCCGCGGTTTTTATTTGTCAGGATTAGCGGTTTTTCGCCAGATGCAGATTGTCGTTATTCATAGTGATCTGCGCGTTATATTCCTTCGGCAAGCGCCGCGCCTGATAAAATACGCGGTTCCAGTACGGATTATCCAGCGACGAACGCATGACGCCCTGGCTTGCGGAGGCGTGCAGGAAGTTATGGTCGGTATCGTAGAAACCGACGTGCATGCCGCCGTGAATGCGGAAGAAGACTAAATCGCCAGGCCGCAGCTGCTGCTTACTAACGCGCACCCCCATATGCAGAAGATCGCCGGTGGTCACGCGGTCCATTGGCAGATTGAAGCGGTCCTTCAGCGTACGCCAGACAAAGCCGGAACAGTCGACGCCGCTCTGGTCGGTGCCGCCCCATTCATAAGGGGTGCCGTCCCAGGTGTGCATCTGATCGTGCAGGGCTGCCAGCACCGGTATCAGATCGTCGGAGCCGCTGTCGATCGGCTCATAATGATGCTGCGCCACCGCCTTGGGCGGTTTTTTTGGAGAAGATGAACATCCTGCCAAAATCAATAAAGGAACAAGTAATAAAGCGTGGGTGAGTTTGGGCTTCATGTCGTTATTTTCATGTTAGGGATCGACCGTCGCCATTTATAGCGTATTCAGGGAAACGTCAGAATGATGAAACGCAAAATTTACGAAAACTTACGTACCGCAGGCATAAATTCGCCGGTACCGTAATAAGCACATTTTTCAGATAGTAAACGCGGTGATTTTATTTATTAATAAATGTTTACTATCTAAATCAAAATATAACAGGCCGGAATCAGTATGTTCTTATTTATCTGGCGCGAGAGGCAGGCGTTCCTCCTTTAAGATGGCGGATAAAAGAGGCTGGCGCATAGCCCATCGCTTTGCGAAACATGGCGGTAAACGCCGCCGGATGCTCATAGCCAAGGCTTAATGCCACGTCGGTAATGCTACGGCCTTCGCGCAGGGCGCTGAGGGAGTACATCAGGCAGGCTTTATGACGCCAGTCGCGAAACGCCATCCCGGTCTCCTGCAAAAAGCGGCGGTTGAAGGTGCGCAGGCTTTGACTCATCTTTTTGGCCCACTGCTCCGGCGTACTGTGAATGTCCGGCTGAAGGAGAAACGCGCTGCATAAGTCAGCCAGCCGCGGATGTTGCGGTAACGGGGTGAACAGCGGCAGCGGCGGGGCGGCCTGCAGTTCAAACAGTAATAGGGCGATAAGCGCCGCATCATGTCCGCTCTCTTCATACAACAGCGGCAGCTGGCAGGCGGCCAACAGCAGTTGATGCAGCAGCGGCGAAACCTGCAACACTTCGCAGCGCACGCCGGCGCGCGGCGCGTCCTGCGGTTCGATATACAGACTATGGGTGCTCACGCCCGGCATCCAGACGCGATGTGATTTATTAGCGGGTATCCATACGCCGCTGAACGGCGGCACCAGCCACTGACCGTCATCGGTTTCGACTTTCATCAAGCCATTCACGGCATAAAGAAACTGCGCTCGCCGGTGATGATGGCGCGGTAAAAGGGTGTCAGGCGGATAATCGCTCCCCAGACCCAATACCCGGCGCGGCAGATGATCGACTTCGTTAATCGCGATATTACGCATGCATACTCCCCTGGCTGAAAATCGTAATATATTGGCCATTAATCGTAAGTCAGCCATTCCGCTATTCTATATCGTTACCTCCCTGAATGGAGGAACGGTAGATGATATTTGGGCTTTTTGTTTGCGGACTGTTGTCCGGGATAACCACCTGGCTGTTTGGTTTCGGCGGCGGCTTTGTTACCGTGCCGCTGCTTTACCTGTTGCTGAGTCATCAGGGCGCAGTAGGCGGTCAGGCGATGCAAATAGCGGTAGCAACGTCGGCGCTGGTGATGCTGTGCACGTCGCTGTTGGCAAGCGGCCGCCATCTGCGCGCCGGAACGGTTCACTGGCGCTCCCTGCTGCCGATACTTGGCGGCATCGCCATCGGCGGTATTGCCGGCGCGGCGCTGGCGCTGAGGGTCAACGGCGAGTGGATCCGCTGGCTGTTCATTTTGTACCTGGCGGTGACCATCGTGGATTGCTACGTTCGCCCCGGCTTTATGGCGCCGTCGGCGGCTTGCGCACCGTCGAGCGCGGGGCGCGAGACTATCCTTGGCGGCGGGATTGGCCTGATTGCCGCCTTCCTTGGCGTTGGCGGCAGCGTGATGACCGTGCCGCTGATGCGCCGGCGTGGCGCGACGATGGCGCAGGCCGCGGCGATGGCCAACCTGCTGACCCTGCCGCAGGCGGCGACCGCCAGTCTGGCGTGGCTGCTGATGGCGCCGATGGCGACGCTGCCCTCCGGTTTCATCGGTAATATCTGGTGGCTGGCGGCCGGACTGCTGGTGGCCGGGAGCTGGCTGGGATTGCGGGGCGCATCGCGCTGGTTGGCAAAACTTCCCGATCGCTGGCACGTGCGGATCTACCCGCTACTATTGCTACTGGTGCTGCTGGCGATGTTTTTTGGCGGGGTAGGCTGAAACGCAGCCGGATCATGCTCCTGTCATCTTCTTTATACATGCTCTCGCAGGCTTATATTGCTGATTATGGAAAATGACCGATGTCTAATGCTGTGACGATTTTCGATCTGGATAACACCCTGATTAAAGGGGACAGTAGTACGCTATGGAGCCAGTTCATGGTGCGTGAAGGCTGGGTGAGCGACCCGGAATATCTGGCGCGCGAAGCGCTGCTGATGGCGGATTACGACCGCGGGGAAATGAATATCGCCGATTATGTCGCGCTGATTCAGGCGCCGCTGATTGGCATCCCCCAGGCGCAGGTGGATACGCTGGTGGCGCGATTCGTGCGTGAAAAGGTGTTGCCGCGGGTCTACCCGCAGGCATGGGACGTTATTCGGACCCTACAGGCGCGAGGGGAAAAAATGTTGGTGATCTCCGCCTCGGTAACGCTGCTGGTGCAGGCGATAGCCGCCGAGCTGGGGATTGAACAGGCGTTGGGTATTGATGTTGAAATGGCGGATGGCGGCTACAGCGGTGTGATTGCCGGTACCCCGAGCTATCAGCAGGGCAAAGTGACGCGCCTGGCGCAGTGGCGCGAGGCGCATCCTGACTATGCTGGCGAAGTCACTTTTTATACCGATTCGATAAACGACCTGCCCCTGTGCCTGCATGCGGATCGCGTGCGGTTGGTCAACCCGTGTCCGCAACTGCTGGCAGCCAACGCCCGACACGGCTGGCCAGTGCTGGCGTGGCGGCTCGAATAAGGAGACGTTTTCCCTGATTTGTAGCCCCGGTAAGCGCAGCGCCACCGGGGGAGGGGGTTATTGCTGACTTTGATACAACGGCACCACGTTGCCGCCAATATAACGGCGGCGTAGCCAGGCGGAGAGGGTATCCATCACCATGACCACCGCCACCAGCAACAGGGTAATAAACATCACCACGTCCCAGTTCCACAAACGCATATTTTCCGCGTAGATAAGGCCAATCCCGCCTGCACCGACAAAACCTAACACCGCGGCGGAACGGGTATTGGATTCAATCTGATATAAACTCAGCGCCAGGAAAGTCGGGAACGACTGGGTGAAAATGCCGAAGCGGTGTTTCTGCAGACCATTAGCGCCGACGGCGGTGAGGCCGCGGCCAGGCGAACGGTCTACCGCCTCGTGGCCTTCAGCATACAGGCGGCCCAGCAGGCCGGTATCCTGCATAATAATCGCCAGTACCCCGGCCAGCGGCCCAAGCCCTACGGCGCGCACGAAAATGAGACCCCAGATAGCCATATCGATACCGCGCAGCATGTCGAACAAGCGGCGCATCAACATGGCGATAATGCCGGGAATCACGCCGCGCATAATATTGCGCGCGGCCAGGAATGACAGCAACAGCGCGATGACCGTCGCGGTAATCGTCCCGGCGAAGACGATAGCAAGCGTAATGGCGATTTGCGTGAAGTAATAGGCAAACGGCCAGTTCCAGAAGTCGTGCCAGACGAACATCCGTAGCAGATAGCGTCCCATCTGCTGTAGACCGGTCGCCAGTTGTTCGCTGCTGATACCGAACTGCATAAAGAACCAGGCGTAATAAAGTACGCTCGCCAGCGCCAGCAGACCGACATAGCGCAGGTATCGCCCTTGGGTCTTATACAGCGCCTGATGCTGGCGGCGGCTGGCGGCGATATCCGGTTGATGTTGCCATTGGCTCATTTTTTCCCCTCCAGAACCCACTGGCGCAGGCGGCCGGAAAGCATATCCAGCAGCGACACCACAATAATGATCAGCAGCAGCGTCATGCTGACCTGATCGTAACGATCGAGCTTAATGTTGGTCATCAGCTCCTGGCCGATCCCGCCGGCCCCTACCAGACCAAGAATGGTGGATGAGCGGAAGTTAATCTCAAGGCGCATAAAGCCGTAGGAGAGAAAAATCGGTTTCACCTGCGGCCACAGGGCAAAGCGCACCTTCTGCAGCGCCGATGCTCCGCAGGCCGCCAGCCCGCGCACCGGTTTATCCTGCGCGCTTTCCACCGCTTCATAGAACAGTTTGGTCAGGCTGCCAACCGTATGCAGCATCAGCGCCAGAAAACCGGGGATCGCCCCGATACCGAACGCCATGACGAAAATGACCGCCCAGGCCAGCTCTGGCATGGTGCGTAAAAAGGCTACCAGCACGCGAACGGCGAAGCGTAGCGGCGCGGGTGACCAGGCATTATTGGCGGCGAGGAAAGCCAGTATGGTCGCTACCGCGACCGCCACCAGCGTGGAAGCCAGCGCCAGCTGCAGCGTCTCCCAAATCAGCGGTAGCTGAATCGGCAGGCGATAGCCCCAGTACGCCAGCGAGCCTTTGGTATGTGAATCGGCTAACAGAACGCCCGGATGCAGCGTCGGCAGCGTCTCGAACATATAGTCGAGAAAGTTTGGCAGAGAACGCCAGATGGTAAACAGATTAAACTCGGCGGCGTGCCCGGCGGCAAAGTAGAGCGCCAGCAGCACCAGCGACCAGCCGAAGGTATCGCGCTTTTGCCGCGTCCTGACCTGCTGGTAGTAACGTTCGAATTCGGTATGGGTATTATTCATGCGGCGAAAAGGTCTTTAACGTAGCGTCGCCGTCCGCATTGACTTGCGGGCGGCGGCATCGGTGCGGGATTAACGCGCGCTAACCAGCTCGCGTTTCATATCAATGATCTGCTGGAAATCGGCCACGCTGCCCGGGCCGATGTGCTGGGTTCCGCCCATCGCTTTCACAAAACAGGCGTGATCGTCGGTATCCAGTTTTTTAAGCGCGGTGACGACTTTGGCTTTGAAGTCCGCCGGCAGCGCATTGCTCACGAGGATCGGGCCGTTCGGGATCAGCGGCGATTGCCAGATAATCCGGATTTGCTTCATCAGATCCGGATGATCCATACGAATCAGGCGATTAAAAGCGCCCACGCTGTAGCCGCTGTTGTAGTCGCCGACCATTGAGGTCCAGGTGACCGCGCCGGCAAACTGGCCGTTCAGTACGCCGAGAATGTCCTGCTCGTGGCCGCCGGAGAAGGTGACGCTGGAGAAGAAGTTATTGTATTTGTTGTCCGCGTCGCCGCCGAATTTCTGTTTAAAGGCGTGGTTCGGAATTAAATAACCGGAAGTGGAATCCGGGTCGGCGAAGCCAAAAGCTTTGCCTTTTAAATCGTCCAGCGTTTTATACGGGCTGTCAGCTTTGACGATGACCACCGAGTGGTAGCCGCGGGACTGATCTTTATCATCAACGGCGATACCGACAATATCGACGGCTTTCGGGTTATTGATATAGACCGAGGCATAAGAAGAAGGCGACATACTTAATACGACATCGACTTTACCGCCCAGCAGTCCCTGAATGACGCCGGAATAATCGGATGAGTTACGTAATTTGGTATCGACCTTCAGCTCTTTATCAAGAAACTGTTTAACGCATTGGTTATCGCCAATTTGCTGCGTGGCGTTTTGACCGCCGAGGATCCCCAGATTTAATTCCTTTGGCTGTTCAGCGGCGCTCGCTTGCCACGTCAGTAACAGAGCTGCGATTGCTGCGGATAAACGAACTGCGCCATTAATATGTTTGTTCATTATTTTGCCCGTGTGTTTTTAACTAAAGGAAATTAATGCAACTGGCTAATTTCATCGCCATACAGCTGATGCAGAACATCCTGAGTCAGCCGTGCGGGATGATCGTCGAAAATGATGCGGCCTTTGGCGACGCCAATCACCCGCGTGCAGTACTCTTTGACCAGTTCGACCGAATGCAGGTTGACCATCACGCTAATCCCCTGGCCGCTGATTTCCCGCAGTACGTTCATAATTCGCTGGGTGTTTTTGGGATCGAGCGAGGCGACGGGTTCATCCGCCAGCAGGATCCCGGGGTTTTGCATCAGGGCGCGGCAAATCGCTACGCGCTGCATCTGGCCGCCGGAGAGGTTTTCCGCCCGCTGTAGGGCGTGCGGCAACATATTCATCCACTCGAGAAGAGAGATGGCGCGTGTCCGGTCGGCGTCGGGGAAAACCTTAAACAGCGACTTCAGGGTTGAGGTCTGACTCAGGCGACCGAGCAGTACGTTAGTCAGCACATCAAGACGCGGTACGAGGCAGAAATCCTGGAAAATCATCCCGCACTCGCTGCGCCAGGCATTGAGCGCGCGTCCTTTCAGGCGTGAAACATCATGCGGCATGCCGACTTCCGGAAAGCTGAGAATTTCACCGCCGGTGGCGCTGTGAGTGCCGTTCAGGACATGCAGCAGGGTGGATTTCCCGGCTCCCGAGCGGCCAATCACTCCCACCAGCTCGCCGGCATGGAGGTCAAAGCTGATGTTATCGAGAACGGTTTGCTGCGCATTATAAGATTTACTCAGGTTGCGCACGCTTAAGACTTTCCGCTGCCGGGTTGGGGTGATGGGCGTAATTAGCGAAAATTCGGTTTCCGCCACCGCGGCAAGAGAGCTGTTCATAAGAGTGTCCTGGTTCGTCATAAACTGGTCACTATTAATCGCGTTTTGTGTGAACTTTCGATGACGGTAAGGCGAAAAAATAATGAAAGCGTGATGAAACGCTTATCTGCAAGGTAAAAGAAACATGCCAGCGGCAAACATAGCGTGATGGGCTACACTAATGAAAATGAGAGCAAATAAGAAAGAAATATGAGAACTAATCTCATTCTCTTAGATATCATTCTTTCATGGGATTAATAGTCCTCTGCAAGCGGTTTTTTTGTTTATGTTTAGGCATTTTGTGCGGTACTTAAAACCATTCATGCAGCTTATGAATGGGTTGATCGTCTTATAATTGGCTATTTTATGGTATTATATTCTTACTTTTGTGTGTTATTAAGATTTTTCGCAACGTCATTTATCTTATCTATTAAGAATATTCCTAATGAAATAGGGTTATGATCCTGGACTATATAATAACCGATTAGGATTGTAGGAATTTTCGATCAATAACCACATGAAATTAAATGTTTTTTGTTTTTGAGCAAAAAATAGGATTTCGCCAAAAAGCAAAAAATTGACATAAATGAGAATTAGCTTCACATCCTGCTTGTTGACACTTAATCAGAAAAAACCTAAATTTGAATCCAACAAAAAATATAAATCGATAAATAATTTCGGCATTATTAATGATTAAATAATGGCGCTGGTATTTTATTATAAATAATTTCAACAGGGGTTAATTGCAGGTTTAGACTCTGCAGGCCTGGCTATCGGCAATGGGGTGAAAGGTAGTATTTCCAGGATGAAGAGGATAAACAGTATATGGACGATCAATGCTCCCTTGATAAGTGTATTTGGCCAGCACATGATACTTATTTTTTAAAAGGCTTATCGGAACTCATTTTAGACATTGAAGAGCTTCTTTATTTGTCATTGGATAAAATATGTAAGGACTTTTTGTTTATCAATCTGAGTACTAATGCATTAAATTACTTTATTCGCTATGACAACGACTGGTTAGCTAAGGCCAAGGGCAAACAAATCATTTTGATTGCCGCGAGAAAGTCAGAAGCGTTAGCCAATTATTGGTATTACAACGGTGATATTCGCGGCGTGGTGTATGTCGACCTCGCGCGCGATATAAGAAAAGAACTGGCCTATGTAATTAATGGACGGTTTCTGCGCAAAGATATTAAGAAAGAAAAAATTACTGACCGGGAAATGACGGTGATCAGAATGACGGCCCAGGGAATGCATCCGAAATCTATCGCCAGAATTGAAAATTGCAGTGTGAAAACTATTTACACCCATCGGCGAAATGCTGAGGCCAAGCTGTATTCGAAAATTTATAAATTAGTTATGTAACGTTTATTTAGTGGTACACCGGGACGACTTGTCCTTAATTAAACTCAGGATGAAAAAGCTATGAAAAAAAAGGTTATTGCTATTGCTCTGGTAACGGCGTTTGCTGGAATGGGTGTTGCTCAGGCTGCTGATGTTACTGCTCAGGCCGTGGCTACCTGGTCTGCAACCGCGAAAAAAGACACTTCAAGCAAACTGGTTGTTACCCCGCTTGGCAGCCTGGCTTTCCAGTATGCCGAAGGGATTAAGGGCTTTAACTCACAAAAAGGTCTGTTTGATGTTGCGGTTGAAGGCGATACCACGGCGACTGCCTTCAAACTGACTTCACGTCTTATCACTAACACGCTGACCCAGCTGGATACCTCCGGCTCAACGCTGAGCGTGGGCGTGGATTATAACGGCGTCGCGGTAGAGAAGACTGCTGACACCATTATGATCGACACCGCTAACGGCGTGCTGGGCGGCAACCTCAGCGCACTGTCTAACGGCTACAACACCGCAGGCCGCACCACCGCGCAGGACGGCTTTAACTTCTCCATCATCAGCGGTACCACCGACGGCGCCACCGCGGTAACCGATTACAGCACGCTGCCGGAAGGGATCTGGAGCGGTGACGTGAGCGTGCAGTTCGACGCCACCTGGACCAGCTGATTTTCTCGTAGCACCGGGCAGGGGGACTCCCCCTGCCTCTTCAAGGACTGAACGCTTATGAAAAAACATCTTCTGGCCATTGGCCTGCTGCTGGGGCTGGCGAATCCGGCGCTGGCGCTGGATGTCGGCGATATCTCTTCCTTTATGAACAGCGGCAGCAGCACGCTAAGTAAAGAGATCAAAAATACCACCGATAGCGGCCGCTTAATCAACATTCATCTGGAACGTCTCTCTTCACCGCTGGAAGGCGGCAAGGTTATCCCGATGGATAAACAGGACGAAATCCTGCTGACTCCCGCCAGTTTGTTGTTGCCTGCAAAGGCCAGTGAAGTGGTGCGCTTTTTCTACAAAGGTCCGGCGGATGATAAAGAGCGCTACTACCGCATTGTCTGGTTCGATCAGGCCTTAAGCGATGCCCAGCGCAATGGCTCCCAGCGCAGCGCCGTGGCCACCGCTTCAGCCCGCATCGGCACCATTCTGGTGGTGGCGCCGCGTCAGGCTAATTTTCGCTATCAGTTTGCCGGCGACACGCTGACCAATACCGGTAACGCCACCCTGCGCATTATCGCCTACGGCCCGTGTCTGAAAATCGCCGATGGCAAAGAGTGCAAAGAAAACTACTACCTGATGCCGGGGAAATCGCGTCGCTTCACGCGCGTCAATATTGCTGACAAAAAAGGACGGGTCGCGCTCTGGCAGGGCGAGCAGTTTGTTCCCGTGAAATAGACATGTGTGCTGATGGATTAAGACTATGCCTTTACGACGGATCACCCCTGGACTGAACGCGCTACTTGCCTCCGGCATGGTTCTTTTGCTGGCGCCTTATAGCGACAGCATGGCCGCCGAGCGCGTGCAGCAAATCGGCGGCGTGATTATCCCGCAGGCTTTCAGCCAGGCTTTGCAGGACGGCATGAGCATTCCTCTGTTTATTCATCTTGAAGGCAGCCGCGATAATCAAAACGATCAGCGTATCGGCGCCGCGTATATCTGGCTTGATGGCGATGTGCTGCGGGTCCGGCAAATCACCCTTGAAGAGGGCGATGACAACGCTCGCGTCAGCGACGAGACGCGTCAACAGCTCAGCCGTTTATCCAATGAGGCTTTCAACGACGCGCTGAAGATCCCCTTAACCGATGCCGCGCAGCTGCAACTTAGTCTGCGCCAGCTGCTGCTGCAACTGGTGGTGAAACGTGAGGCGCTGGGAACCGTGCTGCGGTCGCGCAGCGAGGATATTGGCCAGTCGAGCGTTAAAACTTTCAGTAATAACCTCACCTATAACCTCGGGGTCTACAACAACCAGATGCGTAGCGGCGGCAGCAATACCTCCAGCTATCTGTCACTCAATAGCGTTAGCGCGCTGCGCGAGCATCACGTGGTGCTCGACGGCTCGCTGTACGGTATCGGCACCAGCCACCAGGACAATGAACTGTATAAAGCGATGTACGAGCGCGACTTCGCCGGGCACCGTTTTGCCGGCGGGATGCTGGATACCTGGAACTTACAATCGCTGGGGCCGATGACCGCGATTTCGGCCGGTAAAATCTACGGCGCGTCGTGGGGAAACCAGGCCAGCTCTACGGTATTTGACAACAGCCAGTCGGCGACGCCGGTGGTGGCATTCTTACCGGCGGCAGGCGAGGTCCACCTGATGCGCGACGGGCGCCTGTTAAGCGTGCAGAACTTCGTCATGGGTAATCATGAAGTTGATACCCGAGGCCTGCCGTACGGTATTTACGACGTTGACGTCGAAGTTATCGTCAACGGAAGAGTGGTCAGCAAACGCACCCAACGCGTCAACAAGCTGTTTACTCGCGGACGCGGCGCGGGCGCGCCGCTGGCCTGGCAAATATGGGGCGGCAGTTTCCATATGGATCGCTGGTCGGAAAGCGGCAAAAAGACGCAGCCGGCGAAAGAGAGCTGGCTGGCGGGGGCGTCGGCTTCCGGATCGCTGAGTACGCTCAGTTGGGCGGCCACCGGCTACGGCTACGATAGCAACGCCGTCGGCGAAACGCGCATTACGCTACCGCTAACCGAGGCGGTGAATATCAACCTGCAAAACATGCTGGCCAGCGACAGTTCCTGGAGCAGTATCGGCAGCGTTAGCGCCACCTTGCCCGGCGGCTTTAGCTCGCTGTGGATTAACCAGGAAAAGACCGTTATCGGCGATAAGCTGCGCCGCAGCGATGCCGATAACCGGGCGATCGGCGGCACGCTGAACCTGAACGCCCTGTGGTCAAAACTAGGCACTTTCAGCATCAGCTACAACGATGATCGCCGCTACAACAGCCATTACTACACGGCGGATTATTACCAGACGATTTATAGCGGCTCTTTTGGCTCGCTAGGCCTGCGCGCGGGCTTACAGCGCTATAACAACGGCGATAGCAACGCCAACACCGGGAAATATATCGCCCTCGATTTATCACTGCCGCTGGGCAACTGGTTCAGCGCCGGGATGACCCATCAGAACGGCTATACCATGGCCAACATTTCGGCGCGTAAGCAGTTTAATGAAGGGGCGATTCGAACCGTCGGCGCCAATATTTCGCGGGCGATTTCCGGCGATACCGGCGACGACAAAACCTTAAGCGGCGGCGCTTATACGCAGTTCGAAACGCGCTACACCAACGGCACACTGAACGTTAACAGCGGCGCCGACGGCTACGTGAACACCAACCTGACCGCCAGCGGCAGCGTCGGCTGGCAGGGGAAAAACATCGCCGCCAGCGGGCGAACCGACGGCAACGCCGGAGTGATCTTCAATACCGGGCTGGAAGACGACGGCAAGCTCAGCGCTAAGGTTAACGGGCGCATCGTGCAGCTCAGCGGTAAACGCAACTACCTGCCGCTGTCGCCGTACAGCCGCTATGAAGTCGAACTGCAGAACAGTAAAAACTCGATCGACAGCTACGACATTGTCAGCGGCCGTAAGAGCCACCTGACGCTTTATCCCGGTAACGTGGCGGTGATCGAGCCGGAAGTGAAGCAGATGGTCACCGTCTCCGGGCGCATCCGCGCCGAAGACGGCACGCTGTTGGCGAACGCGCGCATTAATAACCATATCGGGCGCACCCGTACCGATGAGAACGGTGAATTTGTCATGGATGTCGATAAAAAATATCCCACCATCGATTTTAGCTACGGCGGAAATAAAACCTGTGAAGTGGCGCTGGAGCTCAGCCAGGCGCGCGGCGCGGTGTGGGTAGGGGACGTGGTATGCAGCGGTCTCTCTTCATGGGCGGCGGTGCAGCAGACAGGAGAAGGTAATGAAAGCTAAGTGGCTACTCGCTTTGGCGACGCTGACGATTGCGCCGCTAGCGATGAACGCTAAGGCGGCGGTGACAAAATATTCTGAAGCCGCTGCTCCGGCGCGCGAATTTGTCTTTGTCGAGAACAACTCTGATGACAACTTCTTTGTCACCCCTGGCGGCGCGTTGGATCCCCGTCTGACCGGCTCAAACCGCTGGACCGGATTAAAATCAACCGGTTCTGGCGATACCGCGTACCGTCAGGTCAGTCTGGGTTATATCGATGATGGTCACAACCATGGGATCTCCGCTAATTACCGGTTTGATATGTGGCTGGATAATGCGCCGGTCTCTCACCCTTTACTGGGTTTACGGTGTATTAACTGGTACTCGGGATGCGATCTGGCAACCAGCCTGATTTTACCCCAGTCAACAGATGCTAATGGATTTTACGGCGTCTCAACGGGGAGCGGGACGAAATGGCGTCACGGGATGATGTCCGATGCCTTTTATCAATACCTGCAGCAGATGCCGATCGGCGGTAGTTTTACGATGACGATTAATTCCTGCCAGACATCGGTCGCTTACGATGCGAGCAAAGGCGAGCGTTGTAAAGATCAGGCGTCAGGTACCTGGTATATCCGCGACGTAACCCATACCAAAGCGGGGCACTTACGCCTGATAAACACCCACTCACTGGCGGAAGTGTTTATCAACAGCGACGGCGTGCCCACGCTGGGTGAAGGCAATGCCGATTGCCGTACACAAACGATTGGTTCTCGCTCCGGTTTAAGCTGCAAAATGGTTAACTATACGCTGCAAACTAATGGATTAAGCAACAGCTCGATTCACATTTTCCCGGCTATCAGTAACTCTGCGTTGGCATCGGCGGTAGGTAACTACGATATGCAGTTCAGTCTTGATGGTAACTCATGGAAACCAGTCAACGGCATTCTGCAGTATTACACTTTTAATGAGATGAAGAGCTCTGATTCTATCTATGTCTTTTTCTCCAGTAACTTTTTCAAGCAGATGGTGGCGTTGGGCATTAGCGACATTAACACCAAAGATCTGTTTAACTTCCGTTTTTATAACACCACTTCGCCGGAATCCGGCTGGTATGAATTCTCGACATCCAATAGCCTGATTATCAAACCGCGTGATTTCAGCATCAGCATTATCTCCGATGAGTACACCTCGGCGCCTACGCGTGAGGGTTACGTCGGCAGCGGCGAACCGGCGCTGGATTTCGGCTACATCGTCACCACCAGCGGCAAAACCGCCGCCGATGAGGTGTTGATTAAAGTGACCGGCCCGTCACAGGCGATTAGCGGGCGCTCGTATTGCCTGTTTAGCTCGGCGGACGGTACCGCGCAGGTGCCGTTTCCGGCGTCGCTCTCTTTCATTACCCAAAGCGGGGCGACGAAAAGTTACGACGCCGGCTGCGACGATAGCTGGCACGACATGACCGATGCGCTATGGCTGACCACGCCGTGGACTGATATTTCCGGCGATGTGGGGCAGATGGATAAAACAACGGTGCGCTTCTCGATTGCTATGGACGATCCTATCTCGCTGCGCACCATCACCGACAACGGCTGGTTTGGCGAGGTCAGCGCTTCAGGAGAGATTCATGTCCAGGCGACGTGGCGTAACATTAATTAAGCTGACGCTGGCGAGCCTGTGGTTGCTGGCCGCGCCGCTGGCGCAGGCGATTTCTGTCGGTAATCTGACCTTTTCGCTGGCCTCTGACGCTGAGTTTGCGGCGAAAAGGGTTATCAACAACAATAAAAGCGCGCGGCTGTATCGGGTGTCGGTGGTGGGTATCGACCGGCCCGGCGGCCATGAGGTTCGTGCCCGCCCGGCGGACGGCGAACTGCTGTTCGCCCCGCGCCAGCTGACGCTGCAGGCGGGCGAAAGCGAATATTTTAAGTTCTATTATCACGGGCCGAAGGATAACCGCGAACGCTACTATCGGGTCTCGTTTCGTGAAATTCCCACCCGCAACCTGGTGATGCGCGCCCCGGCGGGCGGGCAGATCAGCATGGAGCCGGTGGTGGTGATGGATACCATTCTGGTGGTACGCCCGCGACAGGTTCAGTTTAAATGGGCGTTCGATAAAGCGGCGGGGAGCGTCAGTAATACCGGCAATACCTGGTTTAAGCTGCTGATCAAACCGGGATGCGACACCACGGAAGAGGAAGGTGACGCCTGGTATTTGCGCCCCGGCGATGTCGTTCGCCAGCCGTCGCTGCGTAAGCCCGGCAACCACTACATCATCTATAACGAGAAATTTATTAAAATCAGCAATGATTGCCCGGTGAAATAGCCGGGCAATCGCCTGAATTATTCCTCGTTCAGCAACTGACTCACCAGCGCGATATGGGTCTTAATGCCGACCGCCAGCGCATCTTCGTCGATGCGAAAATGCGGGTTGTGCACGTTCCACGTCGCCCCTTTTTGCGCATTGCCGCAGCCGATAAACAGAAAGGTGCCCGGTACTTTTTCCTGATAGGAGGAGAAATCCTCGCTGCCGAATAGCGCCTTATCCTGCAGCTGTAGCGTGCCTGCCGGGAAGTGGCGGGCTATGGCTTCACGGGCGATATGATTGGTGGCGTCGTGGTTGTTGCCCACCGCATAGCCCTGCTGCCATTTAATCTCGTAGCTGGCGCCGTGGGCGGCGGTGATGCCGTCGATAATCCGTGCCATCAGCGGCGGTACCGCCTCGCGTACCTGCTGGCTATGGGTACGCAGCGTCCCGGCCAGCCGCGCGCTGTCGGGGATCACGTTATAGCTATCGCCGGCCTGAAAAGTGGCGATAGTCAGCACCGGCGCGTTGCCCGGATCGATATTGCGGGCGACGATCTGCTGCAGCGCGCCGACCACTTCCGCGCCGATGGTCACCGGATCGATACAGTGCTGTGGCATCGAACCGTGGCCGCCTTTGCCGCGAATGGTGATATCAAAGTTATCGCTGGAGGCGACGTACACACCCTCTTTCAGGGTTATCACGCCAACCGGGCTGGTGGGGAAAACATGCAGGCCGAAAATATGTTCGACGTCGTCAACCACGCCCAGTTCAACCAGCTCACGTGCGCCGCCCGGCGGCACCTCTTCCGCAGGCTGGAAGATGAATTTAATGCTGCCGTGCAGCTGTTCGCGAAGCTGGCACAAGACTTTCGCCGCCCCCATCAGCATCGCGGTATGCGCGTCGTGACCGCAGGCGTGCATTACGCCGGGCTTCGTTGAGCAGAATGCTTCACCGCTCTCTTCCTGTAGCGGCAGGGCATCGATATCGGCGCGCAGCGCCCACATTGGCCCAGGATGCGCGCCGCGCAGTACGGCAATCACGCTATTTTCCAGCGGGCGGCTTATCTCTAGACCGGCAAACGGCGCCAGCTCGCGGGCGATATAATCGGCGGTCGGCTTCTCGTTAAACGACAGATCCGGATGGGCGTGGATATGCCGACGCCAGCGCAGCGCTTCCTCGGCCGCGGCGGAAATGAATTGTTCAGTGGCGTGTTGCATCAGTGACTCCTTCAATCAATAACGGGCTGACTGACGACGGTTTTACGTTTCATGAGCGGCAGCACCGCCAGCGCGGAGCAAACCATCGCCAGTGAAAGAAACAGGAAAGCGCTGGCGTAACCGTGGGTTTTCTCCACCAGATAGCCAATGACGATCGGCGAGACAAAGCCGCCGAGGGTACCACCGGTATTAATCAGACCGATGGCCGAGCCCATCATATTTTCCGGCAGGCGCTTCATCGGCAGGGTAAAGGCGGTGACGAAGGTCGACATCAGGAAAATTTCGCCGATAAACAGCAGCAGGCTGGCGATAAGCGGCGTCCGGGCGTGGAAGATGGCGAAGATCGCCACGGCGCTGATTAGCGCGCTGATGGCAATCACCAGCGGTTCGCGATTAAGAAAATATTTGCCCACCAGCCAGCCGGTACCGAGCGATGAGATCCAGATCCCCAGCCCCCCCGCGGCCACCACGTAGCCGGATGCAGAAAGCGACATTCCCATACTCTGAACAAAAAACTTCGGCAGCCAGGCCATCAGGCCATAGCTGGGAATATTGACGCAAAAGATAGCCAGAAAGAGCAGGATAACCGTGGGGTTACGCCACAGGGCGGCGCCAGCGGCGCTCTGTTTCGCGACCACCGCCGTCGGCTGTCGGCGCGGCACGCGCAGGGCGATCAGTAGGGCGATAGCGCAGGCAACGATCCCCAGTACGGTGAACGACAGATGCCAGCCGAGCAGCGCCAGCGCGTTAACAGCGATAATCGGCCCAATGGTCATCGCCAGTCCCGCTGACGACAGCAATATTGATTGGGCGAAGGTACGTTGTTCAAGAGTGAAGTTGCTTACCACCGCTTTGGCGCAGGAGCAGGGATAGCCGGAGTGGCCGACGCCCGACAGAAAGCGGAACAGCAGCAGCAGGCCGAAGCTCGCTCCCAGCAGGCCGAAGCACAGCGCGAAGATCCCCAGCGCCGCCAGCGACAGCACCAGCATGGTTTTGTAGCCAATGCGATCGTTAAGCCAGCCCGCCGGAACCTGAAACAGCGAATAGGCGAGAAAAAAGATGCCGGTAATGTAGCCCAACTGCTCGGCGTTAAGCCCGAACTCCTTTTCGATAGGCAGCAGCGCGAAGCCGGTGACGGTTTTGTCGATATAAACGACCACGTAGCCGATAAACAGTAAGAAGATCATCTGAGACTGACTTTTCATTTTTTTCCGCCCGGTGTCTCATGGTTGCATGTGTTGTCGTGGGGGAATCCCCTACTGCATCCTCAGGCTTTACCCGCGCGGCGGGAAGATATAATTTTTCTATAGGTGATGCTTTTTTCTTATAGGGGTGAGCGGTGAAATATCTTCCCAAATTGAACCAGCTGCAGGCGCTACGGCAGGTGGCGCGTAGCGGCAGCATCCGCTCAGCGGCGCGTGAACTGGGGCAATCGCAGCCGGCGCTGAGCCGGACATTACGTGAGCTGGAGCAAATCCTCGGCACGCAACTTTTTCTGCGCAGCAAAGAAGGCGTCGCCCTGACCGAAGCGGGAATCGCTTTCTTACAGCGCGCGGAGTGGGTGCTGGAGGAGCTGCGGCGCGCGGCGGACGAGGTGGAACAGATAAACCATGTCACCCACGGTCGGCTGACGGTCGGCTTTTCGTCGCTGATTGCCCTGACGGTGTTTCCGCAGGTGGCCGAAGGATTTAAGCAGGCGCTGCCGCAGGTACAGATGACGGTGAAAGAGGGGCAGCTTTCGTCGCTGCTGCCGGGCGTCCGCAGCGGAGAGATTGACCTGGCTATCGGATCGGTCGACCCGATGCATCCGCCGGAAGGGGTGATGCTGGAACCGCTGTTTACCGCGCCGTTCTGCGTTATCGCGCGCAAGGGGCATCCGCTGGCGCACGAAAGCGATCTGCTGGCGCTGCGTAAAGCCCGCTGGCTGCTGCCGGAGTCGCCGATGGGCTACTACCAGCAGCTACAAAACGAGCTGATTCATTTTTATCGCCAGGTGTCGATTACCCCGCTACGCACCGACTCGGTGATTGTCGGCTTGCAGATGGTACTGGAATCCGATTATCTGACCATTGTCGCGCGCGCCATGAGCCAGCCGCTGCAGCTTGGCGATAAGCTGGTCACGCTGCCGGTATCCACGCTCCCGGCGGCGCAGTATTGCGCGGTATGGTCGCAAAAATCGGCGCTCACCGCCAATGCCCGGCTGTTTCTCAATCGGCTGCGAAGCGCCTGTCAGCGCTACGCCTGGTAAAACGGCGGCTCGCCAGTTGGCTGAGGGCGCAGCACAGTACATAGTAAACCGCGCCGGTAAAGACGAATATCGCCAGCGGGTAGATTTGCACCCGGTTATTGACCTGCCCGGCGACGGTGGTGAGTTCAGGCACGTTGACGATAAACGCCAGCGAGGTGTCTTTCAGCAGGCCGATAAAAATGCCCACCAGCGACGGCTGGACGTTGCGCAGCGCCTGCGGCAGCAGGATTAAGCGTAGCGTCTGGCCGGGGGCGAATCCCTGCGTCAGCGCCGCTTCATACTGGCCGCCGGGCAGGGCGCGCAGCCCCGCCAGCACCGAGTGCATCACCGAGGCGGCGGTGAACCACGCCAGCGCCAGCGTGACCGTCACCGCGCCCGGCAGATCGCCGCCGGTCAGCATCGGCAGCAGATACCATAGCCAGAAAATAACGAAGATCAGCGGGATACCGCGAATAATTTCCGCCCACAGGAATAGCAGACGACGGACGGCTCCGCCGTAGCGCCAGGCGGCGCAGGCCAGCAGAATACCGCCCGGTAGCGCCAGCGCGGTCGCGCCGATGGCCATCAGTAAAGTGAGCGCCACGCCGCCGGGTTGGCCTTCTGCCAGCCGTCCCCACAGCAGATAATCAAGGTTGTCGGCGATCACTGCGAGGTTAGCGTTCATGTTGTGCGCTCCGTGGCTGACGATATCCCGGACCGAAACGCGTCAGCGCCAGTCCCATAACGATACCCAGCGCCAGATACAGCACTGTGCCGACAGCAAAGGCCTCCAGCGCGTGGGCGTTATAGCTCTCGATTTGCCGTACCTGGTAGGTGAGCTCGGCAAAACCGATACCGCTGGCCAGCGAAGAGAGTTTCATCAGGTTCAGGTACTGGCCGACAATCGGCTGCCAGGCGTTGGCCAGCCCCTGCGGCAGCAGAATAAAACGTAATTCACCCCACGGGCTAAATCCCTGCGACAGCGCCGCTTCGCGCTGGCCGTGGCTGACGGCGCGCAGTCCGGCGGCAATCTCTTCCACCAGAAATGCCGAGGTAAATACGCCGAGCCCCCACATTGAGCAGAGAAATTCCGGCGTCAGCCACCAGACGTCGCCCGGTAGAATCGACCAGCTATGGGAGTCGTTGATAAAATCGCGCGCCGCCAGCGGCAGCAGGTTCCAGGCGGCGAAGTACCAGAACAGCAGTTGAACCAGCAGCGGCGTATTGCGAAACAGCGATACCCACGCCGCCACCAGCCAGCGACCGGGGCGTCCGCCGCCGAGACGCAGGGCCAGCAGCAGCACCGCCAGCGCGGTGGCCAGCAGTATCCCGGCGAAGCTGACCCAGACGGTGGTCAGGAAGCCGGAGATTATCCACTGTAGCGGCTGCCCGCTGAGCACGCCATGCCAGTCGAGTATCGCCATCACTCAATGCTATCCTGATGCAGCGGGTCGAGCACCTTCTGCAGAAAACGGCGGGTACGCGCATGCTGCGGGCGGGCGAAAAATTCCGCCGGCGGCGCGGTTTCGAGGATTTCGCCACCGTCGATAAACACCACCCGATCGGCGATTTCGCGGGCAAACTGCATCTCGTGAGTGACCACCACCATGGTGATACCGCTGTGGGCCAGGGCTTTCATCACCTGCAGCACTTCGCCGATCATCTCCGGATCCAGCGCCGAGGTCGGTTCATCGAACAGGATGATTTGCGGCGAGGAGGCAAGGGCGCGGGCGATGGCGACGCGCTGCTGCTGGCCGCCGGAGAGCTGAGCGGGCATCTGCCGCGCTTTATCCGTGAGGCCGACCTGGGTGAGTAATTCCAGCGCCCGCTTTTGGGCGGCATCGTGTTGCCAGCCGTGCACGCGCTCCAGCGCGAGGGTAATATTCTCCTGCGCCGTCAGGTGAGCGTAGAGATTGAACTGTTGAAAAACGAAGCCGATCCGGCTGCGCAATTGGCGCAGCGCGCTGCCGGTCAGGCGGCGGGTCGGTTTGCCATCGATGAGGATCTCGCCGCCGCTTAACGATTCAAGCTGGTTGATCAGGCGGATCAGCGTTGATTTACCCGATCCTGATGGCCCGAGGATCGCCACCACTTCGCCGGGATTGACCGTTAAATTAACGCCGTTAAGTACCTGATGATCGCCGTAGCGTTTAACCACGTCGCGAAAGGTAATACTGGCCTGCTGCAGATGCGAGAAATCCGCGGCCGAAGCCGCGGAGCGTGAAAATAAGGCGGAAAACATCAGGGTTATTTCGCTTCTATGGTAAAGGCGCGCGGTTGCGGAGAGGCGGTGCCAGGGCCAAACCAGGTGTCGTAGATTTTCGCCGCCTGGCCGGATTTTTCCAGCTTAACCAGCTCGTCGTTTACCGCTTTCAGCAGCGCCGGCTCGCCTTTTTTCACGCCGACGCCAATCTCTTCTTTGCTCAGCAGGTCCGGCAGAATTTTAAAGTTGGCTTTATCCGGCGCGCCCGCCAGCAGCCCGGCGAGAATGGTGCTGTCCTGGGTAATCGCCTGCACGTTGCCGTTTCGCAGGGCGGTCAGCGCCAATGGAATATCGTCATAGGAGAGCACCCGCGACTGCGGGAAGCGCTGGTGCAGCGCCTGTTCGCCGGTGGTGCCTTTTACCGCGCCGATGCGCGCTTTGCTGTAGTCATCCAGTTTATCCGGCGACTTAGCCGGAACCAGGAACTGCTGTCCGGTTACAAAGTAGGGCGTTGAGAAATCAATTACCTGCGCGCGCTCCGGGGTAATGGTGATATCGGCGACGATCAGGTCAGCCTTACCGGACTGCAGCAGCGGAATACGGTTAGCCGGGTTAGTGGCCACCAGCTCAAGCTTGACGCCAAGAGATTTCGCCAGCGCCTGCGCGAAATCGACGTCGTAACCCACCAGTTGATGGGTTTTGGCATCCACGGAACCAAACGGCGGGTTAGCGTCGAAGGTGGCGACCTTCACCACCCCGGCGGCTTTGATATCGGCTAACTGGTCGGCCTGAACCTGGGCGGTCAGCAGCAGCGCGCCCAGCGCAAAAGCGATTTTGGTATAAGTTTTATGCATCATCATTCCCCTGAATCCCTGTTTTGTTTTGTGTTTATCACGCTCCCACAAAAGCGCCTCGTCCGGCAAAGAAGAAAAAATTCTTATCTATAACCAAAATCTCTTAATAAAAATGGGGATATTGCTGTTAACCAAATCGCTTTTACAGGAAGGGCTTAGTCACCGAAGCGCAGCGGCTAATATGCATCTTCCAGGATTACAAATTCGGAATTGATATTTCCCGCCCGTCGGCGATTGTGGTTGAAATAACAACAACGCAAACCCGACCGATGGAGGAGAAATGAAAGTAGCGCTGTGGCAACGGATTACCGGCTGGCTGGCTTTTTTATCTAACGGAGAAGCCGGGCAGCAAGATGGTCAACGGATGATGGAGGCGATCTTGCCGGTCGCCAGCCTGTATGGTGTGGATCTCGGCAACGTGGAAACCCGGTGGTTTCGCCATGACAAAACATACTGAGCGGCGCTGGACGCGCGAAGCCTACTGGAACGAGGTGTGCTCTGTGTAGCAGAAGGCTGCTTGCGGTTGCGGTAAAAAGGAGAGGCTCCGCAGCCCAAGCAGCTTTAAACCCAGGCTCCTACTCCTGTTCTCCCTGTTTTTTTCCCTTCCCCGTTTTGCAATTTCCCCGCCGTCACGGTATAAATGACCTTCATTTGGATGTTTAGACGTCCATACATAAAGAAGGCAATATGCAAACAACATCACAACAACAAGGTGGGCAACTTAAGCGCACCATGAAAACGCGCCACCTGATCATGCTCTCGCTGGGCGGCGTCATTGGCACAGGGTTATTCTTCAATACCGGCTATATTATCTCGACCACCGGCGCGGCGGGCACGCTGCTGGCGTATCTGATTGGCGCGCTGGTGGTCTGGCTGGTGATGCAGTGTCTTGGCGAACTGTCGGTGGCGATGCCGGAAACCGGCGCCTTTCACGTGTATGCCGCGCGTTATCTCGGCCCGGCGACCGGCTATACCGTGGCGTGGCTCTACTGGCTGACCTGGACCGTGGCGCTCGGCTCGAGCTTTACCGCCGCCGGCTTCTGTATGCAGTACTGGTTCCCGCAGGTGCCGGTGTGGGTCTGGTGCGTGATTTTCTGCGCGGTGATTTTCGCCCTGAATGTTATCTCTACCCGCTTCTTTGCCGAAGGCGAATTTTGGTTCTCGCTGGTCAAAGTGATCACCATCATTGCTTTTATTATTCTCGGCGGCGCGGCCATCTTCGGCTTTATTCCGCTGACCGACGGTTCACCGGCGCCGGGGCTGCATAACATCACCGCCGAAGGCTGGTTCCCTCATGGCGGCTTGCCGATCCTGATGACCATGGTGGCGGTGAACTTCGCTTTCTCGGGCACCGAACTTATCGGTATTGCCGCCGGTGAGACGCAAAACCCGCATCAGGTGATACCGGTCGCGATCCGCACCACTATTGCCCGGCTGATTATTTTCTTTATCGGTACCGTTTTCGTGCTCGCCGCGCTAATCCCGATGCAGCAGGCGGGGGTGGAAAAAAGCCCGTTCGTACTGGTGTTTGAAAAGGTCGGTATTCCTTACGCGGCGGATATTTTTAACTTCGTGATCCTGACCGCGATTTTGTCGGCGGCCAACTCGGGCCTGTATGCCTCCGGACGGATGCTGTGGTCGCTATCAAATGAGAAGACGTTGCCAGCCTGCTTTGCAAAAGTGAATAAACGCGGCGTGCCGCTAACCGCGCTGACGGTGAGCATGCTGGGCGGCGTGCTGGCGCTGTTTTCCAGCGTAGTCGCGCCGGATACGGTGTTTGTTGCGCTGTCGGCGATTTCCGGTTTTGCGGTGGTCGCGGTATGGCTGAGCATCTGCGCGTCGCATTTTGTTTTCCGCCGCCGCCATCTGCAACAGGGCAAAGCGTTAAGCGAGCTGCACTATCGCGCGCCATGGTATCCGCTGGTGCCGGCGCTGGGTTTTGTACTTTGCCTGGTGGCCTGCGTGGGGCTGGCCTTTGACCCAAGCCAGCGTATTGCGTTGTGGTGCGGGATCCCGTTCGTCGCGCTATGTTATGGTGCTTACTATCTGACTCGTACACGGAAATTAACTCAGGAGCCGCAACATGCCGCAGAATAATCCGCTAACCGCCATCCTTGAAACGCAACCGTTCGTGCTGCTGGACGGCGCGATGGCGACGGAACTGGAAGCGCGCGGCTGCAATCTGGCCGATAGTTTATGGTCGGCGAAGGTACTGCTGGAAAACCCGCAGCTGATCCGCGATGTGCATCTCGACTATTTCCGCGCTGGCGCACAGGTGGCGATCACCGCCAGCTATCAGGCAACACCGGCAGGCTTTGCCGCCCGCGGACTGGATGAGGCGCAGTCGAAGGCGCTGATAGGTAAAAGCGTCGAGCTGGCGCGTAAAGCCCGCGAGGCGTATCTGGCGGAAAAACCGCAGGCGGGAACGCTGCTGGTGGCCGGGTCGGTCGGGCCGTATGGCGCGTATCTGGCGGATGGCTCTGAGTATCGCGGCGATTATCAGCGCAGCGCGGAGGCGTTTCAGGCATTCCACCGTCCGCGCGTCGAAGCGCTGCTGGATGCCGGGGCG
Source organism: Klebsiella sp. 141251 (assembly GCF_050600725.1). Taxonomy (NCBI): domain Bacteria; kingdom Pseudomonadati; phylum Pseudomonadota; class Gammaproteobacteria; order Enterobacterales; family Enterobacteriaceae; genus Klebsiella; species Klebsiella sp. 141251. Next base: position 121,305 of record NZ_JAQIRG010000001.1, read on the forward strand.
GATCTGCTGGCCTGTGAAACATTGCCGTCGTTTGCCGAAATCACGGCGCTGGTGGCGCTGCTGCGTGACTACCCGCGCGCCCGCGTCTGGTTCTCGTTGACCCTGCGCGACGCCGAACATCTCAGCGACGGTACGCCGCTGCGCGAGGTTGTTGCGGTATTGGCCGATAATCCGCAGGTGCTGGCGCTGGGGATTAACTGTATCGCGCTGGAAAATACCACCGCCGCGCTGCAGCATCTGCACAGCCTGACGTCGCTGCCGCTGGTGGTCTATCCTAACTCCGGCGAGCACTATGATGCGCTGACCAAGACCTGGCATCATCACGGCGAAGCCTGCGCGACGCTCGCGGCCTATTTGCCGCAGTGGCTGGCGGCTGGCGCCAGGCTGATTGGCGGCTGCTGTCGCACCACGCCGCAGGATATCGCCGCGCTGGCGGCGGGCCGCTAACACCTGTATTTCTTTCCCCCGGATGGCGGCGCTCCGCGCCTGATCCGGGCTACCAGTACCGTGAGCCGGGGGAACCCATTTCTTTAATCCCTGTTTTTAACTATCTAATCCCGCTTTTCTTCTAAAAACGATTCGCTATTAGGCAGAATTTTTAATTACTTCATCTCCACGCTGATGCCGGAAATACTGCACCCATAACAACTAAGGGGAAGCAGACACTATGGCATTCACATCGCGAATTACTCTTCTGGCGGCGCTGGCTTTCGCTGCCTTCCAGGCGCAGGCGGTTAACGTCACCGTCGCCTATCAAACCTCCGCTGAACCGGCGAAAGTCGCCCAGGCGGACAACACCTTCGCCAAAGCCAGCGGCGCCACCGTTGACTGGCGTAAATTCGACAGCGGCTCCAGCATCGTACGCGCGCTGGCCTCAGGCGATGTGCAAATCGGCAACCTCGGTTCCAGCCCGCTGGCGGTGGCCGCCACTCAGCAAGTACCGATTGAAGTGTTCCTGCTGGCCTCAAAGCTTGGGAATTCCGAAGCGCTGGTGGTGAAAAAAGATATCACTAAGCCGGAAGATCTGATTGGCAAACGCATTGCGGTACCGTTTATTTCGACCACCCACTACAGCCTGCTTTCCGCGCTGAAACATTGGGGAATCAAACCGGGTCAGGTGCAGATTATCAACCTGCAGCCGCCGGCGATTATTGCCGCCTGGCAGCGCGGCGATATCGATGGCGCTTACGTGTGGGCGCCAGCCGTTAACGAACTGGAAAAAGAGGGCAAGGTGCTGACCGACTCTGCGCAGGTGGGGCAATGGGGCGCGCCGACGCTGGATGTCTGGGTTGTGCGTAAAGACTTTGCCGAGCAGCATCCGGAAATCGTGAAAGCTTTCGCTAAAAGCGCCATCGACGCTCAGCAGCCCTATATCGCCAACCCGGAGGCGTGGCTGAAGCAGCCGGAAAATCTCAGCAAGCTGTCGCGACTGAGCGGCGTGCCGGAGGCGGATGTGCCGGTGTTAGTCAAAGGCAATACCTATCTTACCGCCGCCCAGCAGGCGCAGGAGCTTAACGGCCCGGTGAACCAGGCGATTATCGATACCGCGAAATTCCTCAAAGAGCAGGGCAAAGTACCGGCGGCCGGAACCGACTATAGCCAGTTCGTTACTGACCGTTTCGTGAAATAAAAGGAGGCTCCGATGCTGCAAATCTCGCATCTCTCCGCTGATTATGGCGGTAAACCGGCGCTGGCGGATATCAACCTGACGTTGGACAGCGGCGAACTGCTGGTGGTGCTGGGCCCTTCCGGCTGCGGCAAAACCACGCTGCTGAACCTGATTGCCGGATTCGTGCCTTATCAGCACGGCAGCATCACTCTCGAAGGCCGTCGCATCGACGGGCCGGGCGCCGATCGCGGCGTGGTGTTTCAAAATGAAGGCCTGTTGCCGTGGCGCAACGTGCTGGATAACGTCGCGCTGGGATTACAGCTGGCGGGGGGTGAAAAGACCCAACGCCGGGAAATCGCCGCGCAGATGTTAAAAAAAGTCGGCCTGCAGGGGGCGGAAAAACGCTTTATCTGGCAGCTTTCCGGCGGCCAGCGTCAGCGTGTCGGTATTGCGCGCGCGCTGGCGGCGGATCCGCAGCTTTTGCTGCTGGATGAGCCCTTCGGCGCGCTGGATGCCTTTACTCGCGAGCAGATGCAAACTCTGCTGCTGCGACTGTGGCATGAAACCGGCAAGCAGGTGCTGTTGATTACCCACGATATCGAAGAAGCGGTATTTATGGCCAGCGAGCTGGTGTTGCTGTCGCCGGGGCCGGGGCGGGTGCAGGAACGCCTGCCGCTGGAGTTTGGCCGCCGTTTTGTCGCCGGTGAATCCTGCCGCAGCATTAAATCGGATCCGCAATTTATCGCCCAGCGCGAATATGTGCTTAGCCGGGTGTTCGAACAACGGGAGGCTTTCTCATGAGCGTGGTCCTCAATGATAAACCGCGCCAGCGCGCGCTGAAGTGGCGCTGGCCGCTATCACGGCAGCTGACCCTTAGCGTAGCGACGCTGGCGGTGTTGCTGGCTATCTGGTGGGCGGTGACCGCGCTACAGCTGATTAGCCCGCTGTTTTTACCCTCGCCGTGGCAGGTATTGCAGAAGCTACTCACCATTGCCGGGCCGCAAGGCTTTATGGACGCGACCCTGTGGCAGCATCTGGCGGCGAGCCTGACGCGTATCGCCATCGCGCTGGTACTGGCGGCGATCGTTGGCGTGCCGGTGGGGATCGCCATGGGATTGAGCCCAACGGTACGCGGGATCCTCGACCCGCTGATCGAACTGTATCGTCCGGTACCGCCGCTGGCGTGGCTGCCGCTGGTGATCATCTGGTTCGGCATTGGCGAAACGCCGAAAATCTTACTGATCTATCTGGCTATTTTCGCCCCGGTAGTGATGTCGACGCTGGCGGGGGTTAAAAGCGCGCAGCAGGTCCGTATTCGCGCCGCGCAGTCTTTAGGGGCCAGTCGCGCTCAGGTGCTGTGGCTGGTGATCCTGCCGGGCGCGCTGCCGGAAATTCTTACCGGCCTGCGCATTGGCCTTGGCGTCGGTTGGTCGACGCTGGTGGCGGCGGAGCTGATTGCCGCCACTCGCGGCTTAGGTTTTATGGTGCAATCCGCCGGTGAATTCCTGGCGACCGATGTGGTGTTAGCCGGGATCGCGGTGATTGCGATAATCGCATTTGTTCTGGAACTGGGACTGCGCGCGTTGCAGCGCCGCCTGACGCCCTGGCATGGAGAAGTACAATGAGTGAACGTCTGAGCATTACCCCGTTGGGGCCGTATATTGGCGCGCAGGTGGCCGGAGCCGATTTGACCCGTCCGTTAAGCGACAATCAGTTTGAGCAGCTATACCACGCGGTGCTGCGCCATCAGGTGGTGTTCCTGCGCGAGCAAAATATCACCCCGCAACAGCAGCGCGATCTGGCGTTACGGTTCGGCGATTTACATATCCATCCGGTCTATCCGCATGCGCCGGGCGTGGATGAAATTATCGTACTGGATACCCATAACGATAATCCGCCGGACAACGATAACTGGCATACCGACGTGACCTTTATCGACACACCGCCGGCGGGGGCGATTCTGGCGGCGAAGGAGTTACCTTCTACCGGCGGCGATACCCTATGGACCAGCGGTATTGCCGCGTGGGAAGCGCTCTCCGAACCGTTCCGCCAACTGTTGAGCGGTTTACGCGCGGAGCACGATTTCCGCAAATCGTTCCAGGAGTATAAGTACAACAAGACGGAAGCGGAGCATCAGCGCTGGCGCGAGGCGGTGGCGAAGAACCCGCCGCTGTTGCACCCGGTGGTACGTACCCATCCGGTAACCGGTAAGCAGGCGCTGTTCGTCAATGAAGGGTTTACCACCCGCATTGTGGATGTCAGCGAGAAAGAGAGCGAGGCGCTGCTGAATTTCCTGTTTGCTCACGTCACTAAACCGGAATTCCAGGTGCGCTGGCGCTGGCAGCCGAACGACGTGGCGATTTGGGATAACCGGGTGACGCAGCATTACGCTAACGCCGACTATCTGCCGCAGCGGCGCATCATGCACCGCGCGACAATTCTTGGCGATAAGCCGTTCTACCGGGCGGGATAAACGGCTAGAGATGCGCGCCGATGTAGCGCTGGTAGCGGTTGGCTTTGAGGTAGGTTAAATCCACCAGTACTAGCCCATCGACGCAGTGATTAAAGTCCGGATCGCTGCCGAAATCGATAAACTGCACGCCGCCCGGCTCGCACACTTCCGAGTACTGTTTATACAGCGGCGGAATGGCGCAGCCGAGGTTGCCGAGCAGCGACTTCAGCCGCGTCAGGTCTTCGGTGTAATCCTCGCCGCCAAACTGCGCCAGCACGTCGGGTAGCGAAGCTGGGTAGGGGCGGCGCGATTTGGCCAGCGGATGCGTCGCCGGAAACCATAAGCGGTAGAAGGCGACCAGCAAATCGCGGGCATCGGGCGGCAGTCCGCCGGAAATCGAGACCGGGCCAAAAAGATAGCGATAGTGCGGGTTTCTCGCCAGCCAGGCGCCGATGCCTGACCAGAGATAATCCAGCCCGCGGCGTCCCCAGTAGCGCGGCTGAATGAAGCTGCGCCCCAGTTCAATCCCGTGCTGCAGAATATCGTCCATCCGCGCGTCGTAGTGGAACAGGCTGTAGCTGTAGATGCCCTCCACTCCCCGTTTCTCCAGTTGCATGGCGGTAGGCATAAAACGATAGGCGCCGACGATCTCCAGATCCTCTTCATCCCATAAAATCAGGTGCAGGTAGTCATCATCGTAGCTATCAATATCGCGGCGTTTGCCGCTGCCTTCGCCGACCGCCCGGAAGGCTATCTCCCGCAGACGGCCCAGTTCGCGTAGCAGCGGTGCCTCTTCCTGGCCGTTGCGTTGCCACAGATAAATCAGTTTACCGTCCGTGGTTTTGCCTAAACATTCGGTTTTTGCCAGCTCGCGTTTGAGCAGCGCGCGGTCTTCCGGGCGGGCGATCGCGCTTTCGCTTTTAAACAGGCCGGGGTGTCCTTTACCGAGGCGCTCGACGTGGCGGTAGCACCGGTCCGCCAGTTCGCGGGCGGAAAGCTGCGGCTGATGCCACGATGACCACGCGATTTGCTGGCCAATGCGCAACGGCAAGCTGCTATCGCGGCGGCGAAACATCTGCTGCATTAACAGCAGCAGCGGCAGATTCTCGGAGAGCAGGGCGCTGGCGTAGAACAGCGGGCTGTTGTGGGCGCGGATCCAGGCCGGCAGCAGCGGCGCGCGGTATTTCGCCGCCAGCTTGATGAAGCCGGGATGCCATTTTTTATCACGGATGCCGCGGCGGGTCAGGCGCGAGACTTCCCCCGCCGGGAAGAAGATCAGCACGCCGCCCTGCAGCAGCTGCTGGTCCATCTGCTGCAGCGCCGCTTTGGCGGTACGGCCGTTGATATTATCCACCGGAATAAACAGCGAGCTTAGCGGTTCAAGATGGGTCAGCATACGGTTAGTGACGACTTTGACATCGCGCCGCACGCGGGAGACCGCATAAAGCAGGGCGAGCCCATCGAGCGTCCCGGTCGGATGGTTGGCGATAATCACCAGCGGGCCATGTTCGGGGATTTGTTCAAGGTCATGCGCCGGGATAGCGCAGCGGATATTGAGATGTTCGAGGACCTGTTCGACCGTATCCAGTCCTTTCAGGTGACGATGGCGGGCGGCAAAGTGCTGGAACTCTTCTTCATGCAGAAGCTTTTTCAACACCTTTTTCTGCCAGGGGGCGGGCCTCGCCTGAGGCCACAGGTCATCGAGAACGTTGTCGAGACTAAACATAGTGACTCCTCCTCTGTCCTGCCCAGACAGTAGAAGGCGCAGATGTCGTTCAGATTACAATTCGGTGAAGATTCGGTCTCAGCAGGCGAGGTTTCCCGGATAGCGTCAGCGCCACCGGGAGAATTCCCGGATAGCGGCTTACGCCTTATCCGGGCTACGGTCGGCGCCGATTTGTAGCCCCGGTAAGCGTCAGCGCCACCGGGGAGGGGCTATCGGCGTTCGCCGCAGCTAAGATCCAAGCTTTCGCCAGCCCAGTTTGCAGGATATAGCCCGCGTTGGACATCTCGATGAAAGGTTGAAAATGGCCAATCTATAACCTGCGTAACCCAGCCATGTTTTAATGGATTGATATGTATGTAATCAACAAGGCGGCGATAATCTTCTTCATCACGTATGGCATGCTCCCAGAAGCGAGGTTGCCAGATATGTTGTCGTTTTAATGTTCTGCTAAAGCAGCCTTTGATATCGCGCCAGCGGGAAGAAAAATCGTCATCAGTGTTGGGAAGTGTCCAGATACAGTGGAGATGTTCAGGCAATACCACCCAGGCATTAATGATAAAAGGGCAACGTTGTTTTACAACGGAAACGGAGTAGCGAAATAATGCAATTCTTTCAGTCAGAAGCATGCTTCTACGGTCCTTCAAATTAACGGTAAAGAACCAGGTTCCCCCCTTGATGTAATAGCGTCGATAAGCAACCACAGCTTCTCCTGGTAGACAGCGTTTATAATGTTATTTAAGACGTTAAAGGAGAAGAGAAGGTTCGCCAAGGAGCCGTCACGGAAGATGGAAAGCAGCACGCAAAATCTGATTCCCGGATAGCGGCTCACGCCTCATCCGGGCTACAAGGTAGCCCCGGTAAGCGTCAGCGCTACCGGGGAGAGGGCAGGTTTAACGCAGGATTTTTTTCTCGGCCAGATCGAGGGCGAAATAGCTGAAGATCAGGTCCGCGCCCGCGCGTTTAATTGCGCCAAGGCTTTCCAGAACCACTTTCTCTTCGTCGATTGCGCCAGCCTGCGCGGCAAATTTGATCATCGCGTACTCGCCGCTGACCTGATAAGCGCCGAGCGGCAGGTTGCTGCGCTCGCGGATATCACGCAGGATATCCAGATAGGCGCCGGCCGGTTTCACCATCAGGCAGTCCGCGCCCTGGGCTTCATCAAGCAATGACTCGCGAATTGCCTCGCGACGGTTCATCGGGCTCATCTGGTAAGTTTTACGATCGCCCTTCAGCGCGGTACCGGCGGCTTCGCGGAACGGGCCGTAGAACGATGACGCGAATTTGGTTGAGTAAGACATAATCGCGGTATTGGTAAAGCCTGCGGCATCCAGCGAACGGCGGATCGCCTGTACCTGTCCATCCATCGCGGCGGATGGCGCGATGAAATCAGCGCCGGCGGCCGCGGCGACTACCGCCTGCTTACCGAGGTTTTCCAGAGTCGCATCGTTATCGACGCCGTGCTCGCACAACACGCCGCAGTGGCCGTGCGAGGTGTATTCGCAGAAGCAGGTATCGGACATGACGATCATTTCCGGCACCGCCTGTTTGGCGATACGGGTCATGCGCGCCACCAGACCGTTTTCATTCCAGGTATCGCTACCGGTCGCGTCGGTATGGTGGGAAATACCAAAGGTCATCACTGAACGAATCCCGGCGTTGGCGATGCGCTCAATTTCGCGCGCCAGATGTTTTTCCGGAATACGCATGACGCCAGGCATCGCTTCGATGGCTTTGTAATCGTCAATTTCTTCTTCAACAAAGATCGGCAACACCAGGTCGTTCAAACTCAGTGTTGTCTCTTCAAACATGGCGCGCAGCGAGGCGGATTGACGCAGGCGGCGTGGGCGAGTGATTAAATCTGTCATGGTTTGCCTGATTTTGTGAAATGAAAGAAGGTAGTGTACCGCAAACGACAGCGGGATGTTTCGCCAAAACGATCCTTAACAATCAGTGGCAAAACATCCCGCAACGATTACTGGCTGGCGGTTTCCATATTCGGCTGCACGCCGCTTAAGGCGCTGACGAGGTCGTTGACGCCGTCGCTCATGGCGCTGAAACGGGTCAACGCGGAACGGGTCACCACCACGAAGACCCCGACGTTAGCCTGCGGGTTCATCGCCATATAGGTAATAAATCCGCCGCCGCCGCCGGTTTTCTGAATAATGCCCGGATGGCCGTTTTTCGGCTTCATGTACACCCAGCCAAGACCCAGCGCATCGGCTTTACCCGGAACATCCATGCCGATCACTCGGGTGAGCTGGGTACGTTGATAAATCAGCGTCTGCATGCGATCGGCCTGCTGGCCGCGAGTATAGAAATCCGAAGAGAGGAACTGCTGCATCCAGCGCATCATATCGCCCGGGGTCGAATACACGCCGCCGCTGCCGATGGCCGCGAGGGTGTTATTACACGGGCTGGCGCCTTTCTCCGCCACCATCAAGCGCTGACACTGATCCGGCGATGGGGTGAAGGTGGTGTCCTTCATGCCGAGCGGGCGGGTGATTTGTTCTTCAAACAGCTGCGGGTAGGGCTTACCGGCGGCGGTCGATAGCGCATCGGCCAGCAGGTCGAAGGCCAGGTTGGAATAGGCCGCCTGCGAACCCGGCGTGGTTTTAAGCGTAGCCGTCGACAGCCAGTTCCAGCGCTGCTGGCGGGTCGGCCAGACGAATACCGGGCGATGCGCCGCGCCGCCGGGCTGCTCGCGCGGCAGGGCGCTGGTGTGGGTTGCGAGATTGACCAGCGTAATCGGTACGCCCTGGTAGGTTGGCACCCGCGCGCCAGGCGGCGCGTATTTACTCAGCGGATCGTCAAGCTTAACCACTCCCTGATCGAGCAGTTTCACCAGCATTTCACTGGTCATCAGCTTACTCAGAGAGGCGATGCGGATAACGGAATCCAATTGTGGATGCTGATTATTACCCGGACGGGTTTCGCCGAAGCTGCGGAATACGCGCTGGTTGCCGTCGATAACCACCATCGCCATGCCGGTGGCGCCGCTGCCGTAATAAATATGTTCGGCGAAGCGGTCGACCACATCAGAAGTAAATACCGGATCAACGCTCGGCTGAACCGCCTGGGCTGAGGTCCACGACGCCGCGCACAGCGCAGCAAAAATGAGCAAACTACGTTTCAACGGAGGCATCCATCGTTTATTAGGGGAATATACACCGTATTTATACTACGAAGTCGCGGCGAGCAAAGTGGGAATAACGACAATATTTCACAGAAAAGCGTAACGGTGCGTAAAAATGACTTTTTTCCGCTTTCAGATATCTGCTTTTCCGCCTGACGCGTATGATTAAGCTCTTATTCATCTTATAAAAGAGAGTGGTGATGGCATCTCAACGGGTTCTGATGGTAGTGGATATGCAAAACGGCGTATTCGAGACGCCGCGTGTCGATCGCGAACGCTGCGTAGCGCAAATCAATCGCCTGATTCACGCCGCCGATAGCGTTATTTTCATTCAGCACGCTGAAGCAGGCGGCCTGGAAGAAGGAAGCGAAGGATTCGCGCTGCTGCCTGAACTGGCGCAACCCGCCGGGGCGCGCTACGTCACCAAAACGGCCTGTGATGCGTTTTATAAAACCGATCTTGAACAGGTGCTGCGCGAGAACGGAACTCACGCTTTTGTTATCTGCGGCTGCGCGACCGATTATTGCGTCGATACCACCATCAAAAACGGCGCCAGCCGCGGCTACGCCATCACCATTGCCGAAGATGCCCATACCACCGCCAATCGCGCCGCCGCCGAGGCTAAAACGCTGATCGCTCACTATAACGAGGTGTGGCGGACTTTCACCCTTCCCGATAATCCTTTACGCGTGAAACCCGTAGAAACAATTCTTGCCGAATGGCAGACGAACTAAGTCGCTGATATCCGGTCTCATCATGGGTCCGCTTTACTTCGCCGCCGCGCGTTGCGGCGGGCGTACGTGTGGTACACAGCAAAAACAGAACGATAAGAAGTTAGCAGGAGAGTACGATGTTTAAAGCTTTTTTCCCCAAACCGGGGCCGTTTTTTATTTCTGCCTTTATCTGGTCGCTGCTGGCGGTGATCTTTTGGCAGGCGGGCGGCGGCGACTGGCTGCTGCGGATAACCGGCGCATCGCAGGATGTCGCCATCAGCGCGGCGCGGTTCTGGTCGCTCAACTATTTGGTGTTTTACGCGTATTACCTGTTCTGCGTCGGCGCCTTCGCGCTGTTCTGGTTTATCTATAGCCCGCATCGCTGGCAATACTGGTCTATTCTCGGCACCTCGTTGATTATTTTTGTCACCTGGTTTTTGGTGGAAGTTGGGGTGGCTATCAACGCCTGGTATGCGCCGTTCTATGACTTGATTCAGAGCGCGCTGGCCACGCCGCACAAGGTCAGCATCAATCAGTTCTACCACGAGATTGGCATTTTTCTTGGCATCGCGCTGATTGCGGTGGTGATTGGCGTGCTGAATAACTTCTTCGTAAGCCACTATGTGTTCCGCTGGCGTACCGCGATGAACGAACACTATATGGAACACTGGCAGCATCTGCGCCATATCGAAGGTGCCGCTCAGCGTGTGCAGGAAGACACCATGCGCTTCGCCGCGACGCTTGAAGATATGGGCGTAAGCTTTATTAATGCGGTAATGACGCTGATTGCCTTCCTGCCGGTGCTGGTTTCGCTGTCGGCGCATGTGCCGGACCTGCCGATCGTTGGCCATTTACCGTATGGGCTGGTGATTGCCGCTATCGTGTGGTCGCTGATGGGAACCGGGCTGCTGGCGGTGGTCGGGATCAAGCTGCCGGGCCTGCAATTTAAAAACCAGCGCGTAGAAGCCGCCTATCGTAAAGAGCTGGTGTATGGCGAGGATGACGCCAACCGCGCCACGCCGCCGACCGTGCGCGAGCTGTTCAGCGCGGTGCGCCACAACTACTTCCGTCTCTATTTCCACTATATGTATTTCAATATTGCCCGTATTCTTTACCTGCAGGTGGATAACGTTTTCGGCTTGTTCCTGCTGTTTCCGTCGATTGTCGCCGGTACGATTACGCTCGGCCTGATGACCCAGATCACCAACGTGTTCGGCCAGGTTCGCGGCTCGTTCCAGTATCTGATTAGTTCGTGGACCACGCTGGTGGAACTGATGTCCATCTATAAACGTCTGCGCAGCTTTGAGCGCGAACTGGATAACAAAGGGCTGCAGGAAGTCTCTTCAACCGTTAATTAATTAATGAATGCAAGGAAGGTTTATGGCGCAGGTTTCTCGCGGTGTTTCACTCTCTTTTACGCTGCTGGCCGGGTTGGTGCTGAGCGCCTGTACCAGCCAGCAGGCGCCTAAGTTGAAAGAAGGCGAGAAGCCGGTGGATGTCGCCGCCGTGGTGCGGCAAAAAATGCCTGCCAGCATCAAAGACCGCGAGGCCTGGGCGCAGGCGATTGCCAAAACCTTTGACAGCCAGAAGCTGGCGCCGACGGAAGAAAACGTCTGTTCGGTGCTGGCGGTCGCGCAGCAGGAATCAAACTATCAGGCCGATCCGGCGGTGCCGGGCCTGAATAAAATCGCCTGGCAGGAAATTGACCGTCGGGCGGAAAAAATGCATATCCCGGTATTTCTGGTGCATACCGCGCTGAAAATTACCTCGCCGAACGGTAAAAGTTACAGCGAGCGCCTCGATAACGTCAAAACGGAAAAACAGCTAAGCGCGATTTTTGATGACTTCATTGGCATGGTGCCGATGGGCCAGAAGCTGTTCGGCTCTCTCAACCCGGTGCATACCGGCGGGCCAATGCAGGTAAGCATCGCCTTTGCCCAGCAGCACACCGATGGCTATCCGTGGAAAATGGACGGCACCGTGCGCCAGGAAGTCTTCAGCCTGCGCGGCGGGTTGTGGTTCGGCACCTATCATCTGCTCAACTACCCGGCTAACTATAGCGTGCCGCTGTACCGCTTTGCTGATTTCAATGCCGGTTGGTATGCTAGCCGTAACGCCGCCTTCCAGAATGCGGTGGTTAAAGCCACCGGCGTTAAGCTGGCGCTGGATGGCGATCTTATTCGTTATGACAGCGATGAACCCGGTACGACTGAGCTGGCGGTGCGCCGTTTAGCCGGGCAGTTGGGGATGAGCGATGGCGATATCCATCGCCAACTGAAGAAGGGCGATAGCCTGGCGTTTGAAGAGAGCGATTTGTATAAGAAAATATTCAAAATCGCCGAGAAAAAGGCCGGGAAAACGCTTCCGCGCGAGATGTTGCCGGGGATCCAACTGGAAAGCCCGAAAATCACCCGCAATCTTACTACCGCGTGGTTTGCTAAGCGGGTCGACGATCGCCGCGCCAGCTGTATGGCGCGTCGTTAACGGTTATGGTACCAGCGTAGGATAAGCCCCAGCGCGCCGACCAGCAGGCTACCAAACAGGAACGGAATTAAACCGAACAGGGTACCGACGCCGAGCCCAATCTCAATGCGCGGGCGGTTGGTATCCTGAATCTGAATGAGATGTTCGAATACGCCTGGCGCGTGTACCAGCATGCTCAACATTTGCGCGCCGGCCCAGATGCACAGCAGAACAAAAAGCGCGTAGGCAATGTTACCGCTGGTGATCGATACCTTCTTTTTGTTGCTCCCCATCAGCGTTTTAGAAAACGTAAATTCAGCCATATAAACCTCCGCAACACCTGTTCCGCTGGTTTTTCCTCCAGCTCTATAGACAGGAATTCTGGCAGCGCCGGGCGTTTCCCTGTATCAGATTGCTGGTAATTTCTGCCAGGAATAATCCTGTTTTGACAAAACTGTCGGCGAGCCCGCATTGCACAAAAGGGAGAGCGGCTTCGCATTGTGCGAACAATCTTGTTGGCGCGGCGGGCGGCTATGCGATGATGTTTTTTTTCCGCAGGAGTCGTTATGAAGCTGACCGACAAAATCCGCCGTGACTGGCACTACTACGCGTTTGCGCTGGGGTTAATTTTTATTCTCAATGGCGTGGTGGGGCTGTTGGGGTTTGACGCGCAGGGCTGGCAATCTTATGCCGTCGGTCTGGTGACGTGGGTAGTGAGCTTCTGGCTGGCGGGATTTGTTATTCGCCGCCGTCCGGCAGAAGAGGCGTAATATCCCCGGCAAGACGTGGTAGTTATTATTATCGGTTTGCGATCGTTTCGCCCTGGAAAAACGGTTGTTCTGTGGTGTTTCCAGGCACATTGCGCTCCCGATAATTCTTCTGCGTTATGTCTCTCATGGCGCAGGGAGCGCACAGAGGGCGGCCAGTCGCCGCCGCCATCCGGCGCGAAAGTGGCTTTTTACCCGCGGTTATTGCCCGGCGGCGCTACGCTTGCGCGGGCCTACAGATCACATGCCGGCGTAGATACTGTTATCGGTTTGCGACTTTTTAAGGGTTTTTCCCGGACGCGGCGCGTTGCGCCTTCTCCGGGCTACCAAATCGCAAAGCGCTGTAGCAGCACCACCGGGGGGGGGGAGAGCACCAGTAGTGTCAGCCAGCGTGGTGAAGAAATTAACAGCAGGCCGCACGGACCGTAGGTCGGATAAGGCGTTAGCCGCCATCCGACAAAATAACGGCACCGCGGTAGCCCGGGTAAGGCGGTACGCCGCTACCCGGGAAAGATGCTTAGTTCATTGAGGTTTTCAGCGCGCGGTCGGCGGCGTGGCGCTCCAGCGCCAGCTCGATCAGGCGGCTTATCAGGCTGGTGTAATCCAGGCCGCTGGCCTGCCACAGCTTCGGATACATACTGATGTTGGTGAAGCCCGGCAGCGTGTTGATTTCGTTGATCACCACCTCGTTATCTTCCGTCAGGAAGACGTCAACGCGGGCCATTCCGCTGCAGCCGAGCGTTTGATAAGCGCGGACGGCGATATCGCGGATTTTGTCGTTGATCTCCGGGGCGATGGCTGCCGGAACCACCACCTGCGCGCCTTTGTCATCGATGTACTTGGTATCGTAGGCATAGAATTCGCTATTGAGTACGATCTCCCCGCAGGTGCTGGCCTGGGGATAATCATTGCCCAGCACCGCGCACTCGATTTCACGGCCCTTAATCCCTTGTTCAACCACCACTTTATGGTCGAATTCAAAGGCTAACGCGACGGCCTGCCGATACTCTTCTTCGCTCTTCACTTTGCTGACGCCGACGGAAGAACCCTGGTTCGCGGGCTTCACGAACAGCGGTAGTCCCAGCTTCGCTTTGACATCGGCAAAGCTGAACTGCTGGCGGTTGGCGCGAGTCAGGGTGATGAACGGCGCAATCGACAGACCGGCATCGCGTAGCAGGCGTTTAGTGACGTCTTTATCCATGCAGGCGGCGGAGCCCAGCACATCGGAGCCGACGAACGGCAAATTCGCCATCCGCAGCATCCCCTGCAGCGAACCATCTTCGCCAAGGGTGCCGTGAACAATCGGGAAGATGACGTCGATGGCCGCCAGCGGCTGGCCGCTATCGGCGTTGATCAACTGATGGGCATCGCGACCAGGAATTTGCGCCAGCGTCACGTCGGACGGGCGCAGCGCGATATGGGCAGGATCCTGCGGGTTCAGCAGATAGTTGCTGGCATCGTTGATATGCCAAAGCCCCTGTTTATCGATTCCCAGCAGCACAACATCAAAGCGTGTCTTATCAATTGCTTCGACGATATTTTTGGCTGACTGCAGCGACACTTCATGTTCTGCCGACTTACCGCCAAAAACGATCCCAACCCTCATTTTAGCCATTTCAACTTCCATCCTGATTACATCAAAACACATAACATAGCATGTGTTTTAGCGAGATGGCTGCCTGAATCTTTACCCTTTACAGCAGAGGGTTAAATGCTGCGCATTCGCCACTATCCGCCGATGTGCCTCAGCACATCCCACTGACGACAATGCGGTTATCTTCGATTATGTTTGTCTACTCCGCGGTCAGGGCGATAAAACACCAAACTCGCGGCATGCGCATCTCTGGTACTACGTGCGAAGACGGAAATTGCTAAGCTAGGTAATAATTAACGAAACACTAATGAATACGCGTAGTTATGGAATCCTGGAAGGTTAATCTCATTTCTGTCTGGTTCGGCTGCTTTTTCACCGGACTCGCCATCAGTCAAATTCTGCCCTTCTTACCGCTGTATGTCTCTCAGTTGGGCGTTACCTCACACGAAGCGCTGTCGATGTGGTCGGGCTTGACCTTTAGCGTCACCTTCCTGGTGTCGGCGATTGTCTCGCCGATGTGGGGGAGCCTGGCAGACCGCAAAGGGCGCAAACTCATGCTGCTGCGCGCCTCCCTTGGTATGGCGATTGCGATTTTGCTGCAGGCTTTTGCGAACAACGTCTGGCAGCTATTTATTTTGCGTGCGGTAATGGGGCTGACCTCCGGTTATATTCCCAACGCCATGGCGCTGGTGGCCTCGCAGGTGCCGCGTGAACGCAGCGGTTGGGCGCTCAGTACGCTGTCGACGGCGCAGATAAGCGGCGTGATCGGCGGCCCGTTGCTCGGCGGTTTTCTTGCTGACCACGTCGGCCTGCGGGCGGTGTTTTTCATTACCGCGATTTTACTGACGGTCAGTTTCCTCGTGACGTTGTTTCTGATTAAAGAGGGCGCCCGGCCGCAAGTGAGCAAAGCTGAACGCCTGAGCGGCAAAGCGGTCTTTGCTTCATTGACCCATCCGGGGCTGGTGATTAGCCTGTTTTTCACCACCCTGGTTATCCAGTTGTGTAACGGCTCTATCGGGCCAATTCTGGCGTTATTTATCAAGTCGATGGCGCCGGACAGCAACAATATCGCGTTTCTGGCGGGGATGATTGCCGCCGTACCGGGGATTTCGGCATTGATTTCCGCGCCTCGCCTGGGAAAACTCGGCGATCGCATCGGGACGTCGCGCATTTTGCTGGCGACGTTATGCTGCGCGGTGGTGATGTTCTTTGCGATGTCGTTCGTGACCTCGCCGCTGCAGCTCGGGGTATTGCGCTTCCTGCTGGGCTTTGCCGACGGCGCGATGTTACCGGCGGTTCAGACGCTGCTCTTGAAATACTGCAGCGATAACGTCACCGGGCGTATTTTCGGTTATAACCAGTCATTTATGTATCTGGGTAATGTCGCCGGGCCGCTCATTGGCGCTTCGGTCTCGGCAATGGCGGGGTTCCGCTGGGTGTTTATTGCCACTGCGTTGATTGTCCTGATTAATATCTGGCAACTGGCGATTATGTTACGCCGTAGCCGCCGCGCGGCCGTTTAAATAAAAATATTGGGCGCTCATAAGGGCGCCTTATATTAATCAGCTGATATAGCTATTAACCATTACCTTTAGTTATCCTTAAATAGTGCGACACATATTCCATTTTATTATTTACTATTAAATTTGGTTATAGAATTATCTTTTTGCTATTAATAATAGGGGCTTTCCCTTTGTTGCCTGGCGGTAATAAAAACGTTTCGCTGAATATTATTGCAGGAATAACCCTATTATTTGAAAATAATTCTGGTATCGATATGCCGATGTATGACATAACTAGGCCATTATGGATGTTGCTTAAGGATAATGCGTAATGAAAAATCTCATTGCTGAGCTGTTGGTCAATCTGGCGCAAAAAGAAGAAGAGGCAAAAGAGCTGACGGTACAGGTTGAGGCGCTGGAAATTGTCGTCACCGCGCTGCTGCGCCATATGGCTGAGGATGCGCAGCAACGTTTGATTCAGGATATCGAAACCGCCATGGAGCAGGTAAAGCCCGGACCGCTGGTGGACGACCGTGACACCCAACTTCTGCAGCAATATATAAAAAAGCTGCTCCGGCATCCTCGTAACTAATCATGTGACCAGTAAGGATGCTGTCATTTTTCTGTCACACCACTTTTATAAAGTCTCCCTCGTTTTGTTTTTTAAGTATTTTTTACATGGAGACGACAAAGTGAAATTATCTGCCCTCTTTATTGCCCTGTTACCGCTGCTGGCTCCCCCGGTTATTCATGCACAAACAACTTCTTCGCCGGTGCTGGAAAATCGCGCGGCCCAGGGCGATATCACGACCCCAGGCGGCGCGCGCCGTTTAACGGGCGATCAGACCGAAGCGCTGCGCGCTTCTTTAATCAATAAGCCGGCGAAAAATATTATTTTGCTCATTGGCGATGGCATGGGCGATTCAGAAATTACCGCCGCACGAAATTATGCCGAAGGCGCCGGCGGTTTCTTTAAAGGTATTGATGCCCTGCCGCTGACGGGCCAGTACACTCATTATTCTCTGGATAAAAAAACCGGCAAACCGGATTACGTGACGGATTCCGCCGCTTCGGCAACCGCGTGGACCACCGGCGTGAAAAGCTATAACGGCGCGCTGGGCGTTGATATCCACGAAAAAGATCATCAGACCATCCTTGAGCTGGCGAAAGCCGCGGGTCTTGCCACCGGCAATGTCTCGACGGCTGAGCTGCAGGATGCGACGCCGGCGGCGCAGGTGGCCCATGTGACCTCGCGTAAATGCTATGGTCCCAGCGTGACCAGCGAAAAATGCGCCAGCAACACGCTCGAAAAAGGCGGCAAGGGCTCTATCACCGAACAACTGCTGAATGCCCGTCCGGATGTCTCTTTAGGCGGCGGGGCGAAGACCTTTGCTGAAACGGCGACCGCAGGGGAGTGGCAGGGGAAAACCCTGCATGAGCAGGCGGTCGCTCGCGGCTATCAGATTGTGACCGACGCCGCCTCTCTCGCCGCTATCAGCGAAGCAAATCAGGGTAAACCGCTGCTCGGTCTGTTCTCCGACGGCAATATGCCGGTGCGGTGGGAAGGCCCGAAAGCCTCTTATCACGGCAATATCGACAAACCGCCGGTAACCTGTACCCCAAACCCGAAACGCGATGCTTCCGTACCGACGCTGGCGCAGATGACCGAAAAAGCGATTGATCTCCTGAGCCGCAACGAGAAAGGTTTCTTCCTGCAGGTTGAGGGGGCGTCTATCGATAAACAGGACCACGCGGCAAACCCTTGCGGCCAGATTGGCGAAACCGTCGACCTCGATGAAGCGGTACAGAAAGCGCTGGAATTTGCCAAAAAAGAGGGTAATACCCTGGTGATCGTCACCGCCGATCACGCCCACTCCAGCCAGATTATCCCGGCCGACACGAAAGCGCCGGGCCTGACCCAGGCGCTGACGACCAAAGATGGCGCGGTAATGGTGATGAGCTATGGCAACTCTGAAGAAGAGTCGATGGAACACACCGGCACCCAACTGCGTATTGCCGCCTATGGCCCGCATGCGGGCAACGTGGTGGGTCTTACCGACCAGACCGATCTGTTTTACACCATGAAAGACGCGCTGGGTCTGAAATAACCCGCGGCCGGTAACGAATTTACGTTACCGGCTGGTTTTTTTGCTGATAGCGACCAGACTTACAGAGATCCACTAACAGAGGGATGGTGTGATGAAAATAACATTTCTGGTAACCCTACTTTTTGGTTTGGTCTTTGTTGCCGCGGTAAGTGCCGCAGATAAAACGTTAACGCCTCAGCAGCAGAAAATGAGCGTATGTAATACCGAAGCGGCGTCAAAGTCGCTGAAGGGGGATGAACGTAAAGCCTTTATGAGCAATTGCCTGAAGAAAGATGCGCCAGCGGCCGGCAAGACGCTGACGCCTCAACAGCAGAAGATGAGCGCTTGTAGCAAAGAAGCGTCGTCGAAATCGCTGAAGGGTGACGATCGTAATAAGTTTATGAGTACCTGCCTGAAGAAATAAGATGACGGGTGGGGCGGTGGCGCCTCACCCGTAGTCTCTTTGAGGATTATCAGGAACGGCTCAGTTGCTCTGATTTTTCCATACACTTCGCCATTGCTTCGATAACGGCTGAACGGAAACCTTTTTCTTCCAGTACGCGAACCGCTTCAATGGTGGTGCCGCCCGGCGAGCAGACCATATCTTTCAGCGCGCCCGGATGTTCGCCGCTTTCCAGTACCATCTTCGCTGACCCCATGACCGCCTGCGCGGCGAATTTGTAGGCCTGCGCGCGCGGCATACCGCCGAGAACGGCGGCATCGGCCATGGCTTCGATAAACATAAAGACGTAAGCCGGCGCGGAACCGCTGACGCCAACCACCGGGTGAATCATCGGTTCGGCGATGGTTTCCGCCTGGCCGAAGCAGCGGAAAATGGTTAATACCTCGGCGATCTCTTCCGCGCTGACCAGCGCGTTTGGCGTCACGGAGGTCATCCCGGCGTTCACCAGCGACGGCGTGTTCGGCATGGCGCGAATAATTTTGCGATCGTGGCCCAGCGCGCGCGCCAGCTGATCCAGCGTGACGCCTGCGGCTATCGAGACCACCAGCGAATCTTTGTTCAGACTGGAAGCGATATCGCTTAATACCTTGGTCATGATCCCCGGCTTCACCGCGCCGAAGACGATATCGGCGACCTGAGCGACTTCCTGCGCGCTTTCCGCCGCATTAATACCGTACTGGTCATGCAGGGCGGCAACTTTGTCCGGCGATGGGGTATAGACCCAGATTTGCGCCGGTTGCATTTGTCCGCTGGCGATCAGGCCGCCGAGAATGGCTTTACCCATGTTACCGCAGCCGATAAAGCCAATTTTCTTATCCATTACCTTTCCCCTCTGCATTTTTCGTTACGATTCCACTAGCTTATCATCCTGGCGCTTTTCTGGGGGAGAAAAGCAGGCGACAATGTCGCAACCTTTGCCGACGACAGGAGCCGAAATGGCGATTTGGGTAGATGCGGACGCGTGTCCGAATGTCATTAAAGAAATTTTGTTCCGCGCCGCCGAACGCACGCAGACGCCGCTGACGCTGGTCGCCAACCAGTCGCTGCGGGTTCCACCGTCGCGCTACGTCCGCGCGCTAAGGGTGGCGCAGGGTTTTGATGTTGCCGATAACGAGATTGTCCGTCTCTGTGAACCGGGCGATTTGGTGATCACCGCTGACATCCCGCTGGCGGCGGAAGTGCTGGCGAAAGGAGGGGCGGCGCTGAATCCGCGCGGCGAGCGCTACAGTGAGGCGACCATTCGCGAGCGCCTGACGATGCGTGATTTTATGGAGACGATGCGGGCCAGCGGCGTACAGACCGGTGGCCCGGATAGTTTATCGCAGCGCGATCGGCAGTTATTCGCCGCCGAGCTGGAGAAGTGGCTGCTTGCGGTTAAACGTCAGCAGGATTAAACCCAGCTGTCGTCATCGCTACCGAAATCATCGTCATTGCCGAAGCCGGCGTCGAAATCGGAGTCAAGGGTGTTGTTGTCCGCCAGGAAAGGATCGTCCTGCTGGCGGAACGGATCCTCGGCGGCGTTATTATCCAGCGCCGGGCTGACGTCTTGTTGCTGCTGCGGCTGCTGTTCATCGATGATGTTCACAATCTCCTGCGGGTGTGAACCACTGAACATATTGGTCAGCATATTGCCCAACACTACGCCGCCTGCCACCCCGGCCGCGGTTTGTAGCGCACCCGCCATAAAGCCACCGCCGCTGCGGCCTGCCGCCTGCGGGGCATAGTTTTGCTGCGGCGCATACTGCGGTTGCGCGTTATTGGCCTGCGGGCGGCCATATTGCTCGGCCCCAGGAATCGGATCGGAGCCGCGGGACTGGCCGCCGCCGAACAGGCCCGACAGGAACCCGCCGCTGCTCGGTTTTGCCGCCTGTAGCTGGCTAACCTGAGCCTCCAGCGCCTGAATGCGGTCGTTAAGTTGTTTGATAGCCGCTTCCTGAATCAGGATAGTTTGCGCCATATAGTACGGGGCCGCCGGCTGCTGGGTTACGTGCTGGGCAATCCGCTCCTCGGCGCTGGCGTCGCGCGATGCGCTGTGCGTCTCGGCCTCTTTTAAACGGGAAAACAGGCCATCAATAAGGCGTTGTTCTTCAGATTGCATGATACATTCCTCTGTCACACGGGTCATTTACCGTCAGAGTGCGACGGTCGGGCGGTGTTGTAAATATGTTGCAGCGTAAAGCTGTGCAGAAATGTGTTACCGTTTACGGCAAGGAATGGATAAAAAATAATCCGTCGCCTTTAAGTAAAGCTGGCATAACACTAAATGCAATGATAAGTTTACATGCGGAATCCATTCAAACTCTGTGGTAAATAGGGTTCCCTAAAAAATGTAACGATTATTTTACGGTTATCGTGGCAGGCATTTGCAGGTATCATGGCGTACTTTTCGCCTTTATTTCTCCGCGACACGCGGAACCAGGGGGTCTTCGGTAATGACACAACCAATTTTTCTCATCGGGCCGCGAGGCTGCGGTAAAACGACTATCGGCCATGCCCTGGCGCGCGCGCTGCATTTCCAGTTTTCCGATACCGATCATCGTTTGCAGGCGCATGAGAAACGCACGGTAGCGGAAATCGTGCAGAAAGAGGGCTGGGAACGCTTTCGTGAACTGGAGACGCTGTCGCTGAAGGCCGTTACGCTGCCGGATACGGTTATTGCGACCGGCGGAGGAATTATTCTCGCTGAACGTAATCGTCTGTTTATGCGTGAAAACGGCATCGTGATTTATCTGCAGGCTTCTGTTAACGCCTTAATCGAGCGTCTGGAAGCATACCCGCAGGCGGAACAGCGTCCAACGCTGACCGGTAAGCCCGTCCGCGAGGAAGTCGGCGAAGTGTTGGCGCAGCGGGAAGCCCTGTACCGCGAAACCGCCCATCATACCGTAGACGCCACCGCGACGCCGGATGCGGTGGTTGAACAGATTATGACCATGCTGTGCGATGTGACGGTAAGTTAGGATTTTACCTGGGTCAGGGGGGAAAGCGGAGCCTATACTTAATTGTTCTGACAGCCGAAAAAGGAAGAACAATGCCAAACAGACCCCCTTATCCGAGACAAGCACGCGTTGTCGCCGTCGAAAAAGGCGCCGCGGGTCAGACGGTCACCTGGTATCAGCTGCGTGCGGATTACCCGACACCCGATTCGCTGATCAGCGAACATCCCTCCGAGCAGGAAGCGTTAGACGCTAAACGGCGCTACGAAGATCCCGAAAAAACATAATCCCCCGGTCCGGTTTGTGCCATGAAGATGGCAATACCGGGCTCAGCTCACATTTTTAATTCATCAATGGTACTAATGAATACCTAACACACGGATTTTTCAGGAGCGACTCTGAAGCTTCTGGAATCTTTACATTCCGCAGCGCCGCTGAGCTGCTACGCTTCTCGACGGTTGATTTTTACTCACCAGGGGGGCGGATGTCGTGTGTGAAAAGCCTGTGTTGAAGCAGTGGTAGTGAAAAGGTACATGATATGAGTGCAACGATGGCAATTTTGACCATTGGCGTGGCGCCGGTGGCGGAAGTTTTGCCGCTGTTAACCGAACATATCAGGGAAGAGCAGATCACCCATATTAGCCTGTTAGGTAAAATGACGCGTGAAGACGTTATGGAAGATTATGCCGTGGAATCCGGCGACCAGGGGCTGCTGACCTTACTTAATGATAACCAACTGGTGGAAGTCTCCCGCCAAAAGGTGGAGCGCGATCTGCGCTGCGTTATCGAGATGCTGGATCGGCAGGAATATGATGTCATTCTTCTTCTCAGTTCCGAACAGTTGAGCGGCCTTGCGACGCACAACGCTATCCTTCTTGAGCCTGAACGGATTATTCCGCCGCTGGTGGCCTCGATCGTCGATGGCCATCAGGTGGGCGTGATTGTACCTGTTGAAGAAGTCCTGCCTCTACAGCGGCAAAAGTGGCTCACTTTAGAAAATACGCCTTACTATGCGCTGGCGAACCCGATGGGCGGCAGCGACAGCGATCTGCTGGATGCAGGAAGAGGTTTAGTCGAACAGGGGGCGGATGTACTGGTGCTCGACTGTCTTGGCTATCATCAGCATCACCGCGACGTATTACAAAAGGCGCTGGATGTCCCGGTATTATTGTCAAATGTGCTGGTTTCGCGACTGGCGGCAGAACTATTAGTTTAACCCGACGTTATCGATTAATTTTACGTGACAGGGGCAAGGAGCGCCCCCTATATTGAAGCTTCAACCAACGATGATAAGGTCTTGTTTATGCTTCAAAGCAATGAGTATTTTTCAGGGAAAGTGAAATCTATCGGCTTCACCAGCAGCAGTACCGGCCGCGCCAGCGTTGGAGTGATGGAAGAGGGTGAGTACGCCTTTGGCACCGCCCAGCCGGAAGAGATGACCGTGGTCAGCGGCGCGTTGAACGTGCTGTTACCGGGGGAAACGGAATGGAAGGTGTACGCGGCAGGTGAAGTGTTTAACGTGCCGGGTAATAGCGAATTCCACCTGCAGGTGGCGGAACCGACTTCCTACCTGTGCCGTTATCTGTAATTTAAGCGCCTTCCTGCCGCGTCCACTTTCCGGGCTCGGCAGGAAGGTGATGCCTTAGCGCTGAGCTTCGCCGCCGAGGCCTTCTACCAGGTTTTGGATCAATGCCGCCAGCTCGCCGGTCATTAAGATAAAGTCGGCGTCAAAACGCTGCGCAAAATCTTCGCGGTCAATATCTTCATTCTGGTCACGTAATTCGTCGCAGAACTTCAGACGTTTGATCGATGCGTCGTCGCAGATCATAAACTGGATACGCTGCTGCCAGTCGAGCGCCAGTTTGGTGACCACTTTACCCGCTTCGATATGTACGGCGATCTCATCGCTCACCAGATCCTGTTTCTTCGCGCGGATCACGCCGCCATCTTCCAGCATCGCTTTCAATTCAGCTTCGTCAAGCAGCTGGAAGCCCTGAGCCACGCTACCGGAGCGCACCCATTCGGTCAGCGTCAGCTCGATCGGATTTTCCAGCGTCAGCGGCACCACCGGCAGCGAGCCCAGCGTTTTACGCAGCAGCGCCAGCGTATCTTCCGCTTTCTTCGCGCTGGCGCAGTCCACCATGATCAGGCCATTGACGGTATCGATCCACATCATCGTCTGGCTGAAGCGGCTAAAGGCGCGCGGCAGCAGCGAGTGCAGCACTTCATCTTTCAGCGAATCTTTTTCCGTTTTCTTCAGCTTGCGGCCCTGATCGGCTTCGAGCTTGAGGATCTTCGCTTCCAGCGCCTGTTTGATCACCGGCGACGGCAGGATCTTTTCTTCTTTACGGGCGCAGATAACGATCTGGCCGTTTGCCGTATGCGTCAGCGCGTCGCTGTGCGATCCCATCGGCGATACCCAACCGGTTTTCGCCATATCCTGGCTGCCACAAGGGGTAAATGTCAGCTCGGCCAGCTGTTTTTCCATCTCTTCGGCGCGCAATTCGATATCGCGGCTCAGACGGTAAACCATTAAATTTTTGAACCACAGCATGATAATTTCCACGGCTTTGTCGTTAAATCAGGCGGGCATGATAGCGAATTGTCGCTATGCTTGCATTGTTAATCGGGGTGAGGAGCAGACTGTGCGTATTGGTATTGATTTAGGTGGAACAAAAACAGAAGTCATCGCCCTGAGTGAGCAGGGCCAGCAGTTATTTCGCCACCGCTTGCCAACCCCGCGGGAGGATTATCGCCAGACCATCGAGACCATTGCCTCGCTGGTGGAGATGGCCGAGCAGGCGACCGGGCAGCGCGGCACCGTCGGTATGGGCATCCCCGGCTCGATTTCGCCATATAGTGGGGTGGTGAAAAACGCCAACTCGACCTGGCTGAACGGCCAGCCCTTCGATAAAGACCTCAGCCTGCGCCTCAATCGTGAGGTCCGGCTTGCCAACGATGCTAACTGCCTGGCGGTTTCGGAAGCGGTCGATGGCGCGGCCGCGGGGGCGCAAACCGTGTTTGCGGTCATTATCGGTACCGGCTGCGGCGCGGGGGTGGCGTTGAACGGGCGCGCGCATATCGGCGGCAATGGTACAGCCGGCGAATGGGGACACAACCCGCTGCCGTGGATGGATGAAGATGAGCTGCGCTATCGTCAGCAAGTGCCTTGTTATTGCGGCAAGCAGGGGTGTATTGAAACCTTTATTTCCGGCACCGGTTTCGCCACCGACTATCAGCGGCTAAGCGGAAAACCATTAACCGGCCGCGAGATTATGCGCCTGGTGGGAGAAGGTGACGAAAAGGCCGAACTGGCGCTGCGCCGCTACGAGCAGCGGCTGGCGAAATCGCTGGCGCACGTGGTGAATATCCTCGATCCGGATGTCATTGTGTTAGGCGGCGGGATGAGCAACGTCGAACGTCTGTATCAAACGGTTCCGGGGCTGATGAAACAGTGGGTATTCGGCGGAGAATGCGAGACGCCGATTCGCCAGGCGATGCATGGCGATTCCAGCGGCGTACGCGGCGCGGCATGGCTGTGGCCGCTATAATCTCATTCCCTCTCCCCCCAGTGGGGAGAGGGTTAGGGTGAGGAGAAGACTTCACTCCACCGCAAACGCTTTCTCCAACCGGCTGTATCCCAGACCGTTTATCTTTTTCACTTTAATCTGCACCGGGATGCGTTCTTTCATCGCCTCGACGTGGCTAATCACGCCAATAACTTTGCCGCTGGCGTTAAGCGCGTCGAGCGCATCCAGCGCGGTATCCAGCGTTTCGCTATCCAGGGTGCCGAATCCTTCATCAAGGAAGAGCGAATCAATTCGCGTCTTATGGCTCACCAGGTCAGATAGCGCCAGCGCCAGCGCGAGGCTCACAAGGAAGCTTTCGCCGCCGGAAAGCGTGCGGGTATCGCGCACCGCGTCGGCCTGCCAGGTGTCCACCACTTCCAGCTCCAGCGCCTCGCTGGCTTTGCGTTGCAGCAAGTAGCGACCATGCAGGCGGTTGAGCTGCTGGTTAGCCAGCCACACCAGATTATCCAGCGTCAGCCCCTGGGCGAATTTACGGAACTTATCGCCCTCTTTTGAACCAATGAGCGCATTCAGCCAGGCCCAGTCTTCGACCTGCTGCGCGGCTTGTTCCATCTGCTGGCGTAATGATTGCTGGCGCTGTTGGTTATCGCTGTTTTGCTTCAACTGCTGGCGGATCTCACCCTGACGGGCGCTGTTTTCCCGCAACTGGCGCGCCAGTTGCTCCAGCCTATTCTCTCGCTGCTCCAGCGGCTGGTTGATATCAATATCGCCGGGCGGCTGTTGCTGATGGCGTTCAAGCGACGCCTGCGCCCGCAGGGCCAGCGTTTGGTTCTGCTGAACTTCTTTTTCCAGCGTCTGCTTGAGTTGTTCCAGCCGCTGGCGGCTAGCCTCGTCAAGCAAAGCGGCAAGAAAGGCCGTTTGGTCGGCAAACGGGCTGGCGGCCAGCGCGGCGGTAAACTGCTTTTCGCTTTCCTTCACCTGCGCCTGCTGTTGGCTTTCCTGCTGGCCCAGCGTTTGCCACTGGCTCTGTAGCGCCAGGCAATCATCATGCACCTGCCGCCAGCCCTCCAGCGGCGCGGGAACGACGGTTTCCGTTGACTCGGGCAGGGTTTCCAGCAGCGGCGTTAGCTGTTGGCGTTGCTCCTGCAGCGCGGCGGCTTCATTTTGTTTCGCCTGCCAGCTGTGGGTCTCGGCTTCGCGCTGGGCCAGCCAGTCGTTAGCCTCCGCGGCAGGCGGAAGCGCCAGGGAATAAACCTCCAGTTCCGCCTGCAGGGCGCGACGGCGCTGTTCGAGATCCTGCTGTAACTGCTGGAGCTGCTGCTGGCTCTCTTGCTGTTGCGCCTGCCAGGCCAGTCGTTGTTGATGCTGATACAGCTGCTGTTCATGCTGCTGTTGGCTATCAAGCCAGCCGGCAATATCATCCTGCGGCGTTAGCGCGATCGCTAATTCCGCGAGGGTGGCTTGCCATTGAGAGGTGAGCGCTTGCTCCTGCTGCAGAAGCGATGTTTTCTCGTCAGCGTCTTTTTGCTGTTGTTTAAGCAACGCTTCAAGCTGGCCGCGCAGCTGCGCGCCTTCTTCCGCCAGCTGTCGCACTTCCCGATCCAGCGCGTCGCGGCGGGTTTGGTTGATGCCGGGCACCAGCGCCTGGTATTCCGCCACCGCCGGATGATGTGCGGAACCGCACAGTGGACAAGGCGCGCCTGGCTGCAGGCGGGCGCGCTCGGCTTCCAGCCCGGCGATACGCGCTTCCAGTTCGCAGATGGCTTTTACATCGCTGAGCTGTTGATTTTTTTCCTTCCACGCCTGACGGCGCTGTTGTAGCGCGGCTTCAAGCTTCTCTTTTTCCTGCTGTGAGGCGTTTTCCGCGCTCTGTAGCTGCTGCAGACGCAGGAACAGCGGCTGCAGCTGGCGATGGAGGGTTGAGAGCTGCTGGCGCAGCGGGCGGGCGGCGGCATGCTGTGCCAGCTCGCGGCTGACCTGCTGCGCATCGAGGGTTAGCGCGGTGGCCGGCAATTCGCCGAGCTTACGGCTGGCATCCTGCAGGCGCTGCTGTAGCGTCAACTCTTGCTGAGCGTCGCGGTTAAGCTGTTGGAAGGTGGCTTTCCAGCCTGCCAGCGCCGTACTCCACTGCAGGAATCGCTCGTGCGCTTTAAGCCACTCATTTAACGATTGCTGGCTGGATTCTAGTTGAGCCAGGCGTTGTTGGGCTGCCAGGCGGATCCCGGCGCGACGGCGCAGGCTGTCCTGTAAGCGAGTATTTACTTCCTCAACCTGACGGCGGGTTTGCGCCAGCGCGGTACTGTGTTCCTGCAGCCGCGACCATAATGGGCGCAGTTGCTCTGCCGGCTGCGCGGTTTGTAGCGCAGCCAGCTGCGGCGCGGCGGCTTCCTGCGCCAGTAACGCCTGCTGTAAAGCGGCCTGCGCCTGGGTGGCTTCCGCGTTTAGCTCCTGACGGCGGCGCAGCCACTGTAGGGCATTTTGCTGGCGGGTCTGTTCGGCAAGCTGCTGCTGTTCTTCAGCAGTAAGTACTTGCAAACTTTGCTGTAACGCCTGCTGCTGCTCATCATTTAATAGTACGACGCCGGAGGCCTGCGCCTGCAGCTTCTCCAGCTCAATGCGGGCGAGTTTATGTTTTTCAAAGACCTGCGCGGAAATTTGCCCGTAAATTTCAGTCCCGGTCAGCTCTTCTAGCAGCTCGGCGCGCTCTTTCGGTTTGGCATTGAGGAAAGCGGCGAATTGTCCCTGCGAAAGCAGCATTGAACGGGTAAAGCGCCCATAGTCGAGGCCGGTAATTGATGCCGTCAGCTCCAGTTTGTCTTTGACCTTGTCGGCAAGAATTTTACCGTCGTCGCAGCGCGCCAGCTCAACGCGCGGCGCCTGTAGATTGCCATCCGGCTGGTTGCGGGCGCGGTTCTGGCTCCAGAAGGCGCGATAGGCGGTGCCCCGGACCTCAAATTCAACTTCCGCCAGGCACTCGGCGGTGTCGCGGGTCATCAGATCGTTTTGCGATTGCGATACGCTGCTCAGGCGCGGCGTTTCGTGGTACAGCGCGAGACAGATGGCATCTAACAGGGTGGTTTTCCCGGCGCCGGTCGGCCCGGTAATCGCGAATAACCCATTGCTGGCGAATGGTTCAGCGGTAAAGTCGATTTTCCATTCGCCTTTCAGCGAGTTAAGGTTTTTCAGGCGTAGGCTCAGGATTCTCACAGGTGTTCCTCACCGTTCAGGCTATGCAGCGTTTCCGTAAACAGTTGCTCCAGCCGCTGTTGCTGTGGAGCATCAAGGGTTTCCAGCGCCAGGCGGCGGGCAAACACCTCTTCCACCTGCAGTTCGCTCAGCGTTTCTCGCTGAACGCCGGCCAGAATGCGTTCACGCTGGGCGCGACTGCGGCGCACCAGCAGCACTTCCACCGGCAGTGATTCGGTCTGCTGCTGAATTTTTCTTTGGATATCGTGCAGGTATTCATCGCTGGTGATTTCGATATCCAGCCAGACCGGCGGCTGCTGCGCGCTATCCTGCCACTGCTGAAGCTGTTCGGTGATGCTGGCGAAATCGCCTTTCAGTACCGCCAGCGGCTGGGTGATCGGCACCGTTAGCGGGGTGACTTCACTGAGCTTGCCCTCGCTGAATGAGACCAGATTAACGCTTTTGTTTTTTCCGGTTTCATCAAAACTCAGCGGCAGCGGCGAACCGCTGTAGCGAATATGCTCGCAGCCGCCGACCATCTGGGCGCGATGAATATGACCGAGCGCGATGTAATCGGCGGGCGGGAAGTGGTTGGCCGGGAAGGCGTCGAGGGTACCGATATAGATTTCACGGACCGCGTCGCTTTTGCTGGCGCCGACGGTGGTGAGGTGGCCGCTGGCAATAATCGGTAATACGCGTTCGCCGCGCAGGTCGCAGGCCTGCTGATATTGCTGCTGATAATAGTCGCTGATGGCGGTGAGCAACTGCTGCTGTTTTTCGCCGCTGGAGTGGCCAGCCTGGCTGACCACCAGTTCGCGCGGGCGCAAAAACGGCACCGGGCAGAAGACTGCGCCGGGCGTGCCGTCGCGCCGCGGCAAGATAAAGGGCGCGTGGCCGGCGTTGGCGACCACGGTGGTTTTCAGGAAGGCGAGTATTTCGCGCGACTCGTTTAACGTCGCCACCGAATCGTGGTTGCCCGCCAGCACCACCAACTGGCAGCCGGTTGGCTGCAGCTGAACGACAAAACGGTTATACAGTTCGCGGGCGTAGCTCGGCGGAGAGCCGGTATCAAAAATATCGCCGGCGACGATAATGGCATCCACCTCGTGTTCCTGCGCGCGTTCCAGCAGCCAGTCGAGAAAGGCGGCGTGTTCGTCCGCGCGGCTTTTGCTGTAGAAGTTCTGGCCGAGGTGCCAGTCGGAGGTATGAAGGATGCGCATAAAAATTCCGTTGCGATAAAAGCCAGGCGGCCATTATAACGTTGATCCTGCCGCCCGTATTCCTTTTGCCCTATTACGGCGAGACAGGATGCGTTAAGTGCGTGTCATCATTCAAAAACCGCATTCATCAGACGGTCATTTTTTCATAAATCTGTCACAAATCTGACGCATAATGGCCGCGCACTTCTATACTGATGGCTAAAAAACACAGGGTAAATAATGGCGAGAAGAATTCTGGTCGTTGAAGATGAAGCTCCAATCCGCGAAATGGTCTGCTTTGTTCTGGAGCAAAACGGCTTTCAGCCCGTCGAGGCGGAAGATTTTGACAGTGCGGTGAATCAACTCAATGAACCCTGGCCCGATTTGATTCTCCTCGACTGGATGTTGCCGGGCGGATCGGGGCTACAGTTTATTAAACAGCTTAAGCGCGAAGCGATGACCCGCGATATTCCGGTGGTGATGCTGACGGCGCGCGGCGAAGAAGAAGATCGCGTTCGCGGTCTGGAAACCGGCGCGGATGATTATATTACCAAACCGTTTTCGCCGAAGGAGCTGGTGGCGCGAATTAAGGCGGTGATGCGCCGTATTTCGCCAATGGCGGTTGAAGAGGTGATTGAGATGCAGGGGCTGAGCCTGGATCCTTCCTCGCATCGCGTCATGACCGGTGAAAATCCGCTGGATATGGGGCCGACCGAGTTTAAATTATTACACTTCTTTATGACCCACCCGGAACGCGTATACAGCCGTGAACAGCTGCTGAATCACGTTTGGGGAACCAACGTTTACGTTGAAGACCGGACGGTGGATGTGCATATTCGCCGCCTGCGCAAAGCGCTGGAACATAGCGGCCATGACCGAATGGTACAGACGGTTCGCGGCACGGGATATCGTTTCTCCGCCCGTTTCTGAATTTTGACAGGAGTGTGACCCGTGCTGGAACGGCTGTCATGGAAAAGGCTGGCGCTTGAGCTTTTCTTATGTTGTATCCCGGCCCTGATCCTCGGGGCGTTTTTCGGTCATCTGCCGTGGTTTTTACTGGCGGCGGTGACCGGGTTGCTTATTTGGCATTTCTGGAATTTGTTACGTCTGTCATGGTGGCTGTGGGTCGATCGCAGTATGACACCGCCGCCGGGAAGCGGCAGTTGGGAACCGCTGCTGTATGGTCTGCATCAAATGCAGATGCGTAATAAAAAACGTCGCCGCGAGCTGGGAAGCCTTATCAAGCGCTTTCGCAGCGGGGCGGAATCCTTACCCGATGCGGTGGTGCTGACCACCGAAGAGGGCGCTATCTTCTGGTGTAATGGCCTGGCGCAACAAATCCTTAATCTACGCTGGCCGGACGATAGCGGGCAGAATATCCTCAACCTGCTGCGCTACCCAGAGTTTGCTAACTATCTGAAAAACCGTGATTTCACCAAGCCCCTTAATCTGGTGCTCAATAACGCCCGTCATCTGGAAATTCGCGTGATGCCTTATAGCGATAAACAGTGGTTGATGGTGGCGCGCGATGTCACGCAAATGCACCAGTTGGAAGGCGCGCGGCGTAACTTTTTCGCCAACGTCAGCCACGAGCTGCGCACGCCGCTCACCGTACTGCAGGGTTATCTCGAGATGATGCAGGAGCAGGTGCTGGAAGGGCCGACGCGGGAAAAAGCCCTGCATACCATGCGTGAGCAAACGCAGCGGATGGAAGGGTTGGTGAAGCAGTTGCTGACGCTCTCGCGTATTGAAGCCGCGCCGGTGCTGGCGATGAACGATAAAATCGACGTCCCGATGATGCTGCGGGTGGTTGAGCGCGAGGCGCAAACGCTAAGCCAGGGTAAGCATCAGTTGCACTTTAGCGTCGACGAAACGCTCCAGGTGATGGGTAACGAAGAGCAGTTGCGCAGCGCGATTTCCAATCTGGTGTACAACGCCGTAAACCATACGCCAGCGGGAACCGAGATCCGCGTCGTCTGGCAGCGGGCGCCGCACGGCGCGCTGTTTAGCGTTGAGGATAACGGCCCGGGCATTGCGCCTGAGCATCTACCCCGGCTAACCGAGCGGTTCTACCGCGTCGACAAGGCGCGCTCCCGGCAAACCGGCGGCAGCGGTTTAGGGCTGGCTATCGTGAAACACGCGGTCAGCCATCACGAAAGCCGCCTGGAAATCGAAAGTACGGTCGGGAAGGGAACGCGCTTTAGCTTCCTGCTGCCGGAACGTTTAATTGCCAAAAATGTCGCCTGACGCGGCGTTTGTCAGCTTTCCTTGCCAATGACCAGCTTCGGCTGGTCATTTTCATTTGCAGTCAACTTTACGTTGCGTATTAAACGAACGCCTGGTTATTTATTGTTCGCATGATTAGCCACGCGTTTTGCGTCGTTATGGTCAATTAATCCAGGTTAAAAATCATAGTTAGCATAATCATCTGGTTTTACGATCCCACCTTGCTTTAAAACGTTATAAGCGTTTAAATTGCCCCCTATGCAGTCCCGGTAAGACTGCTTTTGCGTGGTAATTCAAAAAACAATTCTTTTCCACGCCGCTTCGAGAGCATATCTCGCTGAGTTTACAGGCAATGGCCGCTGTATCATCCCGAAAGGAAGGCACGGTATTTTTCCGTTTTTACAACACCACATCCACAGGCAGTAATGAATTTATGACCCATCAGTTAAAATCTCGCGACATCATCGCGCTGGGCTTTATGACCTTCGCGCTGTTCGTTGGCGCAGGCAACATTATCTTCCCTCCGATGGTTGGCTTACAGGCCGGCGAACACGTCTGGACCGCAGCCATTGGCTTCCTGATCACCGCCGTGGGTCTGCCAGTGCTAACGGTGGTCGCGCTGGCGAAAGTCGGCGGCGGCGTTGAGCGTCTGAGCTCGCCTATCGGCAAAGTTGCGGGCATTCTGCTGGCCGTGGTGTGCTACCTGGCGGTTGGGCCGCTGTTCGCGACCCCGCGTACCGCGACCGTTTCATTTGAAGTGGGGATTGCCCCGCTGACCGGCGACGGCACGCTGCCGCTGCTTATCTATAGCGTTATCTATTTCGCGCTGGTGATTCTGGTTTCCCTCTATCCTGGCAAACTGCTGGATACCGTCGGCAACTTCCTGGCGCCGCTGAAAATTATCGCCCTGGTCGTGCTCGCGGTGGCCGCGGTTATCTGGCCGGCTGGCCCGATTAGCGACGCGATGGAAGCCTATCGTACCGCTCCGTTCTCTAATGGTTTCGTCAATGGTTATCTGACCATGGACACGCTGGGGGCGATGGTCTTTGGTATCGTTATCGTTAATGCCGCACGTTCTCGCGGCGTTAGCGAAGCCCGATTGCTGACTCGCTACACCGTCTGGGCTGGTCTGATGGCCGGCGTGGGCCTGACGTTGCTGTACCTGGCGCTGTTCCGCCTGGGTTCCGATAGCGCGACGCTGGTCGATCAGTCGGCAAACGGCGCGGCTATTCTGCACTCCTACGTGCAGCATACCTTCGGCGGCGCGGGCAGCTTCCTGCTGGCGGCATTGATATTTATCGCCTGTCTGGTCACCGCGGTTGGCCTGACCTGCGCTTGCGCTGAGTTCTTCGCGCAGTATCTGCCGCTGTCGTATCGTTCGCTGGTGTTTATTCTCGGCCTGTTCTCCATGGCGGTTTCTAACCTGGGGCTCAGCCATCTGATTCAGATCTCGATTCCGGTGTTAACCGCTATCTATCCGCCGTGTATCGCACTGGTGGTATTAAGCTTTACCCGCGGTTGGTGGCATAATTCCTCCCGCGTTATCGCGCCGGCAATGTTTATCAGCCTGATGTTTGGTATCATTGATGGCGTTAAAGCATCGGCGTTCGCAGATATTCTGCCGCAATGGACCGCGAGCCTGCCGCTGGCAGCGCAAGGTCTGGCATGGTTGCTGCCAACCGCGGTGATGGCCGTGCTGGCCGCGATCATCGATCGCGCAGCGGGTAGCCCGGTG
The DNA here is from genome assembly GCF_050600725.1 of Klebsiella sp. 141251. NCBI lineage: Bacteria > Pseudomonadati > Pseudomonadota > Gammaproteobacteria > Enterobacterales > Enterobacteriaceae > Klebsiella > Klebsiella sp. 141251. The sequence continues at coordinate 154,623 of NZ_JAQIRG010000001.1, forward strand.
GTCTCAAAAGCCCATTAACCGACGCTTTACGCAGGTGTTTAACCACGGGACTTAAGGTCCCGTGGTTTTTTGTTTTTTTGGTCATTCCCTTTTGCGTTTTGCCCCCGCAAAGCACAAACGAGAAAAACGGCATGGAACACGATGGAAAGTAGTAACAAGCTTAAGCGCGGGCTAAGTACCCGGCACATTCGCTTTATGGCCCTTGGTTCCGCTATTGGTACCGGCCTGTTCTATGGTTCGGCAGACGCCATTAAAATGGCGGGGCCGAGCGTATTGTTGGCATACATTATCGGCGGCGTGGCGGCGTATATCATCATGCGCGCGCTGGGCGAAATGTCGGTGCATAACCCTTCCGCCAGCTCTTTCTCGCGTTATGCGCAGGAGAACCTCGGCGGGCTGGCCGGCTATATCACCGGCTGGACCTATTGTTTTGAAATCCTGATCGTCGCGATTGCCGACGTGACCGCCTTCGGTATCTATATGGGTGTCTGGTTCCCGGCGGTGCCGCACTGGATATGGGTACTGAGCGTGGTGCTGATTATCTGCGCCGTCAATCTGATGAGCGTCAAGGTGTTCGGCGAACTGGAGTTCTGGTTCTCATTCTTTAAAGTCGCCACGATTATCATCATGATCCTCGCCGGTTTCGGCATCATCATCTGGGGTATCGGCAACGGCGGTCAGCCAACCGGGATTCATAACTTATGGAGTAACGGCGGTTTCTTCAGTAACGGCTGGCTGGGGATGGTGATGTCGCTGCAGATGGTGATGTTCGCCTACGGCGGGATTGAGATTATCGGTATCACCGCCGGTGAAGCGAAGGATCCGGAAAAATCGATTCCGCGGGCGATTAATTCGGTGCCGATGCGTATCCTGGTGTTCTACGTGGGGACGCTGTTCGTCATTATGTCTATCTATCCCTGGAACCTGGTGGGGACTAACGGCAGCCCGTTCGTGTTGACCTTCCAGCATATGGGAATTACCTTCGCCGCCGGCATCCTGAACTTCGTGGTGTTAACCGCCTCGTTGTCGGCGATTAACAGCGACGTATTCGGCGTTGGTCGTATGCTGCACGGAATGGCCGAACAGGGGAGCGCGCCGAAGGTATTCGCCAAAACGTCGCGTCGCGGTACGCCATGGGTGACGGTGCTGGTGATGACCGTGGCGCTGCTGTTTGCGGTCTATCTCAACTACATCATGCCGGAAAACGTCTTCCTGGTGATTGCCTCGCTGGCGACCTTCGCCACGGTGTGGGTGTGGATTATGATCCTGCTGTCGCAAATCGCTTTCCGTCGTCGCCTGTCGCCGGAAGAGGTTAAGGCGCTGAAGTTTAAAGTGCCGGGCGGCGTGGCCACCACCGTGGTCGGCCTGCTGTTCCTGGTCTTTATCATCGCGCTTATCGGCTACCATCCGGATACCCGCATATCGCTGTACGTCGGCTTTGCGTGGATCGCGCTGCTGCTCGTTGGCTGGAAAATTAAGACCCGCCGCGACCGTCAGTTAGCCCAGGCGCAGTAATTCTCCGCTCTTCCGGGTCCGGCTTTGCCGCGGCCCGGAAAAATCACATCCTCCTCCTTTCTCCTCCCCCAATTATTCTATTGATGATGAGTTATACGCCGGTTCACTGTGGCAAGGTGTGGCCATTACGCAAAAAGAGGAATGATGATGTTGAAGGCCTGGCACCTGCCGGTTGCTCCTTTTATTAAAGAGCAGCAGGAACGACTCGTTATCACATTGTGGCTAAGCGGCGAAACGATGCCGCAGCGCATTACGCTGCGCGCGGAAGAAGACAATGAAGAGCTGTCGTTGCCCATGCAGCGCCTGCGCCAATCCCCACACGCCGATGTCGTCGCCTGGCGTGGAGAGATCAACCTGACGAACGGCCAGCCGCGCCGCCGCTATAGCTTTAAGCTGCTGTGGGCGGACCGTCAGCTGTGGTTTACGCCGCAGGGTTTTCAGCGTTTTCCGCCCGCACGGCTGGAGCAGTTTGCGGTTGATGTGCCGGATAGCGGCCCGCAGTGGGTCGCCGATCAGGTCTTTTATCAAATTTTCCCCGACCGTTTCGCCCGTAGCGAGGCGCGAGAAGCCGGGCAGGACCAGGTTTATTACCACCATGCGGCCGGCCAGGATATTGTGCTAAAAGCGTGGGATGAGCCGTTAACCGGCGAGGCGGGCGGTTCGACCTTTTATGGCGGCGATCTCGACGGTATTAGCGAGAAGCTTCCTTATCTGAAGCAGCTTGGCGTGACCGCGCTGTATCTCAACCCAGTATTCGTCGCGCCCAGCGTACATAAATACGATACCGCTGATTACCGCCGTGTCGATCCGCAGTTCGGTGGCGATGCCGCGCTGCTGCGCCTGCGCCACAATACGCAGCGTGAAGGGATGCGGCTGATACTCGACGGCGTGTTTAACCATACCGGTGACTCGCACCCGTGGTTCGATCGCCACCAGCAGACTAGTAACGGCGCCTGCCATCGGCCGGATTCACCGTGGCGTGAGTGGTTTAATTTTTCCCCGGACGGGGTAGCGCATAACTGGCTGGGTTACGCCAGTCTGCCAAAACTTGACTACCGTTCATCGAGCCTGGTTAATGAAATCTATGCGGGCGAAGACAGCGTGGTGCGCCACTGGTTAAAAGCGCCGTGGAGTATGGACGGCTGGCGGCTGGACGTGGTGCATATGCTGGGCGAAGATGGCGGCGCGCGCAACAACCTGCGCCATATTGCCGGTATCACCCAAGCGGCGAAGCGGGAGCAGGCGGAGGCTTTTGTATTCGGCGAACATTTCGGCGATGCGCGCCAGTGGCTGCAGGCTGATGCCGAAGATGCGGCGATGAACTATCGCGGTTTTACCTTCCCGCTGTGGGGGTTCCTCGCTAATACCGATATCTCCTACGATCCGCAGCACATCGATGCGCAAACCTGTATGGCGTGGATGGACAACTATCGCGCCGGACTGTCGCATCAGCAGCAATTGCGGATGTTTAACCAACTGGATAGCCACGATACCGCGCGTTTCAAATCCTTGCTGGGTAAAGATGTGGCGCGACTGCCGCTGGCGGTGGTCTGGCTGTTCTGCTGGCCGGGCGTTCCGTGTATTTACTATGGTGATGAAGTCGGCGTCGATGGCAACAACGATCCCTTCTGCCGTAAACCCTTCCCATGGGATCCGGCACTGCAGGATGAAACCTTGTTGGCGTTATATAAACGTATGACCACCTTGCGTAAGGGGCATCAGGCGCTGCGCTACGGCGGCTGCCAGGTCATCTATGCGGAAGATAACGTGGTGGTCTTTGTTCGCGTTTATAAACAGCTGCGGGTGCTGGTGGCGATAAACCGCGGTCACGCCTGCGAGGTGGTAATCGACGCATCGCCGTTGCTGGAGGGGAAAACGTGGCAGCGTAAAGAAGGCGCGGGCGACATGCACGATGATGTGCTGAGTCTGCCCGCGATTTCCGCTAGCGTCTGGTGTAGCCGTTAACGGTAGAGCTGGCTCAGACAGCTGTCTTCTAGAATAGCTTCTCGCCACCAGCGCTGAGCCAGGCCGTTATTGCCGCTACGCCAGGCCATATAGGTAATATCTTTCTCACGGCTCGAAATCACCGGTTTCTCCAGCAACTCACCGCTCTCCAGCCACGGGCGGGCGATGTGGCGGGGCAGGAATCCGCACCCCAAACCGGCGCGCAGGAGCGCGACTTTGGTGGCGAAATCATCGACCCGGATTTGCTCCTGCTCATCGAGCAGGTTGCTGTTCAATGGATGACAGTAGCGGGCGCTATCGCTAATAACCACCGCGCGATGCAGGCTAAGCTGTTTGTTGGTCAGCGGTTGGGTCGTTTCCGCCAGCGGGTGGCCGGGCGCGACAACGAACACGTTGTCCATCGCGCCGAGCATTTTCCACGACCATTCCGCTGAAGTCGGCGGTTCGTTAATCGCCCCAAGAATAATATCCGCGCCGTTGTGAGTCAGCTCCTCCCACGAGCCTGCCAGAGTATGATGGGTAAAGTTGAGGCGGGTTTGCGGATATTGCGCGTAAAACTTTTCAATCAGCGGCAATAGGGCCTGGAAAGGAAAAGAGTCGTCCAGCGCAATCGCCAGATCCCGCTCCCAGCCGGAACTCAGCAGCTGCGCCTGTTTTTCCAGATCGTTGGCGGCATTGAGCAGCAGGCGCCCCTTTTCCAGCATCATTTTACCGGTATCGGTAAATTTCGCCCGGTGTCCGGAACGATCCAGCAGACTGATGTTCAGATCGCTTTCCAGTTTTTGGATCATGTAACTCAGCGCGGCGGGGGTTTTAAATAGCGACTCGGCCGCCAGCGCGAACGAGCCATGTCTATCCAGAGCATCAAGAATCAAAAGTACATCAAGGTTTAAACGCATTAGTTTCGATCCGTCAGTCTAATAATAACGTTGTTTTACCGAAGGGCCATGTTCAATTCCAGTGAATAAATTAGAACAGTTTCCCGTAATTTTTTGATTAGCTTTATTTAAATATTCAAACGGCCATTATTTTTACTCAAGTGAATTAAAACGGAAAGAATTCTTTAATAACTCGTTAGAAATTACTGACTATACTCATCATGCGTTATTGGCCACAATCAGCACAGCACAACGGCAGTGAATTATCTTCCTAACCAATTGATTAATAGGATATGTTATGTCTATTCGTGAACTGATTGATCCGTCTAATTCCACTCTTATTTTTATTGACCACCAGCCGCAAATGGCTTTTGGCGTGGCCAATATCGATCGCCAGACGCTGAAAAATAACACCGTCGCGTTGGCCAAAGCGGGCAAGATTTTTAACGTTCCTGTTATTTATACCTCTGTCGAAACCAAAAGCTTCAGCGGCTATATCTGGCCAGAACTGCTGGCGGTTCATCCGGAAGTGAAACCGATTGAACGTACTTCTATGAACTCATGGGAAGACGCCGGTTTTGTTAATGCGGTAAAAGCCACTGGACGTAAAAAACTGATTATTTCCGCGCTGTGGACCGAAGTGTGCCTGACTTTCCCGGCGCTGATGGCGCTGGAAGCAGGTTATGAAGTGTACGTGGTAACCGATACCTCCGGTGGTACCTCCGTTGACGCTCACGAGCGCGCCATCGACCGTATGGTGCAGGCCGGCGCCGTGCCGGTGACCTGGCAGCAGGTTCTGCTGGAGTACCAGCGCGACTGGTCACGTAAAGAGACTTACGACGCGGTGATGGATCTGGTTCGCGAACATAGCGGCGCCTACGGTATGGGCGTGGATTATGCTTATACCATGGTGCACGGCGCGCCGGAACGTAAAGCCTAAAACACTTCACCCTGCAAGCTGCCTCTTTGTTGGCTTCGTTTGCCCGCCCCGGTCACTGACTGATGTCAGCTCCCGGGGAAGGGCAATCTTGCCGCCTCAATGCGGCATGAATGATTTTGTGTATTGTCATTTATGGCTGATGGCGGGGGAAATCCCGCCATTCCCTGAAGCAAGGAATACTTAATGGCGCAACAGAAATCAGTGACGCTGGTCATCAGCCATCATCTCGATCCGCAAAACGGCCAGCGGTATGAAGCATGGTTGGGGAAAATCATGCCGGTTGCGGCGGAGTTTCCCGGCCATCTCGGCGCCAACGTGATCCGTCCGGCAGCCGGGCAAAATCTCTGGAGCGTGATTATTCGCTTCGACACCATTGAACATCTCTACGCCTGGACGCAGTCGGAAACCCGTCGTGAATTAGTCGCGGAAATCGCGCCGTATCTCAACGATGGCGATCGTACCGAAATCCGCACCGAACCGGCGTTCTGGTTTACCCCGCCTGCTGCCAACATTCGCCAGCCGCTGCGCTGGAAACAGTTTCTGATAACCCTGCTGGTCATCTTCCCGAGTACCAACCTGGTGCCGTGGTTGACCGGCATGGCGCTACCGGAGTTACGGGGAAGCTTGTTACTGCATCTGATTAACGATGCCCTGGTGGTCGCGTTGGTGGTCTGGCTGTGGATGCCAATCGTGACCCGTCTTTTTGCCGGCTGGTTGAAAAAAAACTAACTCAACCAGCTTAAAGGAGTGTGTTATGTCGCAAACTGCCACACTGATTCTGACCCACGGTCAGATTCATACGCTCGATCGCGCGAACCCACTGGCGGAAGCCGTGGCCATCGCCGAGGGAAAAATTCTCGCGACCGGAAGCCACGATCGAATAATGACGTTCGCCGCCGAGGGGACGCAAATTGTCGATCTTAAAGGCCATACGGTGATCCCGGGTCTTAACGACTCCCACCTGCATCTGATTCGCGGCGGCCTGAACTATAACCTCGAGCTGCGCTGGGAAGGCGTGCCATCGCTGGCGGATGCGCTGCGTATGCTAAAAGATCAGGCCGATCGCACCCCGTCGCCGCAGTGGGTGAGGGTAGTCGGCGGCTGGAGCGAATTCCAGTTTGCCGAACGCCGCATGCCGACGCTGGAAGAGCTGAATGAAGCGGCGCCTGACACGCCGGTATTCGTACTCCATCTGTACGATCGCGCGCTGCTTAACCGCGCGGCGCTGAAAGCCGTTGGTTATACCAAAGAGACGCCGGATCCGGCGGGCGGCGAGATCGTTCGCGATAACAACGGCAACCCGACCGGGATGCTGATCGCCAAACCGAATGCCATGATCCTGTATGCCACGCTGGCCAAAGGGCCGAAGCTGCCGCTCGATCTGCAGGTCAACTCAACGCGCCAGTTTATGCGTGAACTGAACCGTTTAGGATTAACCAGCGCCATCGATGCCGGCGGTGGTTTCCAGAACTACCCGGAAGATTACGAAATTATCGAGCAACTGCATGCCAAAGAGCAGATGACCGTTCGTATCGCCTACAACCTCTTTACCCAGCGGCCGAAGCAGGAGCTGGATGATTTCGAGCGCTGGACCGACATGCTGAAGCCGGGGCAGGGCACCGATTTCTATCGTGCCAACGGCGCTGGTGAAATGCTGGTCTTCTCGGCGGCGGATTTTGAAGACTTCCTGCAGCCGCGGCCGGATCTGCCGCAAGGCATGGAGGATGAGCTGGAGCGGGTGGTTCGTCATCTGGTGGAACATCGCTGGCCGTTCCGTCTGCATGCCACCTACGATGAGTCGATTAGCCGAATGCTGGATGTGTTCGAGAAGGTGAACCGCGATATTCCATTTAACGGCCTGCACTGGTTCTTCGACCACGCCGAGACCATCACCGAACGTAATATTGAACGCGTGAAGGCGTTAGGCGGCGGTATCGCGGTGCAGCACCGGATGGCCTTCCAGGGCGAGTATTTTGTCGACCGCTACGGCAAAGAGGCGGTGAAACATACGCCGCCGGTGGCGAAAATGCTGGAACTGGACGTACCGGTAGGGCTGGGTACCGATGCGACCCGCGTCGCCAGTTATAACCCGTGGACCGCGCTGTACTGGCTGGTTTCCGGGCGTACCGTCGGCGGCATGGCGATGTACGATGATAACAACCGTCTGCCGCGCGACGTCGCCCTTGAGCTATGGACCGCCGGTAGCGCGTGGTTCTCCAGCGAGCAGGGTAAAAAAGGACGTATTGAGAAAGGGCAACTGGCTGACCTGGTGGTGCTGTCAAAAGACTACTTCAGCGTTGCGGAAGAGGAAATCAAAGGCATTGAGTCGGTATTGACCATCGTTGATGGCAAGGTGGTGTACGCGGCCGGTCATTTCTCGCCGCTGGCGCCGCCGCCAATTCCGGTATTGCCGGAGTGGTCGCCGGTGGTAAAAGTGCCAGGGCATTATCGCTCGGCGCCGCCTGCGGCCGCGAAGATTGGCGCGGTAGTGCAGATGCACCAGTGCTGCGGCAGCTGCGGCGTGCATGGACATCAGCATGATATTGCGCGCAAGTCGTCGATTCCGGTGGCGGATGAGCAGGCTTTCTGGGGCGTATTAGGCTGTTCTTGCTTCGCGTTCTGATACTTTTGCCCGGTGGCGCTGCGCTTACCGGGCCTACAATAAATATAACAGGCACAAAAAAGGCTCGCATTTGCGAGCCTTTTGACTAAAACGTCTAGCCGATTACAGGCTGGATACGTTCTCGGTCAGGTATTTAGCTACGCCTTCCGGAGAAGCGGCCATACCTTCTTTTCCTTTTTCCCACTGAGCCGGGCAAACTTCACCGTGCTCTTCGTGGAACTGCAGCGCGTCAACCATACGCAGCATTTCGTCGATGTTACGGCCCAGCGGCAGGTCGTTAACAACCTGGTGGCGAACGATGCCGTTAGCGTCGATCAGGAAGGAACCGCGCAGCGCAACGCCTTCGTCCGGATGCTCGATGCCGTATGCTTTCTGAATTTCACGTTTGATGTCGGCAACCATCGCGTATTTAACCGGGCCGATACCGCCCTGGTCTACCGGAGTGTTACGCCATGCGTTGTGAACGAACTCGGAGTCAAAGGAAACGCCAACCACTTCTACGCCGCGTTTCTGGAATTCTTCATAGCGCTTGTCGAAAGCGATCAGTTCAGACGGGCAAACGAAAGTGAAGTCCATTGGCCAGAAGAACAGGACGGTAGCTTTACCGTTGGTGTGCTGTTTGAAGTTGAATTTCTCAACGATTTCGCCGTTACCTAATACTGCTGCAGCGGTAAAGTCCGGAGCCTGACGAGTAACCAGAACCATATGATTCTCCTGTTATTACTAAGGTTAATTGGAACGCAACGCGGGCCAGTATAGGCAGAGGCGGGCAGGAACTCAATGCGGCGCTGACAATCGATGAGATAGATTTTGCCTATTGATAATTATTCAATAGCGTTTTCAGAATAATCGTTTTGTGAGAAAGCGCAAGGTTTTACAGCGTTCTCTTTTTCGCCTGATCCATCATTCGCGGATAAAAACGCCAGAATTGCTGTTCCAGTTGCCCATAGTGGTTATCAAGGTCGTACCATGAATCACGCAGCGCATCGAGGCGCGGGCGGCGGCTGGCCATACCGTTCAGGACGCGCTGAATGAATTCCATATCCTGATAACGTTCCAGCCAGCGTTCGGACCACATATATTCGTTGAGATTAACAAAGCGCGGCGGCGAATCCGGCAGAATTTGCGCCACCTGCGCGTGGGCGTAGCGCACGAACTCGTTTAGTGGCAGATCCGGCGACAGCTGCGCCCAGTGATGCGACAGGAAATGGTCCCACATCACGTCGAGGGAAATCGGCGCGACCCGGCGGGTCTCGGGGCGAAACCATTCGCGCGCCGTTTTAACTTCCGCCAGATTGTCGGTCATTACATCTATACGCCGATGCATATAAATGCCGTCAACCACATCCTCAGGATACTCGCCCTGCGGGTTACCGCGGACAAAATCGGCCAGCAGGTTGCCCGGCAGCGAGCTATCCGCAAGATGGGCGAGGTGTAAATGCGCGAGAAAATTCATATCAACTTCAATCCTTCACACGGTCATGGCGTTCTTGCTGGTTAATCATGGTATTCCGCTATTATATCCAGCGTTGAATAGGGTAACGGTTGCAGGAAGACCCGCCCGGCACTAGACTACCCGCCTCTTTATTTAGTCTGAGTCATCGTCATGCGCGTTACCGATTTTTCCTTTGAATTACCTGAATCCCTGATTGCTCACTATCCACAGCCGGAGCGCAGTAGCTGCCGCTTGCTGTCGCTGGACGGGCCGACGGGCGCGCTGACGCACGGTACTTTCACCGATCTGCTCGATAAGCTCAACCCTGGCGATTTGCTGGTCTTTAACAATACCCGGGTGATCCCGGCGCGTCTGTTTGGCCGTAAAGCCAGCGGCGGCAAGATTGAAGTGCTGGTCGAGCGCATGCTGGACGATAAACGTATTCTGGCACATATTCGCGCCTCTAAAGCGCCGAAGCCGGGGGCGGAGCTGCTGTTAGGCGATGACGAGAGCATTAACGCCACGATGCTGGCGCGCCACGGCGCGCTGTTTGAAGTTGAATTCAACGATGAGCGCCCGGTGCTCGATATCCTGAACAGCATCGGTCATATGCCGCTGCCGCCGTATATCGACCGCCCGGACGAAGACGCCGATCGCGAGCTGTACCAGACGGTATACGGCACCAAGCCGGGCGCGGTCGCCGCGCCGACCGCCGGCCTGCATTTTGACGATCCGCTGCTGGAAAAACTGCGCGCGAAAGGCATCGAGATGGCGTTTGTGACGCTGCACGTTGGCGCGGGGACCTTCCAGCCGGTGCGCGTTGACAGCATCGAAGAGCACATCATGCACTCTGAGTATGCGGAAGTGCCGCAGGATGTGGTCGATGCGGTTCTGGCGGCGAAAGCGCGCGGCAACCGCGTCATCGCCGTCGGCACCACTTCCGTGCGTTCGCTGGAAAGCGCGGCGCAGGCGGCTAAAAATGGCCTGATTGAGCCGTTCTTTGCCGATACGCAGATCTTTATCTATCCGGGATATCAGTACAAAGTCATCGATGCGCTGGTGACTAACTTCCATCTCCCTGAATCCACACTGATTATGCTGGTCTCCGCTTTCGCTGGCTATCAGCACACCATGAACGCCTATAAGGCTGCGGTAGAACAAAAATATCGCTTTTTTAGCTACGGGGACGCGATGTTTATCACGTACAATCCGCAGGCTATTTCTGAGCGTCCCTAAAAAGGCCGGCACGCCGGCTTTCTGACGCCTTGACGCATTTTTTAGCCACGGAATCATTCCGTGGCGAGTATTTAAACGTCGGACTGTTTTTCTGACGCAGGAGCAATGATGAAATTTGAACTTGATACCACCGATGGCCGCGCGCGTCGCGGCCGTTTGGTGTTTGATCGCGGCGTGGTTGAAACGCCAGCCTTCATGCCCGTTGGCACCTACGGCACCGTCAAAGGGATGACGCCGGAAGAAGTTGAAGCCACCGGCGCGCAAATCATCCTCGGCAACACCTTCCACCTGTGGCTGCGCCCGGGCCAGGAAATCATGAAGCTGCACGGCGACCTGCATGATTTCATGCAGTGGAAAGGGCCGATCCTCACCGATTCCGGCGGCTTCCAGGTTTTCAGCCTTGGCGATATCCGTAAAATCACCGAACAGGGCGTGCATTTCCGCAATCCGATCAACGGCGATCCGATTTTCCTCGATCCGGAAAAATCGATGGAGATTCAGTACGATCTCGGTTCCGATATCGTGATGATCTTCGACGAATGTACGCCGTACCCGGCGGACTGGGATTACGCTAAGCGTTCGATGGAAATGTCTCTGCGCTGGGCCAAGCGCAGCCGTGACCGTTTCGATGGCCTCGGCAACAAAAACGCGCTCTTTGGCATCATTCAGGGCAGCGTTTACGAAGATTTACGAGATATCTCGGTGAAAGGTCTGGTAGAGATTGGCTTTGATGGCTACGCTGTCGGCGGTTTGGCTGTCGGCGAGCCGAAGGAAGACATGCACCGTATCCTGGAGCACGTTTGCCCGCAGATCCCGGCAGATAAACCGCGATACCTGATGGGCGTCGGGAAACCGGAAGACCTGGTGGAAGGGGTACGTCGCGGCATCGATATGTTTGACTGCGTTATGCCGACGCGCAACGCGCGTAACGGCCATCTGTTCGTGACCGATGGCGTAGTGAAAATCCGCAACGCGAAGCATAAAAGCGATACATCGCCGCTGGATGCCGAGTGCGATTGCTATACGTGTCGCAATTATTCACGTGCTTACTTGCATCATCTTGATCGTTGCAACGAAATATTGGGCGCGCGCCTCAATACCATTCATAACCTGCGCTACTATCAGCGTTTAATGGCTGGTTTACGCAAGGCTATCGAAGAGGGTAAATTAGAGAGCTTCGTGACCGATTTTTACCAACGTCAGGGGCGTTCCGTTCCTCCTTTGAACGTTGATTAATTTTAATAATGAGGGAATTTCAATGAGCTTTTTTATTTCTGATGCGGTAGCAGCAACCGGCGCGCCGGCGCAGGGCAGCCCAATGTCTCTGATTCTGATGCTGGTGGTGTTCGGTCTGATTTTTTACTTCATGATCCTGCGCCCACAGCAGAAACGTACTAAAGAGCACAAGAATCTGATGAACTCCATCGCCAAAGGTGATGAAGTCCTGACTAACGGCGGTCTGGTTGGTCGCGTGACTAAAGTCGCGGAAAACGGCTACATCGCTATCGCGCTGAACGATACCACCGAAGTGGTTATCAAACGTGACTTCGTAGCTGCCGTTCTGCCGAAAGGCACCATGAAGGCGCTGTAATTACCATTTTCCCTAAGGGAACTGCCGTGTTAAACCGTTATCCTTTGTGGAAGTACGTTATGCTGGTCGTCGTGATTATCGTCGGCCTGATTTACGCGCTTCCCAACCTGTATGGTGAGGATCCGGCTGTTCAAATCACTGGCGCGCGCGGCGTCGCCGCCAGTGAGCAAACGCTGATCCAGGTCCAGAAAACTTTACAAGAAGAAAAAATCACCGCGAAGTCTGTGGCACTGGAAGAGGGCGCAATTCTTGCGCGCTTCGACACCACCGATACTCAGCTGCGAGCGCGCGAAGCGCTGGTAAATCTGCTGGGTGACAAATACGTCGTGGCGCTAAACCTTGCTCCGGCGACCCCGCGCTGGCTGGCGGCGATGTATGCCGAGCCGATGAAGCTGGGTCTTGACCTGCGCGGCGGCGTGCACTTCCTGATGGAAGTGGACATGGATACCGCATTAGGCAAACTGCAGGAACAAAACATCGATAGCCTGCGCAGCGAGCTGCGTGACAAAGGCATTCCTTACTCTACCGTGCGTAAGGAAGACAACTACGGTCTGAGCATCGTCTTCCGCGACAGCGCGGCGCGCGATCAGGCTATCTCTTATCTCAGCCCGCGCCATCGCGATCTGGTTATTTCAAGCCAGGGTAACAATGCGCTGAAAGCGGTGATGACCGACGAACGTCTGAAAGAAGCCCGTGAATACGCCGTTCAGCAGAACATCAACATTCTGCGTAACCGCGTAAACCAGCTCGGCGTGGCCGAACCGCTGGTTCAGCGTCAGGGTTCCGACCGTATCGTGGTTGAACTGCCGGGTATCCAGGATACCGCGCGTGCGAAGGAAATCCTTGGCGCGACCGCGACGCTGGAATTCCGTCTGGTGAACACCAACGTCGATCAGTCCGCAGCCGCTTCTGGCCGCGTACCGGGCGATTCGGAAGTGAAAGACACCCGTGAAGGCCGTCCGGTGGTGCTGTATAAGCGCGTGATCCTGACCGGCGACCATATCACCGACTCCACTTCCAGCATGGACGAGTACAACCAGCCGCAGGTTAACATCTCGCTCGATAGCGCAGGTGGCAACATTATGTCTAACTTCACCAAGGACAACATCGGTAAACCGATGGCGACCCTGTTCGTGGAGTACAAAGACAGCGGTAAGAAAGATGCCAACGGTCGCGCTATCCTTGCGAAAGAGGAAGAGGTGATTAACATCGCCAACATCCAGTCTCGCCTTGGCAATAGCTTCCGTATCACCGGTATCAGCAACCCGACCGAGGCGCGCCAGCTTTCTCTGCTGCTGCGTGCGGGCGCACTGATTGCGCCGATTCAGATTGTTGAAGAGCGTACTATCGGCCCAACTCTGGGTATGCAGAACATCAAGCAGGGCCTGGAAGCATGTCTGGCCGGTCTGGTGGTCTCTATCCTGTTCATGATCTTCTTCTATAAGAAGTTCGGTCTGATTGCGACCTCTGCGCTGATTGCTAACCTGGTGCTGATTGTCGGCATTATGTCCCTGATTCCTGGGGCGACGCTGACCATGCCGGGGATCGCGGGTATCGTCTTAACCCTTGCGGTGGCGGTCGATGCTAACGTACTGATTAATGAGCGTATCAAAGAAGAGCTGAGCAACGGACGTACCGTTCAGCAGGCGATTGACGAAGGTTATAAGGGCGCATTTAGCTCCATCTTCGACGCCAACGTGACGACGCTGATTAAGGTTATCATCCTGTACGCGGTCGGTACCGGTGCCATTAAAGGGTTTGCGATTACTACCGGTATCGGTATCGCGACCTCAATGTTTACCGCTATCGTCGGCACCCGTGCCATCGTGAACCTGCTGTACGGCGGCAAGCGCGTGAAAAAGCTGTCTATCTGAGGAGTGCGTTGTGGCACAGGAATATACTGTTGAACAATTGAACCACGGCCGTAAAGTCTGGGACTTTATGCGCTGGGACTACTGGGCCTTCGGCATTTCAGGCTTTCTGCTGATTGTGTCGATCGCCATCATCGGCGTCCGCGGGTTTAACTGGGGTCTTGATTTCACCGGCGGTACGGTGATTGAAATTACCCTCGAAAAACCGGTTGATATGGACCAGCTGCGCGATTCGCTGCAGAAAGCGGGCTTTGAAGAGCCGCAGCTGCAGAACTTCGGCAGCAGCCGCGACATCATGGTGCGTATGCCGCCGGTACACGATGCCAACGGCAGCCAGGAGCTGGGCAGTAAAGTCGTTAACGTGATTAACGAATCGACTAGCCAAAGCGCGACGGTGAAACGAATTGAGTTCGTTGGCCCGAGCGTGGGCGCGGACCTTGCGCAAACCGGCGCTCTGGCGCTGATTGCGGCGCTGGTGTGTATCCTTATCTATGTCGGCTTCCGCTTTGAATGGCGACTGGCGGCAGGGGTGGTTATCGCGCTGGCGCACGACGTGGTGATTACCATGGGCGTGCTGTCGTTGTTCCACATCGAGATTGACCTGACCATCGTCGCATCGTTGATGTCGGTCATCGGTTACTCGTTGAACGATAGTATCGTGGTTTCGGACCGTATCCGTGAAAACTTCCGTAAGATCCGTCGCGGTACGCCGTACGAAATCTTTAACGTGTCGTTGACCCAGACGCTGCACCGTACCTTGATCACCTCCGGTACCACCCTGATGGTGATCCTGATGCTGTTCCTCTTCGGCGGCCCGATTCTGGAAGGCTTCTCGCTGACCATGCTGATTGGTGTATCCATCGGTACGGCTTCTTCTATCTACGTCGCGTCCGCGCTGGCGTTGAAGCTGGGCATGAAGCGCGAGCATCTGATCCAGCAGAAGGTCGAAAAAGAAGGGGCGGATCAGCCGTCTATTCTGCCGTAATCCGGTTCAGTTGATATAAAGCAATCCCGGCCTCGATGGCCGGGATTTTTTTTGCCCGCCAGAAACCTGCTGACAGTATGCTGTCAGGAGCCCTCTCGTACACTGCTTCTGAACTCACTAACGAGCTGGAGGAAGTATGAACAACGTGATTAACTGGTTTGAAATTCCGGTCGCTGATATGGATCGCGCCGTCGCGTTTTATGAGCCGGTAATGCAGGTGACGCTACGGCGTGAAACCATGGATTGCGCGGACCTGGCCGTCTTCCCGCATCAGGACCCGGCCCCCGGCGGCGCGTTGGCTAAATTTGACGGTATCGCGCCATCGCCGCAGGGCGCTATTATTTATCTGCACACCGACAACCTTGCCGCCACGCTGGATCGCGTCGCCTCGGCGGGTGGGGCGTGTGTATTTGGCCCGTTGACGCTGCCGAATGATATTGGCGCCATCGCCCTGTTTACCGACAGCGAAGGCAACCGCGTAGGCTTGCATCAACCGGCTTAACCTCACTATTTAGCGAAACGAGAAATGACCCGACGCGCCGACCGTTTATTTCAGATAGTGCAGATCCTGCGCGGCAGGCGGCTAACTACCGCGGCGTTGCTGGCTGAGCGGTTGGGCGTGTCGGAGCGTACCGTCTATCGCGATATTCGCGACCTTTCGCTCTCCGGTGTCCCGGTTGAGGGGGAGGCAGGGAGCGGTTATCGTCTGCTGGCGGGCTACGACCTGCCGCCACTCATGTTGACCGCCAAAGAATCCGAAGCGCTCATTGCGGCGATTCGACTGTTAAAAACCTGGGGCGGCGATGCGCTTTCGCAGTCGCTGGAGTCAGCCCAGGAAAAAATGCTGGCGATTTTGCCGGAGGAGAGGCGGCGCAAAGCGGAGCAGACCCGGCTGTTTGCCCCTGATCTTGGCGCGCATCGCTATGCTAAAACCCATTTTGACGTTATCCATCAGGCCGTATCCAATCAGCAGGTATTACAGCTTCACTATCAGGATGAATCCGGTCAGGTGACGCGGCGTGAAGTGTTGCCGCTGGGGCTGTTTTTCTGGGGGGAACGCTGGCTGCTGGTGGCCTGGTGCGAACTGCGCAGTGATTATCGTAACTTTCGTCTCGATCGTTGTCTGGAGGTAAGGGCGACCGAGCGTCGTTTCAGCGAGTGCGCCGACCGTTCATTAAGCGATTTCTTACGTAAGGTGAGATGTGAGGAGCGATAAAAAAACGCCCGGTTGGCGTAAAACGCGTCCCGGGCGCTGTCTTGCTGTATTAGCAATTAGAAGTTGTAACCGACAACGAAGTAACCACCCCAGCCGGTAGAGCGAACGCTGAAGTCGCCATCGCCGAAGTTCAGCTTGGCATCATCAGCCCACTGGCCGCCGTTATGGAAGTAACGCGCGACGATAGAGTAGTGCCAGTGCGCGTAGTTCAGCGCCAGAATATGGCTGGACGCAATAGAGTTGCTGGTACGCGCGTGCTTACCGTTCATATCGTAGAAGTTATCGTCGCCGAGGTCAGAACCCCAGTCGAAGTTGGTGAAGCCGATATAGCTCAGCGAACCGCCCCACAGGTCGGTCAGCGGAACGAAGTATTTCACCTTGAAGCGGTAGCCGTCCCACTCGTTTTCGTTGGACGCGCCGTAGTTCTGCCACTGGTATTTGGCATAGATGTTCAGCGACAGGCTCATCGGCAGACCGGTATCGATGTCGGTACCCAGACCCATGTACCAGGTGCTCTGCTCCTGCGAGTCGTTACGGCCCATATCGTAGATATAGTTGTTCGCGAAGTACCACTCTTTGAACGGCCCGAAGCTCAGATCGGTGTTAGTCAGCTTGTCGATAGAGAAACGCGGTTCGATCTCCATAAACAACGGGGAGCCTTTGTTCCAGATACCTTTCGCCGTGCTGTTGCCGCCGAAGAAGACCGGGGCATCAATATAGCCGTAGAAATCAAACCAATCTTTTTTAGCAAACGCTTCGTATTCCAGATAGGTATCGTTACGGATCTGCGGTCCAAAACGGGTGTGGTAGCTGCCGACCACGTTCACACTCTGGTGCCACCAATCAGACAGGTACTGCGGTTTTTCAGTTTCTGCCGCGCCAGCGGTGAAAGAAGCGGAAAGCGCCACAACAGCGCTCGCTGCCAGTAATGTTTTTTTCATGTTGATGCCACTGTTTAAATTAAGCCAAAAGGCGTTAAGAAAATTGCCGAAGCGTTGCTAAATATTTCGTCTTTCTGTGGGGGTCTATTATAGAAATCATTGCTCACAAAAATACGTGTTGTTTCACATAACCAGAACATGCGTAATCGATTGCGTTCACGATTCTATGCATTTCTTGACAAAATGCTACTGAAAATCGCCATCAGGAACGATTTCTAATGAACTCTTATGAAAAGTTGTAAATGGATAATATCGAGTGATGAAAGCGGGTCGCCGGGCCGTTTTGCCCGGCGTGAGCGCTTACTGCGCGCTGGCGGGTTGGATATCGTGGATACGAATAAAGCCGACTTTATCAGGCGTCACATTCAGGCGCAGCGGGATATCGACATCGCTGGGCGCCAGGATGCTGGCCGGGGCGCTAATCAATTGATCCTGGACGTTGACTTCCTGATAGCTGTGGGTAGTGCCGGTAATCTGTCCGGAAGCGACGGTTGCGGTAAAGGCCGGGAGCGGATCGTTAGACTCGCCCTGGATACGTAAGGTCAGGCGCGAACCGTCGCCATCTGGCGTAATGCTACCCACTGACATACGCAGGGTGCCGATCTGGCTCTCCAGCCGCGCCGGGGTTTTGGCCTCCGGCAGCAGATAAACGCCGCGGGTTGATTTAGCATTCAGTGCGTTTTGCTGGGTGATTTTTATTGTTTGCTGATTCAACTGGGTCATCTCTTTGCTCAGCGTACTGACGCTCTCGTTCATCTGACGAACTTCGCTTTGCTGGGCGCAGGCGGTAAGGGTGAACAGGCTGCCGATGATAGCCAGTTGTAGGTAACGTCTTGTCATGGTCAGGATTCCGTTTACAGAGGATGATTAATGGTAGCTAAACTGAATTGACCTACCATAGATCCTTTGTCTCAAAAGCTCTTTCTTTGTAGTCCGCTGACTTCAGGGTAAACTACCCTTCAGATTAACTACCTGTCAGGACGCGCCATGCATTGCCCTTTCTGTTTCGCCGTGGATACCAAAGTCATCGATTCTCGCCTGGTCGGCGAAGGCTCCTCCGTGCGTCGTCGTCGGCAGTGCCTGGTCTGCAATGAACGCTTTACCACTTTTGAAGTGGCGGAACTGGTGATGCCGCGGGTGGTAAAAAGCAACGACGTGCGCGAACCTTTTAACGAAGACAAGCTGCGTAGCGGGATGTTGAAAGCGCTGGAAAAGCGCCCGGTCAGCGCCGATGACGTCGAAATGGCGGTAAATCATATTAAAACCCATCTGCGCGGCACCGGCGAGCGTGAAGTCGCGAGTAAAATGATCGGTAATCTGGTGATGGAACAACTGAAGAAGCTCGACAAGGTCGCCTATATTCGCTTCGCTTCCGTCTATCGCAGTTTCGAAGATATTAAAGAGTTCGGCGAAGAAATCGCCCGTTTACAGGACTAAGCCATGCAGGACGAAATGTACATGGCGCGAGCGCTGAAGCTTGCCGCGCGCGGACGCTTTACTACCCATCCTAATCCCAACGTCGGCTGCGTGATTGTAAAAGACGGCGAGATCGTCGGCGAGGGCTTCCATTATAGGGCCGGCGAGCCGCACGCGGAAGTGCACGCGCTGCGCATGGCCGGCGAGAAAGCCAAAGGCGGGACCGCCTACGTCACCCTGGAGCCCTGCAGCCACCATGGCCGCACGCCGCCGTGCTGCGACGCGCTGATCGCCGCGGGCGTGGCTCGCGTGGTAGCGGCAATGCAGGACCCGAATCCACAGGTGGCCGGTCGCGGCCTGTATCGCCTGCAGCAGGCCGGCATTGACGTCAGCCATGGGCTGATGATGAATGAAGCGGAAGCGCTGAATAAAGGTTTTCTGAAGCGCATGCGTACCGGTTTTCCGTGGATCCAGCTGAAGATGGGCGCTTCGCTCGATGGCCGTACGGCGATGGCCAGCGGCGAAAGCCAGTGGATCACCTCGCCGCAGGCGCGACGCGACGTGCAGCGCCTGCGCGCGCAGAGCCACGCCATTCTCACCAGCAGCGCGACGGTGCTGGCGGACGATCCGGCGCTGACCGTGCGCTGGCAGGAGCTGAGCGCCGATACGCAGGCGCTCTATCCGCAGGAGAACCTGCGACAGCCGCTGCGTATCGTCATCGATAGCCAAAACCGCGTCACGCCGGAGCATCGAATTGTTCAGCAGCAAGGTGAAACCCTCTTCGCCCGCACCCATGCCGATGAACGTGCCTGGCCTGACAACGTGCGTACCCTGCTGGTGCCGGAGCATAACGGCCATCTTGACCTCGTGCTGCTAATGATGCAGCTCGGTAAACAGCAGGTGAACAGTATTTGGGTGGAAGCGGGGCCGACGCTGGCCGGCGCTTTGCTACAGGCCGGGCTGGTGGATGAGCTTATCGTCTATATTGCGCCTAAACTGTTAGGCAGTGATGCGCGCGGTTTATGCGCGCTGCCGGGGCTTGAGAAACTGAGCCAGGCCCCCCATTTCAAATTCAACGAGATACGTCAGGTCGGCCCCGATGTCTGCCTGCATTTAACGACTGCGTGATGTATTCCTAATATTAGGAAGCAGCGCCCAGAATATTATGATAAAATCCGCCCCCCTTGCGGGGCACATGAACCCGAAGGAAGAGTATGAACATTATTGAAGCTAACGTTGCTACCCCGGACGCTCGCGTCGCCATCACCATTGCGCGTTTCAACAACTTTATCAATGACAGCCTGCTGGAAGGCGCGATTGACGCCCTCAAGCGCATTGGTCAGGTAAAAGATGAAAACATCACCGTTGTTTGGGTTCCAGGCGCGTATGAGCTGCCGCTGGCGGCTGGCGCACTGGCAAAAACCGGTAAATATGACGCGGTGATCGCGCTGGGTACGGTGATTCGCGGCGGTACCGCCCACTTTGAATATGTGGCTGGCGGTGCAAGCAATGGCCTGGCGCACGTCGCTCAGGACAGTGAAATCCCGGTAGCCTTCGGTGTTCTGACTACTGAAAGTATTGAACAAGCCATCGAACGCGCTGGCACCAAAGCCGGTAACAAAGGCGCAGAAGCCGCGCTGACCGCGCTGGAAATGATTAACGTATTGAAAGCCATCAAGGCCTGATTTTTTGTAAGGGGAATTCCGTGAAACCTGCTGCTCGTCGCCGCGCCCGTGAGTGTGCCGTCCAGGCGCTCTACTCCTGGCAGTTGTCCCAGAACGACATCGCTGATGTTGAATACCAGTTCCTGGCGGAACAGGATGTAAAAGATGTCGACGTTCTGTATTTCCGCGAACTGCTGTCCGGAGTGGCGACTAACAGCGCGTATCTCGACGGTCTGATGAAGCCATACCTGTCGCGCCAGCTGGAAGAGCTGGGTCAGGTAGAAAAAGCGGTACTGCGTATCGCGCTGTTTGAGCTGTCGAAGCGTGACGACGTGCCGTACAAAGTGGCTATCAACGAAGCTATCGAGCTGGCGAAAACCTTCGGCGCTGAAGATAGCCACAAGTTTGTCAACGGCGTGCTGGATAAAGCGGCCCCGGTAATCCGTCCCCGCAAAAAGTAAACTGCAGGCCGGGCTTTGCAGGATCTGATCCTGCGAACCCGGCCTTATTCTTTTCTTTGCTGAGGCATAACGTATGGCATGCGGCGAATTTTCCCTGATTGCCCGTTATTTTGATCGCGTTAAAAGCGCCCGCCTTGATGTTGAAACCGGCATCGGCGATGACTGCGCGCTCCTGAATATCCCCGAGAAAAAAACGCTGGCAATCAGCACCGACACCCTGGTGGCGGGCAACCACTTTTTAGCCGACATCGACCCTGCCGACCTGGCGTATAAAGCGCTGGCGGTGAACCTGAGCGATTTGGCGGCGATGGGCGCGGAACCGGCGTGGTTAACGCTGGCGCTCACCTTGCCGGAAGCAGACGAAGCGTGGCTTGAAGCCTTTAGCGACAGTCTGTTTGTCCAGCTTAACTATTATGATATGCAGCTAATCGGCGGCGACACCACCCGAGGGCCGCTGTCGATGACGCTGGGTATCCACGGCTTTGTGCCGCCGGGTCGCGCGATGAAGCGTTCCGGGGCCAAGCCTGGTGACTGGATTTATGTCACCGGCACGCCGGGCGACAGCGCCGCCGGGCTGGCGCTTTTACAGGACCGGTTAACGGTCGATTCGCCAGCGGATGCCGATTACCTGCTGGCGCGCCATTTGCGTCCGATGCCCCGCGTGCTGCAGGGGCAGGCGCTGCGCGACCTGGCCAATTCAGCGATCGATCTTTCTGACGGTCTGATCTCAGACCTTGGTCATATCCTGAAGGCCAGCGCCTGCGGCGCGCGTATCGATCTCGATGCGATGCCGTACTCCGATGCTATGCTGCGCCAGGTCGATCCTGAGCAGGCGCTGCGCTGGGCGCTCGCCGGCGGCGAAGATTATGAGCTGTGCTTTACCGTACCTGAGCTGAACCGCGGGGCGCTCGATGTCGCGATTGGTCAGCTAGGCGCGCGTTTTACCTGTATCGGCCAGATCGTGGCGGAAGCAGATGGACTGCAGTTTATCCGTGAGGGTAAGCCGATTAAATTGGATTTAAAGGGGTACGATCATTTTGGCACGCAGTAGAGACGAGGCGAAAAGCCGCCTCAATATGCGCAATCCCTGGCACCTGCTGGCGACCGGGTTCGGTAGCGGGCTGAGCCCGGTGGTTCCGGGAACCATGGGGTCGCTGGCGGCGATTCCGTTCTGGTATCTGATGACCTTTCTTCCCTGGCAGCTCTATTCGCTGGTGGTGATGATGAGCATCTGTATTGGCGTCTATCTTTGCCACCGTACGGCTAAAGATATGGGCACCCATGATCACGGCAGCATCGTTTGGGATGAGTTTGTCGGGATGTGGATCACCCTGATGGCGCTACCGACGATGGACTGGCAGTGGGTGGCCGCCGGCTTCGTTATTTTCCGTATCTTCGATATGTGGAAGCCATGGCCAATCCGCTGGTTCGATCGCAATATTCATGGCGGAATGGGGATTATGGTCGACGATATTGTCGCCGGGGTGATCTCCGCCGGCGTACTGTATCTGATTGGCCACCACTGGCCGATAGGTCTATTCTAAATCTGCACCCCGGCGCGGCCGGGGTCTAAATTGCGGCGTTATTTGAAGCCGACGATTGGATGGGGCCGATAGGGCGCCTCCAGCTTGTCGATCTGTTCTGGCGTCAGGGTTAAATCGACGGCATGAAGGAGCTCATCCAACTGTTCCTGCCGCGAGGCGCCAATAATCGGCGCTGCCACGCCGGGCTTGCTTAATAGCCAGGCCAGCGCCACCTGTGCGCGGTTGGCGTCTAACTCCTCAGCCACTTCCTCCAGCTTCTGTGCTATCTGCTCATCATTGGCGTCGGTGGCGCTATACAGCGATTTACCGAACTCATCGGAGACGAGGCGTGCGGTCGTTTCTCCCCATGGTCGTGTTAGTCGGCCGCGCGCCAACGGGCTCCACGGCATGACCGCAATCCCTTTGCGCTGGCATAGCGGCAGCATCTCGTTTTCTTCTTCGCGATAAATCAGGTTGTAGTGATCCTGCATGGTGACGAAGCGCGCCCAATTGTTCTGTTCCTGCAGGGCGAGCGCCTGGGCGAACTGGCGGGCATGCATTGATGATGCGCCGATATAGCGCGCTTTCCCGGCGCGTACGACATCGCTGAGCGCCTCCAGCGTCTCTTCGATGGGCGTGGCGTAATCCCAGCGGTGGATCTGCAACAGGTCGACATAGTCCATTCCCAGACGGCGCAGGCTATCGTCAATGGATCGCATGATTTGCGAGCGTGATAGTCCCTGCGGCAGATCGCCGACCTGGTGATAAACTTTGGTGGCGACGATCACCGAATCGCGGCGAGCGTACTCCCGCAGCGCGCGGCCAAGTATCTCTTCGCTGCTGCCATCGGAATAGTTGTTCGAGGTATCAAAGAAGTTAATTCCGCCTTCCAGCGCACGTTTAATCAGCGGACGGCTGCTCTCTTCAGGGAGCGTCCAGGCGTGATTGCCGCGGTCAGGTTCGCCGAAGGTCATACAACCGAGACAGAGTCGGGAAACACGAAGATGGGTATCGCCAAGAGGGATGTAGTGCATAAGACGCTCCTGCTACTTTAAAAGGTATCCTTTAAGCATAGCAGGAGCGGTATGGGCAATTATGCCAACCAGTCGCGGATTTTGGCTTCGATACCGGCGGCATCAAGGCCGAGATCGGCGCGAACTTCTTCCTGAGTCCCCTGTGGGATAAAGAAGTCCGGCAGGCCGATGTTCAGCACCGGTACCGGGCGACGGTGGGCCATCAAAAGCTCGTTTACGCCGCTGCCTGCACCACCCATGATAGCGTTCTCTTCAAGGGTAACCAGCACATCGTGATCGGCGGCAAGCTGCAGGATTAGCGCGTCATCAAGCGGTTTCACAAAACGCATATCGACCAGCGTCGCATTGAGTTTTTCCGCAACCTGCGCGGCTTCCGGCAATAATGTCCCGAAGTTAAGGATTGCCAGCTTCTGGCCGTTACGTTTCACCACTCCTTTCCCGATCGGCAGCGACGCCAGCGGCTCAAGCGCGGCGCCGGTTCCGGTACCGCGCGGATAGCGTACCGCGCTAGGACCGTCGTTATAGTGATAACCGGTGTAGAGCATCTGGCGACATTCATTTTCGTCGCTCGGGGTCATGATCACCATTTCCGGAATGCAGCGCAGGAAGGAGAGATCGAACGCTCCCTGGTGTGTCTGACCGTCGGCGCCGACGATGCCCGCACGATCGATTGCAAACAGAACCGGCAGCTTTTGAATGGCGACGTCATGGATCACCTGATCGTAAGCGCGCTGCAGGAAGGTTGAGTAGATCGCCACGATCGGCTTATAGCCGCCAATCGCCATCCCGGCGGCAAAGGTGACTGCGTGCTGTTCGGCAATGGCGACATCAAAATATTGATCGGGGAATTTCTTCGAGAACTCGACCATGCCCGAACCTTCACGCATCGCCGGGGTGACGGCCATCAGTTTGTCATCCTTCGCCGCGGTTTCGCACAGCCAGTCGCCAAAGACTTTCGAATATGTTGGCAGGCCGCCGCTGCTTTTTGGCAGCACGCCGCTGGTGTGATCGAATTTTGGTACCGCATGGAAGGTGATGGGGTCTTTTTCGGCCGGTTCATATCCACGGCCTTTTTTGGTCATGATGTGCAGGAACTGCGGTCCTTTCAGGTCGCGCATATTCTTCAGCGTATTAACCAGACCCAGCACATCGTGGCCATCTACCGGGCCGATGTAGTTAAAGCCCATCTCTTCGAACAGCGTGCCGGGCACCACCATACCTTTAATATGCTCTTCGGTACGTTTAAGCAGTTCTTTAATCGGCGGTACGCCGGAGAAGACTTTTTTGCCGCCCTCACGCAGCGAGGAATACAGCTTGCCGGAGAGCAACTGCGCCAGATGGTTGTTCAACGCGCCGACATTCTCTGAGATCGACATTTCATTGTCGTTCAGCACGACCAGCATGTCTGGTTTGATATCGCCCGCGTGGTTCATCGCCTCAAATGCCATCCCGGCGGTGATAGCGCCATCGCCAATGACGCAAACGGTACGTCGCTGTTTGCCTTCTTTTTCGGCGGCAATAGCGACGCCGATCCCGGCGGAGATAGAGGTGGAGGAGTGACCGACGCTCAGTACGTCATATTCGCTTTCGCCGCGCCAAGGGAACGGATGCAGCCCGCCTTTCTGCCGGATAGTGCCGATTTTGTCGCGACGACCGGTGAGAATTTTGTGCGGGTAGGCCTGATGACCGACGTCCCAGATTAAGCGGTCGAACGGCGTATTGTAGACATAGTGCAGCGCCACGGTCAGTTCAACCGTGCCAAGGCCAGAGGCAAAATGGCCGCTTGAGCGGCTCACGCTGTCCAGAAGATAGCGGCGCAGCTCATCGCAGAGCTTAGGCAGGCTATCTTTTGGCAGCAGGCGCAACTCCTGGGTGGAATCTACCAGCGCCAGGGTTGGGTATTTGGCAATATCAAAACTCATCAGAGACTCATTTATTGTTTATTTATCGCGCTGAATAATGTAATTCGCGAGCGCTTCCAGTGCCGTGGTATCCAGCGATTGCACAGCCAGTTCATCTAGCGCCTGGCGGGCATCGGCAACCAGATCGCGTGCTTTCTGCTGGGCTTGCTCAAGACCCAAAAGCGCCGGATAGGTACTTTTGCCTAACTGTTGGTCGGCACCCTGACGTTTGCCAAGAGTCGCAGTATCACCTACCACATCAAGAATGTCATCCTGCACCTGGAAGGCGAGACCGATATTCTCCGCAAAGCGATCGAGCGCCGGCAGCGCCTGACGGCCACGCTCGCCGGCGCTCAGCGCGCCAAGACGAACCGCCGCGCGGATAAGCGCTCCGGTCTTGTGACGGTGAATTCGCTCCAGCGTCTGCAGATCGACCTGTTTGCCTTCCGCCTCGAGATCCAGCGCCTGACCGCCGCACATTCCGGCGACGCCGCTGGCCTGGGCCAGTTCGGAAACCATCGCCAGACGGTCGCGATCCGGCACTTCCGGCATCGGCGTATCACTCAGTATAGAAAATGCCAGCGTTTGCAGGGCGTCGCCGGCAAGAATAGCGTTCGCTTCGCCAAACTTGATGTGGCACGTGGGTTGACCGCGGCGCAGATCGTCGTCGTCCATCGCCGGCAGATCGTCATGCATCAGCGAGTAGGCATGAATGCATTCGACGGCGGCGGCTGGGGCATCCAGCGTGGAACGGCTAACGCCGAACATCTCGCCGGTGGCGTAAACCAGGAAAGGGCGCAGCCGTTTACCGCCTAATAATGCGCCATAGTGCATGGCTTCAACCAGCGGAGTGTTCTGAAACGGCTGCGGGGAGATAAAACGGCGCAGCGCGTCATTGGCCTGGGTGACACAGGCCTGTAATTGTTGCGGGAAGTCCATTTATTCAGCGTCCGGCGTAAAGGGAGTCAACGGCGCATCTTCGCTATCGGCCAGCAGGATTTGGACACGCTGCTCGGCCTGTTGCAGTTTCGTCTGGCCCTGGCGCGCGAGCTGCACCCCGCGTTCAAATTCGCTGAGCGCTTCTTCCAGCGGTAGTGCGCCGCTTTCCAGACGATTAACGATCTGCTCGAGTTCGCCTAAAGCGCTCTCAAAGCTGGCCGGGGCCTCATTTTTCTTTGGCATAGTGAATATAGACTCTTGTTATGTCTCGATGGCTATCAGTATGGTAACGGAGTCGGGCGGTTAAGCAAACTCGCGGCATTCACCCTACGGATACATTTTTGCGAAAATGCGCAATGCCAGGCGAAAAGCGAACAATGATGGTATACTCCGCGCCCTGGATGCAGACGCTGTATTGCGCCTGTACAACTTTTTTGCTTAAAGCCCCGTCGGGCTTGCCAACGAACTATTGTCGCCATGAAGTTTATCATTAAATTGTTCCCGGAAATCACCATCAAAAGCCAATCTGTGCGGTTGCGCTTTATTAAAATTTTAACCGGGAACATTCGTAACGTTCTCAAAAACTATGATGAGACGCTCGCCGTCGTTCGTCATTGGGATCATATCGAAGTTCGCGCGAAAGACGAAAATCAGCGTCCGGCTATTCGCGACGCGCTGACCCGTATCCCGGGCATTCACCATATTCTGGAGGTGGAAGATGTACCTTTCACCTCGCTGCACAACATTTTTGAGCAGACATTACCGCTGTGGCGCGAGCAGCTCGAAGGCAAAAGCTTCTGCGTGCGTGTGAAGCGCCGTGGTAAACATGAATTCACCTCAATTGAGGTTGAGCGCTACGTTGGAGGCGGCCTGAACCAGCATATCGAATCGGCGCGCGTGAAGCTCACCGACCCGGACGTGACGGTTAACCTCGAGATTGAAAACGATCGCCTGTTGCTGGTGAAAGGGCGCTATGAAGGTATTGGCGGCTTCCCCATTGGTACTCAGGAAGATGTGCTGTCGCTCATCTCCGGCGGTTTCGACTCCGGGGTTTCAAGCTATATGCTGATGCGCCGCGGCTGCCGCGTACACTACTGCTTCTTCAACCTCGGCGGCGCGGCGCATGAAATCGGCGTTCGTCAGGTGGCGCACTATCTGTGGAACCGCTTCGGCAGCTCCCATCGCGTTCGTTTCGTGGCAATCAATTTTGAGCCGGTCGTTGGCGAAATTCTTGAAAAAGTCGATGATGGTCAGATGGGGGTGGTGCTCAAACGTATGATGGTGCGTGCGGCATCGAAAGTCGCTGAGCGTTATGGCGTGCAGGCGCTGGTGACCGGCGAAGCGCTGGGCCAGGTCTCCAGCCAGACGCTGACCAACCTGCGTCTTATCGATAATGTCTCTGACACGCTGATCCTGCGTCCGCTGATTTCGCATGATAAAGAACACATCATCAATCTTGCGCGTGAAATCGGCACGGAAGATTTTGCCCGCACCATGCCGGAATACTGCGGCGTTATCTCGAAGAGCCCAACCGTAAAAGCGGTGAAAGCGAAGATCGAAGCGGAAGAAGAGAACTTCGACTTCAGCATTCTGGATAAAGTGGTTGAGGAAGCGAATAACATCGATATTCGCGATATCGCCCAGCAAACGCAGCAGGACGTGGTGGAAGTGGAAACCGTCAGCGGCTTCAGCGCCAATGACGTGATTCTCGATATTCGTTCTATCGATGAGCAGGATGACAAGCCATTAAAAGTGGAAGGCGTCGATGTTGTTTCGCTGCCGTTCTATAAACTGAGCACCCAATTTGGCAACCTCGATCAAAGCAAAACCTGGCTGTTGTGGTGTGAGCGCGGCGTGATGAGCCGTCTGCAGGCGCTATACCTGCGCGAGCAGGGCTTTACTAACGTGAAAGTGTATCGTCCGTAATTCGCCTGTACTACTTATGAAAAGCCTTCCCTTAGGGAAGGCTTTTTTACATCTATTGGCTGGCGTATCAGCGTAGCGTCATCGCCAGCGCATTCAACTGATCGATAACGATATTCCATCCCTCAAAAAATCCCATCTTTTCATGCTGCTCGCGGGTTTCATCATCTGCATGCAGTACCGTAGCCGTATAGCGACAGCCGTCGTTTTCATCCGCAAAGGTAATAATAGCCGTCATAGCAAAAGGGGTAACGGCCGGCCGAAAGTTCTCGGTTAGCATTGAGGTCATGACTAATTTTTGCTGCGGAATGACTTCAAGAAAGCAGCCGGGGTTATCGCTACGTTCACCGTCAGGGCCGTGCATCACGGTGTGAAAAGCCCCACCTGGACGCAAATCAAAGGCCAGAACGTCGGTATACCACGGCTTAGGGCACCACCAGGTTTTGAGTAATGCCGGATCGGACCACGCGCGCCAGAGAGCTGAAGTGGGCGCGCTGAGCCAGCGGCTAATGACGAGGTCACGAGAATCGGTTGCGCTACGGGACATGCTACGGCTCCTCAAGATACAGGGGGGCCAGTCCGCTGCGCGGACCGGCTATCAGGATTCGTAGTAATTATAGATGCCAGCAGCCATGACCAACTGCGAAGCCACTTCATACGCTTTTTCGCGCCCGACCAGCAGGTCAATCATTTTGAGGGCGAAATCAATAGATGTTCCAGGCCCCTGGCTGGTCAACAAATTAACCCTGGGATCCCAGACGACGCGTTTATCCTGCCACTGTTCGGCGGGGATATGCTCTTTTAGCGCCGGGAAACCGGTCATGTTGCCGATAGGGAACAGATTATGTGGCACCAGAACGGTCGCTGGCGCGGCACAGATTGCCGCCACGATGCGCCCGGATAAATGAAATTGTCTTACGGTTTCTACCAGCAAAGGGCTGTCGCGGAAGCACTCGGCGCCTTTAATTCCGCCAGGCAAAACGATGATATCAAAATCGCCATCGGCGACTTCGACCAGCGGCGCATCCGCGAGGAGCTTCACGCCTCTTGAGCAGACAATCGTTAGATTGCCATCACTGGCGACGCTGGCGTTGGTCACTTTCACACCGCCGCGCGCTAATAAATCGATAGTGGTGACCGCTTCGGTCTCTTCGCTACCAGGGGCGAGGCAAATCAGTGCCGACGCGCTCATAAATATTCTCCTTTCGCTTTACCTGTTCAAATAAACGGGCATTTTCCGGCACTGACAGACCGTGGGCCCGGGCGCGATTAAGCAGAAAACCGGTGATATAGTCGATTTCCGTATGCCGCTGCGCGCGGATGTCCTGCAACATCGATGAAATATTATCTGCAGTACTTTCAATGACCTGATTCACATACAATAACAGGTTTTCTGCCGACGTATGAATGCCTTCACGTTGCATTACTGCGGCGACTTCCTGACAGATAACATTGATTTCATGCGGAAAATCACGCAGATCGCCATTTCTGCAATCTTTCAGCGCGGTCAGGGGGTTAATCACGCAGTTGACGGCCAGCTTACTCCACAACGCCGGGTGGATATTGTCGTGCCAGGCGACATCCGGTAGTACGTTTTGTAGGATGTCGGCGAGGTCGCTGTAATCTTCGCTATAGCTTTTAGCAGGGCCGATATGAGTGGTTCCCTGGGCGACGTGAATGATGACATTGCCATCGCGTCGGGCGGCGTGGGTGGTGGACGCCAGCAGCAGTGGTTGCTTAATGTTTTTTAATTCATTCAGGGTGCCCATGCCGTTATGAATAAGCAAAATAGGCGCCGAAGCCGGTAATATAGCGGCCAGATTTTTCACCGCCTGCGAAACCTGCCATGCTTTTAACGTCACCAGTAGCAAATCGCTGGAGGCGAGAAAATCAGGATCGTTAGCGGTCATTGATTCGTTAAAGGTGCTACCGTCAGTCTCAATGAGATTAACGCTACAAAATGGTTGCGGGACGCGTAACCAGCCCTGGACCTCATGTCCGTTTTTACACAGCGCGGTTAACCACAGTTGTCCCAGTGCACCGCATCCCAGTACGGTTACTTTCATTATTCCTCCTCACCTGCGACTCCCAGGCGCTTGTAGCTAAAGTATAGCGTTATCAGCTAAGCTTCCGGGATAACAAGTTGAGTTATGCCGCGTTGTGGGTATTATGCAACGCAAAAGAAACGGAAGGAGAGGAAAAGATGCCATCTTTCGATATTGTCTCTGAAGTCGATCTTCAGGAAGCGCGTAATGCGGTCGAAAACGCAAGCCGCGAAGTCGAGTCACGATTTGATTTTCGTAATGTTGAAGCCACCTTTGAGCTGAATGAAACCAGTAAAACCATCAAGGTGCTGAGTGAGTCTGATTTCCAGGTCAATCAGTTATTAGATATTTTACGCGCGAAGCTGCTCAAGCGCGGCATTGAGGGAAGTTCGCTCGACGTACCAGAAACCTTTGTACATAGCGGGAAAACCTGGTTTGTCGAAGCTAAGCTGAAACAGGGCATTGAGAGCGCAATACAGAAGAAAATCGTTAAATTGATTAAAGACAGCAAGCTAAAAGTACAAACGCAGATTCAGGGCGAAGAAATTCGTGTCACAGGTAAATCCCGTGACGATTTGCAGTCGGTAATGGCGTTGGTGCGTAGCGGCGATCTCGGCCAGCCATTCCAGTTCAAAAACTTCCGCGATTAACACGCAAAGCCCGATGGCGCAACGCCATTCGGGCATTGCGCTGATGTCGATGCCGGAGAAGGCTTAAGCCGCTCTCCGGCAAATCTAGATTTCATTACTGATCCCTTCCTTCCTGCTTTGTAATCCTTCAAAAAGTATTCAGCATATTTTTTCATGACCAACGCCAGGTTAGTTTTGCTAATTAATTTCTCAAATTGAACCTCAAAACGATGAATTCATACTTACATGATAAAACATGAGAGTGAATAAACCCCGGAAGAAGAGGGGCATACAGCGTTGATCTCAATCATGAAATAAGGAAAGTTGATTATGCACGGAACGAATTCACTTTTTGTTCATTATTTTAATCGGTGAAACTGTAACGGAGTAAGGATACGGCGTTGTGTGTGCCATTATTTATTACGCATCGCTAAAAAAATTTTGAATTGGTTTAGCAGGCGAGATGAGAACTGATGAACTAACAGCGTTGAGACGAGTCGTTACGCTCGATGCGTGGACAGGGGATGTCTCATATTTTGTATGAATTGAATCAATTTTCTTTGTTCCATGTAGGTATATGCATTCGGCGTAGGCGAGCGCAAAAATACATTTTTAATATATTTAAAAATAATTTATTGAATAGAACTGCATATAACATTTGATGAGTTTACGTGCTTTTCACAGGGATTTTGTATGCATGATGCGTACTTAAAATAGTCAGGGTGAATATTGCTGCATTAGCGCAGATTATTCCTTCTGGCTGCACTCAATCAATACTATCTTAGAAAGGTTCATATGAAATACCACGAAAACAAAAAAAGGTCAGTGAAATTAAACCCGATTGCAGCGTCATTATTACTGCTGATGCCCGTAATGGCGCAGGCGGAAATTTCTATTAAAAATGGCAGCGTTACTGAAGCTTCCAATGGCGTGCCGGTTGTTAATATCGCCAAAGCGAACAGCAATGGCCTTTCGCATAACGTATATGACACGCTGAATGTTGGTGCCGAGGGCGTTATTTTTAATAACGCAACAAGCGCAGCACAGTCCGTGCTGGCAGGGCAGATTGCGGCCAACCCGAACCTTACGGATGGCAGCGCAATGGTTATTCTTAACGAAGTAACTTCAACAAATGCCAGTACCATTAATGGCATGATGGAAGTTGCAGGTGATTCCGCTCACTTAATCATTGCCAACCCTAATGGCATTACGACTCAGGGAGGCGGATTCATCAACGCTGAAAAAGGGACATTGACGACTGGCACGCCAAAGATCGGTGATGATGGGCTGCTAAATGGCTATTCGGTTAATGGCGGAACGATTACGGTAAGTGGATTTCAGAGCGACTCGCCGACCGAAATCCTCGCGCGCAGTATCGTGGTGAATGGCGCTCTTTCTGCGAGTGAACTTAATGTCGTCGCTGGCAATAATGCCCTTAATACTGAGGGGGTGGTGACGGGTACCGTGACTGCTACTGGCAATGCTAGCAGCTATGGCGTGGATGTATCTAAGTTAGGCGGAATGTACGCGAATAAGATTAACCTCGTCAGTACTGAAACTGGGGTTGGTGTGCGAAATCAGGGAACGATTGCAGGCGGCGATAGCGGTATAAAGCTTACCAGCAATGGGAAGTTAGTTAATAAAAATGCAGCTATCCAGTCTAGTGGCGATATCACCCTGAACACCAACGGTGTTTTAGAAAATAGCGCAGGGAAAATCAATAGCGATAAAATGATCGCTATTGATACTTCGGGTAATAATGTTAGTAATATCAACGGTGGCAATATTTTAGCAACCACGAATAACTATATTACCAGCGGTAAATTCGATAATAGTAATGGTAAACTGGCTGCCGGACAAACGCTGGCTGTCAATACCAGTGGTAATACTTTTACCAATACCGGAAAAGCTAAAACGGCGGGTATTGAGGCGGGTGTCGTTGCAATAGAATCAGGTGATTTTAATAATAACAACGGTCAGATTCATGCTGGCTATGTTGGCCTGAAAAATACATCGTTAACCAATAATGGTGGCACTATTGATTCAACGGGCAATGTCGAAGTTGAAAGTACTGGAAACATTGAAAACGTAACTGGTTTGATCCGTTCCAGTGCTGGTGCTGTAAAATTAACGACAACGAAAGCAGTTAAAAACAACGACAACAAATCGGCCGATACCACGGGCGGTGAATCCTTGGGTATCGTCTCAGGTAATGGCATCGAGATTGCTGCTGACTACTTATTCAACTGGGCTGGCGAAATTGCCTCAGATGGTGATGTGAGCATCCAAACCACCAGTGATATTGATAACTATATGGGTAAAATTGAAAGCAGTAAGACTGTTTCAATTACTGGTCGCGACATCAATACCAGCCAATCCGGTATTAACGGAGGAGATGGTGTAAATATCGATCTCGATAATTACTACAGCCGCTTGGGGGTGATAACTTCAGTAAACGGTGATGTTACTATCAAAGCCAACACCGTGAGCACAGACAGTTCAGTCATTAAAGCTAAAAATATCAGTATCGATTCCGGAGCTGATATCGATGCTAAATATACTATGATGGTTGCTGATCAAAAACTAGCGCTTAATGCGGCAGGCAAAATCACCAGCACCGATAGCGACAAGTTCGGTTTCTATGTTGGCCAATATTTCGGTTATGGAAACCAACAAGGTGGTTTAATTGGTGGTGAGGGTGTTGATATTACGGCGAAAAGCCTGAATAACGAATCCGGTCGTATCATTGCGCAAACCGGTGATGTAAATATTAACCTGACTGGCGATCTTGCCAGTAACAAAGGGCAGATTGTTGCGAATTCCGGGAAAATGACGATTGCAGCGAAGAGAATTGCCGCTGATTATGCAACAATCTACAGTTCAGGCAACATGAAGATTGATGCCAGTGGATTATCGTCCAAAGCAAGTGGCTCTATCGCAAAAAACACGGCTACCGGTATCATCTCTTCTGATAGCGACGTATTGATTAATATCAATGGAGATTATAATAATACCGGCTGGGTGAACGCCAAAGGTAATATGACGGTAAATGCTTCTGGTTATCTGACTAATAACCATGCATTTAGTGCTGATGGTGATTTGAACCTGACGGGGAAAACCATTACTAATAACAGTGATATTGCTGCTGGAAATACGCTTAATATTTCTACAGCAAATGACCTGACCAATAACCTTGGCGCGAACATTTCGGCCAAAACAACTAACGTCACCGCTAAAAATATCTCTAACTGGGCTAACTTAGTTGCTGACAGCGAATTGAACGTCACGGCAAGTAATAACATTTATAATTACGGTAATCTGTATACCAATGGTAAAGCTGTTATCAATGCCAAAAAAATAGTCAATACTGGTTTTTGGGCTGTATTAGGTGGTGCGCAAGGATTTCAGACTACTGCTAATATTGTAAACATTTTTGGTACCGTGGTCGGTAAATAAATCAGGTAGCAGGTGAAAGCAGTAAGGGATTACTGCTTTCACATTATCAGGATATGAAATGGATATTCGACATACATTAATTATTACTTCTCTTTTTTTGGTTGCGCTTCCTGTGGCTGCTGCTGATGTTCAGTTAGGTCGTCTTATAAAAGAACAGCAAAGTAACGATAATGCGTCCTTACAAGACAGAAAAATAGAGCAGAAAGATGTGTATTCTGATGCCACAACAAAGAAATATACTGATAGCACATTCCCGCAAGAAACACCTTGTTTTCAGATCAATGAATTGATTCTTAGTGATGATTTTTTAGATAATAATGAATTAAAGAAAATAGAAAATCAGGTAGTTGGTCAATGTCTCGGAATGAATGGGCTCAAAAAGGCTGCTGTGCTGTTCCAGGATTATTATATAAACGCAGGGTATATTACTACCAGAGTTGAAATTCCAACTCAGGATTTATCAACGAAAAAATTAAAACTGACGGTTGTGCCTGGAAGAATTTCAGAGATCGTTGTTGCTGGAAATGATATAAGCAAGTGGATTTTACCTTTTTCAGTTGGCGATATTCTGAACATCCGAGATCTAGAACAAGGCCTGGAAAACATACAGAGAACCCCTGAGGTGGATGTAAAGATCAACATTCTGCCAGGTTCCGAAAATGGTTCGAGCAAAGTAGTAATAAATACGCAGCGCAAAAAAAATGGAGCTTAAGGGCTTCCTATAATAACTTCGGCGATCAGAGTACTGGTAGTGAACTTATCGGTGGAACAAGTTATTTATATAATGTCACAGGCTTGAGTGACCTTTTTTATCTTGCAGGGACAGGTAGCCAAACGGGTGGCTATAAGAACGTGAGTACTTATTATAGTGTGCCATTCGGTTATTATGATCTTAGTCTCTATTATAGTAAAAGTAAATCCCATCAAGGCATCGATATTGGTGCATATACTTTTGACTATATTGGCAAGACAGAATACTTCAGTCTTAAAGGCAATAGAATGCTATACCGCAATGTGAACTCAAAATTGTCTGCAAGCGCTGAACTGATCAGACGTAAGTATGACTACACATTGGGTGGGACAGAACTGGTATTGCAAAAGCGTGATATGGGTAATGTACGGTTAGGCGTAAATTATAAGAGAAACTTTACCGGGGCAGCACTGGACTCCACGGTAACCTGGCAGCGGTTTACCAAGGCGTTTGGCGGTACCGATACACCTGATATGCGCACTGGCACTGTTAGTAAAGAAAGTCAAATTGTGAACCTTAATGTGAATTACGTGAAATGGTTAACAATGTTGCCAGTTAACGCCTATTATGAACTTAATTTTGGCGCCCAGTATTCACCGGATAATTTGACGTTACAGGATCAGTTCACGATAGGCGATCGTTGGAGTGTGCGTGGTTTTCAAAATAGTGATGGGATCTATGGCAATAAAGGTTTCTTTTTACAGAACACGCTAAATGCTGTGACGGGTTATAAAGGTCTCATACCCTATATCGGTGCAGATTACGGTCAAATAATTGGTAAGTTACCTTCACAGAACCTTAGTGGCAAAAAAATAATGGGTGGTATTTTGGGTGTCAAAGGGGCTGTCAGAGCTCTGGAATATGATGCTTCGGTATCAGCCCCTTTTATCTATCCTAATAATTTGGATGTCGATGAATATAAATTAAATTTCAACTTTGCGTACCAGATTTAATTCATTGGGGGATGTGCAATGCGTATTGGTACAGATATTGTTGAAGTGGCAAGAATAGAAAAAGCCATTGCCAATGATAAGTCAGGATTTCTTCATCGAGTATTTACGGATAATGAGATCAAAGATATTGATTTTCCTTGCCCTAATTATGAGAGGGCATCAGGATTTTGGGCTGCTAAGGAGTCTCTGGTAAAAGCCATAGGGTATGGATTTAGTCACGGGATCCGTTTCCATGACATTGAGGTCGTTCATGATGAATATGGAAAACCTGAATTCATATTGTCAGGGAGTGTTAAGGAGATTCTAAATAATCAACAAATTATGAATATATCATTGAGTATTTCACACTGCCGGACATATGCGATAGCCGCAACCATAATCTATTAATAAAGGCATTCATGTAAAATGTATAGGTATAGCGATCTTGTAAGTAAAAAGGTGCTGATTACTGGTGCCAGCGGCGACATAGGTCTTGCAATTTGCGAGAAATTTCTTGAGCAAAAATGCACGGTATATGCGTTGTATAAATCAAATGTCGAGCCTTTGATTGCTCTGAAAGGAAACCATGCTAATGGCAACTTACTTAATATTTTGCCATGCGATCTCACAAGCCAGAAAGAAGTGACTGCGTTGTGTGAGCGCTTGACTGTCGAAGCCGGAAGACTGGACGTGCTGGTGAATAATACGGGGATTGTTAAGGATAGCCTCTTTGCATCAATGACCTTTGATGATTTTTATTCTGTCATTAGCATTAATTTACTTAGCTTGTTCCGGTTAACGAAGGAAGCATTAATGCTATTACGTTCAGCGGAAAATCCAGTTGTTATTAATGTCGCATCGGTGGCTGCTCTTGTACCAAGCGTTGGCCAGGCAAACTATAGCGCATCAAAAGGTGCAATATTAAGTTTTACCAGGACACTTGCCGCTGAGCTGGCGCCGCGGGGAGTACGCGTTAACGCGGTCGCGCCGGGGATGATTGAATCTAAAATGGCGAAGAAGGTTCCACGTACAGTTGTTCGTGAAGTGACTAACTCAATTCCATTAAAACGACTCGGAAAATGTGACGAGGTGGCCAACGTTATTGTTTATTTAAGTTCTTCAGCATCTAGCTATGTCATAGGGCAAACCATCGTCGTCGATGGTGGCATGGTAATGCGGTGATATATGTCTAAGTATTCAATACCACCAAAAATTTTTCTTGCTATGGGCGGCTGGCGTCAACCTTTACTCATGGTAGATAAAATAGTCGATTTTAAATACGGAGAGAATGGCTTCATCAAAGTTATAAAACATGTAACTTATAATGATCCTTATCTGCTTGGACATTTTCCGGAAGATCCCATTATGCCAGGAGCGATCATTTCTGAGATATTTGGCCAGGCAAGCGAGTATTATTCTTTTCTCACTGATATCTGTGATATTTATCAACAACACTCGGGTAAAGAACTTAGGTCATTGCGTGATATCCATGCTTATATCAAGCATCCGGATATGTTGAGCATAATACATGCAAGGCGTGCTGCGGTGCGTGGAGTGTTAGCATCACAGAATTTGAAATTTAAAGAAACGGCTTACCCGGGAGATACGATTGAAGTGGTAAGCAAGCTGTCATTTTCTGATGATAGTGGGTTTAAACATTATTTAGTTACAGCTAATGTTGGCAAGAAAATTATTAGCCAGGGCGTCATTATTAACTTTAGAGAAATCATTTAATTATCCAAGGAGTTCGGTGTGACAAACATCCATGATGAAATTGATGAAAGAAAAAAAATAATCATCACGATTAAAAACGAAATTATTCAACGCCTGAATGTCCAGCGTGAGGCTCAT
The DNA here is from genome assembly GCF_050600725.1 of Klebsiella sp. 141251. Taxonomy (NCBI): domain Bacteria; kingdom Pseudomonadati; phylum Pseudomonadota; class Gammaproteobacteria; order Enterobacterales; family Enterobacteriaceae; genus Klebsiella; species Klebsiella sp. 141251. The sequence continues at coordinate 192,344 of NZ_JAQIRG010000001.1, forward strand.
CAAATAGATGATGATACGCCCTTGTTTGGCAATGGCTTGAAACTTGACTCTGTCGATGCAACGGAGATTATCGTTATGCTTGATAAAACCTTCAACATCCAGGTCTCAGAAGGCGATGATCCAGCCTATATGCGCAGCATAAATAATCTGGCATCTTTCATTCTAAAGAAAAAATCATCCTGAATTGATAAGGTTATATTGAAGGGTATTTTATGAAGTTACTTTCTGATCTCCATTTTAAAAACAATGCGGTTATGGGTATCTATAATCACCAATGCGTACCTTCTTCATATCATGATATTTATGAAGAGTATAAAGCTGTGCGTGAAAATGTCTTGCTGGTAGATTATTCTCATATGTCCATTACCAGTGTGATGGGGGAGGATGCATGGGCGCTTGTAAACTATTTGGTCTCTGCAGATGTATCGATCATCCGTGATGAACAGGGTATTTACTCTTTGCTGCTTAACGCTGATGGAACAATCCGCGGTGATGCTTATGTTCTGTGCGCCGCTGAAGGCTATTATATTCTATCAGAGAATCTGACTGCACAAGAAGTTATAAATATCCTGAATGAAATCCTTGTTAAGGCGGATGATTTAGATATTCAGGAGATTCCAGAAATAAAATCGATGGGAGAGAATGACTGGGGCGTCATTATGCTGGAAGGACCTTATGCCTGGGAAGTAATGGCAGAGGTTTATGGTTTTGATATCATTGGCCTACCTTATTATGAATATATGAATACCAATGATGGACTTATGGTTTTTCGTTGTGGGAAACATGGCGAATTCGCATATCAATTGATTGGTGCACAAGCAACGCTTGTCACTATGTGGATGAAGTTACAAGAAATAGGCGCCAGATATTCGCTGAAAACCGGTGGCTTAGAATATCAACGTCTGGTGAGAATTGAAAATACAGGATGGGATGAAAGTATTTACCCTCGCTATTCCACAAATCCGGTGGAACTGCAAATGCAGTGGGCTATCCAGTATGATAAAGAGGACTTTATTGGTAAGAGTGCAGTCGTGGAGTTATCGCGAAATGGCGCACAACGTAAGCTTATTGGGATCTCTCCATGCGATGAATGTTGTCAGATCGATTCAGATGATCTTGTGATGGTTAATGGACAACAGGTAGGGGTTATTATTAATGCAACATATTCGCCGGCCAGGCAAGCATGGATTGCGTTGGCCCTTATTGATGAATGTTATGCGTTAGCCGATATTTCAGGTTTTAGCCTTAAAACCGCAAATGGTGAAATCGCTGCGAAAACACAGAACTTACCCTTTATTTATAACTTGAGTTTGTTGGTTAATCCCACAACGCATAGCTTTGTTGATGCTTCGAAAGCAAAGAGCGCGTTTGCCACGGTATAACGTTTAGCGATGACAATATTATATCCAGCATCGGTCGGTAGAAAATAACAATCGGGATAAAGCATAATATTATGAAAACTAGTAGAAAAAGAGTGGTTATTACCGGTATGGGGATTTTGTCGTCTCTGGCTGACAACATCGCAGACTTCAGGCAAGCGCTGCTGGAGAAAAAAAATGGCATCGCTGATAGTGCGCGTTTCTCTAAATGGTTTGCAAACGCCCGTGCGGCTGAAATGCTGCATCAAATTCATTGTCCCGAATTATCGAAAGAGGTTGTCTCATCGCTAGATAATGCTGCACTTTGGGCCTACAAAGTTGGTAAGGAAGCACTAGAGCAGGCAGAACTGGCGACCCATCGGGAGTGCCTGGAACAGATGGGGCTGATTGTAGGCGTTTCTTCTGCAGGCACTGAAGCATTCCTTCCGTTATTTGAGCAGCATATTCAGGACTTTTCGTTACGGAAGGCTCTTTTTTCAGGCAGCTTTTCATCGTGTTGTTCCAGCGCATCTACGTTATTAGGCCTGAAAGGAGGCGTGGAACTCGTTGCAACGGCTTGTACGGCAAGCCCGAACGCCGTCGGCATGGCTTTTGATTACATCCAAAACGGCAAAAGCAAGGCTATGCTGGCTATTGGAACAGAACCTATTTATTTACCCACCTTTGCCGGTTTTTATGCCCTGAACGTTATGCACCCGCAATCGTGTTCGCCATTTTCGGGGCATTCAGGTATGTCTATTGGCGAAGGCGCAGGGGCAATAGTCCTGGAAGAGTATGAGCATGCGGTCGCGCGTGGTGCGACGATTCTCGGCGAAATTCTCTCGTACGCCACCTCGTGTGATGCATACCATGAAACGGGGCCCGACCCGCGAGCTAGCGGCGCAGTGCAGGTCATGCAGAAAGCCATGGCGAATGCAGGTATCAAACCTGAGCAAATTGATTACGTTAATGCGCATGGTACGGGAACGCAGGCTAATGACCAAATAGAAACTCTGGCGATGAAGAAAGTTTTCTCTGGCGCCGAAAATATATTGATCAGTTCTACTAAATCGTATTTTGGCCACAATATTGGCGCCGCCGGTATTGTCGAGCTCATCGCTTGTTTAGTTACCCTTCCGCAGAAGCATGTTCTGCCAACGTTGAATTTTTCGCAGCCGCGCCCTAACTGCGATCTGGACTACGTGGCGAATGAGTTTCGACACAAAGATATCAATATCTTTATGAAGAATAACTACGCATTCGGCGGTAATAATTGCTGCATGATTGTCAGTACCAAACCATGTTCAGTTCCTCTTACCGCCTATGATGCCAAACGTGTTGTTATAACTGGGATAGGTGCCGTATCGGCTATTGGACATACGCTTAATGAAATTCTTCGCTATATCCATGAAGATGCCAGGTCGCTGGAGTTGAGCGGCGTAGTATTTCCTGATGATACGCTTGAAGAGGCTAAAGCGCTGTTGGATGTTGTAGAAAAAACTAATCAGTTTGCGGAAATATTTGGCGAAGAATATCGAGAAGCGGCCTACCGACAGCCGGAGTCAGAAAAGCACTTTAAAACTTACCAGGTGAAAGGCCTCGAACCACGTAAACATTTACGCCGCTATGACCCACGCAAAGCAACGCGCGGCGGTACGTTTGCGCTGATTGCACTTTCAGAAGCGCTGAATAGGGCGAAACGCAAGATTAAACGTGATGGAGAGGAGCTGGGCATGGTTCTGGGGATGGCCCGTGGACCGCAAGAAACTACCTACAAGTATTTACAAAGTTTAAAGCCCGATCCGCGCAAAGTACGTACTTCAGAGTTTCCTGGTTCGCTGATGAACTCGATGACGACATTTTGTGGGATTTCGGAAGGTATAAAGGGATATACGACTACGTTAGCGACCGGTGAAAACGCCGCGCTTGGCGCATTGACTTATGGCTATGAAATTGTTCGCCAGCAACTACAGCCACAGGTCATTGTTGGCGGGGCTGATGAATATTTTCCATCGATGTCCCTGTATATGGATGCGGTGACCAACAAGATTCATATGACGTCAAATGTCGCTGATTATCAGGTATATGCCAAAGAGGAACGTGGATATGTTCCTGGTGAAGGGGCCTGTATGCTGTTATTGGAAGACGCGCGTGCAGCAGCTACCCGTGGCGCTGAAATATTGGGAGAAATTGCAGGTTATGGTAAGTCATGCAGTAATTCCTACTTTGATGCGACGCAGATTGAGGAAAAATCTACCGCAATGTCGCTGGCGATCGCTCGCGCGCTTGCCGATGCGGGTATTACCGCAAAAGAGATTGATTTAGTGTGTGGAACTAGTAGTGGCAGCGAAGTTAGCTCAATCATAGAAATTAATGCAATCTATGATTCATTCCATAGCCATAATCCACATGTTCCAGTGGTGAATTATAACGCATTTTTTGGCTTTGTTGCTTCGTCTGCAGGGCTTTTAAACCTGGCGGTGATTCTTGATTGTATTCAAAGACAATCGGTTCCTGCTATTCCATATACACAAAACTTTGCCGACGCAAGAATTAACTTTGTAAAGAAAACACGAGAAATAGCTATCAAATACGCTCTTTTAATTGGCGCTACAGAAGGCGGGAATTATTACGCTATCGTGATTAAAGGATAACAAGGTGAGCGGGAGAGCTATTATTTCTGGCTTCAGTGTATCCTTGCCATATGCTGAGAATAGTTCGCTGTTAATTCGAAATCTGCAGCAAGGAAAACGGGTACATTTGTCGCCATGGTTTATATCAGATAACCAGGCTAGAGAATGTGGATTTGCAGAGAATATATTCATTGCGAAACTACAACGAGAAAACGATAGCGCTTTTGAACTGGTGTACAAACTCATTGATGACGCCTTACTACAGGCTGGTCTTAGTAATGACAGCCTGAAAGGCAACAGAGTTAGAGTATATATTACCGGAATAGGCCCTCGTGTTGATGTTATGGATTACAGGAATTTTTATAATTACAATGATATGGAAGATGTTTCGGTAACATCTTCAATTAAAAATCTTTCTGTAAAAAATATGTCGCAGGATAATGTCTCTTATACGCTGGGGCTAAAGTATGAGTTGCAATATTTGCCGCCAAATATGAACTGTACAAGTAACTCATCATTGACTGCTATTCATTTGGTTACCAGGGCAATAGAGAGTGGAGGTATTGACCTCGGGCTTGTTATTAATATTTCAAAAATTAAATATCAGGATCTTGTATTCCTTGCAAGCCAGGGAATGTTGGACAGTAAAATTGTCCAGCCCTTCGGGGTAAACAGCAATGGTGTGCATTTTGCCGAAGGCTATAGCGTTATGTTACTGGAAAGTCAACAACACCGAATGATGCGCGGAAAAAGTCCGGGAGTATGTATTACTTCGGCATATAAGCAAATTAATGCTAGTCGAAGTAATGATGCATCCTGGCAAAGCACCAGCATTTTGAAGTTGATTCATTCATTATTAAATGATGCTGGGGTGAGAAAAGAGGACCTTTGTGGATTCATCCCTCACGGTAATGGAACCTCATCCAGTGATAAAGTTGAAGCAAAAGCGATCGCTATGTTTGCTGGTGAAACCCCGCTTCCCGTATTGGCCTATAAAGGACAAGTTGGTTATACCGCAACGGGATCTGGGGTGATAGACCTAATTATTGGCTATCATTTACTGCTCACGAATGAATTGATTTTTCCTGTTATCAATGACGAAATCATAGATGATGTCGCTTGCCATATCTCCGTAGAAGGAGGTGTGAGGAAGCATGAAAAAAACCATCTTCTGAAGACCGGGTTAGGCGTCGATGGTTCAGTTGTTGCGTTATTAATGACAAATTTGAATAAGAGTTGTGGTTGATATGAATAGTAAGATGTATTTGTCTTCATATTCATTTCTTGAACCTGAAGAACCGTTTCATTTATATTATCCAAACTGGTTAAATGTATGGGAGTCGCATTCATTCAATACCGCGCTCAAGGCAACAGGAGCGAATGGTTGGCGATTTAAACGCTTTGGCACACGTGCCGAAATATATAATCGTGAAATCACAAGGCGACCAGATCATATACCCTATATTAATGCCATGGAAAGAGTGTCGGACGATGCTCTACATAGCTTATCAGCAAAAGAACGGATGCTACTCCTGAAATCACGAACCGCCTTTATCTATATTGATTCATGGGGGGAGTCAGGCGTTTTTGAATACAATATAAGTAGCCTTAACTTATCAACTATTGATACTTTACCTAAGAATTTGATTAAGAAATTTTCTATCAACAACGTGACCTGTAAAATACGAGGTGAAAACTATGCTCTATTTCAGGCAATGGCATTGACACAGGATTATCTTGCTTGGGATGTATTTGATTTTGTCGTTATCTGCGGAGGTTACCGTGCGGTGCCGTTGTTGGCTTTTACCGCAGAAAGTCTTAGCCAAGGCGAAAGGAAAAAGCATCATAAGCATGTTCCTGGCGTGAATGTGTCAATTGAAAGAGTGGGCTGCTTTATATTCAGTAGAAGAGAAAGTCATATGAGAGTGAACTGTGGTCCATATATATCTAATGGTGTAGACCGCTTGTTTGTATCACAATCAGAAAAAAATAATGATATTGACTTGGTTGCCTATGCCGGTGGTATCAATAAATTAATACCACCTTCTAACAAAGGAGTCGATCTCATTACTCGTTATGGTTGTAGCGGCTGCATGACCCCTGCTTTGAGCTGGCAATACATTGCACACCACGCTTTGCATAATGGCTGTCTTCGAACCGTTATCCCTGGGGCAGTCGGTGGCTATGCTTATTTTGATACCTGGTACGAATAGAAGGCCCTATGCGCAGCAATATAACAGAATTACCTGATATATCTCTGTACGGTATACATAAATCTTATGGTCCTCAGGATAACATTACTATTGCACTGAATGATATTAATATGGATATTGTAAGAGGTGAGTTCGTAGCATTATGTGGCCCTTCGGGAAGCGGTAAGAGTACCTTGCTTAATATACTTTCAGGTATTGATAAACCAACGGCAGGTAATGTTTTTTTTCTTGGCAAAAATCTAAATGCGCTGTCTGAAAAGAATTTGGCGCGACTCCGTAGTCATCATTTAGGGTTTATTTTTCAGTTTTTCAATTTAGTCCCGGTACTAAGTGTTTTTGATAATGTTTTTTATCCCCTGATGCTAAATGGGCATTTCAATGCAAAAGAGGCGAAAGCACGGAGTCTACATTTCCTCGATAGTGTGGGCTTAGCCCACTTAGTTGGGCGAAAGCCAGGCCAATTATCAGGCGGACAACAACAGCGGGTCGCGATAGCAAGGGCGTTAGCGCATAGTCCTGAAGTCGTTGTTGCCGACGAACCGACCGGAAATTTGGATCTGGCCACTGGAGAAGCGATTCTTGACCTGCTGCTTGACATTAATCGGCGCACAGAGACGACGTTTATTATCTCCACTCATTCGACTCAACTACAAGAGCGAGCTCGTCGGAGAGTGGAAATTAAAGATGGAGCAATAATATATGATTCAGCGAAGCAATCTTTGTAGAGTTTTGCTTCTGTGTTTAACCACAGTTATATTTTCAGCATTCGCTGAATCGATACCCACACCTGTTTCGGATCGTGTTTTACAGGATGGGTTACCAGGTGAGCCAAAAGCATTAGCATCGGTCACAGCAAATTTGCTTAAAGAATATGAACGCACTAATAACGTTGGCGTGCTGATCTTTTATTCATGGGGGATGCTGCGGCAAGCAGCTTATTACCTGAGTGTTAATGATCTGATTCACGCCTCTGAATATGCAAAGACAGGATTCTTCTATATGGATGAGTCGGTAGATGTCAATGAAGATAATTTGCTAATCAGATATTTGCGTGCGCGTGTTGATGCCTGGCTTCCGGGTAATTTGGGGCGCTGCGTGATTACGATTGAAGATACCGACTTGCTGATGAGGAATAGAGATAAATTCAGCGTCGAGATTGTTCGGAAGATTAACGAGATGCGTTTACGAGCTCTCCATCAGTGCCATAGCAAACCACAAGAAGAACAATTCCTTCAGTATCTGAGAAGCGTAGGGCAAAACCTTAAAATCGATTATGCAAATAACAATCCGCCTGCGTGGGAAATGGCTGAAGTCGTGCAGGTTATTGTTCCGGTTATTAAAGGTGATTAAATGTCAAGGGATGTGATATTCATTAATGGTATTGTGGCGTTGTTATTGCTATTTGTAGTTTATAATATCATCTTCAATTATGGTGATGCTAAATTTTCATTCCTTAATTTGCTACGGCATCAGCGTAGAACCCTTTCTACTATTTTTGCAATTGTTTTAGGTGGTGGCGCTATATTTCTATATGGCGGTTTTATCAAATACTCTTTTTGGATACTCAAGGAGCAGACGATACGAACTAATGTTGGCCATGTGCAAATTTATAATAAATCCTACTTTGAAACGGCTAATAAGAATAAAAGCCTTATTTCTGACTACATTTCACTAAAGCATAATATATTACAAAATGCCTATTTTTCTAATGCAATTTCGACAATTTCAGGTCAGCTAGAGTTTAGTGGGATTATATCTCACTACGAAAGCGAAACGTCAAATTATTTTTCGGCGCAAGGCATTGAACCATTACCATCTCTGAAGCTAGGAGCATTTGATAAGATAGTCTTTGGAAGCGATTTATCTCGCGTAAAACATAATGAAATTACCATCGGAAGCGGTTTGGCCAAAACACTTGATAGCCACTATGGTGACTGGCTCGATATCCTGGCGGTAAATGTGGCAGGAGGACAGGGCGCTATATCAGTCAAACTCCGTGGCATCTTTGAGTCGGGAATTAAGGATTATGATGATGTTGCACTAAAGATACCTCTTGATACCGCTCAGCGAATCATGGGTACGAATGGCGTCAGTAAAATAGTTATCTTATTAAAACATGATGATGTAGCGCCATTTGTTATTAAAATGAGAGAGTTTATCGCTCAACAGAATTTACCCCTTATCGTTAAGGACTGGAAGCAAAGCTCTATTTTTTACCAGCAAGTTGAAGGCATGCTTTCGGGTATCTATTTTTTTATTAAAGTCATAGTAGCACTTATTGTGATATTTATGATCGGTAATTCAATGACGATGAATATCGTTGAGCGGACTAAAGAGATCACGACACTACGAGCCATCGGTTTACAGTCCAGTCGTGTTACGCTTTTATTCTGGTTGGAAGGTATATATATAGGCATTTTGGGGGCAATCGGTAGCCTTGCTTTTGGTTATACCATTGCTGCGATTATTAATATTTCCGGCATTGCAATGCCTCCTTCTCCAGGGCAGTCAGTTGGATATACTGCATTTATTAAAAGCAATGACGCAGAGTTAATTTGGTTTACCTTGATGTTGCCAATTTTAACGTCAGCCCTGGCTTCTATCATTCCTGCATATCGTGCATCGCGGCTTAATATTACAGATGCATTTAAATCTTCATAGAGGGCAGTATGAGAATTGGCATGTGGTATTTATTATATTTGGCAGTATTACTGCATTCAGCTGCAGTGCAAGCGACAAAAATTGATCAGCAGGCTCTGGAGATTATTCGCAGGGCGGATGAAGTTCGTTCACCAAATGAACCTTTCCGCTATGAAGTGACCGTGTTGGAGTTTAAAGAGGGAGTGGATGAACCTGAAAATAAACAATCTCTCGATATTTCAATGCGATTTATTAAGCCGAGGAACGGTATTAAAGCTGACGCTCGTTCATTGATACGCTTTACTTATCCTCCGCGAGATAAAGGTAAAGTCATGTTATCTGATTGGTATGATTTATGGTTTTATACACCTGAGCTTCGAAGGCCAGTTCCCATTTCGCGTTCACAACGCTTAATAGGCCAGATCTCTAATGGTGATGTTATCGTAACGAACTTCGAATATGCCTATGATTCGACGCTGGAGGGTGAGGAGCCTTGTGGTGATAAAATCTGCTATCGGTTGTCTCTTATTCGTAAATCTGAGGCCGTTACTTATCCAAAAGTGATTTACCTGGTAGAAAAAAACGCCGAGTATCGACCATTTAAGGCATCATATTACTCACTTGATAATCAATTACTCAAGAGTGTTTTGTATAAAAACTATCAAATGGTATTGGGAATGTACCGGCCAACAGAAATTATTGTGCAGAATACTCGGTATGAAAAGGGATATTCTGTCATGAAGTATAGTAATGTTCGCCTTGAGTCCTTACCAGAATTTCACTTCACGAAGGAGTTCATTCAGAGGGAAGCAAAGTGAAATTGCTTCGGGCCGTATTACTATCAATTCTAACATTAATACCGTTGTTGGGGATGGCAGATTGTCTTACCGCGGATGAAATACAACAAAATGGTCAATTGGTTTTGATGGGGCAAACATCCTTTACACATAAAAATGAGTCTCTATGGCGCATCAGTGGATCTAACCCGTATACCACTGATAACGCCTATAATAATATTTCACTTAACGTCTCTAGCTCTTGTGACATTATTGATGATGTGTTGGCTGTGGATTTTTCATTATATGGCTTTGGATATCATCCGATGAACGAGGTGGGGCCATTCGAAGAAGATGATAGTCGCTCTAAAATATTAATCGATAGGCTAAAGCTGAACGCAACATTATCTGAAAACGTCAGTCTCGAAGGCGGAAAACTTAGACCGCATTCCGGCGCTTTTCATTTAAGATCGCCTGCAGCATTGTTGACGACTTATTATGCCGGATTTAAACCTACCAGAATATTCGACCCCGGATTTAACTCCACCTATAATGAGCCGTTTTGGGGAGGGCGGATCTCAGAAGAGTTCCGCGATTATGCATTCTCATTTACCATCATACCCAAATTGGCGAGTATTGATGAATATTATGAGTCATCCAGCAACTGGACAGCCAATCAACGGAGCAACAGCAGTGAGTATTATTTATTAAGTTACTCCGATTATCGACTTGCTAATCATCGACTGGCAGCAGATGTGATGCTTGGCGATTCACCTTCGTTGGCCCTGGCGGATAGCTACAATATAACTCCTCAGTTTGTTGTCAACGTAGAGGCGGCTTTACACAAAAATCAACAGTGGCGGCATTTTTCCCGTGAAAAACGAGATGCAGTATTATCTGGAAAATATCCTTCATCGCTTTATGCTCAGGATGATAAAAAAAACTATGAATTAGCCGTTGGCGGCCAGTATACCACTGACCTTTTTAGTGTATTAGGTATCGAATACTATTATCAGAGTGAAGGATACTCAAAAGCGGCATGGCGAGAGCAGACCGACTTTATTAAACTATTAAGTAATAAAACTGGCTTGTCCAGTTTAGACAAAGTATTTGATGATTATAAATATCTGATGGGGTCAGAAATAAGTAATACAGGAAATAAAGGGATGTTACAAGGACGACATTATATTAATTCGTGGCTAAGTTTACAGAATACAGATCATTCAACTTTTCAGCCCTATCTGGTGATGAACTTAGTTGATGGTAGTGCATTAATTGGCACCCATTATATCAAGCCGGTAAAAGGGTTGGGCGAACGGGTAGAGATTTATTCGGGGTTTTATAGCGCATTAGGTCATCGTGATTCTGAGTTCGCACTTTTTGGCGAGACCCTCGGAGTCTATATTGGATTTAAATACTATTTATAAGGATATATTGTCTATGACAAAGTTATCAGAGCAACCATTGGTGCTTATTTTCGCCGGTCAGGGAAATCCTGTAATTGGAATGGGATCAGATTTATGGGATCTAAACGCAACCACCAGACAAATCTGGGATTGCGCTAGTGATGTAACAGGGTTGGATCTTCGTCGGTTATGTCTGAAAGGGCCAATGAATCGTCTGGTGAGAACGACGACACAGCAGGCAGCGGTGACGGCTATCAACGTTACGCTCTATAGTCTTTATGCTGAGCAATTCTCTGACGCTCACATCGTGGGTTCATGTGGGCATAGTGTTGGTGAATATAGCGCACTCTACGCGGCCGGCGCTTTAACGCTGGAGAATGTGTTCAAACTAATATCAGCGCGCTCAACTATCATGGATGATTTAAGTCATATTCGTAAAGGCGCAATGCTAGCGGTGAGAGGTGCTGATTATCAAACGATAAGCCAGTTGATTAACGATTCCGCAAGCCCGGTTGTGGTGAGTTGTGATAATAGTCCCTATCAGCAGGTGGTTGGCGGAACGCTGCCAGATTTAAGCGAATTCGCCGGGGTACTTATGGGAGCTGGCCTGGAAACGGTAAAGTTGGGCGTTAGCGGTGCCTGGCACACGCCACTAATGGCTGATGGAGTTCAACTTATGCGAGATGCCCTGGAGGTGGTGGAAATGGTACGGCCAAATTATCCTGTACTAATGAATGTTACCGGGCGCGAAGAAGGTGACCCTGAGATAATTAAAAACAACTTATCGTTGCATTTGACCCATACCGTACAATGGACAGCATCTATGACTGCTTTTTTACAACACACTCCCGTCGTCAGGTTCGTTGAAATCAGCAATAAAGCGTATCTTGGACAATTACTAAATGATTTCGATGATTTCTCGGCAGAGTATTTTATTCATTGTCGAAAAATATTGGGGGCGTAACGAGGCTAGCATGATTCCGGATTATTTAACTTTTATTCGTCGACAGGATCGTTCGCTTTTACCCTATTTGTACTTTATTTGTACGATGCTGATTGCATTCTACGTGAAAAACAGAGGGTATCTTTTGACCGTGGAAGATGCATTCCCTGTCAGCGCCATTTTTTCGTTAACTATGTTTAGCTTTGTTTATGAACTTAAAGCGTATTGGGCTTACAAATATGCGATAAAAAATATCAACTTTTCTTGGTTTCAGGGAAAAAAGTATTCGCAATGTGAGGCCATACTATGGCATCCGCTTGTTGCTACAGCTTGCTGTTTACTAGGGTGCTATCTGGTTGTGAAGGGATTTCTACTCTTCTTTTCAAGCATTCTCGCGATGGTCTGTATTGTCATCTTTGTGCCGATAATAGTCTATATGATGTGCTGGTTCGCCAGGAATTGTTACGTCAAACAGTTACAGCAGGCAACTGTGTATACGCTTAGATACCGTAATCTCCATCATTATGCTTGCTTAAATGTTACCGTAACTTTTATGACCAGTTTTCTGGTTATCAGCCCCTTAGTCGCGGATGAAGATTTTTCCTTATCCAATGGTTTTTTTTCTGCAAAGTTGATAGTTGCTATGCTGATTCTTTGTTCAGCGATACTGGCAGTTAATTTGATTTTTGCTCACCCATCCAGGCGTTATACTTTTTTAGGACGGCTTTTTCAGAAAGAGTTTGATGTGAACCTGGCTAAAACTATCCCATTTACCGTAATGTATAGGAAATCGCTATGGTTGCGGTTAGTTATTTTATTTATTCTTCAACTGTTATGGATCGTAATTTTTAGCCTGTTGCTGAAATTATTAGGGTGGGAAATGTATTTTTATTTCTATTTTATTTTATGCATGATACCGGCGATGGGATACTTTTATTTACATGTTTACTGGCGCTGGCATGATGATTACATGACGGCATGTGATATGTATCTCAGATGTGGCGAAAATAATAATTAACATCAGAAAATATGGCCAGTCAGAAAACTGACTGGCCATATGCTATTTAGCTCTGCAGGGCCTCAACAACACCACCCCAGTCAGTAGCAGCATTATAAACAAAGTTTGACCAAACCCCTGATTCAGCATACAGCAGGGAGTTGATATGGTCAGTTATAATGCTTCCCAGGCTAGATGGCGAACCGCCAAGAATATTAGAAACCAGATCAATAGTGGTTTCCAGAGCGGAGGAGGCCAGAATCATACCTGCGTTAATACCTGCTGCTACCAGGCCCAGCGCTGATTGAACGGTGAAATCAACCAAAGCGCAAGGCAGGTCGATAATGCCTGCACCAGAGACATATTCCATTTCGTTTGCGGTTAATTCTTTCATTTTTAATTCCATCCTAGATTAATGAATTGTTAATGATGTGCCTATGCACACCGGGCAATATACTAATCAGAGGGTTTTTTATATAATAGTGAATATTTAAATGATCTATTAGTTTTAATGTGAATTAAACTTCACAAAACAGAATTAGAAAAGTATGGGGGCTTATTACGTCAATTCATGTTTGATAAGAGAAGATACCCGAAGGTATCTTCTGTGTTGCCGCGCGTTCAACTTATTGTTTAGAGCATAGAAATGGGGGGCGATTACGAAGTTGCGATAATAGCCTGTTCAACCTCGAAGCGGTTGGTCACTTTGCTGTCAATTTTTATGTAGGCTGAACGTTCTTCAGCGACAATCATGACCTGCTCAACGCCAGGTTTCGACAACAGACGGCGCTGTAGTTCATCATTAATGATGACTTCGTCCGGGATCTCAACTCGGAGACTGCTCACGTAAGGTGGTTCGCTCATCGTACTGGCAACCAGCAGCCATAACATTGCTAGCAGGGCCCCAAGCAGGAACACCGTTTGTGAATCAAAGAAACCATCGACCCAGCCGCCGAGGGCACCACCGATGGCCACGCCGATAAACTGGCTGGTAGAGTAAATACCCATTGCCGTGCCTTTATAACCTGCTGGTGATTCCTTGCTAATTAATGAAGGCAACAATGCCTCCAGCAGGTTAAAGGCGAGGAAGAACAGCTGCACGCCCGCGACCAGTTCCCAGAAATAGCCACCTGCTCCCCAGAGCACGATTTCAGCTATCAGTAGAAGAGCGACGCAGAACAGAAACACACGTTTCATCTTGCGCTTCACTTCCGCATAGATGATGAATGGCACCACGGCGACAAAGGAAATGACCATGGTCACCAGGTAAATTTTCCAGTGCTCGGCGGCCGGGAAACCCGCGGCCTCCAGTTGTCCTGGCAGCGCAACAAAAGTCGACATTAGCATGATGTGCAGACACATAATGCCGAAGTTCAGCTTGAGGAGTTTAGGTTCAGCAAGCACTTTGCTGAAGCAGCCCTTTACCATGCCAGATTCACGGTTCAGTACATGATTGTGGCTATTTGGTACTACCCATAGAGTCAGCAAAATACCGAGGCTGGCCAGAATAGCGATCATCCAGAATAGCGCATGCAACCCTAACTGGTGAGTGACAATAGGGCCGAGCACCATAGCGATAGCAAAGGTCACGCCAAAACTGACGCCAATGAAGGCCATGGCTTTGGTACGGTTCTGTTCGCGGGTTAAATCAGAAAGTAGTGCCATGACGGCGGCGGCGATAGCGCCAGAGCCCTGCAGCGCGCGGCCAAGAATAATGCCCCAGATAGAATCGGTCAGCGCGGCGATGATGCTGCCGATAACAAATATCAGCAAACCACCAATAATTAACGGCTTACGGCCAATGCGGTCAGACAGGAGGCCAAACGGGATCTGGAAGACGGCCTGGGCGAGCCCGTAAATGCCAATAGCTAAACCAATCAGCGCTTCACTAGCCCCCTGCAGCGCCATGCCATATGTGGTCAAAACAGGCAGGACCATAAACATGCCGAGCATGCGCAGTGAGAATACGGTCCCTAAACCCCAGGTTGCGCGCAGTTCTCCTGGCGTCATTTTGTTATCGTTCATTACCACCTCAATATAAAAACTGTGACTAGTGTAGTGGGGGGATAAGGACGCGTAAATAAATGTTTGTTTAGCAGATATTACGACTGTGTTGCGTAATAGAAGAAGGGATGAGAACCAGAGGCTAAAAGGGGGCAGAGCGAAATAAAAGATTAAAAACAAAGGAAAGGGCAGAAATGAAATCTGCCCTGATCATTATACCGATTAGGATGCAGCCTGATCCAGGAAGCTATTCCAGTCGGTTGCGGCGTTATTCACGAAAGTGTTCCAGCTGCTTCCAGCAGTGGAAACGAAGTTTGCCCAGTTTTCCTGACCGGTGCTGACTACGCTTTCCCAGTTTGTCTGCCCAAGAAGGAACTTGCCAAATTCAATCGCGCTATCGCCGACGAAAGAGGCAAACGCCAGACCGGAGGTCAGCGCAAATGAGGTAAACCCTGCCGCGGAATTAGCGACAAAGCTGGCGAAACCAGTTGCGGCGCTTACCAGGTTGAAACCACCTGAGACAGATTCCATTTCGTTGAATGTTAATTCTTTCATTGTTATTCCTTGCAGTTAAATCCATGTTTTATGTAGGCGTTTGCCTACGAGATAAGGCTAGCACTAACTTCAGTGATGGAGCGAGATAGGCGGCGGTTAGCGATGCTCATTTTTTTCTCAATTTTTAACAGCGTAATAGGTGAAGAAAATGAAGCAAAAGGGGAGGGGAGAGGGCAATTTCTCTAGATAAAAAAGCCCCCGCTTGCGGAGGCTTTTATCATTTCATATAAAGCGTAATCTTATCTGACGTAAGCCAGCAGATTATGTGAATCCGGGACCATGAAATCGACAGACATCATCACCGACAGGGCAGTGATGGCGACGATGGAAAAGACGAACAGCTTACGTGCCCAGACTTTATCATCCGCCACTTTATACCCACGTAATGCCATGCCAAGCCACCAGACGCTGACTGCGGCAGCTACGACCAGATATTTGTATCCGGCATAGCCCCCCAGAGAAAGCATCAGCGTTGCCACGGCAAAGGCCACGATGTACAGCGTGATATGATTTTTTGCGACGGAGATACCTTTCACCACCGGCAGAACCGGAATATTCGCCGCCTGATAATCCTTAAAACGGAAGATCGCGATGGCGTAGGAGTGAGGCATCTGCCACAGGCTAAAGATCGCCAGTAGAATCGCCGCGCCGCTGTCAAAATCACCGGTAACCGCGCAGTAGCCAATCACCGGCGGCGCAGCGCCGGAGAGAGAGCCAATCAGCGTGCCGTAGACGGAGTGGCGTTTCATGTACAGGCTGTAGACGCCGACATAAACCACGAACCCCATCACGCCCAGCCAGCAAGCCAACGGGTTGGCGCCGAACCACAGCAGCATGAAGCCAGCAATACCCAGCAAGGTGGCGTATACCAGCGATGATTCTGGCGAGATCAGCCCTTTGACCAGCACCCGGTTTTTCGTCCGTTCCATCTTACGATCGATATCACGGTCGATGTAGTTGTTGAAAACACAACCCGAGGCGACCACCAGGGATACTCCGAGGAGCGTCCAGACGAACAGCGGATAGTCGATGTGGCCTTTGGAGGCCAGCAGGAAACCGCCGATCACGGAGATCAGGTTGCCAAAAATGATGCCTGGTTTCGTTACTTGCAGGTATTGCTTAAACATACTCGCCGCTCTTAGTGCATCATCATGTTGTAGTTGAGGTTCCACATAATCCAGATGGAGCCGACAACTACGATAGCAATGATGATTACGGTGAAGATAAACGCGGTCAGGTTCCAACCTTCGTCAGATTTACTGTTCATGTGCAGGAAGTACACCAGGTGTACCAGAATCTGCACCACAGCCGTGACCAGGATGGTTCCCAGAATCGCTGCATGCGAGGCGGAGCCACTCATAACCATTGCAAACGGGATTGCCGTCAGAATGATCGACAGGATGAATCCTGTCATGTAGCTCTTCACGCTGCCGTGAGAAGCGCCGCTATGATCGGTAGAATGACTCATTACATCGCCCCCATCAGATAAACAACAGAGAACACGCAGATCCACACCACGTCCAGGAAGTGCCAGAACAGGCTCAGGCACATAATACGGGTACGGTTAGTGCTGGTCAGGCCGCGACGGGATACCTGAACCATCAGCACCGCCATCCACAGCAGACCGGAGGTGACGTGCAGACCGTGGGTACCAACCAGCGCGAAGAACGCTGACAGGAAGCCGCTACGGTCCGGACCCATCCCTTCAACAATCAGGTGATGGAATTCATAGATTTCCATCCCAACGAACCCTGCACCGAAGAGGAAGGTGAGGGCAAGCCAGGAAACGACCTGGCTCTTGTTGTTTTTGTACATGGCGATAGCCGCCATGCCATAGGTGATGGAGCTGAATAACAGCAGTGCGGTTTCAACCAGAACGAACGGCAGTTCAAAAATATCTTTACCCGCCGGGCCGCCAGCCGTGCCGTTCACCAGAACGGCATAGGTTGCGAACAGCGTAGCGAAGATAATGCAGTCGCTCATCAGGTAGATCCAGAAACCGAAGACTTTCATCGGTCCTGTATCATGGTGCCCGTGTTCATGCGCGTGGGCATTATGCGCAAGAGTATCAGTTGCCATTTTTCAGCCCTGCTTTGTTAATCTCATCGAAATGCTGATTTTCCAGTTTTTCGACTTCCGCAACCGGTACGTAGTAATCCACGTCCTCGTCAAAGCTCTTGATAATCCAGGTCACAACGATGCCGGCGAAACCAACAATCGCCATCCACCAGATATGCCAGATCATCGCGAAGCCAAACACCGTTGCGAATGCAGCAATGATGATGCCCGCGCCGCTGTTTTTCGGCATATGAATTTCTTCATAATGCGCAGGTTGCTTGTACGCTTCGCCTTTTTCTTTCATTTCCCAGAACGCGTCACGTTCGTGAACGTTAGGAACGACTGCGAAGTTATAGAACGGCGGTGGAGAAGAGGTTGCCCACTCCAGAGTACGGCCGCCCCATGGGTCGCCGGTCAGGTCACGGTTCTGATCGCGATCGCGGATAGAAACGTAGAACTGAATCAGCTGGCACAGGATACCGCAAGCGATCAGCGCCGCGCCGCATGCTGCAACAACCAGCATGGAGTGGAACTGCGGGTCGATGTCCTGGCTCAGACGACGGGTCATACCCATGAAGCCCAGCACGTACAGCGGCATAAATGCCACGAAGAAGCCGATGATCCAGAACCAGAATGCGCGTTTACCCCAGGTTTCGTTCAGGGTGAAACCAAAGGCTTTCGGCCACCAGTAGGTCAGACCTGCGAAGCAACCGAATACCACACCGCCGATGATGACGTTATGGAAGTGCGCAATCAGGAACAGACTGTTGTGCAGTACGAAGTCCGCGCCCGGTACCGCCAGCAGAACACCGGTCATCCCACCAACGGAGAAGGTAACGATGAAGCCGATAGTCCACATCATCGCCGAGTTGAAGACGATGCGGCCCTGGTACATGGTGAACAGCCAGTTGAAGATCTTAACCCCGGTCGGGATCGCGATAATCATGGTGGTAATACCGAAGAAGGCGTTTACGTTCGCGCCGGCACCCATGGTGAAGAAGTGGTGCAGCCAAACGATGAACGACAGAACGGTAATACAGACGGTTGCCCACACCAGCGAGGTGTAACCAAACAGACGTTTACGCGAGAAGGTCGCTGCGACTTCGGAGAAGACCCCGAATACCGGCAGAACCAGAATGTACACTTCCGGGTGACCCCAGGCCCAAATCAGGTTGATGTACATCATCATGTTGCCACCCATATCGTTGGTAAAGAAATGGGTGCCCAGGTAGCGGTCCAGGGTCAGCAGCGCGACGGTGACGGTCAGAATTGGGAAGGAGGCGATAATCAGGATGTTGGCGCACAGAGATGCCCAGGAGAATACCGGCATCTTGAACATGGTCATGCCAGGGGCACGCATCTTGATAATGGTCACAAAGAAGTTGATACCGGTCAGGGTAGTACCGATACCGGAGAGCTGCAGCGCCCAAATCCAGTAATCGACCCCTACGCCAGGACTGTATTCAATTCCCGAAAGCGGCGGATACGCCAGCCAACCGGTCTGTGCGAACTCACCGACGCCCAGAGACAGGTTAACCAGAATAACGCCCACAACGGTGAACCAGAAGCTCAGGTTGTTGAGGAACGGGAACGCAACGTCGCGTGCGCCGAGCTGAAGCGGAACCACCAGGTTCATCAGGCCGATAACAAACGGCATTGCCACGAAGAAGATCATGATAACGCCGTGGGCGGTAAAGATCTGATCGTAGTGATGAGGCGGCAGGAATCCTGCTTCCCCGGCAGAGGCCAGCACCTGCTGGCTACGCATCATAACGGCGTCAGCAAAGCCACGCAGCAGCATGACGATTGCCACGATAACGTACATGATACCGAGACGTTTGTGGTCGACGGACGTCAGCCACTCGTTCCATAGGTAGGACCACTTACCGAAGTAAGTGATCGCTGCCAGTATCGCCAGTCCCCCGACGATGATTGCAGCAACCGTTACCACGATAATTGGTTCGTGGTAGGGCACTGCATCCAGTGTAAGTTTTCCGAACATCGTTTTCTTCCTCGGCCCCTTAGTGAGCGGTTTCCGCGTGGCTCATGTCCATGCCTTCCATCCCTTCGTGCGCAGCGTGCTCGCCTTCAGGTTTAGACATGTTCATGCTCTCGTGAGACATGAATTTGTTAACAACATCTTTGAACAAATCCGGTTTCACGTTAGAGAAGTATTCCACTTTGTTGTTTTCGCTAGGCACAGCCACTTTGTCGAATGCAGCCATGGAGTCCATGGAGTTCGGGGACTGTTTCGCTTTTGCTACCCACTGATCGAAGGTTGCACGATCTGGGGTGGCGATAGCCTTGAACTTCATACCAGAGAAGCCCGGGCCACTATAGCTTGCGGAGATACCGTCATAAGTGCCTGCTTCATCAGCAATGAGGTGCAGCTGAGTCTGCATCCCGGCCATCGCATAAATCTGGCTACCTAAGCGCGGAATAAAGAACGAGTTCATCACGGAGTTGGAAGTGACTTTAAAGTGTACCGGTACGTTCGCCGGGAAGGCGATTTCGTTGACGGTAGCGATACCCTGTTCCGGGTAAATAAAGAACCATTTCCAGTCCATCGATACAACTTCGATGGTGATTGCTTTCTCGTCGTGGACAAGCGGTTTGCTTGGCTCCAGAGCGTGAGTGGTTTTCCAGGTCAGAACGGCCAGGAACAGGATGATCAGAATAGGAACCGTCCAGACCACAGCTTCAACTTTGTTGGAGTGTGACCAGTTCGGGCTATACTTCGCATCTTTATTGCTCGCGCGATACTTCCAGGCAAATCCTACTGCCATTAAGACGGCGGGAATAACGACAATCATCATCAGGCCGAATGCCGTCAGAATCAAAGAGCGTTGCTCCAGTCCAATCTGTCCTTTTGGGTCGAGGAGCGCAGAATCACAACCACTGAGTAATACAGTACCTGCGATTAATGACATCCATCCCAAACTTTTATTGTATTTCCTGAGTCTCATTGAACGACCTCAATTCCACGGGATCTGGTGGCGTTTAAAGTGTACGGGCATTTTACGGTAAGGTTGCATTACTGTAAACACGATTGGATCTGTGTCAGTTCTGTGTTAGCGGGTTCTGCTTGGATTGTCACATATGTTACGGAATGTGACGTAATTGCTTGCAAAGCCTGATTTACGCTGGATCTATAACGAAAGGGATAAGAAAGGGAATGCTTATGGGGATACGGATATAAACATCGTAAAAATAACACAAATAATTAACAATTAATTATCAAATAAAAGACATAAAGAAAACGTTAAAATAAAGTAACGCTGCTGAATCGGTTAAATTAATTAAAGAATCGCGTAAAAATTGTCAATAATTTCCAGAAATCTAAAACGCACAAAACAACAAATCAGTTCTCAGGAAAAATAAAATCGCTAATAAGCCGTTATAATTACCTCAGGTAATTAAAACGGCTATTAACAGTTTGGCGAAAATTAAATCAGCTGCGTTTTGCGTAGCGCCATATAGTCCAGAATCGCGCCGAGCAAAATACCACCGATAGCGGTCAATGCGGCGACTTCCAGCAGGCCTGGCAGGAAGGAAAAAGAGGTGTAATCCAGCGCGTTCATCGCCAACAGCAGCAGCCATATCGCCAGCATCAAACAACCTACCGCCAGGATAACCAGCGCCAGAGCATAAGTTTGCGGGTATTGCGTGCGCGGCAAGAAGCTTTCCGTTCGCTGCGTATATTCCAGCGTACGCCGACACAGAAGCAGGAGCAAAATCCCCGGCACGGCGGCTACGACGGAGAAAAGATAAAACGTCGGCCAGCCGTTCGCTTCAACAAACCAGCCGGCAATCGGACCAACGTAAACGCGACCCACCGCCGACAGTGCCGACAGCAGCGCGAACTGAGTGGCGGAAAACGACTTGTTGCATAGCGTCATTAACAGCGCGACAAATGCCGCGGTGCCCATCCCGCCGCACAGGTTTTCAAAAAATACCGCCGCCGCCATCGAATAAAGATGTTTATCGGTTACCGAGAGGATCCAGTATCCGGCGTTGGAGGCTCCCTGCAGCAGGCCAAAGATCAGCAGGGCGCGGAACAGCGTCAGGCGCTGCATCAGTACGCCGCCGTAGAGTGCGCCGACGATGGTGGCGAACAGGCCCAACGTTTTATTCACCATTCCGACTTCGCCGGCATCAAAACCGACGCCGCGTATAAGGAAAGTGGTGGTCAGGCTCATGGCGAAGGCATCACCGAGCTTATAAAGGACAATTAACAGCAGGATAAGCCAGGCGTTGTTGCGACCGAAGAAATCGCGCAGCGGCGCGGCGACGGCCTGTTCAAGAGATTTGGGCACCGGAATGACGTCGCTGGGCTCCGGCGCTAACAGCGTGGCGATAATGCATGGAATAAGTAACGCGGCCATCAGCCAGTACATACCTTGCCAGCCCAGCCAACGGTCGGCCAGCCAGAGCGCTAACCCTCCGGATACCAGCATCCCCAGGCGATAGCCGAGCACGCTGATGGCCGCACCGGCGCCGCGCTCTTCCGCCGGGAGGACGTCGGTTTTCCAGGCATCAAAGACGATATCCTGCGAGGCGGAGCAAAAAGCGATAACCACAGCCAACGCCGCCATCCAGCGCAACTGCGTTGCGGGTTCAAGAAAGCCCATCGCGGCGATGGCGACGAGTAGCGCTATCTGCGTCGTCAGCAGCCAGCCGCGGCGACGGCCTAAAAACGGCGGCGTGTAGCGGTCCATTAATGGCGACCACAAAAATTTAAATACGTATGCCTGTCCGACGAGAGAGAAGAAGCCGATAGTTTTTAAATCGATATTTTCGACGGTCATCCACGCTTGCAGCGTGCCGGAGGTCAGCGCGAGAGGTAAACCAGAAGCAAAGCCAAGGATCAGCAAAATAGCTGATTTGGGCTGCTGAAAAATACGCAAATAGTGATTGGACATGGCATATAGAGCAGACCCGGCCTGATACCGGGCCTGCTATTTTATTAACGAGCGTTTTGCTTGATGAAGTCGTGAATGCTGGTGTCCTGCGCCATATCGGCGATGGTATCGGTCAGCACGCTATTAACCGCGTTTGCAATGTTCTCGTTGGAAGCCTGGAAAGCGCCCTCAACGGAGTAGCTGGAGCGGTAGTTTTTGGTCATCTTGTTGCCATTAGCGGCGGTGGCGATGATGGCGATATCCGCTTTAGTGGCGATGTTGTAACGCACGTTGCCCTGCGAGACGTCAGCATATAGTTTGTTAACAATGATCTGCAGATCGACGGCGCCATTCGGACCAATCATGTAGCCACGCGCGGTCATCTGCTTCTCAAGCACTTCCTGCAGCAGGAAGCGCAGATCGCGAGAGGCGGTCAGGGTGACCAACTGGTTGTTGCGGGTGACTTTCGCCAGCGCCTGATCGGTACGCTGGTCTGCGCCATTTATGCTGACGGTAACTCCCATCAGGCTCGGATCCTGCTGCGGCAGGGTGATTTTCGGCGATACTTCAATGGTCGTCGGCGGGGTGGCGCATCCTGCGAGTACAAACATCGCGACCAACGGGAATAGAATTTTCTTCAGCATGTTCAGGGTCTCAACGCACGGTGTTGTTATACCCGTCATAATTCAGGTTTCAGGCGCTACGGGGAATCGCGGGCGCTTTTTTCTGCAACTCGAAGTAGTTAGGGTGTTTAAGGAAAATTCCCGCCATCATAACATCGCCAACGGTGAGGGGAAGTGGCTACGAGTGGAAAATCATCGTGTTGTGCGTTTTATGACCTCGTCCCATTTCCGGTGGCGATTTGGCCGGGAGATTTAGCATTCATCATCAGTAAACCTGATACTTTTGCGTGAAAATATCAGAGGAATGCTAATTTTTTGTTGTTTTCTGCCAATGGAAGCGGTAAAAGCGGCTAACATTTAAAGGGAAAGGCGGCATCTCAGCGTTGTCGGAGGAGAAAATTCATGATGATACGTGAGCAGATCGAAGCAAAACTAAGAGCAGCGTTCGACCCGATGTATCTGGAAGTCGTGGATGAAAGCTATCGGCACAACGTCCCCGCGGGCTCTGAAAGTCATTTTAAAGTGGTGTTGGTGAGCGACCGCTTCACCGGCGAACGTTTCCTTAATCGTCATCGTATGATTTACGGTACGTTGACCGAGGAGCTGTCAAGCACCGTGCACGCGCTGGCGCTGCATACTTACACGATTAAAGAGTGGGAAGGGCTACAGGATACCGTCTTTGCCTCTCCGCCATGCCGCGGAGCGGGGAGCATCGCGTAAAAATCACATTTGCAACCGCTGGCGCTTTTCCAGTATGTTGCGTGAAGATTTAGCAAAAACGGCCTGCGGGCCGTTTTCTTTTGCCTGGAAAATGCGCAAAGTTCGCGCTTTTGCAGACAAATTTGAGCGGGAAATGTGAAAAACGCCGCAGCAGTAGGCGACAACCGTTCTCGACTCACAAAAGTGATGCCGCTATAATGCCGCGTCTTATATATGAATGTCTTCGGGATGATTCTGACGACAGGGAATGTGTTTCTGATTTGAAGAGGGCATCCCGGTTCTGCGAAGCCACCTACACGCGCTTCCAGAGTTGACCGAGCACTGTGATTTTTTTGAGGTAACAAGATGCAAGTTTCAGTTGAAACCACTCAGGGCCTTGGGCGCCGTGTAACGATTACTATCGCCGCTGACAGCATCGAGAATGCTGTCAAAAGCGAGCTGGTCAACGTAGCGAAAAAAGTTCGCATTGACGGCTTCCGTAAAGGCAAAGTGCCGATGAATGTTGTTGCTCAGCGTTATGGCGCTTCCGTTCGCCAGGACGTGCTGGGCGACCTGATGAGCCGTCATTTCGTTGACGCGATCATCAAAGAGAAAATTAATCCGGCTGGCGCGCCGAACTACGTTCCGGGCGAATACAAGCTGGGCGAAGACTTCACCTACGCGGTAGAGTTCGAAGTGTATCCGGAAGTTGAGCTGAAAGGTCTGGACGCAATCGAAGTTGAAAAACCGGTTGTTGAAGTTACCGACGCTGACGTTGACGGCATGCTCGACACCCTGCGTAAGCAGCAGGCGAACTGGAAAGAAAAAGAAGGCGCCGTTGACGCTGAAGATCGCGTTACCATCGACTTCACCGGTTCCGTAGACGGCGAAGAGTTCGAAGGCGGTAAAGCGTCTGACTTCGTACTGGCGATGGGCCAGGGCCGTATGATCCCGGGCTTCGAAGACGGTATTAAAGGCCACAAAGCTGGCGAAGAATTCACCATCGACGTGACCTTCCCGGAAGAGTACCACGCTGAAAACCTGAAAGGTAAAGCCGCTAAGTTCGTTATCAACCTGAAAAAAGTTGAAGAACGCGAACTGCCGGAACTGACTGCAGAATTCATCAAACGTTTCGGCGTTGAAGATGGTTCCGTAGAAGGTCTGCGCGCGGAAGTGCGTAAAAACATGGAACGTGAGCTGAAAGGCGCCGTGCGTAACCGCGTTAAATCTCAGGCTATTGAAGGCCTGGTGAAAGCGAACGACATCGACGTTCCTGCTGCCCTGATCGACAGCGAAATCGACGTACTGCGTCGTCAGGCTGCTCAGCGTTTCGGCGGTAACGAGAAACAGGCTCTGGAACTGCCTCGCGAACTGTTCGAAGAGCAGGCTAAACGCCGCGTAGTTGTTGGCCTGCTGCTGGGCGAAGTGATTCGCACCAACGAGCTGAAAGCTGACGAAGAGCGCGTGAAAGGCCTGATCGAAGAGATGGCTTCCGCGTACGAAGATCCGTCAGAAGTGGTTGAGTTCTACAGCAAGAACAAAGAGCTGATGGACAACATGCGCAACGTGGCGCTGGAAGAGCAGGCTGTTGAAGCCGTGCTGGCGAAAGCTAAAGTGTCTGAAAAAGCCACTTCCTTCAACGAACTGATGAACCAGCAGGCGTAATTCCGCCGGGCTGTTTAAAGTTCGCGCAAAAACCCGTTGCCGAAAGGCTGCGGGTTTTTTTATTGCAATGATAGGCTTAGGATGAGTGCTAAAACACATTTTCAGTGATAGCGTTACTCCAAAAGGTTGTTATGCTTGAATTATGGCTGCGCCATCCCCATAACCGGGTGACGTATCTGCATCCGCAGCGTCAGAAATAATGACCAGCTCAACGTATCAGTGCCCTGCGGATAGAAACTCTGGCTGATAATCCGTCCATAAGGTTACAATCAGTGCAGCAGGTTTTTTCAAAATTAATCCAGGAGACGGAAATGTCATACAGTGGCGAACGAGATAACTTTGCACCCCATATGGCCCTGGTGCCGATGGTCATTGAACAGACCTCACGCGGTGAACGTTCTTTTGATATCTATTCCCGTCTGCTCAAGGAACGCGTTATTTTCCTGACCGGCCAGGTGGAAGACCACATGGCTAATCTGATCGTGGCGCAGATGCTGTTTCTGGAAGCGGAAAATCCAGAAAAAGATATTTACCTGTACATTAACTCTCCGGGCGGCGTGATCACCGCCGGGATGTCAATTTACGACACCATGCAGTTCATCAAGCCGGACGTCAGCACTATCTGTATGGGGCAGGCGGCTTCGATGGGGGCCTTCCTGCTGACCGCTGGGGCGAAAGGCAAGCGTTTCTGCCTGCCGAACTCCCGCGTGATGATTCACCAGCCGCTGGGCGGCTATCAGGGTCAGGCGACGGACATCGAAATCCACGCCCGTGAAATTCTGAAAGTGAAAGGGCGCATGAATGAACTGATGGCGCATCACACGGGTCAATCCCTTGAGCAGATCGAGCGTGATACCGAGCGCGATCGCTTCCTGTCGGCGTCGGAAGCGGTGGAATACGGACTGGTAGATTCCATCTTGACCCATCGTAATTGATGCCCGTGGCGTAAGGGTGCCGCTATACTTGTTTTAACTACTGGGCGGCACAACGCGTCACCGCGACTTGCGCCTGAGAATGGCATTTGCGTCGTCATCTGCGGCACAAAGAACTTAAGAAGAGGTTTGGACTCATGACAGATAAACGCAAAGATGGTTCGGGCAAACTGTTGTACTGCTCTTTTTGCGGCAAAAGCCAGCATGAAGTGCGTAAGCTGATCGCCGGGCCATCCGTGTATATCTGCGACGAATGCGTTGATTTATGTAACGACATCATTCGCGAAGAGATTAAAGAAGTCGCTCCGCACCGCGAGCGCAGCGCGCTGCCGACGCCGCACGAAATTCGCCATCATCTGGACGATTATGTTATCGGCCAGGAACAGGCGAAAAAAGTGCTGGCAGTGGCGGTATACAACCACTACAAACGTCTGCGCAACGGCGACACCAGCAACGGCGTAGAACTGGGTAAAAGCAACATTCTGCTGATCGGGCCGACCGGTTCCGGTAAAACGCTGTTGGCGGAAACGCTGGCGCGTCTGTTGGATGTTCCGTTTACCATGGCCGATGCCACCACCCTGACCGAAGCGGGTTACGTGGGTGAAGACGTAGAAAACATCATTCAGAAGCTGCTGCAGAAATGCGATTACGATGTGCAGAAAGCGCAGCGCGGCATCGTGTACATCGATGAAATCGACAAAATTTCCCGTAAATCGGATAACCCGTCGATTACCCGCGACGTGTCCGGCGAAGGCGTTCAGCAGGCGCTATTGAAGCTTATCGAAGGCACCGTAGCCGCTGTTCCGCCGCAGGGTGGACGTAAACATCCGCAGCAGGAGTTCCTGCAGGTTGATACCTCCAAGATTCTGTTTATCTGCGGTGGCGCGTTCGCCGGCCTGGACAAAGTGATTTCCCACCGCGTAGAAACCGGCTCCGGCATTGGTTTTGGCGCGACGGTTAAAGCGAAATCTGACAAAGCCAGCGAAGGTGAACTACTGGCGCAGGTCGAGCCGGAAGATCTGATCAAGTTTGGTCTGATCCCGGAATTTATCGGCCGTCTGCCGGTTGTTGCGACGCTGAATGAACTGAGTGAAGAAGCGCTGATTCAGATCCTGAAAGAGCCGAAAAACGCCCTGACTAAGCAGTATCAGGCGCTGTTTGGCCTCGAAGGCGCGGAGCTGGAATTCCGTGATGAAGCGTTGGATGCGATCGCGAAGAAAGCGATGGCGCGTAAAACCGGCGCCCGTGGCCTGCGTTCAATCGTTGAAGCCGCGCTGCTCGACACCATGTACGATCTGCCTTCCATGGAAGATGTCGAAAAAGTGGTGATTGACGAGTCGGTAATCGAAGGTCAGAGCAAACCGCTGCTGATCTACGGCAAGCCGGAAGCGCAGCAGGCATCTGGCGAATAATTCGCCAATCGACACAAGCAGTTAAGCAAAAAGGGGGGATTTTATCCCCCCTTTTATTTTTCCTGTGTTCCCGCCGTTGAATGTATGGAATACATCCCCATATACTGGATTACATATTAACGGCGACGCGTTAATGAAGGTGTCGTCGGCTACCTGGCGGACTTTAAACTAAGAGAGAGCTCTATGAATCCTGAGCGTTCTGAACGCATTGAAATCCCCGTATTGCCGTTGCGCGATGTGGTGGTTTATCCGCACATGGTCATACCCCTGTTTGTAGGGCGGGAAAAATCTATCCGTTGTCTGGAAGCGGCCATGGACCATGATAAAAAAATCATGCTGGTCGCACAGAAAGAAGCGTCGACGGATGAGCCGGGTGTAAACGATCTTTTCACCGTCGGGACCGTGGCGTCAATTTTGCAAATGCTGAAGCTGCCTGATGGCACCGTGAAAGTGCTGGTGGAAGGCTTGCAGCGTGCGCGTATTACTGCGCTGTCCGATAACGGCGAACACTTCTCCGCCAAAGCAGAGTACCTTGCTTCTCCGGTCATTGAAGAGCGTGAGCAGGAAGTGCTGGTGCGTACGGCTATCAGCCAGTTTGAAGGCTACATCAAGCTGAACAAAAAAATCCCACCGGAAGTGCTGACGTCGCTGAATAGCATCGACGATCCCGCACGTCTGGCGGATACCATCGCTGCGCATATGCCGCTTAAGCTGGCGGACAAACAGTCCGTGCTGGAGATGTCCGACGTGAACGAGCGTCTGGAATATCTGATGGCGATGATGGAATCTGAAATCGATCTGCTGCAGGTTGAGAAACGCATTCGCAACCGCGTGAAAAAGCAGATGGAAAAATCTCAGCGTGAGTACTATCTGAATGAGCAAATGAAAGCCATCCAGAAAGAGCTCGGCGAGATGGATGACGCCCCGGACGAAAACGAAGCGCTGAAGCGTAAGATCGACGCGGCGAAGATGCCGAAAGAGGCGAAAGAAAAAACCGAAGCGGAACTGCAAAAGCTGAAGATGATGTCCCCGATGTCGGCGGAAGCCACCGTCGTGCGCGGCTACATCGACTGGATGGTGCAGGTGCCATGGAATGCCCGCAGCAAGGTCAAAAAAGATCTGCGTCAGGCGCAGGAGATTCTCGATACCGACCACTATGGTCTGGAACGAGTCAAGGACCGCATCCTTGAGTATCTTGCGGTGCAGAGTCGCGTTAACAAGCTGAAAGGGCCGATCCTGTGCCTGGTTGGACCGCCGGGGGTAGGTAAAACCTCGCTGGGTCAATCTATTGCCAAAGCCACCGGGCGTAAGTACGTGCGCATGGCGTTGGGCGGCGTGCGTGATGAAGCGGAAATCCGTGGTCACCGCCGTACCTATATTGGTTCCATGCCGGGTAAACTGATCCAGAAAATGGCGAAAGTCGGGGTGAAAAACCCGCTGTTCCTGCTGGATGAGATCGACAAAATGTCCTCCGACATGCGCGGCGATCCGGCCTCAGCGTTGCTGGAAGTACTGGACCCGGAACAGAACGTGGCCTTTAACGACCATTATCTGGAAGTGGACTACGATCTCAGCGACGTCATGTTCGTGGCGACCTCCAACTCCATGAATATTCCGGCTCCGCTGTTGGACCGTATGGAAGTCATTCGTCTCTCCGGTTATACCGAAGATGAAAAACTGAACATTGCTAAGCGCCACCTGCTGCCGAAGCAGATCGAACGCAACGCGCTGAAAAAAGGCGAGCTGACGGTCGACGATAGCGCCATTATCGGCATTATTCGTTACTACACCCGTGAAGCGGGCGTTCGTAGCCTGGAGCGTGAAATCTCCAAACTGTGTCGTAAGGCCGTTAAACAGCTGTTGCTGGATAAATCGCTGAAACACATCGAGATTAACGGTGAAAATCTGCATGATTATCTTGGCGTGCAGCGCTTTGACTATGGCCGTGCGGATAGTGAAAACCGCGTAGGTCAGGTGACCGGTCTGGCGTGGACGGAAGTGGGCGGCGATCTGCTGACCATCGAAACCGCCTGCGTTCCGGGCAAAGGCAAGTTAACCTATACCGGTTCACTCGGCGAAGTCATGCAGGAGTCGATTCAGGCTGCGCTGACCGTGGTGCGCGCGCGTGCTGAGAAGCTCGGTATCAATCCGGACTTCTACGAAAAACGCGATATTCACGTGCACGTGCCGGAAGGGGCAACGCCAAAAGATGGTCCGAGCGCCGGTACGGCGATGTGCACCGCGTTGGTTTCCTGTCTAACCGGTAACCCGGTACGCGCCGATGTGGCGATGACAGGGGAAATCACCCTGCGCGGCCAGGTGCTGCCGATCGGCGGTCTGAAGGAAAAACTGCTGGCGGCGCATCGTGGGGGCATTAAGACTGTTCTGATTCCTTACGAAAACAAGCGTGACCTTGAAGAAATTCCGGAAAACGTTATCGCCGATTTGGATATCCATCCGGTACAGCGAATCGAGGAAGTTCTGACACTTGCTCTGCAAAATGAACCGTTTGGCATGCAGGTTGTAAGCGCAAAATAGTGATATCGCGCAAATAGCGTTAAGAAAAGTGGGGCTGGTAAGTAAATTCGTACTTGCCAGCCTTTTTTTGTGTAGCTAACTTAGATCGCTGGCAGGGGTCATCGACAACTCTGTTGTAAGGGCATGACAGTCCTGATATAACTGCTGCGCGGTCGCGCCATGAAGGATTCTGGTGCGATATAAATTATAAAGAGAGGAAGAGAACAGTGAATAAATCTCAACTGATTGACAAAATTGCTGCGGGTGCGGACATTTCTAAAGCTGCAGCTGGACGTGCGTTAGATGCTTTGATCGCTTCTGTTACTGAATCTCTGCAAGCTGGGGATGACGTTGCGCTGGTAGGGTTCGGTACTTTTGCTGTTAAAGAGCGTGCTGCCCGTACTGGTCGCAACCCACAAACAGGTAAAGAAATTACCATTGCTGCCGCTAAAGTACCGGGCTTCCGTGCAGGTAAAGCGCTGAAAGACGCGGTAAACTAATCGGCTCTCCCGTCAGGGAATGTGACGAAGTACAAGGGCGCATCGCGAGATGTGCCTTTTTTATTTGTCCAGAACGCGACTTTATGTGTGTTTATGCGCACTTGTGGGCTGACAATTGCCCTGTTTTCTTGTCAAAATACGTCCTCACGCGCGGCAGCCATCACGTGCTATGCTGCGCGAGCAAAAGTCATCTACAGCGGAGCGTTGTTACACCATGATGGACAACCTACGCACGGCCGCCAACAGCGTCGTGCTCAAGATTATTTTCGGTATCATTATCGTCTCGTTCATTTTGACCGGGGTGAGTGGTTACCTGATTGGCGGCGGCAACAACTATGCCGCAAAAGTGAATGGTCAGGAGATTGGCCGCGCGCAGTTTGAAAATGCCGTTGCCAGCGAGCGTAACCGCATGCAGCAGCAGCTAGGCGATCAGTTCTCCGAACTGGCGGCCAACGAAAACTACATGAAGACCATGCGTCAGCAGGTGTTGAACCGCCTGATCGACGAATCGCTGCTGGACCAGTATGCTCGTCAACTGGGCCTTAGCATCAGCGACGACCAGGTGAAACAGGCCATCTTCCAGACCCAGGCCTTCCAGTCAAACGGCAAGTTTGATAACGAACGTTTCACCGGTATCGTGAATCAAATGGGCATGACCACCGATCAATACGCGCAAGCGCTGCGTAATCAGCTGACCACGCAGCAGCTGATCAACGCGGTAGCCGGTACCGATTTCATGTTGCCGGGCGAGTCCGATCAACTGGCGGCGCTGGTCTCCCAGCAGCGCGTGGTTCGTGAAGCGACTATCGATGTTAACGCTCTGGCGGCGAAACAGACCGTTAGCGATGAAGAGATTAACGCCTTCTGGCAGCAGAACCAGGCCCGTTTTATGGCGCCGGAGCAGTTCCGCGTGAGCTACATCAAGATGGATGCCGCCAGCATGCAGGAAAACGCCTCTGACGAAGAAATTCAGTCATGGTACGACCAGCATAAAGATCAGTTCACTCAGCCGCAGCGTAATCGCTACAGCGTGATTCAGACTAAAACTGAAGCTGATGCGAAAGCGGTACTGGCCGAACTGCAAAAAGGCGCCGACTTCGCCACGCTGGCAAAAGAGAAATCGACCGACATCATCTCCGCGCGTAACGGCGGCGATATGGGCTGGATGGAAGAGGCTTCCACCGTGCCTGAGCTGAAAGATGCCGGCCTGAAAGACAAAGGCCAGCTTTCCGGGGTGATTAAATCTTCCGTAGGTTTCCTGGTGGCGCGCCTGGACGATGTTCAGCCAGCGCAGGTCAAACCGCTGGCCGACGTGCGTAACGACATCGCGGCAAAAGTGAAGCAGGAAAAAGCGCTGGATGCTTACTACGCGCTACAGCAGAAGGTTAGCGATGCGGCTAGCAACGATAACGAATCTCTGGCGGGGGCCGCGCAGGTCGCCGGCCTGAAAGTGGTTGAGACCGGCTGGTTCGGTCGTAACAACTTACCGGAAGAGCTGAACTTCAAGCCGGTTGCCGATGCTATCTTTAATGGCGGTCTGGTGGGTGAAAACGGCGCGCCGGGTAATAACTCCGACATCATTACCGTTGACGGCGATCGCGCCTTTGTCCTGCGTATTAGCGAGCACAAAGCGGAAAGCGTTAAACCGCTGGCGGAAGTGAAAGCGCAGGTGACTGATATCGTGAAGCGCAACAAAGCGGAACAGCAGGCGAAACTGGATGCCGATAAACTGTTGGCCGACCTGAAAGCGGGCAAAGGCGATGAAGCGATGAAAGCCGCCGGCCTGAGCTTCGGCGCGGCGCAGACGCTGTCCCGTACCGGTCAGGATCCGCTGAGCCAGGCAGCCTTCTCCCTGCCGCTGCCGCAGAAAGATAAAGCGAGCTACGGCGTGGGCAACGATGCCAAAGGCAACGTAGTATTGTTGGCGCTTGATGAAGTGAAAGCGGGTTCTATGCCAGAAGAGCAGAAGAAAGCGATGGTGCAGGGTATTACCCAGAATAATGCGCAAATCGCATTCGAAGCGCTGATGAGCAACCTGCGTAAAGACGCCAAAATCAAGCTTGGCGACCTCGTCGACCAGCAGCAATAATTTCGCGCCGCCTCGCAAAACGAGGTAACGCGATGCAATACTCAAAGGCCGCTTTCGCGGCCTTTTCCATTTCCGCAATCTGCCTTTTGTACTCCGTTTTCGCAGCCGCTATCGTGACCTTGCTGTCTACAAACAAGGAGATAACAGCATGAACAGAGGAATGAAAATGGTTATTGTCGCCGTGTTGCTGGCTTGTACGGCGGGTTCTCAGGGGGCGCTGGCGGCATCGGCGAGCGGCAAGGCGGCATCGGCAAAAGAGACTATTCAGGCGCCGCAGACGAAAATGCCGGAGGAAGGGAAAACGACGGATAACGTCGGCGTGCGGGTCAGCATCAATAATGCCAGCGCGGAGGAGCTAGCACAGGCCATGAACGGCGTTGGGCTTAAGAAAGCGCAGGCAATCGTCAGCTACCGCGAAGAGTACGGGCCGTTTAAGACTCTCGACGATCTTAAACAGGTTCCGGGGATGGGCAGTTCGCTGGTAGAGAGAAATCTGTCACATCTGACGCTCTAATTTCACCCGCTGGTTTGCACAGTGGCAAATCTTTGCCATGCTAAAGAGGTTATGCCATCTGGTGTGACCTCTTACCTGATTAACAACAATAATAGTAAGGCATGTGCGCTATGCAGACTCAAATTAAAGTTCGCGGTTATCATCTGGACGTTTACCAGCACGTTAACAATGCTCGTTATCTGGAGTTTCTCGAAGAGGCGCGCTGGGATGGGCTGGAGAGTAGCCCGGCGTTTCACTGGATGACCAGCCATAACATCGCTTTTGTAGTGGTCAATATCAATATCAATTATCGCCGCCCGGCGGTACTCGGGGATGAACTTACCGTGACCAGTAAGCTGGAGCAGTTGAACGGTAAAAGCGGCACCTTAAGTCAGGTGGTGACCCTTAATCCTAACGGTGAAGTGGTGGCCGATGCGCTGATTACCTTTGTTTGCATTGATCTGAAAACGCAGAAGGCGCAGCCGCTGGAAGGGGAGTTGCGCGAAAAGCTCGACCAGATGAATTTACGCTAACAACAGCCGGACCGCGGAGAGCGGTGAACCCGTAGCCCCGGTAAGCGAAGCGCCACCGGGGAGGTTGAACTCAGGCTTCGTGCCAATCGATTCCCGGAGGCGGCGCCTGACGCGTCTTTTCCGGGCTACCGGCTGGTGGAATGCGGTGAATCCGTAGCCCCGGTAAGCGAAGCGCCACCGGGGAGGTTGAACTCAGGCTTCGTGCCAATTGTTTCCCGGAGGCGGCGCCTGACGCGCCTTTTCCGGGCTATCGGCTGGTGGGACGCGGTGAACCCGTAGCCCCGGTAAGCGAAGCGCCACCGGGGAGGTTGAACTCAGGCTTCGTGCCAATCGATTCCCGGAGGCGGCGCCTGACGCGCCTTTTCCGGGCTACCGGCTGGTGGGACGCTGTGAATCCGTAGCCCCGGTAAGCGAAGCGCCACCGGGGAGGTTGAACTTAAGCTTCGTGCCCCTGGCCCAGACCGGTTTTTTGCTTCATGACCGCCATCACGCCGGCCTTATCGCCCAGATATTGATTCAGGCCGTTGGCGCGCAGGTTGCAGGCCGCACACTGGCCGCAGCCGTCGCCCTTGATGCCGTTATAGCAGGTGAGCGTTTCGCGGCGAACCAGATCCAACTGGCCCCAATAATCGGCCAGCGCCCAGGTTTCGGCTTTGTTGAGCCACATCAGCGGCGTTTCAAAACGTATATCTTTTGCCATGCCAAGGCTAACCGCGTGGTGCAGCGCTTTAACAAATTCGTCGCGGCAGTCCGGGTAACCGGAGAAGTCGGTCTCGCAAACGCCGGTAATAATTGCTTCAGCCTTAACCTGATAGGCGTAGATCGCCGTCAGGGTTAAAAACAGAATATTGCGACCTGGAACGAAGGTATTCGGAATACCATCGGCATCCGGCTCGTAATCCGGTACCGGAATGCTATCGCGCGTCAGGCTGCTCACCGCCAGTTCGTTAAGCAGCGTAACGTCCAGCACTTTATGCGCCACCGCGCCCAGTTTTAGCGCCAGCTCGCGAGCCACGTCAATCTCGGCGCGGTGGCGTTGGCCATAATCAAAAGTGACGCAATGCACTTCGTCATACTGTTCCAGTGCCTGCACCAGGCAGGTTGTTGAGTCTTGTCCTCCGCTGAAGACCACTACGGCGCGTTTCATAGCAATTCCTGACTAAATAAGTGAGAGCGATATGGTACCGTCAGACGCTCGCGGCGACCAGCTCTCTCACGCCGATGATGCCGGTAGCCAGGCGCTGGCGAAGTCGAACCAGCCTCGGGCATTGAGGCGCAGGCCGTTAACACCCGGCGGTGCGCTGATGCGGTAATTGTATTTGAATAACGGCGTCATGATGGCGTCATCCATCAGCGTATTGAAGACGTTGCGCAGGGCATCGTTGCGGCTACGCGCTTCGGGCTGCGCCTGCACGGCATCTAATGTTGCCTGCAGGTGCGCATATTGCGCCCCGGTCAGCAAATTAGGCCATAGCGTGTCGCAGCGTAGCCACTGTTCAAGGGTATATTCCGGCGCTTCGCCAATCAGGCGATCGCCCATCATCATATCGGCCTGTGCCAGATATCGGCAGCCGTCCCAATTTTTGGCGTCGTGAAAAATGAGCGTCAGTTCGCAGCCGAGAGAGGCGAGGCGCCGTTTCAGCTGCTCAGCCATAGTGTGTAATTCGACCGGCAAATGATAGAGCAGGGTAAGCTGGCGAGGCAGCGGCACCTCATGGTTTTCCGGGCCCTGAGGAATGGACCAGCCGGGCAGTACCTCATGGCTCGGCGTGATCAGATCTTCGTCCAGCGGTAGCGTTTCCAGCAACGACGAGCGGTGGATAATCGAAATCAGCCGCTGGGCCTGCGCTTTACTGAGACGTGGACTCTGACGCAGGGTCAAATAGCAGAAACCGAGGCTGATGCTATTGCTCACCTGGCGCAGATTATTGAGCTCCTCAGGATCGCCGATGGTGATCTGTACCGGATGGCGACAGCTGGTGCCGAGATCGCTTTCGAATAGCTGCGGCGTGATCCAGTATTCTACCGCCTGGATCAGCGGATGCTGTAAATGGTAGCGGGGATGGTTTTCCAGACGAACCAGATCCGGGCCAAAAAGTTTCAATCGGAACGGGCCGCTGCCGATTGCCGGATCGTCAGGATGCGCCAGCACGCTGCAATAGCTGGCTAAACGGAACGGTAGCCAGTAGTCCGGGCGATGCAGCGTAATCGTCAAACACTGGGCGTGGGTGACATCGATGCGGCTAATGCTGGCAAAAAGGGTGCGGAGAGCCGGCAGTTCCAGTAGCAACAGTAGTCTTTGCCGCAGCTGTGAGGTTTCCACGGTATCGCCGTTATGCCAGCACAGGGTCGAGCGGATATAAAAGTGCCACCGTAATCCATCGGGTGATACCTGCCAGTGGTGCGCCAGATCGCCCACCGGCGTATTATCGCTATCGTCGAAACGCGTCAGGCCGGAATAGATCTGCCCGGCCAAATGTTGTTCCGCACGACCGGGAAGAAAACCGGGGCGCAGCGGTTCCAGCGGCCGATAATAAGGGATACGCAGCGTCGGGGTATTGTTTTGCCACTGGCCGCCGAGGAAGGGGTGCAGCAACGCTTTCAGCTCAACCGGCGCCAACTGCGCCAGCTCCAGCGCGTTTTGCTGCTGACCCTTATTCAGCGCCTGTTCCATCATCTCGTTACGCAGGCTTTCCGGAGTTTTGTGAAAACAAAGCATTCCGCGCTTGCCGCGCCCGGAGCTGGCCTGCCAGCTTAACCAACCGGCCTCCTGGGCCTGGCGTAACAGCGTACGGATATGGCGCTCGCTACAAAAACAGCGCTCCGCCAGTTCGCCGACGGTCACCTGCTGCGGCGCGCCGGACGACGGCTGCCATAGCCGCTGGTACTGATTTAAACGGTTTAATAATCTCATTTGCGGAAAACCCGGAACAATAAAAAATATCTATTCACTATTACTTCCGTATATCTCAGGCGATACTGCAACACAAGCGAAACCCATCACACATCGGGGAAAATACCATGGCAAAACTGGCGGCATTTGATATGGACGGCACCCTGCTGATGCCGGACCATCGTCTCGGAGAACTGACCCTCACGGCGCTGAGACGGTTGCGTGAACGCGATATCGCCCTGACTTTCGCCACCGGTCGCCATGCTCTGGAAATGCGCCATCTGATCGGCGAGTTTTCCCTTGATGCTTTTCTGATTACCGGCAACGGTACGCGCATCCATTCACTGGAAGGCGACGAGCTGTACCGTCAGGATTTGAACCCTGAAGTGGCGGAAGAGGTGCTGCATAGCGTGTGGGATACTCAGGCCAGCATGCACGTTTTTAACGACGGCGGCTGGTTTACCGGCCAGGCAAGGCCGGAACTGCTCCGAGCTCACGCCTTCAGCGGCTTTCATTATCAACTGCGCGATCCGAAACGGATGCCGGCGCACCACGTCACCAAGATCTGTTTCTGCGGCGATCATGACGATCTGCGCCGTCTGCGGATCCAGCTAAATGAAGCGTTAGGCGCTCGCGCGTTTATTTGCTTTTCGGCGATGGATTGTCTGGAGGTACTGCCGGTCGGCTGTAATAAAGGCACGGCGCTGGCGGTGCTGAGCCAGCACTTAGGTTTCTCGTTGCAGGACTGCATGGCATTTGGCGATGCAATGAACGATCGCGAGATGCTTGGTAGCGTAGGGCGAGGATTCATTATGGGTAACGCGATGCCGCAGCTCAAAGCTGAACTGCCGCATCTACCGATCATCGGCGACTGCCGTCATCAGGCGGTTTCCCACTTTTTAACACATTGGCTGGATAATCCTGATCTTCCTTATTCCCCCGAATAGAGAGACCCTACCAGCAAGCCGGATAGCGTTCTATCCGGCTTTTTTTATTGCGCGCCGCTCAGTTGCATAATCTGCGTCTGCCACGGGGTAATATCGCCGATATTCGCCGCGACCCACTGCGGGTTATAATAGCTTTCGAGGTAACGTTCGCCGCTGTCGCACAACAGGGTGACGATAGAGCCCGTACGTCCTTCATCGCGCATCCGTGCGGCCAGCTGCAGTACGCCCCACATATTGGTGCCGGTGGAGGCGCCGACTTTTCTTCCAAGCTGGGTTTCCAGCCACAGTGCGGTGGCGACGCTGGCGGCATCCGGCACGCGCAACATTTCATCGACGACGTCGGGAATAAACGAGGGTTCGACGCGCGGGCGGCCAATACCTTCAATTTTGCTACCGACCGGGCTACGCAGGCTGGCGTCGCGGCTCTGCCAGTAATCGAGGAACACCGAATTCTGCGGGTCGACCACCATCAGTTGCGTCTCGTAGCCCTGACAGCGAATATAGCGGCCAATGGTCGCAGAAGTCCCGCCGGTACCGGCGCTCATGACGATCCACGACGGCTGCGGGTGCGGCTCGTGGGTCATCTGGCGGAAAATGCTGTCGGCAATATTGTTATTGCCGCGCCAGTCGGTGGCGCGCTCGGCGAAAGTGAACTGATCCATATAGTGGCCATTCAACTCGCGCGCCAGCATTTCAGAAGCGGCGTAAATTTCGCAGGCGTTGTCGACGAAATGACAGCGTCCGCCATAAAATTCAATCTGTTCGATTTTACGTTTCGCGGTGCAGGAGGGCATCACGGCAATAAACGGCAGGCCCAGCAGGCGAGCGAAATAGGCTTCTGAGACCGCCGTCGAACCCGAAGACGATTCGATAATCGTAGTGCCTTCTTTGATCCATCCGTTGCACAGTCCGTAGAGAAATAGCGAACGCGCCAGACGGTGCTTGAGGCTACCGGTTGGATGCGTACTTTCATCTTTCAGATAAATAGGGATACCCGGAAAACCAGGCAGCGTCAGGCGGATCAGGTGTGTATCGGCGGAACGCTGGTAGTCGGCGTTAATTTCACTAATGGCATGTTTTACCCAGGCGCTGTTCATCTCGGATTCCTGTTTGTCATTTTGTGCCCAGCTTAGCGGATTGTGCGGGAAAAATTGTTGCTATTTGGCCTTTCAATTACAATTACGGGAGTAAATTATTCTCTCTGGTGGCCTTATGTTAGATAAAATTGACCGTAAGCTGCTGTCGTTGCTGCAAACTGACTGCACCCTCTCTTTGCAGGCGCTGGCGGATGCCGTTAATCTGACCACCACGCCCTGCTGGAAACGGCTCAAGCGCCTTGAGGACGAAGGTATCCTGCGCGAGCGCGTGGCCATTCTGGATGCGGAAAAGCTGGGGCTCGGTCTAACCGCCTTCGTTTTGATAAAAACCCAGCATCACAGCAGTGACTGGTACTGCCGCTTTGTTAGCGAAGTGACGCAAATGGCGGAAGTACTGGGTTTCTGGCGTATGGCTGGCGAGTACGATTACCTGCTACGGGTGCAGGTCGCGGATATGAAGCGCTATGACGACTTTTATAAACGTCTGGTGAACAGCGTGCCGGGGCTGTCGGATGTCACTTCGAGTTTTGCCATGGAACAGATAAAATACACCACGGCCTTGCCTATTGATTAACGGCTTTTTGCCGCCACGAATTATACATTCAGGATTTTACCGTTTGCGATTATTTGCTCAACTTAGCTGGTACTTTCGCCGGGAGTGGCGCCGCTATCTCGGCGCCGTCGCTCTGCTTGCCGTTATTGCCGTACTCCAGCTAATCCCGCCGAAAGTAGTGGGGATTGTGGTCGACGGCGTGACTAAAGAACATTACACCGCAGAGCAGGTGTGGATGTGGATCGGCGCGCTGGTCGTTATCGCGGTGATGATTTATCTGCTGCGCTATGTCTGGCGCGTGCTGCTATTCGGCGCCTCTTATCAACTGGCCGTTGAACTGCGTGAAGACTTCTACCGTCAGCTCAGCCGCCAGCATCCGGCCTTCTATCTGCGTCACCGTACCGGCGATCTTATTGCCCGCGCGACCAACGATGTTGACCGCGTCGTCTTCGCCGCCGGCGAGGGGGTCCTGACGCTGGTGGACTCACTGGTGATGGGTTGTGCGGTACTGATTGTGATGTCGACGCAAATCAGCTGGCAGCTAACGCTACTGGCGCTGGTGCCGATGCCGTTTATGGCGCTGGCTATCAAGCGTAATGGCGATGCCCTGCATGAGCGCTTTCGTGTGGCACAGGCGGCTTTTTCCAGCCTTAACGATCGTACGCAGGAAAGCCTGACCAGCATACGTATGATTAAAGCGTTCGGCCTTGAGGATCGTCAGTCGGCGCAGTTTGCCGCCGATGCGGCGGATACCGGGGCGAAGAACATGCGGGTCGCGCGTA
Source organism: Klebsiella sp. 141251 (assembly GCF_050600725.1). NCBI lineage: Bacteria > Pseudomonadati > Pseudomonadota > Gammaproteobacteria > Enterobacterales > Enterobacteriaceae > Klebsiella > Klebsiella sp. 141251. Next base: position 232,563 of record NZ_JAQIRG010000001.1, read on the forward strand.
TTGATGCCCGCTTCGACCCGACAATTTATATTGCCATTGGCGCGGCCAACCTGCTGGCAATCGGCGGCGGCAGTTGGCTGGTGTTGCAGGGCGAGCTGACCCTTGGCCAGTTAACCAGTTTTGTCATGTACCTTGGCCTGATGATTTGGCCAATGCTGGCGCTGGCGTGGATGTTTAATATCGTTGAGCGCGGTAGCGCCGCCTACGGACGTATTCGTTCGATGCTGGAAGAAGCGCCGGTGGTCAACGATGGCACCGAAACGGTGCCGGAGGGGCGCGGTTCGCTTAACGTGGCGGTACGTGAATTTATCTATCCGCAGGCGGCGAAACCGTCGCTGGAGAAGGTTAACTTCACTCTGCGGCCGGGGCAGATGCTCGGTATCTGCGGTCCGACGGGAGCCGGGAAAAGCACCATTCTTTCCCTTATCCAGCGCCATTTTGATGTCACCGAGGGGGATATCCGTTTCCATGATATTCCGCTGACCCGCCTGCAGCTTGATAGCTGGCGAGGGCGACTGGCGGTGGTCAATCAAACCCCATTCCTGTTCTCCGATACCGTAGCGAATAACATTGCGTTGGGTAAACCGGACGCGAGCCGGGAGCAAATCGAGCGCGTCGCGCGGCTGGCCAGCGTGCATGATGATATTCTGCGCCTGCCGCAGGGCTATGAAACGGAAGTCGGCGAGCGCGGGGTAATGCTCTCTGGCGGTCAGAAACAACGTATTTCCATTGCCCGCGCGCTGCTGCTGGAGGCGGAAATCCTGATCCTCGATGACGCGCTGTCGGCGGTTGATGGACGGACGGAGCATGATATTTTGCATAACCTGCGCCAGTGGGGGGAGGGGCGGACGGTGATCATCAGCGCCCATCGCCTCTCAGCATTAACCGAAGCCAGTGAAATTTTGGTTTTGCAACACGGCCATATCGCGCAGCGCGGCCGCCACGAGCAGCTTGTCGTCCAGACGGGATGGTATCGCGATATGTATCGCTATCAGCAACTGGAAGCGGCGCTTGACGATGCGCCGCAGGATGAGGAGGCGGTTGATGCGTAATTTCGCTCATCTCTGGCCGACCCTTAAACGTCTGCTGGCCTACGGTTCGCCGTGGCGTAAGCCGCTTATCATTGCGGTCATCATGATGTGGATAGCGGCGGCTGCGGAAGTCAGCGGCCCGCTGCTGATAAGCTATTTCATTGATAACATGGTGGCGAAACAATCGCTGCCGGTGAAGCTGGTCAGCGGCCTGGCGGCGGCCTATATCTGTCTGCAGATCCTTGCCGCTACGCTGCACTATAACCAGGCGCTGCTGTTTAACCGGGCGGCGGTCGGCGTGGTGCAGCAGTTGCGCAGCGATGTGATGGACGCCGCGCTGCGCCAACCGCTCAGCGAGTTTGATACACAACCGGTCGGTCAACTGATTTCGCGCGTTACCAACGACACCGAAGTGATTCGCGACCTGTACGTGACGGTTGTGGCGACAGTGCTGCGCAGCGCGGCGCTGATTGGTGCGATGCTAGTGGCGATGTTTAGTCTCGACTGGCGAATGGCGCTGGTGGCGGTGGCTATCTTCCCGGCGGTGCTGATCGTGATGGCTATCTATCAGCGTTACAGTACGCCGATCGTGCGTCGCATGCGCGCCTGGCTTGCCGATATCAATGATGGCTTCAACGAAGTCATCAACGGGATGGGCGTTATTCAGCAGTTTCGCCAGCAGGCGCGATTCGGCGAGCGGATGCGTGAAGCCAGCTACGGTCACTATCTGGCGCGCATGCAGACGCTGCGTCTGGATGGTTTTCTGCTGCGCCCGCTGTTAAGCCTGTTTTCATCGCTGATCCTCTGCGGCCTGCTGATGCTGTTTGGTTTTAGCGCTTCCGGAAGTATCGAAGTCGGGGTGTTATACGCCTTCATTAGCTACCTCGGACGCCTGAACGAACCGCTGATCGAACTTACCACCCAGCAGTCGATGCTGCAGCAGGCGGTAGTGGCGGGCGAGCGCGTGTTTGAACTGATGGACCGTCCGCGCCAGAGCTGGGGTAGCGATAGCGCGCCGTTACGCAGCGGCGCGGTGGCGATTGATAACGTCTCTTTCGCCTATCGCGACGACCGGCTGGTGCTGCAGGATATCAATCTGGATATTCCTTCGCGCGGTTTTGTGGCGCTGGTTGGCCATACCGGTAGCGGCAAGAGCACGCTGGCCAGCCTGATGATGGGCTACTACCCGTTGACTAAAGGCGAAATTCGCCTCGATGGCCGCCCGCTGTCGTCGTTAAGCCACAGCGCTTTACGTCGGGGCGTCGCGATGGTGCAACAGGATCCGGTGGTATTAGCCGATACCTTCTATGCCAACGTGACGCTGGGGCGTGATATCAGCGAGCAGCAGGTCTGGGAAGCGCTGGAGGCGGTGCAGCTCGCTGACCTTGCCCGTGAAATGAGCGACGGGATTTATACCCAACTGGGCGAGCAGGGCAACAACCTGTCGGTGGGCCAGAAACAGCTGCTGGCGCTGGCTCGCGTGCTGGTCGAAACGCCACAGGTGCTGATCCTCGATGAAGCGACAGCGAATATCGACTCCGGTACCGAGCAGGCTATCCAGCAGGCGCTGGCGAAAGTGCGCGAGCACACCACGCTGGTCGTCATCGCCCACCGTCTGTCGACTATCGTCGAGGCTGATACGATCCTGGTGTTGCACCGTGGCCAGGCCGTCGAGCGCGGAAACCATCAGCAATTGCTGGCGGCGAAGGGCCGCTACTGGCAGATGTACCAGCTACAGCTGGCTGGCGAAGAGTTAGCCGCCAGCGTTGAGGAGGAGTCGCTGAGCGCCTGATGCACCATCAGCAGGCATTGGTGCAGGGGTGACATGAAGTGGTGCAACTTGCTCACTAAGGGCGCACCGTATTGGTGCATTTTTGCGCATTAGCGGTCATTTGCCGTCTCGCCAGTAACATCCTCGCGTTTTTTTCTCCGTAAACGGGCCGATTCACGGCCCGTTTTCATTTTTGGCATATCCCTTGCTTTATCTCCTGTGTTAGCAGCGGCCACTATCAAATACTGACTGGAGGGGATTTATGAAGCTGGTTACCGTGGTAATCAAACCATTCAAACTGGAAGACGTTCGCGAAGCGTTGTCCTCCATCGGCATTCAGGGCCTGACGGTCACGGAAGTGAAAGGCTTCGGCCGCCAGAAAGGCCATGCTGAGCTCTATCGCGGCGCCGAATACAGCGTCAATTTCCTGCCAAAAGTAAAAATTGATATTGCGATTGCCGACGATCAGCTGGACGAGGTTGTCGAGGTGATAGGCAAGGCCGCCTGGACCGGAAAAATTGGCGACGGCAAAATTTTTGTCGCCGAACTGCAGCGCGTGATTCGTATTCGTACCGGCGAATCCGACGAAGCGGCACTGTAATTGCCTGACCACACAGCGATGGGGATGAAGAGATGATGAGAACGACGATGAAAACGGCTCTGGGAGCGCTGGCGCTGCTTCCGGGACTGGCGCTGGCGGCCGAACCGGCGGTGGCGGATAAAGCCGACAACGCTTTTATGATGATTTGCACCGCGCTGGTGCTGTTTATGACAATCCCCGGCATTGCGTTGTTCTACGGCGGCCTGATTCGCGGTAAAAACGTGCTCTCAATGCTGACTCAGGTCATTGTGACTTTTGGCCTGGTTTGCGTGCTGTGGGTTATCTATGGCTATACGCTTGCCTTCGGAAGCGGCGGTAGCTTCTTTGGCAGCTTCGACTGGGTCATGCTGAAAAATATTGAACTGAAAGCGTTAATGGGGTCGTTCTATCAGTATATCCATGTCGCTTTCCAGGGCTCTTTCGCCTGTATCACCGTGGGCCTGATCGTCGGCGCGCTGGCGGAACGTATTCGTTTCTCCGCGGTACTGATTTTTGTGGTGGTTTGGCTCACGCTCTCCTACGTGCCGATTGCGCATATGGTGTGGGGCGGCGGCCTGCTGGCGACCCATGGTGCGCTGGACTTCGCCGGCGGTACCGTCGTACACATCAACGCCGCGGTGGCGGGGCTGGTGGGCGCGTATATGATGGGCAAACGCGTGGGCTTTGGCAAAGAAGCGTTTAAACCGCATAACCTGCCGATGGTCTTTACCGGTACGGCGATTCTGTATGTTGGCTGGTTCGGCTTTAACGCCGGTTCCGCCAGCGCGGCCAACGAAATTGCCGCGCTGGCCTTCGTGAATACCGTCGTGGCGACCGCTGGCGCGATTCTGGCCTGGACCTTCGGCGAATGGGCCACTCGCGGTAAACCGTCGCTGCTGGGTGCCTGCTCCGGCGCGATTGCCGGCCTGGTCGGCATTACTCCGGCGTGCGGCTACGTTGGCGTTGGCGGCTCGCTGATTATTGGTATCATCGCCGGCCTGGCCGGGCTGTGGGGCGTCACGGTGTTGAAACGCTGGCTGCGCGTCGATGACCCATGCGATGTGTTTGGCGTTCACGGCGTGTGCGGCATCATCGGTTGTATCCTGACCGGCATCTTCGCCTCTACCACCCTTGGCGGGGTCGGCTATGCGGAAGGCGTAACGATGGGGCATCAGTTGCTGGTACAGCTGGAAAGTATCGGCATTACCGTGGTGTGGTCCGCCGTCGTCGCGTATATCGGCTTCAAAGTGGCGGCGATGACCGTCGGCCTGCGCGTGCCGGAAGAGCAGGAGCGCGAAGGACTGGACGTCAACAGCCACGGCGAAAACGCCTACAACGCCTGATAAAGCGAGCACTCTCCATAAGCGTCAAAGCCTCCCGTCCGGGAGGCTTTTTCTTTGCGTGAAATTTATTTCTTACTGAAGCCAGGGATAAAGCGGTCAACATCCACTTCCATAAATTGGCTGCGCTGGAAGTGGGCTTTCATATTCCACGGAACGGTGCAGTCGAAAATGGTTTTGCAGGCAATACCGCTATCGCGAATCGATGGGCTGAAGGCCGGGTCGGATGATGGATCCAACGGATGGCAACGTACGCCGGGAATAAACACGGTGCTGACATCGCCCTGATAGCGGGTGGTCATCGCCCACATGACGTCGTTGATGTCGAATACATCGACGTCCTCATCGACCAGCATCACGTGCTTCAGCTCAGAGAAGGCGGAAAAGGCCAGTAGCGCCGCCTGGCGCTGACGGCCCTCATCGCTGGGGGTGCGTTTCTTTACCTGCAGCACGGCGAGATATTTACCCGTCCCCGGAGAGGGACAGTGGACGTTTTGTACGAAGCCTGGAAGCGCGCGCTCTACCATTTGCAGAATGCTGGCTTCGGTCGGGATCCCGGCCAGATTGGTATGCTCATCGCTCGGCCCGATACAGGTTTGCAGAATCGGGTGGCGGCGGTGGGTAATCGCTTTAACTTTTATCACCGGCACTTCCGCCTGAGCGCTACCGGTGTAGCCGGGGAACTCCGGCATGGCTTTGCCGCTGTTGGTATTCTGGTCTTCGCGTACCCGCACGCCAGGCAGCAGTTCACCTTCAATAACGATTTCGGCATTAGCGATGGCGCGGGCGTTGACGCTCACGCATTCGCTGAGCTCGACCGCCTGATTACGCAGAGCGCCGGCGATAGAGAGTTCGTCAAACCCGAGAGGAGTGGTCGGTGGTTCAAAGCAGGCGCCAATTTCAATCGCCGGATCCACGCCGATGCTAATCGAGATGGGCAACGCTTTCCCGGCGGCCTCGGCTTTTTGCCTGAAGGTGTCGAGATGACGACCCGGTACGAAATACATTGAGATTTCGTCTTTGCTCTGTACGCACAGGCGGTGGATGGTGACGTCATGGTCGCCGGTTTCCGGATCCGCGGCATAGCACATACCGAGGGTAAAGTAGGGGCCGGCGTCTTCCGGGGTGTTAGTCGGCGCGGGTAATATTTTGAGAATATCGAAATCAGGATCGCTTGCCAGATGCACCACTTCCTGGCAGGCCGCTCGTTCACGCGGGATAGTGATTGGCGCGATAGGATTCGCTACGGAGTCTTTGAGCATAAACGCCAGATTTTCCGGCGTGGTGCCAAACAGGCGCGCAACGCGCTGCCGCGAACACAGCAGGCCAATGAGCACCCTGACATCATCATAGCCTTTGACCTTGTTAAAGATCATCGCCGGGCCAACGCGGGTCGGGCGCTGAACGGTGCCGTGGGCGCCGACGTAGCGATATACGCCGGAGAGTTCGGCAATGGGGTCGACGGGTTCGTCGGTGTAGATCAGTTCATTATCGTACTGGCTTAATAGTGCCAAAGCAGAACGCAGATCGGTTACTTTTACATGTTGTTCAGACATTGTGCTTCCTTCAGTTTTCTGGCAATGGCTATTAATTCTCACCAGATACCGATAAGAGTCCAATCACATTTCCCCTTATTTTAATAAGATATTATTATCAGTGTTTTCGGGAGGGCGTGATGGATTATCGACAACTACAGGCATTTACGGTTCTGGCGGAAGAGTTGCACTTTGGCCGGGCGGCGCAGCGTCTGCATATCACGCAACCAGCGCTGACCCAGCAGATTAAAAGTTTCGAAAGCGCGCTGGAGCTACCGCTGTTCACTCGCGATCGACGCAACGTCGCCCTGACCGCCGAAGGGCAATTTTTGCTGGCCGAGGCGCGGATGATTCTCGGCCACTGCGATAAATTTCGCGAGAATGCGCGCAGTTTGCGACAGGGGCGTAAAGGGCAGTTGAAAATTGGCTACGTTGGCTCGGCTATTTTTGACCCGGCGCTGAGCGTGTTAATACGAAATTATCGTCAACGCCAACCCGAAGCCGATTTGTTAATTGAAGAGCATAACGTTAACGACCTGATAACCGGTTTATTAAGCGAAACGGTCGACCTGGCGTTTATCCGCTCGCCAGGTGCGCAATATGATGAACTGGAGTCGCTGGATATTGCGACCCGGCCGCTGGTGGCGGTGGTGCCTCGCCATCATGCGCTCGCCAGCAGGCGCGCAATTCCACTCGCGGCGCTGGCGGAAGAGACGTTTTTCATTCAGCAGGATCCCAGCGGCGTCGGATTGGGGTGGTCGGCCATCAGCGCCTGTCGGCAGGCGGGTTTTACACCCCGTAAGATTCAGTACACGCGTGATGTCTCCACGGCGATTGGCCAGGTATCGATGGGGATGGGGGTGACGTTGGTGCCCGAGACGCAAAGCGCCATGCTGGTGTCGGAAGTCAGTTATTGCCTGTTAGAAGAGACCTTTGCCGTAACGACGCTCACGTTATGCTGGCGGCGGCAGAGTCGCAACGGACTGCTGGGGGATTTTATTGCCGATGCGCGCGAATTGCTTGACCGTTAAAGGTAAGCGGGCCCGTTGTGGGCCCGTCGCGAATTAGTTATTGCGGTTACGCATGACGCCTTCCTGCACCGTCGAGGCGACCAGAATACCGTCCTGGGTATAGAATTCGCCGCGAACAAAGCCGCGGGCGCTGGAGGCAGAGGTGCTTTCGACGCTGTACAGCAGCCATTCGTTGATGTTGAACGGGCGGTGGAACCACATTGAGTGGTCAATGGTGGCGACCTGCATACCTGGTTCAAGGAAGCCGACGCCGTGCGGCTGCAGCGCAACCGGCAGGAAATTAAAATCAGATGCATAGCCCAGCAGCGACTGGTGGATACGAATATCATCCGGCACTACGCCGTTGGCGCGGATCCACACCTGGCGGGTGGGTTCGGCAACGTGGCCTTTCAGCGGGTTATGGAACTCTACCGGGCGAATTTCCAGCGGTTTGTCGCTGAGAAACTTCTCTTTCGCCTGCGGCGGCAACAAATGCGCCAGCTTACGGGCGATATCGGTTTCAGAGGGCAGACCTTCCGGCGAAGGCGCTGCCGGCATTGCTTTTTGATGTTCGTAGCCCGGTTCCGGCGCCTGGAACGAGGCGGTCATGTAAAAGATGGGTTTACCGTGCTGGATAGCCGCCACCCGGCGAGCGCTGAAACTGTTGCCGTCTCGTAGTACTTCAACATCATAAACGATAGGTTTCTGGCTATCGCCAGGACGCAGGAAGTAACTATGAAAGGAGTGAATCAGGCGGCCCTCAGGCACGGTTTCTTTGGCGGCATACAGCGCCTGACCGACCACCTGACCGCCGAAGACCTGACGTAAGCCGAGATCTTCGCTCTGCCCGCGAAACAGCCCTTCTTCAATTTTTTCCAGATTTAATAATGCCAGCAGATTGGTTAGAGCCTGACTCATAGATACCCTCAATTAATGATAGCGGCGCTGACGCAGCGCATATTGAGGGCAAGTATAACCTGGAATCTCAAGTGGTCCGATGGGTGTAATAATCTGAATAAATGCCCCTTTCCGGGAATTATTCTGAGATCTGTGCCACACTTATTCACGATACTAATGTCTTAGCCATCGTGATGGCAGGACGTACTCCTGTGACTAAAGGGATGAAAAGGAGAACATAATGAAATTTGCCTATATGTTAAGTGCTATCGCCGTTGCTGCGGCCTTATCCGCCTGTGCGAATAATTCGAACAGCAACGCCGCTCATCAGACGACGGCACCCGATCCTTACGGCATTGCCTCACTGAGCTCCTCGCAGCAACAGCCTAATGTTTCCGGGACTATCAATATTCGCCAACGCGTAGCGTTACCGCCGGATGCGGTACTGACCGTGACGTTGTCTGATGCGTCGCTTGCCGATGCGCCAGCCCGCGTATTGTCGCAAAAAGCGGTCCGCACAGAAGGTAAGCAGGCGCCGTTCAACTTTGTTCTGCCGTATAACCAGGCGGATATCAAACCGAACGCGCGGATCCTGCTGAGTTCGGCGATCACCGTAAATGGCCAGCTGATGTTTATTACCGATACCGTACAGACCGTGATTACCCAGGGCGGTAACCGCGCCGATCTGGTGCTGGTACCGGTGCAGCATGCGCCAGTGCCGGTGGCTAATGATATGGCGCCGATGGCGCAATAAACGTCTTCATGCCCCTGTTCAGGGGCATTTTTTTGCCCTTAATAAACCCAGCGATAGTGTTGCAGGTCGATATGCCCGCTGCCGGAGACCTGGACGCCTTCCGCCAGCAGCGCCTGACGTTGGCGCTGCAGGTCGGGGCCGGTCAGCGAAATATCGCCGTGGCGATTCACCACCCGGTGCCATGGCAGGGTTGAGCCTTCCGGTAGGCGCTTTAACACGCCGCCCACCTGTCGCGCCGCGCGCGGCGAACCCGCCAGCAGAGCGACATCTCCGTAGGTGGTGACATACCCTTCCGGAATTGAGGCGACTATCTGCCAGACCCGCTGGGGAAAGCTGTCGTGGGCGTCCTCCATCATCACTCCTTCACGCGAGAAAAGCTCAGAATAAGCGCTTGACCGCGTGCTGTACAGCCGTCATAGGACGGTGAATTCCAGCGCCAGCCCGAGGATCTGCATACCGTGAATATTGTCATGCGGGCTGGTGGCGATCAGGCTTTCGAGGAATTTTAGCCGTTGCGATTGCGCATTGATAATGAGCTTGCCGCGCAGCGTCGGGTATTTGAGCGATGAGATGGGATAGACCACCCGGCCTTTGACCTCAACGGGCAGCTTACGCAGCTCGACGTGTTGCAACACGCCCACCGTGGAAAAGAGCAGGGCAATGGGGGTCACCGACAGCAGCGGCGCGCTACTGATGCTGACGAAATCCAGCAGCAGCTCGGGGCGTAGAAAATTTATGCCGTGAAAGGGGACGGTTACGCCATCAATGGCGGGCATGGGCAAGGTGGTGGTGGGGCGTGGCGATTGAGTCATGCGATTACCGTAGCGACAACACGTTGAAAAGACACAGGACGAACAAGTATGGCGGGTTGCGGTAAACTGTGCCGCGATGGGGCTCGCAATCTCTCTCATTGCTGGGGCGTTAGGCCGGGTAAAGGCACTATTTGCCGGGAAATCCGACGTTTTGCATAATAAACCAGCAGCTGGACGCGAGTGGCTTGCAATTCAGGAGTGCTATAGGGATAATGCGCCAGCGCGTTGGTTATCAACGCTCTCAATGGGGGCTCTGTTGGTTCTCCCGCAACGCTACTCTGTTTACCAGGTCAGGTCCGGAAGGAAGCAGCCAGAGCAGACGACGTGTGTGCCGGGATGTAGCTGGCAGGGCCCCCACCCAATTCCGGGTACCCTGATTTAATCTCCCTTCATTTGCTGTGCTTTTATTCTCTGCTACTATTATAAGCAATCTCACTTCATTTATTGTTTTACGTTACTAAAACGACGCTTTTTCATTCCTTAATTTTGCATTGTCATAAATGTGAAATAATAATGACATACTAATGTCATCTTCATGTCATATATAATGGGCAAATTATTTCCTGGAATTACCAGGTATTATTAAGGATAAATAATATCTCTGGATCAAGATGTTAACTTCGTGTATTAATTATGATGATTTTATTGCACGGGAAGCGTGATCATGACCACAGTAGTTCTGAATGTGAAAATTGACGCAGAGTTAAAAGATAAACTGCGTCATTATGCGGAAGTCAATAACGAGAATTTAGGCACGGCAACGGAGAAGCTGCTGCAATTGGCGCTGGCGGCCATTGATTCAGCAGACGAGGCGGGGGTTTCGCATGAGGATATTGATAACCAGCATACCGAAGAGGAAGCGTCGCCGTTAACCCATAAAGAAATCAAAGCATTACGAAAACTTCTGAAGAAGAAAAGATGAAACAACAATTCTCTACAGCCAGCAGCTACAGTGAAGCCTGTGACCTGCTGCGTTCCGGGTACGTTAAGCACGTGCGCCTGAACTGGAATATCGGTAGTGATGAGTTTTTTCGCATTGCTTCCGACTGGTGTGAAACCGGCGCAAAAATAAAAAAAGATGACGATGGCTTTATTATTTCGCTAAAAGGTTTTCCAATTCCGCGCCAGCATTAATGAAATGATTACGCGGTTGTCATTTTAATGACATGCGGCGTAGGCAAGATGGCACTGCAATTTTATAAAACATCTCATATTCATCATGGATGGTGGTTTTTGACGGGCTGATTCCAGCCCGTCGATATTTTATTATATTATTTTACGCATTCGCGTCATTTCTTTCTGTTGCGTAAGGGACTGCCACAGCGGTTGTAAAATGCTGAAGGCATTGCGCAATTCCGTATCCGGCAGGGTGAAAGGCAAACGTAAATAACGATCGAAGGCCCCCTCCAGGCCGAAACGCGTACCGGTACCGATATGAATGCCGGCATTCTCCGCACGCACTGAGAACTGTGTCGCTAACATTTCCGGCAGCTCCACCCAAAATGACAGCCCGCCCTCGGGGACGCAAAAGCGCCAGTGGGGAAAATATTCCGCCATTAATGCGGCGCACATATCGCGACGCGCGGCCAGCATCGCACGCCGTTGCGGCAATAACGCCTTTTCGTTTTCCAGTAGCCAACGGCAAGCCAGCTGCTCCAGCAGCGGCGAGCCGAGATCGAGCGTATCCCGCGCCTGGATGAGCGAGGCGATAGTCGACGCGGGCGCGCGGATCCAGCCAACTCGCAGTCCACCCCAGAACGTTTTCCCCGCGGAACCAATAGTGATTATCGGCGCTTCAGGATTGAAAGCCGCCAGCGGCGGCGGCGGCGGGGCGTTGTACCATAAATCCACCATCGTCTCGTCGGCAACCAGCGTCGTTCGGGTGCTGGCGGCCAGATCGGCGACGCGCTGCCGGGTCTCGCTATCCATGCAGCGGCCGGTGGGATTATGAAAATCCGGCATCATAAAGGCCAGCCGCGGCGAGGTTTGCGCAATGGTTGCCGCCAGTCCGTCGCAGTCCCAGCCCTTTTCCGGTAACGCCACGCCTACTGGCCGGCAGGAGGCGCCGCGAATGGCGTTAATTGCCATCGGATAGGAGGGAGCATCAACCACCACCCGGTCGCCTGGCCCGGTTAACAAACGCAGTACCAGGGCAAATCCGCTCAGCGCGCCATTTACGATCATGATTTCATCTGCCTGCGTCGGCAGTGCGCGTTCGCTATAGCGGCGGGCAATCACCGTGCGTAAATCGACTAACCCCTGCTGATCGTACCCGGTATAGGACAAATACTGCGGCATCAGCGTCAGCGCGTGGCTGTAGGCTTGATGAATTTCCGGTCCGGCGCTGAGGGCGGCGGTGGCGAGATTGACCGAAGGCGCCGAAAGCGTCTGTTCACCGGGCAGCAGAGGGCCGGCAGGTAGCGCAATGCGTGAACCACTCCCCTGGCGACTTTGCAGATAGCCTTCTTCTCGCAATAACCCCAGCGCGCTGGCGATAGTGGTGCGGCTAACATTTAGCGCCGTCGCCAGTTCTCGTTCGCCGGGCAAACGGGTCTCCAGCGCCAGCCTTCCATCAAGGATCAATAGACGCAGCGCTTCCGCCAGCTGCCGCCACAGCGGCGCGCGCGAGGAAGGGGCCTGCCAGTTGCCGAGCAGGCGTACCAGCGATTGTGTTCCAAAACGACGTACTGACATAGCGATCCACTTTTCAAAAACTGGCCATTAATTACCAATCCATTTTTGCTGATGATGGGGGAGTTCGCAATACATACTGAGGTGTTTATGGTCCGTCGTTTGCTACAACTTTATATCGGTCTGGTTCTCTATGGCGTGTCGACGGCATTATTCGTCCATGCCAACCTCGGGGCCGACCCGTGGGATGTGTTTCATCTGGGGGTGGCGAAACAGCTTAATATCAGTTTCGGCACGGTGATTATTGTGACCGGCGCCGCGGTGCTGCTGCTGTGGATCCCGCTGCGCCAGATGCCGGGTCTCGGCACCATTAGCAATGTCATCGTGCTGGGCCTTGCGGCCGATGCCACTCTCGCGGTACTTCCGCCGCTGGAATCGCTGCCCGCGCGTAGCCTGCTGCTAGCCGGCGCGGTGGTGATGAATGCGATAGCGACCGGGATGTATATCGGCGCCGGTTTTGGCCCCGGACCGCGCGATGGCCTGATGACCGGATTGCACGCGCGGACCGGCTGGTCGCTGCGTGGTATCCGTACCGCCATCGAAGTCTCGGTGCTGCTAATTGGCTGGCTGCTGGGCGGTAAAGTCGGGGTTGGCACCGTGGTTTACGCCTTTGCTATCGGCCCGCTGATCCAGCTATTTTTGCCCTGGTTCCGTCAACCGCGGCCAGTCAGTGCGGCGGCTAAAAGCCGTGAACTGGCGTCCTGAAATCGCCGTTCGCAATAGCAGCGACTAAACTTATCATTCAGACGCCGACGGATATGCCGCCGGCGCTGTTCACTTCGGAGACTCACTCATGAAGTATGTTGATGGTTTTGTCGTTGCCGTCCCTGCGGAAAATAAGGAGGCATACCGCGAACTGGCAGCAAAATCGGCGCCGTTGTTTAAAGAGTTTGGCGCCACGCGCGTGGTGGAGTGTTGGTCGGATGATGTCCCGGAAGGGAAGATGACGGATTTCCGCATGTCGGTTAAAGCGCAGGCGGATGAGGAAGTGGTATTCAGTTGGATCGAGTACCCGTCTAAAGAGATCAGGGACGCGGCCAATGCGAAAATGATGAGCGACCCGCGGATCAAAGCGCTTAGCGATAGCTTGCCCTTTGACGGCAAGCGCATGATCTTCGGCGGTTTTGCGCCGATTCTTGACGAGTAAATCCGGCGGCGCGACTGGTTGCCAGCGCGCCGCACATGATATTAATGCGCTTTAATATTATTTTCCGCCCACTGAATAAATTCCTCTTTCGGCAGCGCCTTACAGTACAGCCAGCCTTGCGCGTAATTGACGCCATGCGCGCGCAGCCAGTCGCGCTGAGCGGGGGTTTCCACCCCTTCGGCGACGATCGCCAGATTCAGCGCCTTCGCCATGTCAATGATATGTGGCGTGAGAGGTTTATATTCCAGCGTATCGACAAATGACTTATCGATCTTCAGCGTATCCACATCCAGCGTCTGCAGGTAGCTGAGGCTGGAATAACCGGTGCCGAAATCATCAATCGAGATCCGGTGTCCCGCCTGGCGATAGCCAATAATCACCGGCAGGGTGGTTTGCGGATCGACAAAGCCGCGTTCGGTAAGCTCAAGGGGGATCTGTTCCGCGTTGATTCCCCAGCGCGCCAGCTGCTCCTTGAGTAGTTTGGGTAGCGTGGGTGAGCGCAGGTCATCTACCGACAGATTAATAGAAATGTGCATCTGCGGATGATGGCGCAGCCAGGGACCGAGATCGGAAAAGATTTTACGCACGATATCCTCGGTCAACCGGGTGATAAGCCCGGTTTGCTCGGCTAGCGGGATGAAAATATCCGGTGATAAAAAGGTCCCATCCGGCTGCTGCCAGCGGGCCAGCGCTTCGGCGCCGGCGATTTTACCATCCTCCAGCGAGACGATCGGCTGATAGTAAACCTGGATGGCATCGGATTGCAGCGCATCCAGCATGCCATAACGCGGCGAGCGTAATCTGCGCAGCAGGCGCAGAAGTAAAAAAGAGGTCAACAGGCTGGTAAAGAGCCCAATCGGCAGCCATAGCAGCAGCTGCTGGCGAAGGCGCGCATCCAGTGGCTGCGTGGACGACCAACTGGCGACGCCAAGACCCAGTTCAGGGATGATATGCACGCGATAGACGGTGTCATTCAGCGTCAGCGTCTCGCTATGGAGGTTTTTAATTCGCGTCCAAACCGCGGGATCGATCGGTTGGCTACTGATCACCACCTGATCGTGCTCGGTACCGAATAATATCGTGTGGATCTTTTCCTGACCGGTGGCGATAACATCAATAAACGACACCGGGTCGATCATCACAATATGATTTTTATTGCCGAAAGCGGTCATGCGATGCTGCAGGCCGAGGTCATTGATCGAGGTAAGCCAGGTGCTGTAACCGTCGGCAGTCACGTGGTCGGGGGGCGGAAACGTGACTGAGACCTGGTGATCCTCAAGCGATGAGCACATCGGCACCGAATTACGCAGCCAGAGAACTTCCTGCACATAGCGATGGGTGTAGGCAATGCGGCGCATATTCAACAGATGTTCTGGTGAACAGGCGGTGGCGCTGTGCGCATCGGCTTCTTGTAATGCTTCTTTGGCCTGAGCGGCGACCTGTTCCACGCGCATCACAATGCGTTTTGAGTAGTGGTCGAGCTCGCTATAAAACTGCGCCTGCGCCTGACGCATTGCCAGCCAGATACTTAAGGCGATGGGCAGCACGATCGCGAGAATAAGTACCCCTGTAACCAGACTCATTAAATGGCGAGTCGTCATGGGTATGTCCTTATTTTAACGGGGAATTGCTCTGAGTATACGCGAAAGCGAAAAAAAGACCCGGATCGCGAATGCCGCGATTTGGGAGAAGGGGGGCAAATCATCGCCTCCTGAGACATCGCGTGGTTCTTGCTGAAACCGTTAATTTCCTGTGGTTGATCTTTGGCGTTCAACGGTGTACCTTAATTGTTATGTTATAACATATTAATTGAGGTTCGCTATGAAAGCTAATATTCATCCGCACTACCGTACCGTCGTTTTCCACGATACGAGCGTGAACGAGTACTTCAAAGTGGGATCCACTATTAAAACCGAGCGTGAGATTGAACTGGATGGCGTGACCTATCCGTATGTCACCTTAGATGTTTCGTCTAAATCCCATCCGTATTACACCGGTAAGCAGAAAACGCATGCCACCGAAGGTAGCGCCGCTCGTTTCCGTCAGCGCTTCGGTGGTTTTATTGATGCCAAAAGGAGCTAAATATGCAGGTACTGAACTCATTGCGTAGCGCTAAACAGCGCCACCCGGATTGCCAGATAGTGAAACGCAAAGGGCGGCTGTACGTTATCTGCAAAAGCAATCCGCGTTTTAAAGCGGTGCAGGGACGTAAAAAACGGCGTTAATTCGTAGGCTTGCGGAAGCTCTCCAGCGTGAGATATTGCTGGCCGTTGGCATCAAAATTACCAGCGGCCAGCCACTGGCGCATCGCGCTATCCACCTGCGGCCACTCGCTATCGATAATGGAAAACCAGTCGGTATCGCGATTGTGGCCTTTTATCACCAGCGCTTGTCGAAAGCGCCCCTCGAACTGAAAGCCTAAGCGCAGCGCCGCGCGCCGCGATGGTTCATTCAGGCTATTGCATTTCCACTCATAGCGACGGTAGCCGAGCGACTCAAAGACATAACGCATCAGCAACCACTGTGCCTCGGTGGCCATCGCTTTGCGGCTCAGCAGCGGCGAAAAGTGAACATGGCCGACTTCAACGACGCCGTTTTTGGCGTCAATACGCATTAGCGCTAACGATCCGACCGGCTGCCCACTCTGTTCATCAATTACCGCGAAGTGAAGCGGGTCGTTAAGCTCGCTGATGCTGGCAATCCAGGCGCTGAACTCGGCAACGCTGTTTTCCGGTTCACGCAAAAGCCAGGTCCAGGCGCGGGTATCAGGCGCCTGTCTATAGGCGTTGAACAGCGCTTGCGCGTGTTTAACGGCAAGCGGTTCCAGGCGGCATGACTGTCCTTGTAAGGTCTGGCGCTGCGGCCATGGGCGTGGCTGCCAGTCAGGTAAAGCGTCGCCAACGAGTTGGTTAAATTGGTTGTATTGCGTCATCAGTCAAGTCCTGTTTGCGGGAAGAGTCCTGAGATTAAACGTCTGCTGGTTCCATAAAAAGTGCCATCCGGGTATCTTTTCATGGTGCCACGAGGAGCAATGATGAATATACCGGACGATGCTTTTTTTGCCTTGCTGACGCGCGGGATACAGCTGCGGGGAGACGCGACGCTACAGCGCGCGCTGTATCAGACGCTGCGCGAGGCCATTTTACAGGGCGAATTACTTAGCCATAGCCGGTTGCCGGGCGCCCGCGTTATTGCTCAACGTGCTGGCGTATCGCGCAATACCGTAAACAGCGCCCTGGAGCAGCTGGCGATAGAGGGATATCTGAACCGCAGTCGTCAGGGGACGTATGTCGCGGCGCTCAATATGCTGGCTGAAAGCGAGCCGACGCCGCCAACGTTTGTTTTACCTGAGCGCTTGCGCACGCTACCGCAGCCGGGTCGACGGGATTCTCCGGCACTGTTGTTGACTACCGGAATGCCCGCGGTGAACTACTTCCCGCTGGCTATCTGGCGTCGTTTGCTCGATCGGGTACTGCGCGAGAACAGCAGTACGATTCTTGGGTATGGGGAGGCGGCCGGTGAACCAGCGCTGCGCGAGGCGATTGCCCGTCATCTGACCTTATCCCGGGGCATACGCTGCACAGCGCGGCAAATTGTGATTACTGAAGGCGCGCTGGAGGGGGTTAATCTTTGCACGCATCTGCTGAGCGAGGCGGGGGATACCGCCTGGGTCGAAGAACCCGGTTATTTCGGCGCCAAAAGCGTGTTTATTAAAGCCGGATTGCAAATAAAAGGGATTGCGGTTGATAGCGATGGCATGCGGCCAGATATCGCGGACGAGCCGCCGCCACGGCTTATTTTTACCTCACCTTCGCACCAGTACCCGAGCGGGGCGGTGATGAGCGCCGGCCGCCGTCTGGCGTTGCTGGAGTATGCCCGCCAGCATAACGTATGGATTATTGAAGACGACTATGACAGCGAGTTTCGCTACAGCGGCGAACCCATTCAGGCGATGCTCGGCATGGTGACGCAGGCGCCGGTGGTTTATCTTGGCACCTTCAGTAAAACGCTTTTCCCGTCACTGAGAATAGGATTTGCGGTAATGCCTCCTGCGCTGGCCGAGGCGGCGCAGGAGGCGATCGGCGCGCTGTTGCGCGGCGGCCATCGACTGGAACAGCGCGCGCTGGCGCTGTTCATCGAAGAGGGGCATTATGCGCGCCATCTGGCTTCAATGCGCCGATTGTATCGTCGGCGTCAGCAGCTGTTACGCGAGGCGGTCGCAAGCGAATTCGAGCTGGCGAATGAGATTTGGGGCGGAGAGGGCGGGCTGCATTTAACCGTCGCCATTGATGGCATCGACGATGTGCAAATTGTCGAGCAGGCGCGACGGTATCAAATGGCGCCAGCGGCGCTAAGCCGCTTTTATCTTAACCCACAGACCGCGCGTAGCGGCCTGGTATTGGGTTACGGTAATACGTCCGCGGCGCATTTCGTCGCGTCGCTGCGGACGTTGAACCGGCTAATCAGGCAGCAACGCGGGTCAGGGTGAAGACATCGTAGAACGAGAGTTCCCCTTTGGTGGCGATCATTTTCTGCAACTGGGCTTTCTGTTCATGGCCGACCTGCGGCGATTGCAGAATGCCGTCAATTAGCTGCTCAGGCACGAAGCGGGTGTTATACCATTCACCGTTATAACAGACGCGAAAATCGAGCACGTCGATATCTTCATAACGGTAGCGCGGGTAGACATCGAAGAAGAAGAAGCCATTCAACAGGACAAACAGGACGACCAGTAGCCATACGGAATCAACCAGCGTCTCAGAGCGCAGCATGACGACGAGCGTGGCCAAAAAGGCGGCGTACATGGCGACAAATAGCCACGGGTGATTGCGAATAAAACTGATACTAAAACGCGGGCGATTATCGCGTTTTTCTTTTTCGTTCAGTTCCTCAATGGTGTTGGTTAGCAGGCGCTGTATTTCTGTCATTTTAGTCCCCGAATTCTTCGTAGAGCCCGGCATTTCAGGCTCTACGGCTCAGTTTGGCGGTTATTTTATGTTGCCGGAGACTGGGGTTAAAGTAACAGATCAGTTACAGAAAAGCATAACAGTTACTATTATTCGGTTAATAGCAGCTTGATGATTTGTGCAGGATTACCGCCGACTACCGCATTGGCCGGCACATCTTTTACCACCACGGCACCGGATGCGATGACCGCGTTGTCACCGATGGTGACGCCGGGGTTGATGACCGCCCGGCCGCCAATCCATACGTTATTGCCGATAACCACCGGTTTTCCATACTCGATACCGCTATTACGTTCCGTCGGATCGAGCGGATGGGTCGCAGTATAGATGTGAACGCCCGGCGCCAGCATACAGTTATCACCAATCCGAATCGGGCAAACATCAAGCATTACGCAGTCAAAGTTAGCGTAAAAATTGGCGCCGAGGCTGATGTTATAGCCATAATCGCAGCGGAAAGTGGGCTCGATATACGCGTCGGTGGGCTTGCCAAATAGTTCGCTCAGCAGTGCCGCACGCGATTCGCGTTCATCCGGAGCAGAGTGGTTATAGCGGTGCAGTACCTGCCTTGCATACAGGCGGTCTGCTTTTAGCGTTGCGTCTCCAGCAAGGTAAGGTTCGCCGGCGATCATTTTCCTTTTTTCTTCGCTCATGGTCTTCTCCTGGTTAAAGAAGAAACAGTATAAAGCGAAACCGGTTTCATATGCAGCAATATGGGACTCAGGCGTTTAATATCCCGAGTGATCCCTGTTGACGCGCCGTGGTATTAATGACAGAAAATGAACTAGCGGATAAATTTCCATACTGAAGTTGGGATTTTGTCGTATAGCTTATTCATGGTCAATTCAGCAAGACGATGATCGGCTGCTGAGTAAAATACAGCCAATTCATTGTCGGAAAGTTCATATTTATTCTTTTCAATTACGCGCTCCAGCGTATCAATTGTCTGACAGCGGCGTAAACGCATCAAATAGTCTGTTTTAGTTAATGGTTTACCAGACATCATTTCACCTTTTGAATGTAATAATTCTAACAAGAAAGACTTACCGGGTTCTCCCGGCTGGCGTTCACAAAGCACCGGAATAAGCGATTGCCGGATTTACGCCATTTTTGGAGATCGCTTGTGTTTATGCCATAGCTACTGAACAGCATAAAAGTGTCATCCAGGTATTCGTCAAGCTGAGAAATCAGCTTATTATCCTCAGCATACTTAATTTTATAATTAAGCGCGTAAGTTGCTATGTGCTCGATCAATTCATTTAATTGAAGATTCACCGCCGAAGTGGGATCGTTAACCCAGCCGCGGTTGCTCTCTTCCAGGTTTGCAAGGCAGTCATGATACAGGGTTTCGCAGAGAAATCTAAGCTGCGCGATATCATGTCTTTTTGGCGAGTACTCGTCCATAACACATCCCCTTGTAAGTGGTTTAAACGACGACTAACAAACACCGTTGTGGGATGAAGACCAGGCTCAAACATTGTAATCCTGTGATTTAACTATAATCCAGTCTCAAAAACATTTCACCGTGCTATTACGAAAAATTACAATAAATACGGTTAATTTATCTTAAAAAAACAGATCCTATTATACGAATTCCTTTTATGTTTGGCGAAACTGGAACGTCAGCCTTATATATCATCAGGTTATCTGATTGACGCCTGCCTGCAGCGAAAAGGTTGTTGGTAATTAAGAATATTCTGAATGAAGCCTGATGGTGAAGCCAATAACGGAAATCTTAATAAAGATAGAACAACGTTCATCAATGTATATTATATGTCAGAACGTAAAATAAACAATAACAATGTGTGCGTTTAAAAACCCCTAAAGAAAAAGGGCCGCAAATGCGGCCCTTAGCTTAAGCAAGATTAATGATGCTCAACCGGATGGTTATGCTCAATATCTTCAGTTTTCTTACTGAAGCGGCGACGAACCACCACGAAGAATACCGGCACGAAGAAGATGGCCAGAACCGTCGCGGTCACCATCCCGCCCATTACGCCAGTACCGACGGCGTTCTGCGCGCCGGAACCTGCGCCGGAGCTGATAACCAGCGGCATTACCCCAAGGATAAACGCCAGAGAGGTCATCAGGATTGGACGCAGACGCATACGTACTGCTTCCAGCGTCGCTTCAATCAGGCCTTTGCCTTCTTTTTCCATCAGGTCTTTGGCGAATTCAACGATAAGTATCGCGTTCTTCGCCGACAGACCGATGGTCGTCAGCAGGCCGACCTGGAAGTAAACGTCGTTAGTCAGCCCGCGGAAGGTTGCCGCTAACAGCGCGCCGACAACACCCAACGGTACCACCAGCATGACGGAGAACGGAATCGACCAGCTTTCGTACAACGCCGCCAGACACAGGAAGACGACGATAAGCGAAATGGCGTACAGCGCTGGGGCCTGGTTGCCGGACAGGCGTTCCTGATAGGACATACCGGTCCAGTCGTAGCCGACGCCAGAAGGCAGTTTGCTTGCCAACTGTTCCATCATCGCCATCGCTTCACCCGTACTGCGTCCCGGAGCGGCCTGACCGAGAATTTCCATTGATGGCAGACCGTTGTAACGCTCCAGACGCGGTGAACCATATTCCCAATGGGAAGTGGAGAAGGCGGAGAACGGCACCATCTGACCATCGCTGCCGCGTACATACCAGTTGCCGATGTCTTCTGGCAGCATACGGTATTTCGCTTCAGACATGACGTACACTTTCTTCACGCGACCGCGGTCGATGAAGTCGTTGACGTAGCTGCCGCCCCAGGCCGCGCCAAGGGTAGTGTTGATGTCGCTAATTGAAACGCCAAGCGCCTGCGCTTTTTCCTGATCGATATCGATCTTGAACTGCGGCGTATCTTCCAGGCCGTTAGGACGCACGCCAACCAGAAGGTCAGGATGCTGAGCGACCATACCAAACAGCTGGTTACGCGCCTGAGTTAATTTCTCATGCCCTAAACCACCCTGATCGATGAGCTGGAAGTCAAAGCCGGTAGCGGTACCCAGTTCGACGATCGCCGGCAGGTTAAAGGCGAAGACCATCGCATCTTTAATCTGCGAGAAACGGGCCATCGCGCGACCGGTAATCGCTTCAACTTTGTTTTCTGAACCCGGGCGTTGGCTCCAGTCTTTTAACGACACGAAGGCGATACCGGTGTTCTGACCGCGACCCGCAAAACCAAAGCCGTTAACCGCGAACACCGATTCAACGTTGTTCTTCTCTTTGGTCAGGTAGTAGTCAGTCATCTCATCAAGGACTTTCTGCGTACGTTCCTGACTCGCGCCCGCCGGAAGCTGCGCCATACTCAGGAATACGCCCTGGTCTTCATCCGGCAAGAAGGAGCTTGGCAGACGAACGAACAGGTAAGCCATACCGATGACGATAATCAGATACAGCACCAGGTAACGACCGGTACTACGCAGAATGTTGCCTACGCTGTCGGTGTAGTGGTGCGTGCTCTTATCGAACATGCGGTTAAACCAGCCAAAGAAGCCTTTGTGCTCGCCATGGCCGCCTTTCTGAATCGGTTTCAGCATGGTGGCGCACAGCGCTGGCGTCAGAATCAGGGCCACCAGTACCGACAGCGCCATCGCGGACACGATAGTAATCGAGAACTGGCGATAAATCGCGCCGGTTGAACCGCCGAAGAAGGCCATCGGGATAAATACCGCAGACAGCACCATCGCAATACCGACCAACGCGCCCTGAATCTGACCCATTGACTTACGGGTCGCTTCTTTCGGCGGCAATCCTTCCTCCGCCATCACGCGCTCGACGTTTTCTACCACCACGATGGCGTCATCCACCAGCAAGCCGATGGCGAGCACCATCCCGAACATCGTTAGGGTGTTTATCGAGAAGCCAAATACCGCCAGGATGGCGAATGTCCCGAGCAATACCACCGGTACCGCGATGGTCGGGATCAACGTGGCGCGGAAGTTCTGCAGGAACAGATACATGACCAGGAACACCAGGATGATCGCTTCCACCAGCGTTTTTACCACTTCATGAATAGAGATCTTCACGAACGGGGTAGTATCGTACGGGTAGACGATTTTCAGGCCTGACGGGAAGTACGGTTCCATCTTTGCCAGCTCGGCGCGGATGGCGTTGGCGGTATCCAGGGCGTTAGCGCCGGTCGCCAGTTTAATCCCCAGACCGGAAGCCGGTTGGCCGTTGAACTTCGCGATGATGTCGTAGTTTTCGCCGCCGAGCTCAACTTTCGCCACATCGCGCAGACGAACCTGTGAACCATCCTGATTGACTTTCAGCAGGATTTTGCTGAATTCATCTGCGGAGGTTAAACGAGTCTGGGCGATGATCGAGGCGTTCAACTGCTGGCCTTTCACCGGCGGCGTACCGCCTAACTGGCCCGCCGCGACCTGGGCGTTCTGCGCTTTAATAGCGTTGATGACATCTACCGGAGTCAACTGGAAGTTGTTCAGCTTCGTGGGGTCCATCCAGATACGCATCGCGTACTGGGAACCGAACAGCTGAACGTCGCCGACGCCGGAGGTACGGCTGATGGCATCCTTCATATTGGCGCCCACGTAGTCGGAAATATCCTCCTGCGTCATGGTGCCGTTAGTGTTGATAACCCCGACAACCATCAGGAAGCTACTGGAGGATTTCTCCACGCTCACGCCCTGTTGTTGTACTTCCTGCGGCAGCAGCGGCATCGCCAGTTGCAGCTTGTTCTGCACCTGTACCTGGGCGATGTCTGCGTCAGTACCGGACTGGAAGGTCAGGGTGATCTGCACCGTACCGGTGGAGTCACTGTTTGAGGACATGTACATCAGGTTATCGATACCGTTCATGTTCTGTTCGATAACCTGTGTCACGGTATCCTGCACCGTTTTCGCATCAGCCCCCGGGTAGGTGGCCGAGATCGTCACTGCTGGCGGCGCAATCGTTGGATATTGCGCCACGGGGAGTTTCATAATCGAAAGCCCCCCGGCCAACATGATGATTATGGCGATCACCCATGCAAATATGGGGCGATCGATAAAGAAATTAGGCATGTCTTAACGGCTCCTGTTTAAGTTAAGACTTGGTTTGTTCAGACTGAGCGTTCGCGTTGCCGGCGGTTTGCTGTTGGTTGTCTGAAGCTACTTCCTGCGCTTTTACCTGTACGCCTGGTTTGACTTTTTGCAGGCCAGCGACGATCACGCGATCGCCGGATTTCAGACCTTCGGTCACTAACCACTTGTCGCCGATAGCTTGAGTCGCGGTGACCTGGCGAACTTCAACTTTGTCGCCTTCGCCAACCACCATCACGCTGGCATCGCCGCGCGGGGTACGGGTAACGCCCTGTTGCGGAACCAGCAGCGCATCCGGGTTAATACCTTCTTCCAGGCGTGCGCGGACGAACATCCCTGGCAGCAGGGTGTGGTCCGGGTTCGGGAAGATCGCGCGCAGCGTGATAGAACCGGTGGTCTGGTCAACGGTGACATCAGAGAATTCCAGCGTGCCGTCTTGCGGGTATTTCAGACCGTCGTTGGTCACCAGTTCGACTTTCGCTTTGCCGTTTTCTTGCTTCAGTTTACCGTTCGCCAGTTCCTGTTTCAGACGCAGGAAATCGTTGCTCGATTGGGTAACGTCAACATAAATAGGATCTAACTGTTGAACGGTCGCCAGCGCGGTAGCTTGCCCGTTTTGCACCAGCGCGCCCTCGGTGACCGCGGATTTACCAATGCGGCCGCTGATTGGCGAAGTCACTTTGGTATAAGCCAGGTTGATGCGCGCGGTTTCAACCGCGGCTTTTGCCGCGACGACGGCGGCGTTGCTTTGCTGAGCGTCGGCAACGGCGGTGTCGTAGTCTTGTTGACTGATGTATTTCGTGCCAAGCAGTTTCTGATAACGTTTGACCGTCAACTGAGCGATGTTTGCGGCGGCCTGGGCTTTCGCTAAGTCGCCTTTGGCGCTTTCATAGCTGGCCTGATAGGTTGCCGGATCGATCTGATAAAGAGACACCCCCGCCTGAATATCGCTGCCTTCAACGAAGTTACGTTTCAGAATAATGCCACTTACCTGAGGACGGACTTCTGCGACACGATAAGCATTGGTACGGCCAGGAAGTTCAGTGGTGATTTGTAGAGGTGCGGATTTGAGCGTGACAATGCCAACTTCCGGCATTTGCTGGGCTCCTTGTTGAGCCGGTTTATCGTCACATCCTGTTAGCGCTAAGCTGCCTGAGAGCATCAGAACGACCGCCAGAGGCGTTAACCCTCTGTTTTTGTTCATATGTAAACCTCGAGTGTCCAATTTCAAATTTTCAGTGGCTCAAACGTCCACAAACCCACTTCAGTCTTTCTATTATGGTCATGCTATGGTACATACATTCATAAATGTATGTAAACGCAACCTCTGTAAAGTCATCAACCTATGGCACGAAAAACCAAACAACAGGCACTTGAAACCCGGCAACTGATTCTTGACGTTGCCCTGCGTTTGTTTTCGCAGCAAGGCGTATCATCTACCTCGTTGGCCGCGATTGCAAAAGCTGCCGGAGTGACCAGGGGCGCGATTTACTGGCATTTCAAAAACAAATCCGATCTGTTTAATGAAATATGGAGTCTTTCGGACGCCAGCATTAGCGATCTCGAAGTTGAGTATCGGGCAAAATTCCCTAACGATCCACTGTCAGTTGTTCGCGAAATACTGGTCTATATCCTCGAAGCGACGGTAGTAGAGGAGCGTAGACGCCTGATGATGGAAATCATCTTCCATAAATGCGAATTTGTCGGAGAAATGGCCGTTGTCCAACAAGCACAGCGCAGTTTATGGCTTGAAAGCTACGATCGTATTGAGCAAACATTAAAAGAGTGTATCACTGCTCAACAATTACCTGCGAATTTACTCACTCGCCGTGCGGCAATTCTGATGCGTAGTTATCTTTCCGGATTAATGGAGAATTGGCTTTTCGCGCCTGAGACCTTTAATCTTCATGCGGAAGCTCGCGCTTATGTAGACACGCTCATTGAGATGTATCAAACCTGTCCATCGTTGCGTAGCCCGTCTGCAATTGTGGCCTGACGACCAGGAGTAAATAAAGGTAAATTTTACTTATCTCTGCCGCTATTCGCGCGCGGGGAGAAGTGCTATTCTGCGCGCTGCGACGACCCCCGGTATTCTCCGGCATTTGCAACCATTCATGTTAATACTATGCAGCATACAAATCGTTGGCCTCATGCTATTTCCACCATTGTCTTTGCACTGGTCCTTATAGTTGGCACTCTGAGCTTCAGCCAGGTTCAGGCTGCAGATTTACCTGACCGTTCTGACATTCAAAGCCAGCTCACTACGTTAAATAAGCAAAAAGAACTCACGCCGCAGGAAAAATTAGTTCAGCAGGACCTGACCCAGACTTTAGAAACGCTCGATAAGATTGAACGTATAAAGTCTGAAACTGTGCAACTGCGTCAGCAGGTTGAACAGGCGCCGGCGAAAATGCGTCAGGCGGTAGACAGCCTGAATGCGCTGAGCGACGTTCCTGATGATGAAGTCACCCGTAAAACCCTGAGCACATTGTCGCTGCGACAGCTAGAGTCGCGCGTGTCGCAGGCGCTCGACGACCTGCAAAGCGCGCAGAACGATCTGGCGACCTACAACAGCCAGTTGGTCTCGCTGCAGACGCAGCCGGAACGCGTGCAGAACGCGATGTATTCCGCCTCTCAGCAATTACAGCAAATTCGTAACCGTCTCAACGGCACCGCGCCGGGCGAAGAGACGCTGCGCCCGACGCAGCAGGGGCTGTTGCTGGCGCAGCAGGCGTTGCTGAACGCGGAAATCGAACAGCAGCGTAAGAGCCTGGAAGGCAATACCGTCCTGCAGGATACGCTGCAGAAACAGCGCGACTACGTCACCGCCCATAGCAACCGGCTGGAACATCAGCTGCAACTGTTGCAGGAAGCGGTGAACAGCAAGCGACTGACGCTCACCGAGAAAACCGCTCAGGAAGCGGTCTCGCCGGAGGAGACCTCTCGGATCCAAAATAACCCGCTGGTCAAGCAGGAGCTTGAAGTTAACCACCAGCTCAGCGAAAAGCTGATTCAGGCGACGGAAAACGGCAACCAGCTGGTGCAGCGTAATATCAGAGTGAAAAACTGGCTCGACCGCGCGCTGCAGTCCGAACGCGATATCAAAGAGCAGATTTCCGTATTGAAAGGCAGCCTGCTGCTGTCGCGTATCCTCTATCAGCAGCAGCAAACGTTGCCATCAGCAGACGAGCTGCAGGATATGACCAACCGCATTGCCGATCTGCGCCTGGAGCAGTTTGAGGTTAACCAGCAGCGCGATGCGTTATTCCAGAGCGATGCCTTTGTGGCAAAGCTGGAAGAAGGCCATAGCAGCGAAGTCACGCCGGAAGTTCACGACGCCCTGTTGGAAGTGGTGGACATGCGCCGTGAATTGCTCGACCAGTTTAACAAACAGCTGGGGAACCAGTTGATGATGGCCATCAACCTGCAGATTAACCAGCAGCAGTTGATGAGCGTTTCCAGCAATCTGAAATCGATCTTGACCCAGCAGATTTTCTGGGTGAACAGCAATAAGCCGATGGATTGGGAGTGGATTAAATCCTTCCCGGAAGCGCTGAAAGGCCAGTTCAAATCGATGAAAATCACCGTCAACTGGGAAAAAGCCTGGCCGGCGGTGTTTATCGCATTCCTTGCCGGGCTGCCGCTGCTACTGATTGCCGGTCTGATCCGCTGGCGCCTGCAGTGGCTGCGCGATTACCAGGCGAAGCTGGCCTCTCAGGTAGGTCAGTTACGCAACGATACCCAGCTCAACACGCCAAAAGCGATCCTGATTGATTTGATCAGAGCGCTGCCGGTGGTGCTGCTCATCCTCGCCGTCGGGCTTATCCTGCTGACCATGCAGCTGAATGTCAGCAACCTGCTGTGGGCTTACAGTAAGAAACTGGCAATGTTCTGGCTGGTGTTCGGCCTGTGCTGGAAGGTACTGGAAAAAGATGGCGTGGCGGTGAAGCATTTCAATATGCCCGCGCAGCTGACCAGCCACTGGCGGCGGCAGATCGTCCGCGTCAGCCTGGCGCTGCTGCCGCTGAATTTCTGGTCGGTCGTCTCTGAGCTCTCTCCGCTTAATTTGATGGACGACGTACTGGGGCAGTTCGTTATTTTCGTCAACCTGCTGCTGATTGCGGTGCTGGTGTGGCCGATGTGCCGCGAAAGCTGGCGTGACAAAGAGTCGCATAGCCTGCGCCTGCTAACGGTGACCGTGCTGTCGATTGTGCCCGTCGCGCTGATGGTCCTCACGGCGACCGGTTACTTCTATACCACGCTGCGTCTGGCTGGCCGCTGGATTGAGACCGTCTATCTGGTGATGATGTGGAACCTGCTGTACCAGACCGTGCTGCGCGGCCTGAGCGTGGCGGCGCGACGTATTGCCTGGCGCCGGGCGCTGGCGCGTCGCCAGCATCTGGTGAAAGAAGGGGCGGAGGGCGCCGAACCGCAGGAAGAGCCGACGATCGCGCTCGAACAGGTTAACCAGCAAACGCTACGTATCACCATGCTGGTGATGGTGGCGCTGTTCGCGGTGATGTTCTGGGCGATTTGGTCCGATCTGATTACCGTGTTCGCCTATCTCGACAGCATTACGCTCTGGCACTACAACGGTACCGAGGCCGGAGCCAGCGTGGTGAAAAGCGTGACCATGGGCAGCCTGTTGTTTGCGATTGTCGCCTCGATGGTCGCCTGGGCGCTGATTCGCAACTTGCCGGGCCTGCTGGAAGTGCTGGTGCTGTCGCGTCTTAATATGCGCCAGGGCGCCTCCTATGCCATAACGACGATCCTTAACTACGCGATTATCGCCATCGGCGCGATGACGGTATTCGGCTCGTTAGGCGTATCGTGGGATAAACTGCAGTGGCTGGCCGCAGCGCTGTCGGTTGGTTTAGGTTTCGGCTTACAGGAGATCTTCGGTAACTTCGTTTCCGGTCTGATCATTCTCTTCGAACGCCCGGTGCGTATCGGCGATACGGTGACTATCGGCACCTTCTCCGGCACCGTCAGTAAGATCCGCATTCGCGCGACGACCATCACCGACTTCGATCGCAAAGAGGTGATCATTCCGAACAAGGCCTTCGTGACCGAACGGCTGATCAACTGGTCGCTCTCCGATACCATCACCCGCGTGGTGATCCGCCTGGGTGTGGCCTACGGATCCGATCTCGATAAAGTGAAAGAGGTGCTGCTGCAGGCGGCGCATGAACATCCGAAAGTGATGCAGGAACCGGCGCCGTCGGTCTTCTTTACCACCTTCGGCGCCAGCACGCTGGATCATGAACTGCGCCTCTACGTGCGTGAACTGCGCGATCGCAGCTACGCGGTGGACGAATTGAACCGTTCGATCGATCGCCTGTGCCGTGAAAACAATATCGATATTGCCTTCAACCAGCTGGAAGTTCATCTGCGTAACGAGAAGGGAGATGAAGTGACGGAAGTGAAGCGCGATAATAAAGGGGATGATACGGCGCCAGACGTCGCATAATCGCTAATCGGGGCGGCATATGCCGCCCCGAATCGTTTTATTCTTCTGACAAAGGCGCGTCAGGTTGGGCGTTTTTCAGTTTGTTTTCATAGTCGCGCTTAATAATATCCAACGCTCCCAGCACCGTTTTTGCGCTGACCCGGTTTTCCTCCAGCAACATGATTAAATCGACGGCCAGTTTGACTTCGTCTGGTGCATTTTCCAGCGACATAATCCTCTCCTGTTAGCGCGTTAAACGCGCCAGTACGTTTTCAATATTTTCCAGCGCATCGCGACAGCGGGCCAGGCGCCCGGCATAGGCCTCGACCTCTTTGGTCAGCCGCTGCTGGTCGGCAAGGGTTGTTGCCGACGCCAGCTGACGTTGACGATCGTTGCGCATCGCCAGCAGGCGGCGCTCATACTCCTGGTGCTGCAGGCGGCGGCGTTGCCAGCGGTTTAGCGTCGGCGAGGCGCTATCCCAGTGGCGTAACGACCAGGTCGCCGTCTCGCGGCTAATGGCGGCAATCTGCGCTACCAGCCGTTCGGCAAGCCAGGCGACCTGGGG
This sequence comes from Klebsiella sp. 141251, assembly GCF_050600725.1. NCBI lineage: Bacteria > Pseudomonadati > Pseudomonadota > Gammaproteobacteria > Enterobacterales > Enterobacteriaceae > Klebsiella > Klebsiella sp. 141251. Next base: position 262,139 of record NZ_JAQIRG010000001.1, read on the forward strand.
CAGATGCTGATGTTCGACGGCATGCTGGAGCTCGGTAAAATTATGCCGCGCTTCGTCAAGGTAAGCCTGCATCTGCGTGTCGCGGGTACGGAACAGCTGGCGGTCGAAACGCGGGCTCAGCGTGGCGTGATTGGCGAACGGCGCCACCTGAAGCGCCAGCTCGGCCAGCTGACTTTCCAGCGTTTGTAAAAGCCGGGTTGTTTTCAAATAACTCCTCCATTCCCTACTCAGCAACTGTGCTACAGTAGCGACATCTGCTTGATAACGATTCGCATTATGCCACGTATTATTTTAATCATCATTGGCTGGCTGGCGGTAGTGCTGGGGACGCTGGGCGTCTTCTTACCGCTGTTACCAACAACGCCATTTATTCTACTTGCCGCGTGGTGTTTTGCCCGCTCGTCGCCGCGCTTTCACCACTGGCTACTTTATCGCTCGTGGTTTGGCGGCTATCTTCGCCACTGGCAGCAGTACCGGGCGATGCCGCCGGGGGCCAAGCCGCGAGCCATTATCATGATTTTACTGACCTTTGCCATTTCTCTGTGGCTGGTTAAGCTTATGTGGGTGCGCATCCTGCTACTGGCGATCCTCGCCTGCCTGCTGATATTTATGTGGCGCATTCCGGTGGTTGACGCAAAGCAACAAAAGCACTGATGCGCAATAATGCCTGTTGCAATTGTTGGCGACAGCCAGTAAATTCTGGCGTTTTCGAGCGCGGGTAAGCCTGGTCAAAGGTTAAACAAATGTTTCTTTGGCCCATTTTGCACACCCGTGGGTAACACCGTTTCAATCAGGCATAAACTTATGACCGCAACTGCACAGCAGCTTGAATATCTGAAGAACAGCATCCAAAGCGTCCAGGATTATCCGAAACCGGGCATCCTTTTCCGCGATGTCACCAGCTTGCTGGAAGACCCTAAAGCCTACGCGCTTAGCATTGAACTGCTAACCGAGCGTTATAAAGACGCGGGCATCACCAAAGTGGTGGGGACCGAAGCGCGTGGTTTTCTGTTCGGCGCCCCGGTTGCGTTGGCGCTGGGCGTTGGTTTTGTTCCGGTTCGTAAGCCGCGCAAGTTGCCGCGCGAAACCATCGCCGAAAGCTATGAGCTTGAATATGGCACCGATCAGCTGGAAATCCACGTTGATGCCATTAAAGAAGGCGATAAAGTGCTGGTCGTTGACGACCTGCTGGCGACCGGCGGCACCATTGACGCCACCGTGAAGCTGATTCGTCGCCTGGGCGGCGAAGTTCACGATGCCGCTTTTATTATCAATCTTTTCGATCTGGGCGGCGAACAGCGCCTGGAAAAACTGGGCATCAATTGCTTTAGCCTGGTGCCTTTCCCGGGCCACTAAGCAAATCCCGACACATAGCCTCGCCGATCCGGCGGGGCTGTGATAGCATTACCCCCTCGTGAATTCACCTTCCAGCGTTTCAGAGCCAGCCCATGAGTTATCAGGTCTTAGCCCGTAAATGGCGCCCACAAACCTTTGCTGACGTCGTCGGCCAGGAACATGTGCTGACCGCACTGGCGAACGGCTTATCGTTAGGGCGCATCCATCACGCATATCTCTTCTCCGGCACCCGCGGAGTAGGGAAAACCTCCATCGCCCGGCTGTTGGCGAAGGGGTTAAACTGCGAAAGCGGTATTACCGCGACGCCGTGCGGCGTCTGCGACAACTGTCGCGAAATAGAACAAGGCCGCTTTGTCGATCTGATCGAGATCGATGCCGCCTCGCGCACCAAAGTGGAAGACACCCGCGATCTGCTGGATAACGTTCAGTATGCGCCGGCCCGCGGCCGCTTCAAGGTCTACCTGATCGATGAAGTGCACATGCTGTCGCGCCACAGCTTCAACGCGTTATTAAAAACGCTGGAGGAGCCGCCCGCGCACGTCAAATTCCTGCTGGCGACTACCGATCCGCAAAAGCTGCCGGTGACGATTTTATCCCGCTGCCTGCAGTTCCACCTCAAGGCGCTGGATGTCGAACAGATCCGCCATCAGCTTGAACACATTCTTGGCGAAGAGCAGATCGCGTTTGAGCCGCGCGCGCTGCAGCTGCTGTCGCGCGCCGCGGATGGCAGCCTGCGCGATGCGTTAAGCCTGACCGATCAGGCGATCGCCAGCGGCGATGGTCGCTTAAGCGCACAGTCCGTCAGCGAAATGCTCGGCACCCTCGACGACGATCAGGCGCTATCCTTGATAGAAGCGCTGGTAGCCGCCGACGGCGAGCGCGTGATGGCAGGCGTCAGCGACGCCGCCGCGCGCGGCGTTGAGTGGGAAGCGCTGCTGGTGGAAATGCAAAGTCTGCTGCACCGTATCGCGATGGTCCAGCTCTCGCCATCGGCGCTGGGGGCGGATATGGCCGCCGTCGAGCTACGAATGCGCGAACTGGCGCGTACCGTGCCGCCGGCCGACGTTCAGCTTTACTATCAGACGCTGCTGATTGGCCGTAAAGAGCTGCCTTATGCGCCGGACCGGCGTATGGGTGTTGAGATGACGCTGCTGCGCGCGCTGGCGTTTCATCCTCGCCAGCCGCTGCCGGAGCCGGAAGTGAAGCCCGTTCAGGTTCCAACCTCTGCGCCGGTACAACAAGCGGCACCGCCCGTATCGTCGCCATCAGCGCCGCCGCAGAATCTGCCGCAAAGCACCAGCCAGGTGCTGGCGGCGCGCAGTCGGCTGCAGCGAACCCCGGGAGCGACCACCCCAAAAAAGAGTGAACCGGCAGCCGCATCCCGCGCGCGGCCGGTGAATAACGCTGCGCTGGAACGACTGAGTTCGATTACCGAGCGCGTACAGGCTCGTCCGGCGGCGGCCGCGCTTGAGCAGGCCCCGGCGAAGAAAGAAGCCTACCGCTGGAAATCGACGGCGCCGGTTGAAGAAACCTTAGTCGAGGTCGCCACGCCGAAAGCGCTGAAAAAGGCGCTGGAGCATGAAAAAACGCCAGAACTGGCGGCGAAACTGGCGGTTGAAGCGGTCGAGCGCGATAGCTGGGCGGCGGAAGTGAGCCAACTGGCGGTACCGAAATTGGTTGAGCAGGTCGCGCTGAACGCGTGGAAGGAGCAGGACGGCAATCGCATTTGCCTGCATCTGCGCCCCAGTCAGCGGCATCTTAATTCCGCCGGCGCACAGCAGAAACTGGCTGAAGCGCTGGGCGTGTTGTACGGCGCGCCGGTTGAATTGACCATCGTTGAAGACGATAATTTGGCGATGCGCACGCCGCTGGAGTGGCGGCAGGCAATTTATGAAGAGAAGCTCGCGCAGGCGCGCGAGGCGATTATTGCGGATAACAACATCCAGACCCTGCGGAGATTCTTCGATGCCGATCTGGATGAAGAGAGTATCCGACCCATTTGATCGCCAGTCGGACTGGCGATCGGTACCTTAACGATGACTTACTGAGAGAGAAGCCTATGTTTGGTGGAAAAGGCGGCCTGGGTAACCTTATGAAACAGGCCCAGCAGATGCAAGACAAAATGCAGAAAATGCAGGAAGAGATCGCGCAGCTGGAAGTGACCGGTGAGTCCGGCGCGGGTCTGGTAAAAGTGACCATCAACGGCGCGCACAACTGCCGTCGCGTGGAAATCGACCCAAGCCTGCTGGAAGACGACAAAGAGATGCTGGAAGATCTGGTGGCTGCCGCGTTCAATGATGCCGCGCGCCGCATTGAAGAGACCCAGAAAGAGAAAATGGCCTCCGTTTCTGCCGGCATGCAGCTGCCGCCAGGCTTCAAGATGCCGTTCTGATGCAAACCAGCCCGCTGTTAACTCAGCTTATGGAAGCGTTGCGCTGTCTGCCGGGCGTTGGCCCGAAGTCGGCGCAGCGCATGGCGTTTACGCTACTGCAGCGCGATCGCAGCGGCGGTATGCGTCTGGCGCAGGCGCTGACGCGCGCGATGTCGGAAATCGGCCACTGCGCCGATTGCCGCACCTTCACCGAGCAGGAGGTGTGCAATATTTGCAGCAATCCGCGTCGTCAGGAAAACGGTCAGATCTGCGTGGTGGAGAGTCCGGCGGACATTTACGCCATTGAGCAGACCGGGCAGTATTCCGGCCGCTACTTCGTGCTGATGGGCCACCTGTCGCCGCTTGACGGTATCGGGCCGGATGACATCGGGCTCGATCGCCTCGAACAGCGTCTTGAAGCGGAGTCGATAAGCGAGCTGATCCTCGCCACCAACCCAACCGTTGAAGGCGAGGCGACGGCCAACTACATCGCTGAGCTCTGCGCGCAGTATGGCGTTGACGCCAGCCGCATCGCCCACGGCGTACCGGTTGGCGGGGAGCTGGAAATGGTCGACGGCACCACGCTGTCGCACTCTCTCGCAGGCCGCCACAAGATTATTTTCTGAACAAATGGAGGCTGCGTTCGCTGCCTCCGCTTGAAAAATCCCACCTCTATCCCCATCTCCTCCCCAACACGTTATTTCCATTAATAATAAATGGCATTGTTGAGGTCGACTTACATGAAAGGACAAGAAACCCGTGGTTTCCAGTCAGAAGTGAAACAGCTTCTGCACCTGATGATCCATTCTCTTTATTCCAACAAAGAAATCTTCCTGCGCGAGCTCATTTCTAACGCCTCGGATGCGGCGGATAAGCTGCGTTTCCGCGCGCTGTCCCAGCCGGATCTGTATGAAGGCGACGGCGAGCTGCGCGTACGCGTATCGTTTGATAAAGACAACCGCACGCTGACTATCGCCGATAACGGTATTGGTATGAACCGCGATGAGGTTATTGACCATCTCGGCACCATCGCCAAATCCGGCACCAAGGCGTTCCTCGAATCGATGGGCTCCGATCAGGCGAAAGACAGCCAGCTGATCGGCCAGTTCGGCGTCGGCTTCTATTCGGCCTTTATCGTTGCCGACAAAGTCACCGTGCGCACCCGCGCCGCGGGCGACAAGCCGGAGAACGGCGTGTTCTGGGAATCCGCTGGCGAAGGCGAATATACCGTTGCCGATATCACCAAAGCCGATCGCGGAACTGAAATTACGCTGCATCTGCGTGAAGGCGAAGACGACTTCCTCAACGACTGGCGCGTGCGCTCGATCATCAGCAAATATTCTGATCATATCGCGCTGCCGGTTGAGATTGAAAAACGCGAAGAAGTGGACGGCGAAACCGTTATTTCGTGGGAGAAAATCAACAAGGCGCAGGCGCTGTGGACCCGCAGCAAGTCTGAAGTCAGCGATGACGAATACAAAGAATTCTATAAGCATATTGCCCATGATTTCAGCGATCCGCTGACCTGGAGCCACAACCGCGTCGAAGGTAAGCAGGAGTATACCAGCCTGCTGTATATTCCGTCGCAGGCGCCATGGGATATGTGGAACCGCGATCATAAGCACGGCCTGAAGCTGTACGTGCAGCGCGTCTTCATCATGGATGACGCCGAGCAGTTTATGCCGAACTACCTGCGTTTCGTGCGCGGCCTGATAGACTCCAACGACCTGCCGCTGAACGTGTCGCGTGAAATCCTGCAGGATAGCAACGTCACCCGCAACCTGCGTACCGCGCTGACCAAACGCGTGCTGCAGATGCTGGAAAAGCTGGCGAAAGACGACGCCGAAAAATATCAGACCTTCTGGAAACAGTTCGGCCTGGTGCTGAAAGAAGGCCCGGCGGAAGATGCCTCCAACCAGCAAGCCATTGCTAAGCTGCTGCGCTTCGCCACTACTCATACCGATTCTTCCGCGCAGACCGTGTCGCTGGAAGAGTACGTCTCGCGCATGAAAGAAGGGCAGGAGAAGATCTACTACATCACCGCCGACAGCTATGCGGCGGCGAAGAGCAGCCCGCATCTCGAGCTGCTGCGTAAGAAAGGTATCGAAGTTCTGCTGCTGTCCGATCGCATTGACGAGTGGATGATGAGCTACCTGACCGAGTTCGACGGTAAAGCGTTCCAGTCGGTCGCTAAAGCCGACGAGTCGCTGGAGAAACTGGCGGACGAAGTTGATGAATCCGCCAAAGAAGCTGAAAAAGCGCTGGAGCCGTTCGTTGAGCGCGTGAAAGGCCTACTGGGCGAGCGCGTGAAAGAGGTGCGTCTAACGCATCGTCTGACCGACACTCCGGCGATTGTCACCACCGATGCCGACGAAATGAGCACCCAGATGGCGAAGCTGTTCGCCGCTGCCGGTCAGGCGGCGCCGGAAGTGAAATACATCTTCGAGCTGAACCCGGCGCATCCACTGGTCAAACGCGCCGCCGATACCCAGGACGACGCGCAGTTTGGCGAGTGGGTTGAGCTGCTGCTGGATCAGGCGCTGCTGGCGGAACGCGGCACGCTGGAGGATCCTAACCAGTTCATCCGTCGTATGAACCAGCTGCTGGCGTCCTAAGCTTTACCCTCACCCTAACCCTCTCCCTAAAGGGAGAGGGGACTGCTCGCAGCTGGGGGCCTTTTCTCCCTCTCCCTAAAAGAGAGAGAGGACTGCTCGCAGCTGGGGGCCTTTTCTCCCTCTCCCTAAAGAGAGAGGGGACTGCTCGCAGCTGGGGGGCTTTTCTCCCTCTCCCTAAAGAGAGAGGGGACTGCTTGCCGCAGGGGGCCTTTTCTCCCTCTCCCTGCGGGAGAGGGCCGGGGTGAGGGCCTTAATCTTCCCCAACCGTAAAATATCTCACCATTAACCGTTTCAGCCGCACCGCCTTCCTTGAGCCATGGCCGTTCTGGTGGTATGGTTTAGCGTTTTTTGAAAAATTGAAACGACATTTGAGGGGATTTTCGTAATGCGTATTATTCTGCTTGGCGCTCCGGGCGCGGGTAAAGGAACTCAGGCTCAGTTCATCATGGAGAAATACGGTATTCCGCAAATCTCCACCGGCGACATGCTGCGCGCCGCGGTAAAATCCGGCTCCGAGCTCGGTAAACAAGCGAAAGACATTATGGATGCCGGCAAACTGGTGACCGATGAGCTGGTTATCGCGCTGGTGAAAGAGCGTATCGCCCAGGAAGATTGCCGTAACGGTTTCCTGCTGGACGGCTTCCCGCGCACTATCCCGCAGGCTGACGCTATGAAAGAAGCCGGCATCGCCGTTGACTACGTTCTGGAGTTCGCGGTACCGGACGAACTGATCGTCGATCGTATCGTGGGCCGCCGCGTACACGCCGCTTCCGGCCGCGTCTATCACATCAAATTCAACCCGCCGAAGGTTGAAGGTAAAGACGACGTGACCGGCGAAGAGCTGACCACCCGTAAAGACGATCAGGAAGAAACCGTACGCAAGCGTCTGGTGGAATACCATCAGATGACTGCGCCGCTGATCGGCTACTATCAGAAAGAAGCGCAGGCGGGTAACACCCAGTACGCGAAAGTCGACGGCACTAAAGCGGTGGCTGACGTGCGCGCCGATCTGGAAAAAATCCTCGGCTAATTAAGCCCTTTCTCATCCTGCTGCGGCAGGATGAGAACACCTCTCATTTCTACCTTTTGCTATGATTGGTTCCGTTTAACGCCATTTACGCTACAATTGTCAGCGATTCAAATGGTTAAGAGGCGGTAATGCATCAGACGAAAACAGGTATTTTGCTAGCCAATTTAGGCACTCCCGATGCGCCCACGCCCGATGCGGTGAAGCGCTATCTGCGACAATTTCTTAGCGACAAACGGGTAGTGGATACGCCTCGTCTGCTGTGGTGGCCGCTGCTGCGCGGCATCATACTGCCGATTCGCGCTCCCCGCGTGGCGAAGCTCTATCAGTCCGTATGGATGGCGGAAGGCTCGCCGTTGATGGTGTATAGCCGTCAGCAGCAGCAGGCGCTGGCGGCCAGATTACCGGATGTCCCGGTGGCCCTGGGGATGAGCTACGGCACGCCGTCACTGGCAAGCGCTGTCGATGAGCTACTGGCCCAGGATGTTGACCATATCGTGGTATTGCCGCTGTATCCGCAATATTCGTGTTCTACCGTGGCGGCGGTATGGGATGAGCTGGCGCGGATCCTCGCGAAAAAGCGCGCTATTCCGGGCGTTTCGTTTATCCGCGACTATGCCGATAACGCTGACTATATCCACGCCCTGGCGGCCAGCGTGCGCGCTTCGTTCGCCGTTCACGGCGAACCGGATGTGCTGCTGCTCTCCTATCACGGTATTCCGCAACGCTACGCCCATGAGGGCGATGATTACCCGCAGCGCTGCCGGGTAACCACTCGCGAGCTGGTCTCAGTGCTCGGGCTGCCGCCGGAGCGGGTGATGATGACCTTCCAGTCGCGCTTTGGCCGCGAACCCTGGTTGACGCCATACACCGACGAAACGCTAAAAATGCTTGGCGAAAAGGGCACACAGCACGTTCAGGTTATCTGTCCGGGCTTCTCCGCTGACTGTCTGGAAACGCTGGAAGAAATCGCGGTGCAGAACCGGGAAATTTTCCTTGAGGCTGGCGGTAAGCAATATGAGTATATTCCGGCGCTTAATGCCGATCCGGCGCATATTGAAATGATGGTGAACCTGACCGCGTCGTATCGCTGATCGCGCGCGTAGCGGGGAATATGCTACTATTCCCCGCTTGTTCCCTGTCATTAAATCGCCACTATGAAATTTCCCGGTAAACGCAAATCTAAACACTATTTCCCCGTTAGCGCTCGCGATCCGCTGCTGCAACAAATTCAGCCAGAAAATGAGTCCAACGTCTCCTGGGTGGTTGGCATCGACCAGACGTTGGTGGATATCGAAGCGAAAGTGGATGAGGCGTTTATCGTACGCTACGGTCTGAGCGCCGGTCATTCGCTGGTGATTGAAGATGATGTCGCCGAAGCGCTGTATCAGGAACTGGTACGCGACGGTCTGATCACCCATCAATTTGCCGGCGGCACCATTGGCAATACCATGCACAACTACTCGGTACTGGCTGACGACCGCTCGGTGCTGCTCGGCGTGATGTGCAGCAATATTGAGATCGGCGGCTACGCTTATCGCTACCTGTGCAATACCTCCAGCCGTACCGATCTCAACTACCTGCAGGGCGTCGATGGCGCTATTGGCCGCTGTTTTACGCTGATTAGCGATAGCGGCGAACGTACCTTTGCCATCAGTCCTGGCCACATGAACAAACTGCGTCCGGAAAGCATTCCGGAAGAGGTGATCGCCGGCGCTTCCGCGCTGGTGCTGACCTCCTACCTGGTGCGCTGTAAGCCGGGCGAGCCGATGCCGGACGCGACGATGAAAGCCATTGAGTATGCCAAAAAGCATGACGTGCCGGTGGTGCTGACGCTGGGCACGAAATACGTGATTGCCGACAACCCGCAATGGTGGCAGCAGTTCCTCAAGGAACACGTTTCGATTCTGGCGATGAATGAAGAGGAAGCGGAAGCGCTGACCGGTATCGCCGACCCGCTCACCGCGGCGGATAAAGCGCTGGACTGGGTCGACCTGGTGCTGTGCACCGCAGGTCCGGCGGGCCTGTATATGGCGAGCTTCACCGAAGAGGAAGCGAAGCGTAAAACGCAGCATCCGCTCCTGCCGGGGGCGATTGCCGAGTTCAACCAGTATGAATTCAGCCGTGCGATGCGCCATCAGGATTGCGTTAATCCGCTGCGTATCTATTCGCACATCGCGCCTTATATGGGCGGCCCGGAGAAGATCATGAACACCAATGGCGCAGGGGACGGCGCGCTGGCGGCGTTGTTGCATGATATCACCGCCAATAACTACCATCGTAATAACGTGCCGAACTCCAGCAAACATAAGTGCAAATGGCTGACCTACTCATCGCTGGCGCAGGTGTGCAAATACGCCAACCGCGTCAGCTATCAGGTGCTGAATCAGCATTCACCGCGTTTAACCCGCGGCCTGCCGGAGCGGGAAGATAGCCTGGAAGAGGCCTACTGGGACCGTTAATCCCGCGATAAGAGTACGCCCCGCGAGCGGGGCGTCGTATCAACCGGTAACAATCTCGCCAGCTGGCGGCGTTTCCAGCAGACGTAACATCGCCCGCGCGATTTCGCGTTCCCCCATCACCACCTGATTGGCTCCGCGTTCGGTAATATAATCGACCTCATCGTCGTAATGGGCGCGGGCGATAATCTCAATGTTCGGGCATTTTTCCCGCGCCGAGGCGACAATTTCACCGGCTTCATAGCCGTTAGGAATGGTCAGCAGCAGCCAGCGGGCGCAGTCGAGATGCGCCAGATTCATGATTTCTTCGTTGGCGGCATTGCCCAACACGGCGCTGATACCGCGTTCGCGTAGCTCATCCACGCGGGTGCGGGAGGTTTCAATTACTACCAGCGGGATCCCCTGGGCCATCAGTTTCTCGCCAAGCAGGCTGCCGACGCGGCCAAAGCCGACCAGCAGCGCATGGTTGCAGATATCCACAGGCACCTGTTTTTCGTCTTCCAGCACCTCTTCCAGCGTCTGTTCGTCGAGGGTTTCGGTTTTATCGAGATATTTTTCCAGCAGGGTAAACAGCACCGGGTTGAGCATAATCGAAATTATCGCCCCGGCCAGCACCAGGTTCTGCCCGGCCTGCGGCAGCAGATCCAGCGCCATGCCGAGACCGGCAAGGATAAAGGCGAATTCCCCGATTTGCGCCAGGCTGGCGGCGATGGTCAGGGCGGTACGCGGCGAGTGGCCGAACATACGTACCAGGAAGAAGGCGGCGGCGGATTTACCAAAAATGATAATCGCCAGCGTTGCCAGCACCGCCAGCGGCTGTTCGACCAGAATCATCGGGTCAAACAGCATCCCGACGGAGACGAAGAATAGCACCGCGAAAGCGTCGCGTAGCGGCAGCGTATCGTGAGCGGCGCGGTGGCTGAGTTCGGATTCGTTAAGCACCATCCCGGCGAAGAATGCGCCGAGGGCGAAGGAGACGTCGAACAGCTCAACGGCGCCGAAGGCGATGCCGAGCGCCAGCGCCAGCACCGACAGGGTAAACAGTTCGCGGGAGCCGGTTGCCGCGCTGCGCGACATGATCCACGGCACCAGACGGCGTCCCACCAGCATCATAATGGCGATAAAGGCGACCACTTTACCGATGGTAATGCCCATGTCGAGCGCCAACGACGCCAGCCCGACATCGCCTTTTTCGACCATCCCGGCGATAGCGGGCAGCAGCACCAGCGTCAGTACCATCACTAAATCTTCAACGATCAGCCAGCCGATGGCGATTTGCCCACGCTGGCTATCAATAAGCTGCCGTTCCTCCAGCGCGCGCAGCAGCACCACGGTACTGGCGGTGGAAAGACACAGGCCAAAGACGATGCCGGTCATCAGCGACCAGCCGAGCAGGGAAGAGAGCGCCATCCCGAGCAGCGTCGCCACGGCTATCTGGGCGATGGCGCCGGGAATGGCTATCGACTTTACCGCCATGAGATCTTTCAGCGAAAAGTGCAGCCCGACGCCAAACATCAGCAAGATGACGCCGAGTTCGGCCAGTTCAGGCGCAAGTTTAGTATCAGCAACAAAACCAGGAGTAAATGGACCGGCCAGCACGCCCGCTAATAAATATCCTACCAGTGGTGAAATACGTAGCTTATTGGCAATCATGCCGAGGATAAAGGCGAGCACAAGGCCGCCGACAATGGTGGTGATTAGCGGTGTTGCGTGATGCATTCCGTCTCCTTGCGTGTGGTGAGCCGATCCATTTTCGCTACTTAAAGCAAAAAACCGATTAATAGTTTATGACACTTTTGCTCGTTTTGTTTATGAATAATTATTGAAATTTGCGAAAAATTGGAATTACGGCAGAAAAAAGCACAGACAGGAAAATGGCGGCAGGTCATGGTGAGGTAATGCTGATGGGATAAGGGATTGCGGCGGCCAAACTTTCACTTTGGCCGCCAGATACTCAGGCTTTTTGATGGTTATTAGGCAGGAATATCGTCAGAATGCCGAGAAGCGGCAGGAAAGCACAGATTTTATAGACCAGATCGATGCTGGTATGGTCGGCTAACAACCCCAACACCGCGGCGCCAAGGCCGCCCATGCCAAACGCGAATCCGAAGAACAGGCCGGAAACCATACCGATTCTCCCCGGCAACAGCTCCTGGGCATAGACCAGAATAGCGGAAAAGGCTGATGCGAGGATAAAACCAATTATCACCGTCAGGATCCCGGTCCATTCGAGCGATGCGTACGGTAAAATGAGGGTAAATGGCGCCACGCCGAGAATAGAGCCCCAAATTACATATTTACGACCAATTTTATCGCCAACAGGCCCGCCAATCACCGTTCCTGCGGCCACCGCGAACAGGAAAGCGAACAAGTGAAGCTGGGCGTTTTGCACCGATAATCCGAACTTGTGCATCAGATAAAAGGTGTAATAGCTGCTAATACTCGCCATGTAGAAGTATTTGGAGAAAATCAGCATTAACAGGATGCAGACGGCCAGGATAACCTTGTTACGCGGCAGAGGATTAACGATAACCGGCTTCGGCTTGCCTTTATTCATCCGATGTTGCGCGGCGTACCAGCGGCTGATTTGCGACAGCACGACGATCGCCAGCAGCGCGGCCAGCACGAACCAGGCGACGTTGCCTTTGCCGTAGGGGGCGATAATCACCGCCGCCAGCAGCGGCCCCAGCGAGCTGCCGAAGTTGCCGCCAACCTGGAATAGCGATTGCGCCAGACCGTGACGGCCGCCGGAGGCCATCCGCGCCACGCGCGAGGATTCCGGATGGAAGACCGAAGAGCCGGTGCCGACAAGCGCGGCGGCCAGCAGCACCACGCCGAAGCTACCGGCCAGCGCTAACAGAATTAAGCCGCAGAGGGTGAAACACATCCCTACCGGTAATGACCACGGCATCGAGCGTTTATCGGTGATGTAACCAATCACCGGCTGGAATAGCGATGACGTCAGCTGGAAGGTGAGGGTGATCATGCCGATCTGCACGAAGGTTAACGAGAACTCCGCCTGCAGTAGCGGATAAATCGCCAGGATGAGCGATTGGATCATATCGTTTAGCAGATGGGAGAGGCTGATTGCCCCCAGGATGCCAAATGAGGTGCGCGCTTTTTGCGGCGGCGCGCCGGTACCGGGTAAGGATTGAGCGGATTGGTTGGTTGTCATAGGTTCACTTCAGCGAGTTCTATTTGTTGTAGAGAATGCAGGTTGATACCCTAAATAATTCGAGTTGCAAGAAGGCGGCGACACAGAGAATCCCCAGGAGCTTACTCTAGTAAGTGACTGGGGTGAGCGAGGACAAATTCGTCAGGAACGAATTTGAACGCAGTTCACTGCGCCCGTAAGGGCAAGGCCCAGGGATGGGCCGAGTTATTGCCAACGCACATGCAACTTGAAGTATGACGGGTAGAATTATTATCAGACTAACATACCTGTCCCTAAGGTTTGAAGGAAGTCGCAATTCTGAAAACATATTTGTCAAAGCGGCTGACTCGCTATACTTTCGGCACTTGTTATTAAGTCAGGGAGTGAAACATGCATTATTTAAAACGCGGCGTGGCGCTGGCGTTATTCGCCGCCTTATCGCTGGGAAGCCTGTCAGCGCAGGCCTATGAGCAGGACAAAACCTATAAAATCACCATCCTGCACACCAACGACCACCACGGTCATTTCTGGCGCAACGACTACGGCGAATATGGCCTTGCGGCGCAGAAGACGCTGGTGGACGGTATCCGCAAAGAGGTGGCGGCCGAAGGCGGTAGCGTCCTGCTGCTGTCCGGCGGCGATATCAATACCGGGGTGCCGGAATCCGATTTACAGGATGCTGAACCCGATTTTCGCGGCATGAACCTGATTGGCTACGATGCCATGGCGGTGGGCAACCATGAGTTTGATAACCCGCTCAGCGTGCTGCGCCAGCAGGAGAAGTGGTCGAAGTTCCCGTTCCTGTCGGCCAATATCTATCAGAAAAGCACCGGCGAGCGCCTGTTTAAACCCTGGGCGCTGTTTAAGCGCGGCGGACTGAACATTGCGGTGATTGGCTTAACGACCGACGATACGGCGAAAATCGGCAACCCGGAATATTTCACCGATATCGAATTCCGTAATCCGGCGGCGGAAGCCAAGCTGGTGATTCAGGAACTGCAGCAAAATGAAAAGCCGGACGTGATTCTGGCGACCACCCACATGGGCCACTATGACAACGGTAATCACGGCTCTAACGCGCCGGGAGACGTTGAAATGGCGCGGAGTTTACCAGCGGGATCGCTGGCGATGATCGTCGGCGGCCATTCGCAGGATCCGGTCTGCATGGCGTCGGAGAATAAAAAGCAGGTCGATTATGTCCCCGGTACCCCGTGCGCGCCGGATCGCCAGAATGGCATCTGGATCGTGCAGGCGCACGAGTGGGGGAAATATGTCGGCCGCGCCGATTTTGAATTCCGCAACGGTGAGATGAAGCTGGTGCACTATCAGCTGATCCCGGTCAACCTGAAGAAGAAAGTCACCTGGGATAACGGTCAGAGCGAGCGCGTGTTGTATACGCCGCAAATTGCCGAAAACCCGCAGATGCTCTCGCTGTTAACGCCATTCCAGAATAAAGGCAAGGCGCAGTTACAGGTGAAAATAGGTAGCGTCAACGGCCATCTTGAAGGCGATCGCAGCAAAGTCCGCTTCGTACAAACCAATATGGGGCGCCTGCTGCTGGCGGCGCAGATGGCGCGCAGCAATGCTGATTTCGCGGTGATGAGCGGCGGCGGTATTCGCGACTCCATCGAAGCGGGCGATATTACCTATAAAGACGTGATGAAAGTGCAGCCGTTCGGCAACGTGCTGACTTACGTCGATATGAGCGGTAAAGAGGTGATTGAGTACCTGACCGCCGTCGCGCAGATGAAGCCGGATTCCGGCGCTTATCCGCAGTTCGCCAACGTTAGTTTCGTTGCCAAAGATGGCAAGCTTAACGATCTGAAAATTAAAGGCGAACCGGTGGATCCGGCGAAAACTTACCGTATGGCGACGCTGAGCTTTAACGCCACCGGCGGCGACGGCTACCCGCACATCGATAATAAACCGGGATACGTAAATACCGGCTTTATCGATGCCGAGGTGCTGAAAGAGTACATCGAGAAGAACTCGCCTCTGGATGCGGCAGCCTACGAGCCGAAAGGCGAGGTCAGCTGGCAGTAAGCCTGGGCTTCAGGTTGGCTATTCATACCGTGGCTACCCGTTGGGTAGCCCGGATAAGGCGCGTGCGCCGCTATCCGGGATGGTGTGCTCAATCGCGGCGGGCGATATCGGCGAACTTCGCGTCCAGAAGCTTCGCGAGATCGCTTGCCGCCAGTTCGATATCGAGCCCGCGTTTGCCGCCGGAAATATAGATGGTGGCAAACTCCTGCGCCGGGGCATCAATCACCGTCGGCAGGCGCTTTTTCTGCCCAAGCGGGCTGATGCCGCCGACCAGGTATCCGGTGATCCGCTGCGCGACCATTGGGTCGGCCATATCTACCTTCTTGGCGCCCAGTGCTTTGGCCACTTTCTTCAAATCCAGCTGTCCGGCAACCGGGGTGACGGCGACCGCCAGATGTTTCATATCGCCGTTAACGGCCACTAATAGCGTCTTGTAAACCTGATCCGCATTGAGCCCCAGCTTGCGAACCACTTCATCGCCAAAATTGGTCTCTTGAGGATCGTGTTCGTAGCTGTGGATCTGAAAGGTAATTTTGTTTTTTTCGAGTAATTTAACGGCGGGAGTCATAGTAATCCTTCTTACCAACCGACCTAACGTATGACCAGCATACGCGTGAGGGTTGTATAAAAAATAGTACCATCTTGCGCAATAGTATTGGCAGTGATGGTCACTTTGAGCGACAATCAGACGATCCGGGATGTATATCCCGGGATAATAATAATGATGAAATTCCTCTTTGACGGGCCAATAGCAATATTGGCCATTTTTTTACGTCAACATATCCGGCAGGTTCCCTTCGCCATACAGATGCAGCGCGCCGACGGCGACCACGTAACGCCCCGGCGGCAGGGCAAGCAGCGTGTCGCGCCAGGCCACATTGCGCTGATGCATCAACACATCATATAAGGACTGGCTGAAGGTCGTCGGCAGCGTTTCCGCGCCGCGCGACGGCGGTTGCTCCAGCCACCAGCCAATCATGACCTGCAGTAAACGGGCGTTGGTGCGCCAGTGGGTCAGCGTATCTTCCAGCAGCGCCTTACCGCCGTCTGGCAGATTGCGCAGGAGCGCGATTTGGCTATCGGCGCCTTCCAGCTCCATCACCCTTATGTTGCTCTCGCGAGCGACCATCAGCAACTGGTAATCAATACCGTAATCGGGGCGTAACCCTAGCTTTTGCGCCTGAGTAGCTTGTAGCACCATCGCTACCTGCCATAGCGGCTGGCTATCGAAAAGATCGACCGATAAACCCAGCTCGCCGGCGCGTGAGCGTAATTCTGCTAATTGTGTTTCGCTCAGACGTTCAGCCAGCGGTGGATAAGAGGGGAGATTACTGAAAGGCGTTTCATTACCGGTGATGTCCGCTTCGACGATTAAGGCGTCGGCCTGACGTATTTTTTTCAGTAGCTTAGCCGGCGGCGGCGCCATGTCGCGGGTGCCCATATGGATGCTGCCGACGAGGTGTAAATAACGTTCGCCGGGCAGGACGATATCCATTGCAGGCCAGGAATAAGACGAGCCGACGGCGGCTCGCCACAGCATTTTTATTCGGTTTAACAGGCCCATACGCGCTCCGAAGTGTGAGGCATTCATGCTAGCGCATATGGTGGTGGCCGTCATCTTCCCCGCGGTTTTTTATTGTCGCCAGGAAATAAACGGGCGCTGAGTAACCTCAGCGCCCGTTTTCCGGTGACTGCGCTAATCTTTCGGTTTAAAGCGCAGCAGGCGGTTAGCGTTACTGACCACGGTGATTGACGACAGCGCCATTGCCGCGCCGGCGACTACCGGGTTCAGCAGGGTACCGGTCAGCGGCCAGAGGATCCCGGCGGCAATCGGGATGCCCAGTGAGTTGTAAACAAATGCGCCCAGCAGGTTCTGTTTCATGTTGCGTAACGTCGCTTTCGAAATCGCTAAAGCATCGGCCACGCCGTTAAGGCTATGGCGCATCAGGGTGATCGCCGCGGTCTCAATGGCGACATCGCTGCCGCCGCCCATGGCGATACCAACATCCGCCTGCGCCAGCGCCGGGGCGTCATTAATGCCGTCGCCGACCATCGCCACTTTGTGTCCCTGACTCTGCAGGCGTTTAATGGCGTCGGCTTTACCGTCCGGCAGCACGCCAGCGATCACTTCATCAATGCCCGCTTCTTTGGCGATGGCATTGGCGGTTGTCGGGTTATCCCCGGTGAGCATTACCAGACGATAGCCCTGCCGATGCAGGCGCGCCAGCGCGTCGACGCTATCTTCACGTAGCGGGTCACGGATGGCGAACAGCGCCGCGGCCTGACCATCGATCGCCAGCAGTACCGGCGTGGCGCCGCGCGAGGCCTGTGTCGTCATCTCGCTTTCCAGTTCCGCGGTGGCGATATGCTGCTCGTTAAGCAGCGCCTGGTTGCCGAGCAGCAGTCGACGACCTTCCGCTTCACCGCTGACGCCAAGCCCGCGCAGGGTACGGAAGCCGCTTACTTCCGGTAAAGTGCTGTCGGCGGCTTTATCGAGGATCGCCCGCGCCAGCGGATGGCTTGAACCTTGCTCGAGCGCGGCGGCAAGACGCACCGCGGTTGTTTCATCAAACCCTGCGAAGGTTTTCACGGCCACCACCTGCGGCTTGCCTTCGGTCAGGGTACCGGTTTTATCGAACACCAGGGTGTCGAGTTCACTGGCGCGCTGCAGAGCATCGGCGTCACGCACCAGCACGCCGTATTCCGCCGCCCGGCCGACGCCGGAAATAATCGACATCGGCGTCGCCAGGCCCAATGCGCATGGACAGGCGATAATCAGTACCGTGGTGGCAATGACCAGGGTATAGACGATTTGCGGCGCCGGGCCGAAGAAGTACCAGATACCGGCGCTAATCAGCGCAATGGCTACCACTGCCGGAACAAATACCGCAGAGATTTTATCTGCCAGTTGGCCGATTTCCGGTTTGCTACTTTGCGCCTGGCGCACCATGCGAATAATCCGCGCCAGCGTGGTCTGGCTGCCGACGGCGCTGGCGGTAAACAGCACGCTGCCGTCCTGCACCACGGTACCGGCATGAATGGCGTCGCCATCGCCTTTTTGCTGCGGTACCGGTTCGCCGGTGAGCATGGCTTCATCAAACCAGGCTTCGCCCTGGCTTATCACGCCGTCAACCGGAACGCGATCGCCAGTGGTCAGGCGCAGCGTCATCCCCGCCTCAACTTCCGCGAGCGGCAGATCTTTCTCGCCTTCAGCCGTCACGACGCGTGCCGAAGGCGGCGTCAGGTCGAGCAGTTTTTCCAGCGCTTTCGAGGAGCGCTGGCGCGCGCGGGCTTCCAGCATATGGCCGAGGTTGATAAGACCAATGATCATCGCGCTGGCTTCGTAATACAGGTGGCGCGCTTCCATCGGGAACCACTGCGGCCACAGGTTGACGCTCATGGAGTACAGCCAGGCCACCCCGGTTCCCAGCGCCACCAGCGTATCCATGGTGGCGGTGCCGTTTTTCAGGCTTTTCCAGGCGCTGCGGTAGAAGTGACCGCCAGCGAAGACCATCACCGCGAGGGTGATGAGGCCGATGACCAGCCACAGCGATCGATTGTCGTCGCTGACCATCATGTTATCGCCAATCATGCCCCAGACCATGACCGGCACGCCGACCAGCAGGGCGACAATCGCCTGCCAGCGAAAACGTTTCATGGTGGCGATGGCGGTTTCCTGCTGCCGTTCGCGGCGTTCCAGATCGTCTTCGATAGACTCCGCGCCGTAGCCGGCTTTTTCCACCGCCTGCACTAATTCTGCGGCGGACGCGCTGCCCATCACCAGCGCAGTGCGTTCCGCCAGGTTTACCCGCGCCTGTGAGACTCCCGGCACCGCGGCAAGCGCGTTTTGTACCCGGGAAACGCAGCTGGCGCAGCTCATGCCGTTGATCAGCAGCTGTTGACTGTCATCCTCGTCATGGGCTGCCGGAAGCTCGGGAGTGGCCGCTGTCAGTGCTTCCGACGGGATTGATGATTCTGCCAGCGGTTTAGCCTTTGGGTGGCTGAGCTCCGCGCCGTATCCGGCTTGTTTGATGGTCTCAATCAGGGCTTCAGCGCTGGCGCTGCCCGTGACGTGGGCTTCGGTAACAGTGACCTCCGCCTGTTCAACGTCTGGACGCTGTTCCAGGCTCTCTTTCACGCGTTTAACGCAGTGGCCGCAGGAGAGGCCATCAAGCGTCAGGTCGATAGTGTTAGACATAAATAACTCCTGAATAATTTCCGGTTAATGATTGACCGAACACACTCTTTCATCGAGTATTAAGAAGGTTAAACCTTCCAGCAAGGGGAAGGTCAAGGGGGAAAAATGAATATTAGCGATGTGGCGAAAAAAACCGGCTTGACCAGCAAAGCGATTCGTTTTTACGAAGAGAAAGGGCTGGTGACGGCGCCGCTGCGTAGCGATAACGGCTACCGTACCTATAGTCAAAAGCATCTGGATGAACTGACGCTGCTGCGCCAGGCGCGGCAGGTGGGATTTAATCTGGAGGAGTGCCGCGAGCTGGTGGCGTTATTCAACGATCCGTCGCGGCACAGCGCCGATGTGAAAAAAAGAACGCTGGAGAAAGTCGCGGATATTGAGAACCATATCCGCGAGTTGCAAAACATGCGCGCGCATCTGCTGGCGCTGGCGGACGCCTGCCCTGGTGATGAGAGCGCGGATTGCCCGATTATTGATAATCTTTCCGGCTGTTGTCACCGCAAAGCGCAGGCTTAGCGGACGGCGGCTCTTATCCGCAAGGTAATGCCTTCGACGGCGACCACTTCAACCTTGCTGCCCGCCGCGAGGTCTTCATCGGCAATCACCGGCCAGGAGCTATCGCCGACGCGGACGTGGCCGCGACCGTTTTCCAGCGCGTTGTCGAGTGTGAAACGACGGCCAACCAGCTGCTGGCCGCGCTGGTTAAGCTGCGCGTCGGCGGGGCGCTGCTGCCTCATGCGTTTACGCAGCCATTTTGACCACAGCCACGCCGCCAGCAGGGTAAGAACGGCAAACAGCGTCCCTTGCCATTCCCAACTAAATGGAATAACCCAGGTCAGCAGGCCGGTAACCACGCCAGCTACGCCGCTCCACAGCAGGTAGCCATTGCTGCCGAGCATCTCTGCCGCCAGCAACAGCCCGCCAAGGGTCAGCCAGAAAATATGCGGATGGGCGAGGATCAGGGCGATCATGATTTTTTCCGCTCGGCGCTACTCTCTTTCAGCAGTTCGCCGATCCCGGCGATCGAGCCCATCAGACTGCTGGCATCCAGCGGCATCAGCACCACTTTACTGTTGTTGGCGGCGCCAATCTGCTGCAGCGCGTCGGTATATTTCTGCGCCACGAAGTAGTTAATCGCCTGAATGTCGCCTGACGCAATCGCCGATGAGACCATCTGGGTGGCACGGGCTTCCGCTTCGGCGGAACGTTCGCGGGCTTCCGCCTGCAGGAAGGCCGACTGCCGTTCGCCTTCGGCTTTGAGGATCTGCGACTGCTTTTCACCTTCGGCTTTGAGGATTTCCGCCTGACGCACCCCTTCCGCCTCGAGGATATAAGCGCGTTTGGTTCGCTCAGCTTTCATCTGGGCGTTCATCGAGGAGATAAGCTCCGCCGGCGGGCGAACGTCGCGGATTTCGACACGGGTGATTTTCACCCCCCACGGATTGGTGGCATCGTCGACGATATGCAGCAGGCGAGTGTTAATGCTATCGCGCTGGGAGAGCATTTCATCCAGCTCCATCGAGCCGAGTACGGTACGAATGTTGGTCATCGTCAGATTGACGATCGCCAGCTCAAGATTACTGACTTCATAGGCGGCTTTTGGCGCATCGATCACCTGGATGAAGCAGACGGCGTCAATGGTGACGTTGGCGTTATCGCGGGAGATGACTTCCTGCGAAGGGATATCCAGTACCTGCTCCATCATGTTCACTTTGCGGCCGATGCGATCCATAAACGGTACCACTAAACTTAAGCCCGGCTGCAGCGTCTGCGTGTAGCGGCCAAAGCGTTCGACGGTCCATTGATAACCCTGCGGCACGATTTTTACTGCCGCCCCCACAATGACCAGTGCGACAAAAATAAGAACGGGGATAAAAATCAGCATCAAAAACCTCCTGTCTTGTTGCCTGATGGGCGCCGCAGCGAAATGGCGCAGATTTAAACAGAGTATAACTTTCTCCTTGTTCCGGTGAAAGAAAACTGGAGTAAACTGTCTGCGTTTTAGGAAATTAATTGGACATATAATGAAGGAAAATAACGCGATTTTGCGCCTCGAGGGCGTTGGTTTTAAAACCGACGACGCGGTCATCCTGAATAATATCGATCTCCGGATTAGGGCTGGAGAGTTTAAGTTAATTACCGGGCCATCCGGATGCGGCAAAAGTACGTTACTGAAAATCATCGCCTCTCTGCTGAGCCCGACCAGCGGAGAGATTTTTTTCAACGATACCGATATCACTACGCTGTCGCCGGAAAACTATCGCCAGCAGGTCTCTTATTGCGCGCAAACTCCGGCGCTATTCGGCGATTCGGTCTACGACAACCTGGTTTTCCCATGGCAGATCCGCAACAAACAGCCGGATCCTAAAGCGCTGATTGCCGATCTCGAACGCTTCGGGCTGGCGGATAATACGCTGGAGAAATCGATTAACGAATTGTCCGGCGGTGAAAAACAGCGGGTCTCGCTCATTCGTAATCTGCAGTTTCTGCCGCAGGTGCTGCTGCTGGATGAAATTACCAGCGCGCTGGATGAGAGCAATAAGCGCAACGTTAACGAGATTATTCATCGCTACGCGACGGAAAAAGGAATGGCCATTCTGTGGGTCACTCACGACCAGAACGAAATTGCCCACGCTGATGAAGTGATTACGCTACAGCCTGCTGGCGGGAAAATGCAGGAGGGGAAAAATGAACGGGCATAATATTACTAACGAATCGCTGGCGCTCTCGATGGTGCTGGTGCTGGTGGCGATCGTTGTGAGCTATCGGGAAAAGCTGGCGCTGGAAAAAGATATTATCTGGAGCATTTGCCGGGCGATAGTGCAACTCATCATCGTCGGCTACGTGCTGAAATATATCTTTAACGTTAACCATGCGGTGTTAACGCTATTGATGGTGCTGTTCATCTGCTTTAACGCGGCGTGGAATGCGAAGAAGCGCAGTAAATATATCGACAAAGCTTTTGTCTCATCGTTTATCGCTATTACCACCGGCGCCGGACTAACCCTGGCGGTGCTGGTCTTCTCGGGGTCGATCGCCTTTGTGCCGATGCAGGTTATTCCGATTGCCGGCATGGTGGCCGGTAACGCTATGGTGGCGGTAGGGCTGTGCTACAACAATATGGGCCAGCGTTTTAACAGTGAGCAGCAGCAGATTCAGGAGAAGCTAAGCCTCGGCGCCACGCCGAAGATGGCCTCCGCGCGGCTGATCCGCGACAGCATTCGCGCCTCGTTGATTCCCACGGTAGATTCGGCGAAAACGGTCGGACTGGTGAGTCTGCCGGGGATGATGTCGGGACTGATTTTCGCCGGGATTGACCCGGTGAAGGCGATTAAGTATCAGATTATGGTCACGTTTATGTTGCTGTCGACCGCCAGCCTGTCGACGATTATTGCCGGCTATCTGACCTACCGGAAGTTCTTCAATACCCGTCATCAACTGGTGGTGACGCAGTTGAAAAAGCGCCCGTAAGCATTCCCGGGTAGCGGCTTACGCCTTACCCGGGCTACCACAGGGCTGCAGATACTGTTATCGGTATGCAACTGTTTTGCTTGGGGAAAAACATGTGCTTTGTGTTAATCCTGTAAGTATTCCCGGGTAGCGGCTTACGCCTTACCCGAGCTACCACGGCGTAATCTGTAGCCCGGATAAGCGTAGCGCTATCCGGGTCAGCGCCTCTGATTAGTACAGCAATGAATACAGCTGGCGGCGGTATTTCGCCGCCAGGGCGTCTCCGGTACCGAGCGCCGCGAGGATCTCCTGCAGCATTTTGCGAACCTGGCCATCGCCGGCGCCTAAATCTTTTTGCAGATGCGTGAACAGCAGCGCCAGCGCTTCTTCGTTGCGCCCGACCTGGTGCAACTGCAACGCCAGCTGAGACGCCAGCGCCGCGTCGTCCGGGTTCTGCTCGACCTGCTGCTGTAGTTGCTGGATTTCCGGGGTATCGGCGGCCTGCTTAAGCAGTTCAATCTGCGCCACCAGCCCCTGATAACGGGTGTCCTGATCCTGCAGCGGCACGGTTTTCAGCACGCTTTCAGCCTCATCGGAACGCTGCAGGGCAATTAGCGTTTCCGCCAGCAGCAGGCCAATCTGGCTATCCTGGTTAGACAACTGCCAGGCGTCTTTCAGCAGCGGCAGCGCGTCGGCGTATTTTTCTTCCTGCATCAGCGCCAGCGCTTCTTGCGCTTTCAATTCTTCTTCGCGCGGCAGTACTTTATCCAGCAGGGCGCGGATGGCTTCTTCCGGCTGCGGGCCTTCAAAACCATCTACCGGCTGGCCGTTCTGGAACAGATACACCGTCGGAATCGCGCGCAGACCAAACTGCGAAGCCAGCATTTGCTCCGCGTCGCAATCTACCTTCGCCAGCGTAAACTGACCGTGGTATTGGGCGGCCAGGCGCTCAAGCACCGGCGTCAGCTGTTCGCAGTGCTGGCTGCGGGCGGACCAGAAATAAAACAGCACCGGCGCGTTCATGGATTGCTGCAGCGTCTGCTGCAGGTTGGCCTCGGTAATATTGACAATATTCTGTTCGGACATGGGCGTATCTCGTTAGTCGATTTCTGTTTTAGATGGGGGCGACATTCAGCGCTTCAACTCAGCCCTGGATAATTTTGTCCATTGCACGGGCCGGCAGCAGGCGTTTTAACCAGCCTACCGCGTGGGTGACCAGCGTCACCGGATAGCGCAGTTTCGGCTTGTCGCTGACGAAGGCGTGACGCACTTTTTCCACCACCGCCTCCGGGCCGAGCGTAAAGCGCGCGGCAATGCCTGGGTTCTCTACCGTCTTGTCGCCGGTCTGGTTAACATTGTTGGTAAAGCGGGTGCGTATCGGCCCAGGTTCAATCAGGCTGACTTTAATGCCGCTGTGGCGGAGCTCCATGCGCAGGGCATCGGACCACGCCTCCAGCGCGTATTTACTGGCGGCATAGGCGCCGCGGCCGGGGCTGGAAATCAGCCCCATCACCGAAGAGGTCATCACGATGCGGCCCTCGCCGTGCGGCTGCATAGCGGGCAGCAGCAGCATGGTGAGCTGGTGGGCGCCGAAAAAGTTGGCGGAAAACTGCTGTTCCATTTGCTGACGGCTGATGGTGGTGAGCGGACCGTAGACGCCGTAGCCAGCATTATTGAACAGGCCATACAGGCGGTTCCCGGTCAGCGCGATGACCTCGGCGGCGGCATTTTCGACGCTTTGCGGGTCATCGAGATCCAGCAAAATACCGGTCAGACCCAGTTCCTGCATACGGGCGACATCCTCCCCCTTACGGCAGGCGGCCAGTACCCGAAAGCCCTGGCGTTTTAAATCGAGCGCGCTTTCGAGGCCAATTCCGCTGGAACATCCTGTAACTAAAACCGATTTTTGCATAACTTTACCTGTGAATGACTCCCGGCGTTCAGGAGTCATGATTAACTAAGGGAGCCAACCGGGTTGCCATCCAGTCGGCAATAAACGGTTGCGCATCGCGATTAGGATGAATGCCGTCGTCCTGCATCCATTGTGGCTTGAGATAAACCTCCTCCATAAAAAAGGGCAGCAGAGGAATATCGAACTCTTTGGCCAGTTGCGGATATATCGCGCTAAAGGCTTCATTATAACGGCGCCCATAGTTGGCGGGCAGGCGTATTTGCATCAGCAGCGGCTGGGCCTTCGCCGCTTTGATATCCTGAATAACGGTACGCAGCGTCTGCTCCGTTTGCTGCGGCGGGAAACCACGCAGCCCGTCGTTGCCGCCCAGTTCCACCAGCACCCAGCGCGGCTGGTGCTGCTTCAGTAGCGCCGGCAGGCGCGCCAGTCCCTGCTGCGAGGTGTCGCCGCTGATACTGGCGTTGACCACCGTCGTTTTGGCCTGCCACTTCTCATTAAGCAGAGCAGGCCAGGCCGTATTGGCCGCCATTCGATAGCCGGCGCTCAGGCTATCGCCAAGCACTAACAGCGTATCCGCCGCCATTGCGCGGCAGGTAAACAGAACCATAAACAGGAAAGGCAAATGCCAGCGGAAAACATACTTGAAGTTCATCATCTTAAGAAATCCGTCGGTCAGGGAGAGCATCAGTTGTCCATCCTTACCGGAGTTGAGCTGGTTGTCAAACCGGGGCAAACCATCGCCCTGATTGGCGAGTCCGGTTCCGGGAAATCCACGCTGCTGGCGATACTTGCCGGGCTCGACGACGGCAGCAGCGGCGAAGTGTCTCTTTTGGGGCAGCCGCTGCATCAGATGGATGAAGAGGCGAGGGCGACGTTACGCGCGAAGCACGTAGGCTTTGTCTTTCAATCGTTTATGTTGATTCCGACGCTAAATGCCCTGGAGAACGTCGAGCTGCCGGCCTTGCTGCGCGGCGCCAGCGATAGCCAAAGCCGCGGCGATGCGCGCGCGCTGCTTGAACAGCTAGGGCTTGGCAAACGCCTGCACCATTTACCGGCGCAGCTTTCCGGCGGCGAGCAGCAGCGAGTGGCGCTGGCTCGCGCCTTTAACGGCCGTCCGGCGCTGCTATTTGCCGATGAGCCGACCGGTAATCTCGACCGTCACACCGGCGATAAAATCGCCGATCTGCTGTTCTCACTCAACCGCGAACACGGCACCACCCTAATTCTGGTGACCCACGATCCGCTGCTGGCGGCGCGTTGCGATCGTCGCTTACGCCTGGTGGATGGCAAGTTGCAGGAGGAAGCATGATAGCCCGCTGGTTCTGGCGCGAATGGCGCTCGCCTTCACTGCTCATCGTCTGGCTGGCATTGAGCATGGCGGTGGCCTGCGTGCTGGCGCTGGGCTCAATCAGCGACCGTATGGAAAAAGGGTTGAGCCAGCAAAGCCGCGAATTTATGGCCGGGGATCGCACCTTGCGCAGTTCACGCGAAGTGCCCGCCGAGTGGATCGCCGAGGCGCGCGCGCTCGGGTTAACCGTGGGCGAACAGCTGAGCTTCGCCACCATGACTTTCGCTGTAGATACCCCGCAACTGGCGGATGTCAAAGCGGTTGATGATACTTATCCGCTGTACGGCACGCTGGAGACCTCTCCGGCGGGATTAAAACCGCAGCGCGGCAGCGTCCTGCTGGCGCCGAGGCTGATGGCGCTGCTGAATCTGAAAACCGGCGATAACATTGATGTTGGCGACGCTACCTTGCGCATCGCCGGCGAGGTCATTCAGGAGCCTGACGCCGGCTTCAACCCCTTCCAGATGGCGCCGCGGCTAATGATGAATATCGCCGATGTGGCGAAAACCGGCGCGGTACAGCCCGGCAGCCGCGTCTCCTGGCGCTATAAGTTTGCCGGTAGCGCGCAGCAGCTGGCGGCCTACGAGCGGTGGCTATTGCCGAAGCTTGGCGCGGAACATCGCTGGATTGGCCTGGAGCAGGATGATAGCGCGTTGGGTAAATCGCTGGAGCGCTCGCAGCAATTTTTACTGCTGTCCGCGTTACTAACGTTGCTGCTGGCGGTCGCCGCGGTGGCGGTCGCGATGGGGCATTACTGCCGCAGCCGCTACGATCTGGTCGCTATTCTCAAAACCTTAGGCGCCGGGCGGGCGCAGCTGCGTAAACTTATCATCGGTCAGTGGCTAATGTTGCTGATGCTGGCGGTTGCGGCGGGGGGCGCGATGGGGCTGCTGCTGGAAAAAGCCCTGCTGCTGATGCTTAAACCGGTGCTGCCCGCCGCGCTGCCGCCCGCCAGCGGCTGGCCGTGGCTGTGGGCTATCGGCGCGATGGTGGTGATTTCGTTGCTGGTCGGCTGGCGGCCCTATCGGCTGCTGCTGGCGACTCTGCCGCTGCGGGTATTGCGGCAAGATGTGGTGGCTAACGTCTGGCCGCTAAAACACTATATTCCCGTGGTCTGCGCGGTGGTTGTCGGCGGACTGGCCTGGCTGATGGGCGGTAGCCCGCTACTGTGGTCGGTGCTGGTCGGGGCCTTGGTGCTGGCGCTGCTATGCGGGCTGGTAGGCTGGGCCTTGCTGTGGTTGCTCAAGCGCGTCACGCTAAAAGCGTTGCCGCTGCGCCTGGCGGTGAACCGTCTGTTGCGCCAGCCGTGGTCAACGCTGAGCCAACTGGCGGCGTTTTCACTGTCGTTTATGCTGCTGGCTCTGCTGTTGGTGTTACGCGGCGATTTGCTCGAACGCTGGCAGCAGCAGCTGCCGCCGGAAAGTCCGAACTACTTTCTGATTAATATCGCTCCCGAACAGGTAGTTCCGGTGAAGACATTCCTCGCCGAACACCAGACCCGGGCGGCGGAGTTTTATCCCATCGTGCGCGCGCGGCTGACGCAGATTAACGGTCAAACCACCGAGGGCAATAAAGACGAAGCGCTAAACCGCGAGCTTAATCTCACCTGGAGCGAGCAGCGCCCGGATCATAATCCGCTGGTGGCCGGCAGTTGGCCGCCGAAGGCGGGCGAGGTGTCGATTGAAGAGGGGCTGGCGCAGCGGTTGGGCGTCAGGATCGGTGATAGCGTCACCTTTACCGGCGATACCCAGCAATTTAGCGCTAAGGTGACCAGCGTGCGCAAAGTTGACTGGGAGAGCCTGCGGCCAAACTTCTTCTTTATTTTCCCGCCGGGGGCGCTGGATGGGCAGCCGCAAAGCTGGCTTACCAGCTTCCGTTGGGATAATGGCAACGCGATGCTGACCCAGCTTAACCGCGAGTTTCCCACCGTCAGCCTGCTGGATATCGGCGCCATCCTGCGCCAGGTCGGCCAGGTGTTGACGCAGGTCAGTCGGGCGCTGGAGGTCATGGTGGTGCTGGTCACCGCCTGTGGCGTGCTATTGCTGCTGGCCCAGGTGCAGGTCGGGATGCGCCAGCGGCATCAGGAGCTGGTCGTCTGGCGGACGCTGGGGGCTGGTAAAGTCTTGCTGCGCACCACGTTGTGGGTGGAGTTCGCCCTGCTTGGCGTGGTTTCGGGGCTGGTGGCGGCCATTGGCGCCGAGGTGGCGCTGGCGATGCTGCAAACCAAAGTGTTTGATTTTCCATGGACGCCGGACTGGCGGCTGTGGGTGATGCTGCCATTATCCGGCGCTATTTTATTATCGTTGTGCGGCGGTTGGTTGGGATTACGCTTATTAAAAGGTAAAGCGTTATTCCGACAATTTAACCAGTAAATAGATTTCATTTTTATGAAGCGCCGCGCAATTTCGCGGCGCTTTTATTTTAACGGCACAAAATGATAATTCCTTGATTTTTAAGCGCACAAAACATTAAAAACCCAACAACACGTCGTGCTAATTCGCAGTTAATATTCAACTGGCAAATATAAGGTTGCTTATTACTCAAGGAAAAAGCATGGCACATAAAATAAAAGCGCTGGCGATCTCGATCGGCGCAGCATTAGCGTTAACCTCTTTTGCATCCCAGGCTGAGATTACGCTGCTGAAACAAGATCCGCAGGCGGGCGATCCGTTAAGTCGCCTTAACTTTACCGTCGGCGGGAGTATTCGTCCGCAGTTCAATATGATGACCGGCGATGGCGATAAAGGTTCCTACAAGCGTAACGGTTTCGATGGCGGCACCCGTTTCCGTTTCGCGGCTGATTACTATCTCTTTGATGATATTAGCTGGATCAGCTACTACGAACTGGGCGTCAATATTCCGGCGCTGTTCGATTGGGACAATCACTACGCGGAAGGGGCGAATAATACCACCCGCCGTATGTTGTTCACCGGTCTGAAGAGCGATACCTGGGGTACCTTAACCTACGGTCAGCAAAACAGTATTTACTATGATGTCGTCGGCGTGAAAACCGATATCTGGGACTATGATATGATCGGTCAGGCTCCGGGTAACGGTATTAACGGCGATTACGATGGTTCTTATCGTTCACGCAATATGTTGAAATATAAGAAAACCGTCGGTGATGTCGATCTGTATGGCTCCTATCTGTTTGAAGATAGCGAATATCTGCCGGGCGATGGTCTGCGCTACAAGCGTAAAGGAGGCGGTTCTATCGGCGTGGATTACCACATCATGAAGGACCTGACCTGGGGTACCGCGTGGAACTACACCCGCGCCGAAATGCGCGACCCGTCAAGCTCCAATAGCAAAACCTACGACCAGAATATTGTCGGTACCGCGTTGAGCTGGACTCCGGATAACTGGACCTTCTCCTTCGGCGGCGGCTGGTATCAGAACTTCCTGACTACCAAGAAAACCGATGTTCATAACTATTTCGCCGGCGATGCCTGGGGTATTGAATACTTTGCCGGCTATAAATTCCCGATTAATCAATACGCTGTTAAATCTATTCAACCGTACTTTATGGGCGACCGCCTGGAGTACGTGAATGGCCGCAACTACCAGCGTATTGATAACGGTTTGGGTATTAGCTTCCAGCTGGATTACGGTTTCCGTGTTGATTACGAGCACGTGTTTACCTCCAGCACCGATGATCTGGGCGATATGAACCTGGTGCGTCTGCGCTACGACTTCTAACGATGAGCCGCCGCAAGCCGGGAATTTCCCCGGCTTGCGCTGCGCTAAGCGGGAGTAGCCCCGGTAAGGCGCCAGCCGCTACCCGGGAAGCCGTCTGGTTGGGGAACTACTTCGCCAGCCAGGCGGCGACATCCTGCCAGTTACCGCGAAAGATAATCTTCCCGGCTTTTTTCCCCAACTGATAGCGATACATCGGGTCGTAGTATTCATTTAACAGCGGAACCAGCCAGGCGAAGTGCGCCTCGGTACTGGCGGTACGCTGCTGCTGCGACAGCGCCGCGTCGAGCAGTTCGCTTAGCTGGGCAAAGCGCTGTAGCCCTAGCCGACGCCGGATGGCAAACAGCCCGTGATGCAGATACTCGCTATATTCCTGCCAGCCTTTCTCTTCGCCATAGGCGGCAATAAAGTCGCGATGCATACGATCGAAGTACTCTTCGCGCAGTCGCTCCAGACGAACGTCAAACGGATCTTCCACCACCGCCAGCGGCGATTGCGCCATGCGGATACGCAGGCACTCCGGCAGGTGGTTCGCGCCGATCATATGGCCTTCATCTTCCAGCACCCAGCGTGTCTGTTGTTCAGCTTTTTTAAGCAGGGTGACCGCCAGATGGTTTTCGAACGTCGCCTGCGGGTGTTGCTGCAGTAGCGTTCGGCCAAATGACGAACCGCGGTGGTGGGCGTGACCTTCAAGATCGATACCGTCCGGGCGCGAGCAAACCAGCTGGGTTTTGCCATTGCCGGTGCAGCCGCCAATCAGCACGATAGGGCGCTGTACCAGCTCCTCGGTAGCCTGTATTGCCGCCTGGCGTAGCGCTTTGTAGCCGCCGACAATCAGCGGATAATCGACGCCAGCTTCCCGCAGCCACTGCTGCACGATATGCGAGCGCTGGCCGCCGCGGGCGCAGCACAGATAGCCCTGCGGATAGCGGGCGCAGGCCTCCAGCCACGCCTTGAGACGGCTGGCTCGCAGGTCGCCATCGACCAGCTTATGGCCGAGGGCTAATGCCGCTTCCGGCCCCTGGCGCTTGTAACAGGTGCCGACGGCGGCGCGTTCGTCATCGTTCATCAGCGGTAGGTTAATCGCCGCGGGCATCGCGCTTTGCTGAAATTCCACCGGTGCGCGGACGTCGATAAGCGGCGTACCCGCGCTGAGGATGGCGCGATAGTGTGTCCCATTTTCCATGGGTCGTCCTTTTGAGTTAAAACCAGATGTGCTTACTGCGAGGTGGGGATTCTACGCGCCGAAGGGCGTGCCGGGGAAGGGGATAGATCAAATCCCCGGCACGAATGGCTTAATTAAGCTGCGATTGCGCCCAGAAAACACCGCTGGCGTATTCGGCTGGCAGGAGCGGTTTCAGCGCTTCCAGCGTGGCGCTCAGGCGATCGGTATCGCTGTCGGTCAGATTCAGGTGGCCGACTTTACGCCCCGGACGAACCTCTTTGTCGTACCAGTGCAGATGCACCAGCGGCAGTTTTAGCCAGTCGTAGTTCAGATCGCTGCCGATCAGATTGATCATCACCGACGGGCTGTTGACCACCGGTGGCGGCAGCGGTAGATCGGTAATGGCGCGCAGGTGCAGTTCAAACTGGCTAATGGAAGCGCCGTTCTGCGTCCAGTGGCCGCTATTATGTACGCGCGGCGCCAGCTCGTTGATCAGCAGTCCCTCGGCGGTGACGAAGCACTCCATGGCCATCACGCCCACGTAGTCGAGCTCGTTCATGATCGCCGTCAGCATGCTTTCCGCCTGCGCCTGCTGGCGGGCATTGGCCTGCGGGAAGGCGACGCTGGCGCGCAGAATGCCGTCCTGGTGCAGGTTGCGGGTCAGCGGATAAAACACCGTGCTGCCGTCGCGGCCCCGGGCGCCGACCAGCGACACCTCGCCGGAGAAGTTAATACCCTGCTCAACGATACACTCGCCGTAGTTATCATTGGGTAGTTGTGTGGTTTCGTTCTCGCGTAAACGCCACTGGCCGCGGCCATCGTAGCCGCCAACGCGGCGCTTGACGATAGCCAGTTCGCCCAGACGGGCAAACACGGCGGGCCACTCGCTTTTATCCGCCAGTAGCTGCCACGGCGCGGTGGCGAGGCCAAGTTTGTCGAACAACTGTTTCTGGGTCAGGCGGTCGGCGATGATCGGAAAAACGTCGCGGTTAACGAACGCCGGATGGCGCGCCAGCTCACGGGTTAAAGCGGTTTCCGGCCAGCGTTCGATTTCGGCGGTGATGACGCTTTGCTGGAACGGCACCGCTTCCGGGTCGGCTTCCAGGCCGACCGGCCAGACGGCGATGCCCAGCGGTTCACCGGCCTGACGCAGCATGCGGCCTAACTGTCCGTTACCGAGGACGCAAACCTGTTTCATGCCGCACCTCGCGGGTCCGGGTTATCCAGCACCTCATCGGTTTGCGCCTGACGCCAGGCGCTCAGACGCTGGTGCAGCTCAGCATCATGCTGGGCGAGAATTTGCGCGGCGAGCAGGGCGGCGTTAGCGGCGCCGGCTTTGCCGATGGCCAGCGTGCCGACCGGGATGCCGCGCGGCATTTGAACGATAGAGTAGAGGCTGTCAACGCCGCTTAACGCTGCGCTCTGAACCGGCACGCCAAGCACCGGCACCAGAGTTTTCGCTGCAATCATGCCCGGCAAATGCGCCGCGCCGCCCGCACCGGCGATGATCACCTGATAACCGTTGCTTTCGGCGCTTTCGGCGAAGCTAAACAGTTTATCGGGCGTACGGTGGGCGGAAACCACTTCAACATGGTGCGGAACGTTCAGGGTATCAAGGATTTCTGCGGCGAACTGCATGGTAGTCCAGTCGCTTTTGGACCCCATCACGATGGCGATACGCGCCGGATTATTGCGGGAAGACATGCGTCTGAAAACTCCTGTGGGTGTGCTTCACACTGCTTTAGAGGCCACAGAGAATAGCACGATATCCCGCCAAGGAAAACGGTTGCGTACGCGTGGTTAGCCGTCTTTTGTCTCGCTTGCCGACGATGAAGTACGTTGTTTATTTGCCTTTATCTCATTCATGATACAGGTGATAAGCAGCACTAACCCCCAAGGAAGCATCAGGGTACCCATGATCAGTAAATAGATTTGTACCAGCCGCCCATCGTGGGGCCGGGTACAGAGCAAATAAATAGCATAAAAATAAATTGCCCATGCCAGCATTGCACACCAGACAAATGCCAGTGTGTTGCCGATAGCGACGCCGATTAAGGCGATATAGCTTACCCCTAACGGATTGAGGATCGCGATGATCATTCCCCAGATTAGGGGTTGGTTCCATTTTTTCATACTCGTTCCTTGAGTGAGATTTAGCCAAAGGCTAGCATGCGGAGAACAGATAGCGTCAGTCATTCCCCCTTCAGAAGAAGGTTTTCGGAATTGTGCCTGGGAGATTAAAACGGGAAATAGATAAGTTCGACGCCGTCGGCGCTGACTTTCACCATTGACCCTTCGCTGTGCCACGCGCCGAGAACCACGCGCCACGCGGGCTGCCCGTTGGCCTGGAGTTCATGGACGGCCGGACGATGGGTATGGCCGTGAATCAGCCACTGCACCTGATGCCGCTCCATCGCGTCGACGACCGCCTGCGGATTCACATCCATAATTTCCATCGATTTGCTGCTGTTGGCGGCCTGGCTATCGGCGCGCATTTTGGCGGCGATGCGGCGGCGGATAAACAGCGGCAGGGCGAGAAACAGACGTTGGATCCACGGGGTGTGGACTTTAGCGCGAAACGCCAGGTAACCGGGGTCATCGGTACATAAGGTGTCGCCATGCATAATCAACACTTCACGGCCATAGAGGTCCAGCCGCTCTTCTTCAGAGAGCAGGATCATGCCGCTCTGGCGGGCGAAGCGCTGGCCGACGAGAAAATCGCGGTTGCCGTGGATGAAGTAGCAGGGAACGCCGGCGTCGACGACGGCTTTGATGGCCGAAGCGATTTGCTGATGCAGCGGGTTCGGATCGTCATCGCCGATCCAGGCCTCGAACAGGTCGCCGAGTATATACAGCGCGTCCGCTTCGCGGGCGCTGCCGGCTAAAAAGCGCAGAAAACCGGCGGTGATCGCCGGTTCTTCTGTTTGCAGATGCAGGTCTGCAATAAAAAGTGTCGCCACGAATTATTCGCTGACGGTGACGCTTTTGATTACAACATCTTCTTTCGGCACATCCTGGTGCATGCCGCTGCGGCCGGTGGCAACCGCTTTGATTTTGTCTACCACGTCCATACCTTCAACCACTTCGGCAAAGACGCAGTAGCCCCAACCCTGCAGGCTTTCGCCAGAGAAGTTCAGGAAGTCGTTGTCTACTACGTTGATGAAGAACTGCGCGGTGGCGGAGTGCGGCGCCTGAGTACGGGCCATCGCCAGGGTACCACGGGTATTTTTCAGACCGTTGTTGGCTTCGTTCTGAATCGGAGATTTGGTCGCTTTCTGATTCATGCCCGGCTCAAAGCCGCCGCCCTGAATCATGAAGCCATTGATAACACGGTGGAAAATGGTGTTGTCGTAGAAACCTTCGCGGCAGTAGTCCAGGAAGTTTTTAACTGTTTCCGGCGCTTTGTCGTCAAACGTTTTGATTACGATATCGCCATGATTGGTGTGGAAAGTAACCATTTTTGCATCCTGTTCCGATGATTGTAGTGCTGAACCCAGGGTTGGGTATGACATAGGTGGCTGTTATAGCATAACCGCGGGGGTCGATGCACCTTGCAATGTGTGCTGCTTCCGGTTTGAATTAGGGTTAGAATAAGCGACTTATATCCACACACGTCTACACGGAATCTTCGATGTTAAAAATTTTTAATACACTGACGCGCCAAAAAGAAGAATTTAAACCTATTCATGCCGGGGAAGTTGGCATGTACGTGTGTGGAATTACCGTTTACGATCTCTGTCATATCGGCCATGGCCGCACCTTCGTCTCTTTCGACGTTGTCGCTCGTTACCTGCGCTTCCTTGGTTACAAGCTGAAGTACGTGCGCAACATTACCGATATCGACGATAAAATCATTAAGCGCGCTAATGAAAACGGCGAAAGCTTTGTCGCGCTGGTCGATCGCATGATCGCTGAAATGCACAAAGATTTTGACGCCCTGAACATTCTGCGCCCGGACAACGAGCCGCGCGCCACCCATCATATCGCCGAAATTATCGAAATCACCGAGCAGCTGATCGCCCGCGGTCACGCTTATGTGGCCGATAACGGCGACGTGATGTTCGACGTACCGACCGACCCGAACTACGGTCTGTTGTCGCGCCAGGATCTCGACCAGCTGCAGGCGGGCGCCCGCGTCGACGTGGTTGACGTTAAGCGTAACCCAATGGACTTCGTCCTGTGGAAGATGTCGAAAGAGGGCGAGCCGAGCTGGCCGTCGCCGTGGGGAGAAGGGCGTCCGGGCTGGCACATTGAGTGCTCGGCAATGAACTGCAAACAGCTGGGTAATCACTTTGATATTCACGGCGGCGGTTCGGATCTGATGTTCCCGCATCACGAAAACGAGATCGCGCAATCGACCTGCGCCCACGATGGCGAATACGTCAACTACTGGATGCACTCCGGAATGGTGATGGTCGATCGCGAGAAAATGTCGAAATCGCTGGGTAACTTCTTCACCGTCCGCGACGTGCTGAAGTACTACGATGCCGAAACCATCCGCTACTTCCTGATGTCCGGCCACTATCGCAGCCAGCTGAACTACAGCGAAGAGAACCTCAAGCAGGCGCGTTCGGCGCTGGAGCGTCTGTACACCGCGCTGCGCGGAACCGATAAATCCGCGCAGCCTGCCGGCGGCGAAGCCTTCGAAGCGCGCTTTATCGAAGCGATGGATGACGACTTCAATACCCCGGAAGCCTACTCGGTGCTGTTCGATATGGCGCGTGAAGTAAACCGTCTGAAAACGGAAGACGCGGCAGCCGCGAACGCGCTGGCGGCCCATATGCGTAAGCTCTCATCGGTGCTGGGTCTGCTTGAACAGGAACCGGACGCTTTCCTGCAGAGCGGCGCGCAGGCCGATGATGGCGAAGTAGCGGAAATCGAAGGGCTTATCCAACAGCGTCTGGATGCGCGTAAAGCGAAAGACTGGGCGGCGGCGGATGCGGCGCGCGATCGTCTTAACGAGATGGGTATCGTGCTGGAGGATGGTCCGCAGGGCACCACCTGGCGTCGTAAGTAAGCGCCATTGCTAATGAAAAGGCCACGCTTGCGTGGCCTTTTTGCGTTAGGGACTGACTTCCAGTGGTGTAGGCTGAAAAACGCATACGGATTCGGGCAGATTCAGATGCAGGCAGGAGGATATGTTGCGGCTGTAACGGGCAATAAACTGAATAACGCTATCGCCACTGTTTAAACCTACTTTGCCACTTGCCAATAGTTGTTCCGGCTGATCGTCGGTAAAAACATTGCTGGCAACTATTTTTGCCCCAAGGCGTTCGAAAATCGTGACCTTAACTAACGAGGGTTGATAACCCTGCTGTAAGAGCCAATGTCTGGCCTGCTCGCGTGACCAGATGTTGCTATCGCCCGCTCGGGCAAAGACTTCCAGCAGCCAGCCATTAGAGTTTTGATACGGCCCGGAGAAGGGCCAGGCGATCAGGTTATAGCGCGGGCTGTGAAACAGGTTCAGTTTGACAGGGTTGTGCAAAAGCGCTTGTAGCGCAGCGTTAAGTTCGCCGCTCGGACGTAAAATCGCAATCTGCTGGTTAACCAGTTCATCGGCGAGAAACTCATATAATCCCTGGACGTACAGCGCCGATCGCGCGGTGCCGCAGGTATTCAGATTATGATAAACCCGCCAGCTGTTATCGGCCTGCCGTAGGGCGTAGCCGGCATGTGACCAGGTTAACCCACGGCTGGACATATCTTGCCCCTGGCGGACCAAAATAACCACCGCTTCCGGTTCGCTATTTAATTGTTGTTTGAGCAACTGTGCCTGATGCATGGTTGCGGCAATGGTTTCCGCCGATGGCGACCCCGTGCCGCAATCGGTGCTGGCTGCAGTCGCGCTTACTGATGCCACGCTCAGGCACAAGGCGAGCGCCAGGCGCTTCATTTCGCCGACAGCGGTTGGTTAGCGGAGAGCGAGGCGTCCTCTTGATTCACCATATGGGTCAGGACCTTACCTTCTTTTTTCAGCAGTGCGCCGGTGCCTTCCGGGGCTTTCTCCAGCGTCAGCTTGTCCCCGGTTTTGAGATCCGCCTCTTCCACCACCTGCAGCGGCAGCACCATTTTGACGGTGTTCTGTTTAGGGGCTTTGGTGGTCAACAGCGCGGTTTTCTGCTCTTTATTTTTGTCGACAGAAGCGGTAATCAGTGCGGCGGGGAGCAGGACTGGCGAGAGAATGATGCCGCTCACCAGCGCCGAACTGCCGATACTGGTAATGGTCGAAGAGACGGCATAGGCGTTTGTATGATCCTCGGCGTGAATCGGGCACGAAACCGCCAGCAGTGCTGCAGCGGCAAGGATGGTCGTTTTATACATGTTAATCCCTAACGTTGAATAGATTGACGATATAGCCAGAGTAGTAGCGCCAG
Source organism: Klebsiella sp. 141251 (assembly GCF_050600725.1). Classification (NCBI taxonomy): domain Bacteria; kingdom Pseudomonadati; phylum Pseudomonadota; class Gammaproteobacteria; order Enterobacterales; family Enterobacteriaceae; genus Klebsiella; species Klebsiella sp. 141251. The sequence continues at coordinate 299,307 of NZ_JAQIRG010000001.1, forward strand.
TGCGCTTCCCGGCAGCCAGACCCACTGCAGCTCGGAGAGGATCACCTGATGGCCATAAGGCGTGGCATAACGCGATAGCGCGAATGGCACCACTTTAATCACCTGCCAGGGCAGGAAGAAGCGTTGATCGGAGCAGGGCCACAGCCAGCCGACGCCTTTACCACCATCGGTGATGGCATCGAGCAGGCTATGGGATAAGAGGCAGATACTAAGAAATGCCCAACGCCACGCCAGCCAGCAGCAGGCGAGGGGGAATGATTTTGCATCCCAGCCCTAACCCCAGACACAGCGGAACGGCGGCATCAGTGATGATGGTTGGCATTGGCTTATATTCTACAAATAAAAGCCTATTATCAGTAGGGTATTTGAGGATTACATCCCCGCATTATTCTGATTTTCCTGCGGGAGAGCGCTGGCGCCGGGACCGGCGCCAGAAAGGATTAGGCGATAACGGTAATGCTTTGACCGTCAAAGGTCACCGTTTGCCCGGCGACGATTTTACAGCGTTTGCGGGTTTCCACCGCGCCGTCGACTTTCACCAGCCCTTCGGCGATGAAGATTTTGGCCTGCGCGCCGCTTTCGCTCCAGCCTTCCAGCTTCAGCAGGTCGCACAGTTCAACATGCGGGTGTTTGCCCAGAGAAAAATTCGCCATCTTAGGCCTCCTGAATGTCGTGATACTCTTCGCACGCCTGCAGCGTATTCTGAATGAGGGTCGCTACGGTCATCGGGCCGACGCCGCCCGGCACGGGCGTAATGTAGGAGGCGCGTTCCGCCGCGTCTTCAAACACCACGTCGCCGACCACTTTGCCGCTTTCCAGACGGTTAATGCCGACGTCCACCACGATGGCGCCTTCTTTAATCCATTCACCCGGAATAAAGCCCGGTTTACCGACCGCGACAATCAGCAGATCGGCATTTTCGACGTGGTGGCGCAGGTTTTTGGTAAAGCGGTGGGTGACGGTAGTAGTGCAGCCCGCCAGCAGCAGCTCCATGCTCATCGGACGGCCGACGATGTTAGAAGCGCCAATCACCACCGCGTTGAGGCCATAAGTATCGATATTGTAGCGCTCAAGCAGGGTAACAATGCCGCGCGGCGTACAAGGACGCAGACGCGGCGCACGTTGACACAGGCGACCAACGTTGTACGGATGGAAGCCGTCGACGTCTTTGTCCGGGGCAATGCGCTCAAGGACTTTAACATTGTCGATGCCGGCAGGCAGCGGCAGCTGCACCAGAATGCCGTCGATAGTGTTATCGGCATTAAGCGTGTCGATAAGTTCCAGCAGCTCGGCTTCGCTGGTGGTTTCCGGGAGATCGTAAGAGCGGGAGACGAAGCCCACCTCTTCACATGCCTTGCGTTTGCTGCCGACATAAATCTGCGATGCAGGGTTGCTGCCGACCAGCACAACGGCGAGCCCGGGGGCGCGTTTTCCGGCCGCTACGCGCGCCTTCACTTTTTCCGCGACCTCAGAGCGCACCTGCTGCGCAATCGTTTTACCGTCAATAATTTTTGCTGCCATCAGAGAGAGGATTCCATCTGTCACTTTACGAAAGGGGGATGTGGATATTTTGTCAGAAGCCAGCCCTGCTGTCAGTTATCGTTTGCGTTTTTATCGGTTTTCCGCCGCGGGGCGGAGGAAAACAGGCTATTTTCCCGCGCTATAGCGACGTAATGGACGAGTCGCCAACGAGTTGGGCGAACAATCCTTAACCAGACATCGCGTTAATAATCGACAAGCTCGCTATGCTACTGTCTTTTCCCGGCAAAATGCATTGACTCACCGGAGGTTGACCGTATAATTTCACGCGATTGCACCTCCCGAAGCTCCCGCTTCTCAGTGCGCCCTTAGCTCAGCTGGATAGAGCAACGGCCTTCTAAGCCGTAGGTCACAGGTTCGAATCCTGTAGGGCGTGCCATTATCGCTTCTCTTACGTTCTATTCCTCCATCCAACACAAGACTTTGGCGTAGATCCGCGCGGCTATTACCCGTTAATTAATAACGAAAAGTTTAATTTTATTTCCCAGCGCGCTGACTATAGTGATGACACATTCACTTGCTTAATAAGGTCATCGCTCATGAAGTTAATTATCGCTTCCGTTATTTCATTGTTGAGCTTCAGCGCGCTTGCGGCGCCGGAAGGGACACTAAGCGTACATATTCTCAATCAGCAGACCGGTCTGCCTTCTCAAGGGGTGCAGATTGAGCTCGATAAGCAGCAGGGCAGCGGCTGGCAGCATATCGCCAGCGGTAAAACGGATGCCGATGGCCGTATCAAGTCGCTCTATCCGCAGGCCGATAATATGGAACCTGGGGTGTATAAAGTGACCTTCAAAACCGGTGACTACTTTAAAAGTCATAATATGAGCACCTTCTTTCCCGTCATTCCGGTTATTTTCAGCGTAACCGAACAGAACCAAAAGCTACATATCCCGCTGTTGTTGAGCCAGTTTGGCTACTCAACCTACCGCGGTAGTTGATCCACGCACTTTTCCTGGCCGGGCAAAGCGAAGACCGTCGTGTCTTGCTTTGCCCGGCGCATGTCACCGAATTCACTAAAACATCTATCTAACATTTCATCCCGCCCTTGATTGCCGCAACGTCGTGGCTACACCTCCCTTTTGTTTTCAATAAACGATCCTTCGTTCGATTTCTTTTTGATATGTGATGACGGTAACTAAAACACTGTTTTGTTTTCGTTGAATCATTATTTCACATGATCAATGATAACGGCATGGTATCAGTGTGGTGCGCACAACCCTGAGACTCCTGACTTTTCTCATCTGTTCGTAATGCAATGAACAGAAAGAATTTTTTCAAACGCTATTGAAAGAATAAGTCACATCCTTGCCGTTCAGGTGGGGTGGAGATGAGGATAAAACATGAAAATCAAAGCAACCATTGAACGTATCCCTGGCGGCATGATGCTGGTCCCATTGCTGCTTGGCGCGGTGCTTAATACCCTGGCGCCGGATACCGGTAATTACTTTGGTTCATTCACTAAAGGCATGATTGGTGGGACGGTGCCAATCCTGGCGGTGTGGTTTTTCTGTATCGGCGCATCAATCGATTTGCGCGCCACCGGTACCGTATTACGTAAGTCCGGCACGTTAGTGATCACCAAAATTGCCGTCGCCTGGATTGTGGCCTTTATCGCCGCGATGGTCATTCCGGAAAATGGCGTCCAGACCGGTTTCTTTGCCGGACTGTCGGTGCTGGCTATTGTCTCGGCAATGGATATGACCAACGGCGGTCTGTATGCCAGCCTGATGAATCAGTACGGCAGTAAAGAAGAGTCCGGCGCGTTTGTATTGATGTCGCTGGAGTCTGGGCCGCTGATGACCATGGTGATCCTTGGCTCCGCCGGGCTGGCTTCCTTCGAGCCGCACCATTTTATCGGCGCGGTGCTGCCATTCCTGGTGGGTTTTGCCTTAGGTAACCTCGACCACGACTTCCGGGCTTTCTTTAGCAAAGCCACCCCGGTGCTGATTCCGTTCTTTGGTTTTGCGCTGGGCAACACTATCAACCTGAGCGTGATTCTGGATACCGGACTGCTGGGAATCGTGCTTGGCGTGGCGGTCATCATCATTACCGGTATCCCACTGATTATTGCTGACCGGGTTATCGGCGGCGGCAACGGGACGGCTGGCGTCGCGGCCTCTTCCGCAGCGGGCGCGGCGGTCGCGAACCCGGTGATCATCGCGCAGATTAATCCGGCCTTTGAACCGGTGGCCGCTTCGGCGACGGCGCTGGTCGCGGCAAGCGTCATCGTCACCGCGATTTTAGTGCCCATTATTACCGCCCTGTACGCCAGACGTTTTGGCAACGCGCAGGTGGTGAAAACGCCTGGCGCCAGCGTGGCGCCATCGGCGAATCACTAATCTATTCTCGCCCTCCGCAGGAGGGCTCAGACTGCTGACAAAGAAGGAAAAAAGCGTGGTTTTTCCTTCTTTGTGGTTATCAGCCGAAAATCAATAAATTGATTTTCCTTGTTATTTGCCTGGTGCAATTTGCAAGCTCAATGATTGCATGAGGTTTGTCATTAATCTCTGCCCTCCGCAGGAGGGCTTTATCATTCAAGTATCTGCCTGGAGGCGAACGTGGACGTAAGACAAAGTATCCACAGCGCGCATGCGAAAACTCTGGATACCCAGGGGCTGCGTAATGAATTTTTAGTTGAAAAAGTGTTTGTGGCTGACGAATACACCATGGTGTACAGCCATATTGACCGCATTATTGTTGGCGGCGTCATGCCGGTGCAGCGCGGCGTGTCGGTGGGCGGCGAAGTCGGCAAACAGCTCGGGGTAAGCTATTTCCTCGAACGCCGTGAGTTAGGGGTGATTAATATCGGCGGCCCGGGCTGTATTACCGTTGATGGCCAATGCTATGAAATCGGCCACCGTGAGGCGCTGTACGTCGGTAAGGGGGCGAAAGAGGTGGTATTTACCAGCGTCGACCATGCAAAACCGGCGAAGTTTTACTACAACTGCGCCCCGGCGCATACCACTTATCCGACGAAAAAAGTCACCCCTGCCGATGTAGCGCCGGTGACGTTGGGTGACAACCTGACCAGTAACCGCCGCACCATCAATAAGTATTTCGTACCGGATGTACTGGAAACCTGTCAGCTCAGCATGGGCCTGACCGAACTGGCGCCGGGCAACCTGTGGAACACCATGCCTTGCCATACCCATGAGCGGCGGATGGAGGTCTATTTCTATTTCAACATGGATGAGGACGCCTGCGTCTTCCACATGATGGGGCAGCCGCAGGAGACCCGTCATATTGTGATGCATAACGAGCAGGCGGTGATTTCGCCAAGCTGGTCGATTCACTCAGGGGTGGGTACCCGCGCTTATACCTTCATCTGGGGGATGGTCGGCGAGAACCAGGTCTTCGACGATATGGATCACGTCGCCGTACGCGATCTTCGTTAAAACTCCCCCTCAAGCCCGGATTGCCTTGGGGGGAAATGCAGCGGAGTTCACACTATCAGCGTATAGAGGCGGGGCGGAGGGGGAGACCCATCGCCCCGTCATTGTTGATGTCGCTTAACTCGCAGGCTTTATTAATGTGTCAGACGCATCAATAGATGCGCAAAATGCGCTTATTCCTGGCTACAACTTCCCGCACTCTTACGGTTATCTAAATGTTAATGAGAGTTAACTATTCAGTTAATCAGGGAGAGTGTGATGTCCGCAACTGCCGCTACTTCAGTGTTTCGCGCCAGGGCCAAAGTGATCCTGCAGGTGACCTCAGGGAATTTTCTTGAGCAGTTTGACTTCTTTTTATTTGGTTTTTACGCCACCTATATCGCCCATACTTTTTTTCCTTCCGAAAATGAATTCGCCTCATTAATGATGACCTTCGCCGTTTTCGGCGCCGGGTTCTTGATGCGGCCCGTTGGCGCGGTGGTGTTAGGCGCCTGGATTGACAAGGTTGGCAGACGTAAAGGTTTAATCGGCACGCTGTCGATTATGGCGATGGGGACCATCCTGATCGTGCTGGTGCCAGGTTATCAGACTATCGGTTTGTGGGCGCCGGCGCTGGTGCTGTGCGGCCGACTGTTGCAGGGCTTTTCTGCCGGTGCGGAACTGGGCGGCGTCTCGGTTTACCTCGCTGAAATGGCGACGCCGGGGCGTAAAGGGTTTTATACCAGCTGGCAATCCGCCAGTCAGCAGGTGTCCATTATGGTGGCCGCTTCACTGGGCTATCTGCTCAATATGCTGCTCAGTGAGTCGAGTCTGCATCAGTGGGGATGGCGTATTCCGTTCGCGATTGGCTGCCTGATCGTGCCTTTTATCTTCTTTTTACGCCGCAACCTGAATGAAACCGCGGAGTATACGGAGCGTAAGGAACATCCGACCCTGGGACAATCGCTGACTATTCTGCTGGCAAACTGGCGGGTGGTGATTGCGGGGATGTTAATGGTGGCGATGACCACTACCGCGTTCTATTTGATCACGGTCTACGCGCCAACCTTTGGCAAAAACGTGCTGTTATTAAGCGCCTCGGATAGCCTGCTGGTCACGCTGTTGGTGGCGATCTCTAATTTCATCTGGCTGCCTATCGGCGGCATGCTTTCCGATAGGTTTGGTCGTAAACCGGTATTGGTCAGCATGACGCTGCTGGCCATTTTCACCAGTTGGCCTGCGTTATCGCTGCTGGCCCGCATGCCGGACTTCGCCATGATGTTGTCCGTGCTGCTGTGGCTCTCCTTCATTTACGGCATCTATAACGGCGCGATGATCCCGGCGCTGACGGAAATTATGCCTAAGTCGGTCAGGGTTGCTGGTTTTTCTCTGGCTTACAGCCTGGCTACCGCGCTGTTTGGCGGTTTCACGCCGGCGATGTCCACCGCGTTAATTAAAGTTACCGGGGATAAGGCTGCGCCCGGCTACTGGATGAGTTTTGCGGCAATCTGCGCGCTATTAGCGACGCTGTATCTCTATCAACGCGTTTCCCGGCAGGCATTGAAAACGCAAAATTCTTTGGGTTAAGAGGTGAATATGCAACGTAAATCATGGGTTTTCTCGTTACTGGTATTTACCTGCGGCTATGCGCAAGTTGCCGCCGCGCAGGAGATCACGGTGATGATCTCCGGCGGCTTCTCCGCGGCGTTGGATAAACTGGCGCCCGACTATCAGCAAAAAAGCGGCAATACCTTGCATATCATTCATGGGCCCTCGATGGGGAAATCCGCGGAGGCGATACCGAACCGCCTGGCGGCAGGGCAAAAGGCGGATGTGGTGATTATGGTGGGATACGCCCTGGATGATCTGCAGAAGCAGGGCAAAGTGATGCCGGGGTCGCGTATTGAACTGGCGGATTCACGTATTGGCGCCGTCGTGCCAAAAGGGGCCCCGGTACCGGATATCAGCAGCGTCGCCGCGTTGAAACAAACATTGCTGCAGGCGAAATCCATCGCCTATTCGGATAGCGCCAGTGGGCGCTATGTTGAAAAGGAGCTGTTCAGCAAACTGGATATTGCCGCGCAGGCGAGCCCCAAAGCAAAAATGATCGAAAAAATCCCCGTTGCTTCGCTGGTGGCAAAAGGGGACTACGCGATAGGGTTTCAGCAGGTTAGCGAACTGTTGCCGGTCAGCGGCGTGACGTTCGTTGGCCGTTTGCCGGATGAAGTGCAATACGTTACCCGCTTCGCGGGCGCCGTAGTTGCCGATTCATCCGCGCAGTCGCAGGCGAAGCAGTTGCTGTGCTATCTGGCTTCAGTCCCGGCGCAGGCGGAAATCCGTCGCACAGGCATGGATCCTTTACCCTCCAACGCCTGCGAATTACCGGAAGAGGGCTAATTATGCGGTGGGATGGTAAAAATCGGTAATGGCTTTTTCGAGTTCGGCGGCCAGAGGAGGTAATGCTCTGCCCGCTTTTTTTATCAGCCCCACCTGCCTTTTCACCTCTGGTTCCACTAGCGGAATACTGGCTAACGCGTGGTGTGCATAGGCCGGCAGCGCCATCGCCGGGATGGCCGCAATACCGAGGCCGGCATCAACCATACCCAGCATGGTCGTCACATGGCGGGTTTCACAAACTGCAGTGCGTCGTGGCCCTACGTCGCTCAGGGCGCCGTCCAGCAGGTGGCGATTGCCGGAGATCTTATCAAGCCAGATGTAATCGTGGTTAAAAAATTCTTGCCAGCTGAGGCTGTTACGCTGCGCCAGCGGATCGTCTCGTCGGCAAACCGCCAGGTAGCGTTCATGGACCAGCGGCGTAAATACCACCTCGGACGCGATTTCGGAGAGAAAACTCAGGCCGAAATCCGCCTGGTGATTCTGCACGGCGCTATAAACATTTCCGGCGCTGGTATCAATGACCTTGATCCGCGCTTTGGGAAAACGCAGACGGAATTGGCTGATAACCTGCGGCATAAAATAGTTGGCGGCTGAGGGGACACAGGCAACCGTCACCAGCCCGTTGCCGAAGGCGGCGCGGTCGCTAATACCGTCCAGGGCATCTTCGAATTCGGAAAGCAGATGCTGCGCCTTTGGGGCGAAAGCTCTGCCGGTTTGCGTGAGGGTCACCCGGCGAGTGGTTCTTTCAAACAATCTCACCCCTAAAGCGGTTTCCAGCTTCTCAATTCGCCTGCTTAACGCCGATTGCGAAATGCAAATCGCCTCGGCGGCGTAGCGAAAGCTGCCGTGCTCGCTGAGGGCTAAAAAGGCGTAGAGATCCTGCAGGTCAAAAAGGGGCAAGTGGCGCTTCTCCTGGATTTAACAAAAAAACAACAATCAATTGTACTGTTTATTTGGTTTTCCAGGAAGAAACAACGCCGACCAGCCGCAGGTTAAATAGATGACCTGCGGCCCGGCATCAGGCGTGCGCCAGCAGCGGGAACATCAATTTGTTGTCGTGGAAGATGTTCTCTTTAGTCGCATAGATAAACAACATATCGTCGCCGTCTATTTTTTCGTACTCGCCCAGGCGCGCTTCCTTCGGCGTAAAACCTAGCACCGCCTGTTGCGATTGCGGCTGGGCGAGTTCATTGATAATGGTCGCCATGGATTGTCCGGCATCGCAAAAAATATCAAAGCAGATAAGCTCATGGGCGCTTTGCATCGCAATGGCGACGGCCTGGTTTTTCTCCGAGTAGTAGACAAAATGCTTCATAAACGCCGAACAGTAAAACATCAGCAGACCGAAGTTATTCTCCACTCGTAGCTGTGAAAAGGGGTTGGATTTCTGGTAGTAGTGCTTAAGCAGGGCGATATCCTGCGCACTATCCATATCCAGTTTACGGAAGTCGCCGGGAGTCGGCGAAACGGGCGCCACATATTGATATTCGTCGGTCCGCGTAAAGCCAAATTTGGGATAGAAGTCGACGGTAGTAGAGTTGGCGAACAGGAAAAAAGCATCCGCTTTGTCACGCCAGTCATCAAGGATATGTTGTATCAACTGTCCGGCAAGCCCTTTATTACGGTAATCAATATTGGTCATTACCGTACCTATTTGAATATAGCGTCGGGGTTGGCCTTGCCAGACCAGATCAATAATATTCGCGGAGGCGTTGGCGATAACTTTATTCTTATCAACGAAAGCGTAAGGGATATAGGATTCGCTCCAGTATCCCTGCTGATACCAGGCGTCAAAGGATAGATCGAACGTTTTGATGGCTAAATCAATAAAGCTTTTTCTTAATGTATTATCATCTTTGAGTTGCTTAACCAATTTGTAGTGCATCGCAGTCATTCCTTTCTTATTCGTTTTGCTATCCGGGATTGCTACAGGCAAATTTTACCCCTTGAAAATCACAGGTTTTGTGCCTGAGTATGGCGGTTTTCTGCAGTTTGTACAGCATTGGAGGAAGGGTATCGCTCAGGACGTTGCCTGGCTCACAATTAACAGCAAACATTCTGCGTGGATAAGGTAAGTAAGGCGTAAACGCAGTGGTTTAAAAATGAGCGTGTGGGGCATTTGGTTTATTCTTTTTTCTCGGGGAATAATCTGAAGAAATCTATTTGAGAGAAATTTACAGCAGAGCGTAAGTATAAGATAAAAATATTTTAATTATTTATTTTTGGCATAACGCGCTGATATTTATCTATAAAATAAAAGATATCGAAAAGGCATATTTAATCAATAGGTAATATGAACTAACTCTCAACGGCACAAGGCGTATTTTAGCTTCTGCGATGATATTAAATTGCTGAGGGATGAGCTAAATGAGCCATCATCTTCTACACTTTGTGGCACCGTTGCCATTGAGGTTTTTCGCAAGTAAGGGAAAAACATCATATCAGCGCTGAATGTAACCAATTGAATGTTAATGAGAAGTTGTCATATTTTCAATAGAGGAGTTCGTGATATGGCATTCGTAACAACTAAAGATGGCGTTAATATTTATTTTAAAGACTGGGGTCCGAAAGAGGCTCAGCCTATTGTGTTCCACCATGGCTGGCCGTTAAGCGCTGATGACTGGGATAACCAGATGCTGTTTTTCCTCGCGCAAGGGTTTCGCGTCATCGCTATCGACCGCCGCGGCCATGGGCGTTCCGACCAGGTAAGCGAAGGCCATGATATGGATCACTATGCGGCCGATGCTTCTGCTGTGGTCGAAAGTCTGGATTTGCATAACGCTGTTCACGTTGGTCATTCAACCGGCGGCGGTCAGGTCGCGCGCTATGTGGCTAAATATGGCCAGCCGCAGGGCAGGGTAGCCAAAGCGGTATTAATCAGTTCCGTACCGCCGTTAATGGTGAAAACCGACAATAACCCCGGCGGTACGCCCATCGAAGTATTTGACGGTTTCCGCAAGGCGCTTGCTGCTAATCGCTCACAGTTCTATCTCGATGTTGCCAGTGGCCCGTTCTACGGTTTTAACCGAGATGGCGCAGAGGTTTCGCAAGGTACCATTCAAAACTGGTGGCGTCAGGGGATGACCGGTAGCGCGAAAGCCCATTATGAAGGGATTAAGGCCTTCTCTGAAACCGATCAGACCGACGATCTGAAAGCGATTACGGTGCCGGTGCTGGTGATGCAGGGCGACGACGACCAGGTTGTTCCTTATAAGAATGCCGCCATTTTGCAGGATAAACTCTTAGCGAATAGCGAGCTGAAAATTTATCCGGGCTTACCGCATGGTATGCACACGTCACATGCGGATGTGATTAACGCCGATCTGCTGGCTTTCATTCGTTCATAACGATATTTAGCCTTCGGGGACGTTTCTTCGGAGGCTATTTATTTATTGTTGAAGATGAATAACGCAAACTTTAGCTTGCGTGCCACTGTACGAAAAAATTAATAATAAATTTGTTACACAGTTGGTTTAATACCAGGGCAGCGTACAGGTTATAGTCTACGCTTGAATGCGTATTACCGCACGAATAGGAAAAAACTAAATGTTGTGGATCGGGTACCTTATCCGCAAATTCGGACTGAGGCCTCCCGCAGGCATGTAAATCAAGGATCCTGAAGAGCAATAGTCAGATGTCGCATTTACCCAAATTCTCTCTTTCATTATTACACCCGCGTTACTGGCCGGCATGGCTGGGCATTGGCTTATTGTGGCTGGTGGTACAACTTCCTTATCCGCTGATCTATCGTCTGGGCCATGGTCTGGGGCGTTTATCTATGCATTTTTTGCGCGGAAGGGTACGTATTGCGCAGCGCAATCTTGAGCTCTGCTTTCCTCACCTCAGCCCGGCGCAGCGTCATGAAATGTTGGTTAAGAATTTTGAATCTTTGGGCATGGGGTTGATGGAAACCGGCATGGCATGGTTCTGGCCAACCCATCGCGTCGAGCGCTGGACCGAGACCAGCGGCGTCAATGAAGTCGTTGAACTGCAGGAACAGAAGCAGGGTATTTTGCTAATTGGCATTCACTTTCTGACCCTGGAACTCGGCGCGCGGATGTTTGGCATGTTCACGCCGGGGATTGGCGTTTACCGGCCAAACGATAATCCGCTGATCGACTGGCTGCAAACCTGGGGACGACTGCGTTCTAACAAGACGATGCTGGATCGTAAAAACTTGAAAGGCATGGTTAAGTCACTGAAAGAGGGAGAAATCCTCTGGTACGCTCCGGATCATGATTATGGTCGCGCCAGCAGCGTATTTGTTCCCTTTTTCAATGTTGATAATGCTGCGACCACCACCGGCACCTGGATGCTGGCGAGAATGTCAAAAGCCACTATCGTTCCCTTTGTTCCGCGAAGAAAGCCCAACGGCGCCGGGTATGAGCTGATTGCGCTGCAGCCTGAGGCGACACCGCCGCTGGATTCTCCGGAAACCACCGCCAGATGGATGAACAAAATTATTGAGCAATGTATCCTGATGGCGCCGGAACAGTACATGTGGCTGCACCGTCGTTTTAAGACCCGTCCGGAAGGGGTACCGTCGCGTTACTAAGCGTGGCAGATGGTAAAAAAATAATCTGATAAATAGCGCGCTTATTAATCTTGTGTCTATACTGAAAGAGCCTCAATTAAGGCTCTAATCCAAGGAGAATGTAGGATGAAAAAGGTATTAGTCGCTTTAGCTCTTTCAGCAGTTGCCTTTGGCGCCTCGGCAGCGCAATTAATTACTAAAGAAGAAGCCTCGCATTTCAAACTGACTCACGTGGGCAGTATTTCTGTGGGACCGTCTGGCGGGCAATTCTCTTCACCTTCTGATCTTCACGATCAGCTTTCTAAGCTGGCAGATGAGAAGGGCGGTAAATATTATATTATTACCGCGGCGCGCGAACACGGGCCGAACTTTGAAGCAACGGCGGAAGTGTATAAATAATTAATCACATTGATTAATTATACATAAACGTCGAGAGTCTTATTTTTAACCCGGCACGCCACAGCGCTGCCGGGTTTTTTATTTAAGTTCCAGGAAGCGATTTGCTCCGTTTACTTCGCATCGACGGTGGGATAGTCGAGGTAGCCCTCTTTACCACCGCCGAAAAACTGCTCTCTGATTGGCTGGTTCAGCGGCAGGTTGTGCTGCAGGCGATAGGGCAGATCCGGGTTGGCGATAAACGGACGGCCAAAACCAATCAGGTCGGCCCAGCCTTTGGCCAGCGCCTCTTCGGCTCGTTCTACGGTGTATTTCCCTGAATAAATCATCGTGCCTCGGAACACCTGACGCAGCGCTTCTTTAAAGGCGGCGGGCATCACCGGCGCATCATCCCAGTCGGCTTCGGCGATATGAATATAGGCGATGCCGATATCATTAAGGACGCTGGCCGCCGCCAGATAAGTGGCTTCCGGCGTATCGTCTTTCGACCCCATTAAGGTGGTCAGCGGCGCCAGGCGGATACCCAGTTTCTCTTTACCAATCGCATCGGCAACGGCCTGCGCCACTTCTTTCAGGAAACGCAGGCGATTGGTTAACGAACCGCCATACTCATCGGTGCGCTGGTTTTCTCGAGAATCAATAAACTGATTAATCAGATAGCCATTTGCACCGTGGAGCTCAACGCCATCGAAGCCGGCGGCAATAGCGTTGCGCGCGGCCTGCGCATATTGTTCGATAATCGCCGGGATCTCTGCGCGAGTCAGGGCGCGCGGCATTGAGTGCTGCACCATTTCACCGACGCCATTTTCCGGACCGCGGCCTTCGACATCGACAAAGACCTTCACCCCTTCAGCCTGAATAGCAGATGAGGAAACCGGTGCGGCATTACCCGGCTGCAGGACGGTGTGGGAGACACGCCCTACGTGCCAGAGCTGGGCAAAAATTTTGCCTCCCGCCTGGTGTACCGCAGCGGTGACTTTTTTCCAGCCGGCGATCTGCGCTTCATTATAGATGCCCGGCGTCCAGGCATAACCCTGTCCCTGTTGGCTAATCTGCGTGCCTTCGCTGATAATTAAACCGGCGCTGGCGCGTTGGGCGTAATACTCCGCCATCTGTTCGGTAGCGACATCGCCGGCCCCGGCGCGGGAACGCGTCATCGGCGGCATCACGATACGGTTGTTTAACGGCAGGGCCTGCAAGGAATAGTGGTCGAATAACATAATGCGTCTCCTTAACGACTTGATGGACGCAGCATAGACCCTGGCTATTTTGGATTAAATGACAACGATGTTCATAGACTGTTAACTAATTTGTATATAAAGGGAGTAGCTTATGCCAAACGTGTGGGGTATTGACCACCCGCATAATTAGGTAGGCGAAATGTGGTATTATCGCGCCTTTCCCTTTTCGTCCTGGGGTTTTTTTTATGCAACAACCTGTTGTTCGCGTTGGGGAATGGCTCGTTACTCCTTCTGTAAACCAAATTAGCCGGAACGGACGTCAGCTTACTCTCGAACCGCGTTTAATCGATCTTCTGGTCTACTTTGCTCAACATCCTGGCGAGGTACTCAGCCGGGACGAGCTTATCGATAACGTCTGGACGCGCAACGTGGTGACCAGCCATGTCGTCACCCAGAGTATTTCCGAATTGCGTAAATCGCTGAAAGACGGCGATGACGGCAGCATGGAATATATTGCGACGGTGCCAAAACGCGGTTACAAGCTAACGGTCCCGGTAATTTGGTGTACGGAAGAGGGCGAAGAGTTGGCGCCGGTCGTACCGCCAGCGGCCCCTGTCTCCGTTCCTGAAACGTCGCCACCGACTATCTCTTCTCCATCTGTCGCGCCAGCGGCGCCGGCAGTGCCGGAAAAACGTAAACGGATCACCACCTTCTGGGTGTGGACGCTGTTTCTGCTGGCGTTGGGCAGTTGCGTCGCGTTAGTCGCCTTGTCGTCGATAGAATCGCGGCCGCCGGAAACCAAAACTCGCCTGCTGCTAAACCCGCGCGATATCGACATACACCTGGTAAACGGCAGTTCATGCAACAACTGGGCGTCGCAGCATGCTTATGCCGTTGGGCTGGGCAGCCTGATTACTACTTCGCTCAATACCTTCTCGACCTTTATGGTCCATGATAAAACCAACTACAACATCAACGAACCCAGCAGTTCGGGTAAAACGTTGACCATCGAATTCGTTAATCAGCGCCACTATCGCGCCCAGCAGTGCTTTATGTCGGTGAAACTGGTCGATAACGCCGACGGCTCGACGATGCTCGATAAACGCTACTTTATTACCATGGATAACCAGCTCACCATCCAGAATGACCTGCTGGATAGTCTATCAACCGCGCTAATGCAGCCGTGGCCGGATCGCATGAAAGCGATGCTGAAACAGTATCAACCCGCGCAAAGCCCTTCGTTAACCCGTCTTTATCAGGCCCATCAGCTATTAATGAAAGGCGATGTCGATTCACTCGGTAAAGCCAGCGATATACTTGATGACGTCATTAAACAATCGCCGGACTTTATTTATGCTTACGCCGAAAAAGCGCTGGTGGATGTATTACGTCATTCGCAGCAGCCGTTGGATGAAAAACAATTAGCGACGCTGTATGCCGAGGTTGGGAAAGTAGGTGAAATGCCCGGCATTAAAGATATGGCGATCTTCTACCAGATAAAAACGGTAGATATGTTAGGCAAAGGGAAAATAGATGAAGCGTACAGCGCTATCAACACGGGCATTGATTTAGAAATGTCGTGGATGAATTATGTGCTGCTCGGTAAAGTCTATGAGATGAAAGGACAGAACCGCGAAGCTGCCGATGCCTACCTGACGGCGTTTAATTTACGCCCTGGCGAAAACACCTTGTACTGGATTGAAAATGGAGTATTCCAGACCTCCGTCACCCGCGTAGTACCGTATCTCGATAATTTCCTCGCTTCAGAATAAGTAAACCCTCATCATGCTCATGGTTTTGAGTATGATGAGGTTAAATTTATGTATCTCATGAGCACTCTGATTGTTACCTGAAATAAGCGTTATTTTCCTGCCTGGTAACACAATTTCAACACCAATGAGTTCCTCTAACTCTTTGTAAGTAGGCGATGTTTATATTTTTTTGATATCAACATGTCATGTTTATATGTTAATCGAAAAAGGTCAAAATATCATTTGTCTGATGTTTGTAGTTATTTCACTTTATCTTTAGGATTTATCTCGTACGAATCAGTAATCTTGTTGGCAGTTGGTCGGGTCAATAAATGGTTCTATATCATGATCTGTACCTCCCAAATAAACTTAGGAGAAAAACAACCATGAGTTCTGCCAAGAAGATCGGGCTATTTGCCTGTACCGGCGTAGTCGCCGGTAATATGATGGGGAGCGGTATTGCACTATTACCTGCGAACCTCGCCAGCATCGGTGGTATTGCCATTTGGGGTTGGGTAATTTCTATTATTGGCGCGATGTCTTTGGCTTATGTTTATGCCCGACTGGCGACCAAGAACCCGCAGCAGGGTGGTCCAATTGCGTACGCAGGGGAAATTTCTCCGGCCTTCGGTTTCCAGACCGGCGTCCTTTATTATCATGCAAACTGGATTGGTAACCTGGCAATCGGTATTACCGCCGTCTCTTATCTCTCTACGTTCTTCCCAATTTTAAATAACCCGGTGCCAGCAGGTATTGCCTGTATTGCCATCGTGTGGATCTTTACTTTCGTTAATATGCTCGGCGGGACCTGGGTAAGCCGTCTGACCACCATTGGTCTGGTACTGGTGCTTATTCCGGTGGTGATGACTGCGGTCGTCGGCTGGCACTGGTTTGACGCGGCAACCTATCAGGCGAACTGGAACACCTCCAGCACCACTGATAGCCACGCGGTTATTAAAAGTATCCTGCTCTGCCTGTGGGCCTTCGTTGGCGTAGAATCCGCCGCAGTAAGTACCGGGATGGTGAAAAACCCGAAACGTACCGTACCGCTGGCAACCATGCTGGGTACTGCGATGGCCGGTATCGTCTATATCGCCGCGACTCAGGTTATCGCCGGTATGTATCCTGCTTCTCAGATGGCTGCGTCCGGCGCGCCGTTCGCAATTAGCGCCTCTACCATTCTCGGCGGCTGGGCTGCTCCGATGGTTTCCGCTTTCACCGCCTTCGCTTGCCTGACTTCTCTGGGCTCGTGGATGATGCTGGTTGGCCAGGCCGGTGTACGTGCCGCCAACGACGGTAACTTCCCGAAAGTGTATGGCGAAGTCGATAGCAACGGTATCCCGAAAAAAGGCCTGCTGCTGGCGGCGGTGAAAATGACCGCGCTGATGGTGCTGATTACCCTGATGAACTCCGCCGGTGGTAAAGCATCTGACCTGTTCGGCGAGCTGACCGGTATCGCGGTACTGCTGACCATGCTGCCTTACTTCTACTCCTGTGTTGACCTGATTCGTTTCGAAGGCATCAACATTCGCAACTTCGTTAGCCTGATTTGCTCGGTACTGGGTTGCGTGTTCTGCTTCATCGCGCTGATGGGCGCAAGCTCCTTCGAACTGGCCGGCACCTTCATCGTTAGCCTGATTATCCTGATGTTCTACGGTCGCAAAATGCACCAGCGCCAGCAGAACAACGCAGCGGATAACAACAGCCCCGCTAACGCGCACTAATCAGTAAACCGTTTTCCTGAGGCTCCTTCCATCACCTGTCACATCGTGACGGGAGGGGCTTTCTACATCTGGAGATTTGACTATGAACGTTATTGCAATCATGAATCACATGGGTGTTTACTTCAAAGAAGAACCCATCCGTGAACTGCATCGTGCTCTCGAACGCCTGGACTTCCGTATTGTCTACCCGAACGACCGTGACGACTTATTAAAACTTATCGAAAACAACTCTCGTCTGTGCGGCGTGATCTTCGACTGGGATAAATACAATCTCGAACTGTGCGAAGAAATCAGCAAAATGAACGAGTACATGCCGCTGTACGCTTTCGCTAACACCTACTCCACCCTGGACGTTAGCCTGAACGATCTTCGCATGCAGGTTCGCTTCTTCGAATATGCGCTGGGCGCCGCTGAAGATATCGCGAACAAAATCAAACAGAACACTGACGAATACATCGACACCATTCTGCCGCCGCTGACCAAAGCGCTGTTCAAATATGTACGTGAAGGCAAATACACCTTCTGTACCCCAGGCCATATGGGCGGTACCGCGTTCCAGAAAAGCCCGGTAGGCAGCATCTTCTATGATTTCTTTGGTTCCAACACCATGAAATCCGATATCTCCATTTCGGTTTCTGAACTGGGTTCACTGCTCGACCATAGCGGCCCGCATAAAGAAGCGGAAGAGTATATCGCTCGCGTTTTCAACGCCGAACGCAGCTACATGGTGACCAACGGTACATCTACCGCTAACAAAATCGTCGGTATGTACTCCGCGCCTGCCGGCAGCACCGTACTGATTGACCGTAACTGCCATAAATCGCTGACTCACCTGATGATGATGAGCGACATTACGCCGATCTACTTCCGTCCGACCCGTAACGCCTACGGTATCCTCGGCGGTATCCCGCAGAGCGAGTTCCAGCACGCGACTATCGCCAAGCGTGTGAAAGAGACGCCGAATGCGACCTGGCCGGTACACGCGGTTATCACCAACTCAACCTATGATGGTCTGCTGTATAACACCGACTTCATCAAGAAAACCCTGGATGTGAAATCCATCCACTTTGACTCCGCATGGGTGCCTTACACCAACTTCTCGCCGATCTATGAAGGCAAATGCGGGATGAGCGGCGGCCGCGTTGAAGGGAAAGTGATCTACGAAACCCAGTCCACGCATAAACTGCTGGCGGCATTCTCCCAGGCTTCGATGATCCACGTGAAAGGCGACGTTAACGAAGAAACCTTCAACGAAGCCTACATGATGCACACCACCACTTCTCCGCACTACGGTATCGTGGCTTCCACCGAAACCGCGGCGGCGATGATGCGCGGTAACGCCGGTAAACGCCTGATCGACGGTTCTATCGAACGTTCTATCAAGTTCCGTAAAGAGATCAAACGTCTGAAAGGCGAGTCTGAAGGCTGGTTCTTCGATGTATGGCAGCCGGAACATATCGATGGCGCTGAATGCTGGCCGCTGCGCTCCGATAGCGCATGGCACGGTTTCAAAAACATCGATAACGAACATATGTACCTCGACCCGATCAAAGTCACGTTGCTGACTCCGGGGATGAAGAAAGACGGCACCATGGATGATTTCGGTATTCCGGCAAGCATCGTGGCGAAATATCTCGACGAACACGGCATCGTGGTTGAGAAAACCGGTCCGTACAACCTGCTGTTCCTGTTCAGCATCGGTATCGATAAGACAAAAGCGCTGAGCCTGCTGCGCGCGCTGACCGACTTCAAACGTGCGTTCGACCTGAACCTGCGGGTGAAAAACATGCTGCCGTCGCTGTACCGTGAAGATCCTGAATTCTATGAAAACATGCGTATTCAGGACCTGGCGCAGAACATTCATAAACTGGTTGAGCATCACAACCTGCCGGACCTGATGTTCCGCGCATTCGAAGTGCTGCCATCCATGGTGATGACCCCGTATGCCGCGTTCCAGAAAGAGCTGCACGGTCAGACTGAAGAGGTTTACCTCGAAGAGATGGTAGGCCGCGTCAACGCCAACATGATCCTGCCGTATCCTCCGGGAGTTCCGCTGGTTATGCCTGGTGAAATGATCACCGAAGAAAGCCGCCCGGTACTGGAGTTCCTGCAGATGCTGTGCGAAATCGGCGCTCACTACCCGGGCTTCGAAACCGATATCCACGGCGCATACCGTCAGGCGGATGGTCGTTACACCGTTAAAGTGCTGAAAGAAGAAAACAACAAGTAATAGACGCACACAAGGGAAGTGGCTTGCCACTTCCCTTTTTTCACGCTGCAAGGAGAACCTATGAAAACACCCTCACAGCCGCGCGCGATTTACTACATCGTAGCGATCCAGATCTGGGAGTACTTCAGCTTTTACGGCATGCGCGCCTTACTCATCCTTTATCTCACCCACCAACTTGGCTTTGACGATAGCCACGCCATCAGTCTGTTCAGCGCCTACGCATCTTTAGTTTACGTAACCCCCATTCTCGGCGGCTGGCTTGCCGACCGCCTGCTCGGCAACCGCACGGCGGTGATAGCCGGGGCGTTGTTAATGACCCTCGGCCACGTGGTGCTGGGCGTCGAATCTGATTCCACCTGGAGCCTCTATCTGGCGCTGGCGATCATTATCTGCGGCTATGGCCTGTTCAAATCCAATATCAGCTGTCTGCTCGGCGAACTGTACGCCGCTGACGACCATCGTCGCGATGGCGGTTTCTCGCTGCTGTATGCCGCCGGTAACGTCGGTTCGATCGCCGCGCCGATTGCCTGCGGTCTGGCGGCGCAGTGGTACGGCTGGCATATCGGCTTTGCGCTGGCGGGGATCGGCATGTTCATCGGCCTGATGATTTTCTTAAGCGGTAGCCGCTATTTCCGCGACACCCGCGGCGTCGATAAACAGGCGCTGTGCGCGGTGAAATTCGCGCTGCCGACCTGGGGCTGGCTGGTGGTGATGCTGTGCCTGGCGCCGGTGTTCTTCACCTTGCTGTTGGAAAACAACTGGTCCGGTTATCTGCTGGCGATTGTCTGCCTGTTCGCCGCGCAAATGGTGGCGCGGATCATGATCAAATCACCGCAGCATCGCCGCGCGCTGTGGCAAATCGTTCTACTGATGTTGACCGGGACACTGTTCTGGGTGCTGGCGCAGCAGGGCGGAAGCTCAATTAGCCTGTTTATCGACCACTTTGTTGATCGTCGACTGTTCAATATTGAAGTGCCGACCGCGCTGTTCCAGTCGGTTAATGCGGTAGCGGTGATGGCGGCAGGCGTGATCCTGGCGTGGCTGATCCGCCCGGAAGGGCGAACCCGCTCGGTGTTAAAAGTGTGGCTGAAATTCGCATTCGGCCTGCTGCTGATGGGCGGCGGATTTATGCTGCTGGCGCTGAATGCCCGCCACGGCGCGGCTGACGGTCAGGCCTCGATGGGCATGATGGTCGCCGGGCTGGCGATGATGGGCTTTGCCGAGCTGTTTATTGATCCGGTGGCGATGGCGCAGATAACCCGTCTGAACATGCCCGGCGTCACCGGCGTATTGACCGGCATTTATATGCTGGCCACCGGCGCGGTCGCCAACTGGCTGGCCGGGGTGGTGGCGCAGCAAACTACCGAGTCGCAAATCAGCGACACGGCGATTGCCGCCTATCAGCATTTCTTCTCGCAGATGGGCGAATGGACCATCGGCTGCGTGGCGGTGATTGTCGTTATCGCCTTTGCCGCGGCCTGTAGCGTGGGCAAACGCCGTGCGGCTGCGGGTGAAGTTCCCGGCGGCGGCGCCTGATGCTCATCCCGGCTCGTGGCGTAAACGCCTTATCCGGGCCGCGATTCGTAGCCCCGGTAAGCGCAGCGCGACCGGGGGGATTACATCAACAGCGGAGCGCGAAGTCGTTCGTTGCACAGCCAAGTGAACAGGAGGTGGATATTCTGGCAGGCGCGGAGGCCAACGATAAAAAATACCGTTAGTGAAGCCATAGCTGAGTGAGATCAGCTTGTAGTGAATCCAGAGTCGTTAAGATTGTTCTCTGGTGTGTTACCAGAGACAGGCCGCGCTGAATGGTGACCTGGTTCAATTTATCGAAGCTAGTTTGAAAGCAGGGTTATGAGGAACCAACATGTCTGAACAACAAGCACAAGGTGCCGATGAGGCAATTGACCTTAATAATGAACTGAAAACTCGTCGCGAAAAATTGGCTGCGCTGCGTGAGCAGGGCGTCGCTTTCCCGAACGATTTCCGTCGCGATCATACCTCTGACCAATTGCACGCTGAATTCGATGCGAAGGATAACGATGAACTCGCTTCCCTGAACGTTGAAGTCTCTGTTGCTGGCCGTATGATGACCCGCCGCATCATGGGTAAAGCCTCTTTCGTTACCCTTCAGGACGTCGGCGGCCGTATTCAGCTGTACGTCGCGCGCGATGACCTGCCGGAAGGCGTCTATAACGAACAGTTTAAAAAATGGGATCTCGGCGACATCATTGCCGCCCGCGGCAAGCTGTTCAAAACGCAAACCGGCGAACTCTCCATTCACTGCACCGAACTGCGTCTGCTGACCAAAGCCCTGCGCCCGCTGCCGGATAAATTCCACGGCCTGCAGGATCAGGAAGTCCGCTATCGCCAGCGTTATCTGGATCTGATCGCCAACGAAGAGTCGCGTCATACGTTCCGTATCCGTTCGCAGATCCTTGCCACCATGCGTCAGTTCATGGTTGCCCGCGGCTTTATGGAAGTCGAAACCCCGATGATGCAGGTGATCCCTGGCGGCGCTTCCGCCCGTCCATTCATCACCCATCACAACGCGCTGGATCTGGATATGTACCTGCGCATCGCGCCGGAACTGTATCTGAAACGTCTGGTAGTCGGCGGCTTCGAACGCGTGTTCGAAATCAACCGTAACTTCCGTAACGAAGGGATCTCCGTACGCCATAACCCAGAGTTCACCATGATGGAACTGTATATGGCGTATGCGGATTACAAAGACCTGATCGAACTGACCGAGTCGCTGTTCCGCACTCTGGCGCAGACGGTGCTGGGCAAAACCGAAGTGCCGTATGGCGACCAGGTGTTTGACTTCGGCAAGCCGTTTGAAAAACTGACCATGCGTGAAGCTATCAAGAAACACCGCCCGGAAACCAATATGGCGGATCTGGATAACTTCGACGCGGCGAAAGCGCTGGCGGAATCTATCGGTATTCAGGTAGAGAAAAGCTGGGGTCTGGGACGTATCGTCACGGAGATCTTCGATGAAGTGGCGGAAGCGCATCTGATCCAGCCGACCTTCATCACCGAATATCCGGCGGAAGTTTCTCCGCTGGCGCGCCGCAACGACGTGAACCCGGAAATTACCGACCGCTTCGAGTTCTTCATCGGCGGCCGTGAAATCGGTAACGGTTTCAGCGAGCTGAACGATGCGGAAGATCAGGCGCAGCGTTTCCAGGATCAGGTCAACGCCAAAGCGGCGGGCGACGACGAAGCGATGTTCTATGACGAAGACTACGTTACCGCGCTGGAGTACGGCCTGCCGCCGACCGCCGGTCTGGGTATCGGTATCGACCGCATGGTGATGCTGTTCACCAACAGCCACACCATCCGCGACGTTATTCTGTTCCCGGCCATGCGTCCGCAGAAGTAATCGCGTCTGGTAAATGACATAACCCCGGCTTGCCGGGGTTTTTTACATAACGCTGGCATCAGGCGCCGACGCTGCCCCAGACCATCTTACCGTTATGGAAGGTGGCGGTGCGCGGCGAAATTCGCGCCACGGCTTCGGCGGAGCAGGAGGCATCGACCAGCACAAAGCTGGCGTCGTCCTGCGCTTTTGGCCATACGCGCTCGCCTTTGTCATTCAGCGGCAGCACGTCGCCGGTGGCGATGGCCAGCGCGCGCGACAGGGTCTGCTCATTGGGGCGGATATACAGCTGCGCGTAAAGATTGGCTTTCTCCAGCATGTCGCCCAGCCCGTACGGCGACCAGTGGTCAATCACGCTATCGGTACCGGTCATCACGAAGACGCCTTTTTCGCGCAGTTGCTTGAGCGGCATGTGCAGAGTGCCGATCGGCACGGTGGAGGCGATGGTGATCTGCTGCGCCGCCATGCGGCTCGCGATGGCATCGACCTGCTGTTCATTGAGCGTCGCCAGCGCGAAAGCGTGGCTGATGGTCAGCTTGCCTTTCAGCGCCGGCGTCTTCTCCACGGTTTCCACCATATAGTTCACCGCCGCCACGCCCGCCGGGCTGGTTTCATGCAGATGAATATCCACCCCTTTGTCGTAATCCAGCGCAATCTGGAACATGGTATCGAGCGATTTCTCCATCGCGCCATCGACGTTAGTCGGGTCGAGGCCGCCTACGTAGTCGGCGCCGGCCCGCATCGCTTCGCGAACCAGTGATTCCGATTTCGACAGCAGCAGCCCGTGCTGCGGAAAAGCGACGATTTCGCAATCGAAGCCTGGCTTACGCCGCGCCAGCACTTCCTGCAGATTCTCCAGGTTCTTCAGCCCGGACACCGGCTCAATATTGCAGTGGCTGCGGGCGATAGTGGAGCCTTTGGATTGAATCAGGTCGATAAGCTTCTCGGCGTGCGCCTGCGTATAAGGCTGGAGTTCCGGCAGCAGTTTCTGCTCAAGCTTGATCATATCCTGAATGGTGGTGCCCGCCGGGCGGTTCAGCGAGCGCCACGGGCCGCCGTAAAACGTTTTGTCCAGATGGATATGCATGTCGCGCATGGTAGGCAACATCAGTTTACCGCCCGCATCGTAGCGCGGCAGCGTGGCGTCCGGGTGGCTCAGATTGCTGCGCAGGGCGACGATTTTGCCGTCTTTTATTTCCAGCGTTTGCAGCTCGGTCCGGGTGTGAACCACTACGCCGTTTTCATATTCGAAGCCGCTTTCCAGCAGGACGTTATCAAGGTAGTAGTGCTTATCGGCGACCCTGGCCGCGCCTTTATTATCGCAGGCGGCCGCGGACGGCTGGCCTCCGACGGCATACGCCGCAGGCGCGCCCGCCGCCAGCAGGGCGGCGGCGGTAACCATCTTGCCGCTTTGGGTAAGAAATTCGCGACGGCTGTTGTCTTTATTCATTCTTTTTTCCTTTTGTGTCAGTCATGCACAATATGGGTTCCCGTTTCGCCGCGTAGCGCGGCTGGCAAACATTCCGGCGTAGTGATGATCACCCGCTTGCCGCCGTGTTGCAGGAACGCGAGGCTGGCGACGATTTTTGGCAGCATGCTGCCAGCCGGGAAATGTCCTTCTTGCATATAGCGGCTCATCTCGCTGATGCCGACGCGACCTAACGCCTGCTGATCAGGCTTGCCGAAATTAACGCACACTTTCTCCACCCCGGTGGTGATCACCAGAATATCAGCATCAATTTCGCGGGCCAGCAGGGCGGTTGAGAGATCTTTGTCGATCACCGCATCCACGCTCTGGTAGTCGCCCTGCGGGCTGCGCACCACCGGGATCCCGCCGCCGCCGGCGCCGATCACCACAAAGCCTTGCCGGGTCAGCGCCTTGATGGCTTCTGCTTCGACAATGCGTTTCGGCTCCGGCGAGGCGACTACCCGGCGATAGCCACGGCCCGAATCTTCCACAAAGCGCCACTCAGGATGCGCCTGCTGCAGTTCATCGCGCTGGTTTTCGCTGAAGAACGCGCCTATAGGCTTAGTCGGATGGGTAAAGCCGGGATCGTTTTTATCGACTTCAACCTGCGTGACGACGGTAACCGCCTTTTGCTCGCCGCGCTGGGCGAGGCGGTTATTCAACGCCTGCTGAATGAGGTAGCCGATGCCGCCCTGGGTATCGGCGACGCAGTTGGCCAGCGGCGTCAGCGGCAGACCTTCACGCTCGTGGGCTATCTCCGAGCGGCGTAAATCCAGCCCAACCTGCGGGCCGTTACCGTGGGTTAGTACCACGTTATAGTCCGATGCCAGCATCTCCAGCACCGTACTGGCCACCGCTTTGACCGCCTCGGCCTGATGCTCGATCGACTGGCTGGCGTTATCTTTGATAATGCTGTTGCCGCCAATGGCAACGACGATGAGTTCTTTCATATCTGACTTCCGCTACAGAAGGTGATGTAGTTATTGTTATTGTGTGGTCGTGGTAGTCGCCCGGCCAGGCGTAGGGCTGCCGGGGATTTCCCGGGGTCGGCGCAAACGCCTCGCCCGGGCTACAACGTTAAACGTCGTAACGATCGCACCAGCTGAGGACCGCTTTTTCGAAACAGGCGAACGGCGGGTGGACAATCCCGGCGCCGATCATGCCGATCCCGGCGTCTTTATGGGCGATAGCGGTGTTGATCACCGGTAAAATACCGCTGCTGCCGACGCGGGTGATGTCGATAGCGGTCGGGATCCCCATAAAGCCGAGCAGCGGAATGGTGACGTTCGGATTTTCGCCAAGGGTGATTTCACGCATCTGGCGCGAGAAATCGACCGCTTCTTCTACCGTTCCGCCGACCAGCGCGACGATAGCCGGCGCCGTCGCCATGGCGAAACCACCGATGCCATAGGTTTCGGTAATTGCGCTGTCGCCGATATCAAGGCCGGAGTCTTCCGGTTTAAAACCGGCAAACATCGGACCTATCACCTGCTGCGCCGGGCCGGTAAACCACTGTCCCGGCAGGCCGCTGACCCGCAGTCCGAACTCGACGCCGTTGCGCGCCATGGTGGTGACCACGGTGCTGTATTCAATGCCGTGGGCCGCGTCCATCGCCGCTTTACACATCGCCATCCACGTCGGGCCGGAGAAGTAATCGCTGCTGGCGACAAATTCGAACACCTCGCGCTGCTGCTCTACCGGATAACCGGCCTGAATAATCCCCGGCGTGAGCGCCTGAATCAGCAGGGTGGTACCGGCGTTGTTGCGGTTATGGCACTCATCGCCCATGTGCAGCGCCTGCGCCAGCATTAAGCGCAGATCGATTTCGCCGATGATCTTCATGGCGTCGCGCAGCATGGGGCCCTGGACGTCGCGCATCCAGTTCAGACGATCGATCACGCTCTTATCGTTAGCCCCCATGCGCAGGATCTTCGCCATCTGCTCGCTCATGTTGGTATAAGCGATATTGCCGTAGGTTTTGTTCTCGACGATATGCATGAACATCGACGCCGACGTCACGCCCGCCATCGAACCCACGCAGTCGTGTTCGTGACAGGGTGAGAAGGTAATTTCACCGGAGGCGGCAAGCTCGGCCGCTTCATCCAGATCTTTCGCCAGCCCTTCAAAGACCAGCGCGCCGGTGACCGCGCCTTTCATGGCGCCGCACATGTTTTGCCATTCCACCGGCGGGCCAGCATGCAGAATGGTTTTTGGCGTCATGCCCGGCACGACGTTAATGGCCTGATCAAAACCGATCAGCACCGGGTGCGATTGAATAATACGCTCCAGCGCCTGCTGGTTGGCGGCGGCGATTTTATCGGCCAGCGGCGAGCCGGCGATGCGATCCAGCGCCTCAACCAGCTGCAAATTGCCCTGGCCCGGCGGCGTCCAGTCGAGCTGGGTGACGGCGGTATGCTGCTTTTTCAAATCGTCGCTGAACATGGCGATACCGACGTTAATCACGTTCAACGGCTGGTTAAATAGCGACTGGCTCATCAGGCTTGCTCCCCTTTGCAGATAAATTCACGCGCCAGCAAACCGGTATTGGTGCTGCTGCTGGCCAGAATGACGCCAGCGTCAAGCAGCATCTGGCGCTGTTGCTCCAGCGACGGCGTATCGATGTCGGTGCCTAACACGTAAGCGAGGATCGTCAATGGGCGGCCATCGGCGGCGGCAATGGCTTTGGCCTCTTCGATCGCCGCGATCGTCGAACCCACCGGATCTTCATGCGCCCCGAAGCCCAGCACGAAGTCCATGACGATGACCGCCACTTCGGGATCGCGCGCTTCCTGCAGCAGGCGGCTGATACGGTTGGTCGGGTCGATCATCGGGTGCGGCTTACCGTTGGTGAAATCGTCATCGCCGAAATCGAGGAAGGTGTGTTTGATGCTGCGATTGATATCGCTCAGGCGATAAGCCGGATCCGGCTGAATGTTGCTATAAACATCCGCGTGTTTTTCCAGTACCGCGAACATGGTTTCATCGCACAGGGTACCGCCGCAGAACAGGCCGCGAATGTATTTCTGCTGCGGCGTGAGCTGCGCGCGCACTTCGGCGATAAGCGCTTGATTTAGCGGATGCAGATCGAGGTTCTCTTGCTTAATACCGCTCAGCAGAACGGCCTTCAGCGCCGCTTCTTTGGTGCCGCGGGCGAACTGCAGACCTTGCTCATCGGCGGGGGGCTCGGCGCGGCCGAGGAAGCACGCCACCACCGGTTTACGGCAGGCGCGGGCGCGTTCGAGCACTTTTTTCGCCACCGTCGGCGCCGGCGGTTTGGAAACAAGGACGATAATTTCCGTTTGCGGATCGGCTTCCAGCATCTGAATGGCGTCGAGCATCATCAGGCCGCCGATTTTCTCACTCAGATCGCGACCGCCGGTACCGATTAGCTGCGAGATCCCGCCGCCGAAATCATGGATACGGACGCTCAGCTCCTGGCTACCGGTGCCGGAGGCGCCGATAATGCCGATGTTGCCGCGGCGAACCGCGTTACCGAAGCACAGCGCCGCGCCGTTAATAATGGCGGTGCCGCAGTCTGGCCCCATCATCAACAATCCCTTTTCGTGGGCCAGCTGTTTCAGCGCCAGTTCGTCGTCAATAGAGACGTTATCGGAAAACAACATCACGTTAAGATCGTTTTGCAGCGCCTGACGCGCTTCGCGAGCGGCAAACAGACCGTTGACCGAAATAATCGCGAGGTTACTTTGCGGAAGATGTTTTTTGGCGCTGGCGAGGGTGGCGTAGCGCGCTTCGTGCTGGCCGCTTTCGGCCTTTTTGCTGAACAGCGCTTCTATTTCACTGAGTATCTGTTCGCTATCGGCGCCGTCTTTGACGTTGATGACGATCATCAGGTCGCCGTTTTTCGCCGCTTCCAGCTCCGGCGTCAGCAGCCCCAGGTTATTCAGCACCCCTTTGTTCATTTCCGTCGCCATCGCCACAAATGCCTGCTCTACGCCATCGAGCTTATTAGCGCGGGTGGAAATCGACATTAATGAGACCGAATCAAAATAGGTATTCTTCTTCACCACTATTTTAACTGACATTATTCCCTCCATACGTTTGGCTCAGCGCGCAGGCATCCGCCATACCCAATAGCATGTCGCTGCCGGAACTTGAGCCAATATTTTTAATATTGGCAATAGCCTCAATAGAAAAGGTTGTCGGTTGATTAACCATCAGGTTAATCAACACGGCGATACTTTCTCGATAATGCTGATTAATCGCCGCCTCCAGCGTAATCGCGCTGAGCGGCGTAGTATTTTGTTGGGCGCTCTGCAGCGCGGTTATAAAAGCATTCCGGTATTGGTTAGCCGGGTGTCCCTTTATGAATAAAATAACGCTTAGACCTAGCAAATAATCATCCGCCGATGGCGTCAGGCCAATGCCTAATCCGATCATGTTCGCCACAGCGGCGCCGATATTTTTATTTTCGTGAAGTGCTTTAAATAATATTTCCCGTCGCTGCTGTAATTCACGACTCATTGCGTGATAAAAGGGATTGTCGCCGCGATAGAGAAATAACGTATCATCCTCATGTAACTGCGTAACGATAATGTTGTGCCATCGTCGCCAGGCTATCAGGTTAAATGTTGCCGCGTTTAATACCGCTCGCGGCGTTTGCCAGCGCTTACACCGGTGGATGTCTATCCATTTATTATCGCCAATGTAAATTCCTGAATCGGTAAACCGGACGCTTTCCCCTGGCCGGAACAGGTTGTCAAAGTGGGTGAGTGCTAACCTACAGCTATTGGGCGCATTGTCAGAGGTTTCGCACAGCAGCGTCAGAAGCCCTGGTTTGCCCGGGGTGAGCAGGTTTACCGCATGGGTGAAAACCTGCCCGACCCGTCCACCGCCGCGCTGTGCGAGAAAGCGGGTATCCGCAGTTAGCGCTTGCACACACCACCGCGAGGAGGTGTTAATGGCGATTCTCCTTCCTCAGGCTCCGACGGCGACCAGCAGGTGGGCGATTTCACTGAATCCCTTATCCCATGCCAGCTCCAGCGGCGATTTACCATACTTATCGGTCATATGCGGGTTGGCGCCGTGATCCAGCAGCAGTTTGACGATCTCCTGCTGCGTCGCGCCGCCGTCGTTTAAGACAATCGCTTCCAGCAGCGGCGTCCAGCCGACGAAATTGGTGTGGTTCACGTTAATATCCGTTTCCGTCAGCAATATTTTCACGATTTCAAGATGGCCTTTTTCACAGGCCGGCGTCAGACCAACGCCGCCGAAACGCGTTAATCGTTCGAGGTCGGGATTTGCCGGCAAAATTAAGCGCAGTAGTTCGGCGTCGTTATTCAGACAGCTGATTAAAAACGGGTTAAAACAGGTCTGGTCCTGCTTATTAATATCTACGCCAGCGGCAATAAGAATAGAAACACAAGCATAATGTTTATTCAGGCTGGCGAGGGTAATGGCGGTTCGCCCCTGGCGATTACTGGCATTAATATCGATGCCGCTTGCTAAGCAGGCTTTTAATTTCGCGATATTTCCCTGCTCTGCAGCCAAAAGATAGTCAGCAATAATATTTTCCGTCGCCATCACCTTGCTCCTGTTGTTGCGGCTGAGACTTTCTTGATGGCTTGAGCATAGCAACCAGAAATAGATAAAAGAACCCGCTTAAATTTTATTCGCCATAATCCGGGGGATTATTGAATAAATTTCAATAATTGATGCAGACTGTGCGGCAGAGCAATGTTTACTTCTTTTATGCCTTTGTCCTTTAACGCAATCGGGTTTTCTTTCGATATAGTTGCCGTCAGAAAGCAATATCATCGATCTTTTTTCAGAGGGGAAAGAGATGAACGGACTCACCGCTACGGGGATCACCGTCGGTATTTGCGCAGGCGTTTGGCAGCTAATTTCCTCGCACGTCGGGCTGCAGCACGGTTGGGAATTATTGGGAACCATCGGCTTCGTCGCGTTCTGTAGTTTCTATGCGGCAGGGGGCGGTAAAAGCGGTTTTGTGAAAAGCCTGTGCGTTAACTATTCCGGGGCGGTGTGGGCGTGGCTGGCGGCGCTGGCCGCCGGCGCTCTCGCCTCGGCCAGCGGTATGTCGGGGTTCTGGGCAAGTGTCATTACCACGGTGCCATTTTCGGCAGTCATCGTCTGGCAGGGGCGTTTCACGCTAACCTCGTTTATTCCCGGCGGCTTCCTCGGCATGACGCTCTTTTTCGCCACCGGTCTGAACTGGACGGTGACTCTGTTGGGATTTCTGGCGGGCAACTGCGTCGGCTTTATTTCAGAATATAGCGGGCGCAAACTCAGCGAGGCGACCAGTAAGGAGCGAGCCTGAATTCACTACGGGTGTTAAGCATTGTTCAAAAATGATTGCCCCTCGCCACAGTAACCAATACATTCAGCTTACGTATGGTTTAGCGGAAGCGGGAAGGGCGCATGAACTCGATTTTTACTGAAGAAAATCTGCTGGCATTCACCACCGCGGCGCGTTTTGGCAGCTTCAGCAAGGCGGCCGACGAGCTGGGGTTAACCACCTCAGCCATCAGCTATACCATCAAACGGATGGAAGCCGGGCTGGACGTAGTGCTGTTTACCCGCAACACCCGCAGCATTGAACTGACGGAATCCGGCTACTATCTGTTTCGCAAGGCCACCGATCTGCTTAATGATTTCCACGCGATAAAGCGCAGCATAGATACTATCTCGCAAGGCATCGAAGCGCGGGTGCGGATCTGCATTAACCAACTGCTATACACGCCTCGCCATACCGCCCGCCTGCTGCAGGTGCTGAAAAAACAGTTTCCCACCTGTCAGATAACCGTCACCACCGAGGTGTACAACGGCGTCTGGGATTCGATCATCAATAACCAGGCGAATATTGCCATCGGCGCGCCGGACACGCTGCTCGACGGCGGCGGTATCGATTATACCGAGATCGGCGCGATCCGCTGGGTGTTTGCTATTGCCCCGGATCATCCGCTGGCGTTTATGCCCGAGCCTATCTCGGAAAGCCAGCTGCGCCTTTACCCCAATATCATGGTTGAGGACACCGCCAGCACGATCAATAAAAAGGTCGGTTGGCTGCTGCATGGCCAGGAAGCGATCCTGGTTCCTGACTTCAATACTAAATGCCAGTGTCAGATCCTCGGTGAGGGGATCGGTTTTTTACCGGACTATATGGTGAACGAAGCGATAGCCGAGAAACTGCTGGTGATTCGTCAGATCCACAACCCGCGTCAGGATTCCGGCATGCTGCTGGCGACACAGCATGCCGCAACCGGCCAGGTGACGCAGTGGATTAAAAAGCAATTTCGCCCTGGCGGGATTTTAACGGCGATATATGCTGATTTATTGCATCGCGGAGAGGCGAAATAGTCTTGCTGCACATATCTTTACGCCAAAACTCCAGCTGTGGACTTTTCCCCTCGCTTTGCCTTATATATATTTGATGACGTCGGTGATACGGGAAAGTACGGCAATGGATACGGGGAAGTTGAACAGCAGTTTTGGTCGTATTCATGCCTGCTACCAGAAGCTGCAGTTAAATGCGCATCTCCCGGATGTGACCGCCTGTAGCGAAAGCATCGAATTGGCCCCTGGCGAGCGTTTTCAGCCGCAGGCTGGGTTTATTTACTTTCTGCTTTCCGGGAAAATCACTCTCGCCGTAAGCGAGCCTGATAATCTGCTAGGGATCGTGATCGAACATATGCCGGTTGGCCTGCTTGAGCACTATTGCCCGGCGGTAGAACTGCTGTACCAATGCCTCGATCGCTGCCGTTTCGCCAGAATCAGCGTGGAGGATTTCGAGCGTATCTTCTTTTACTCTTCGCCGGAGTATATGAAAGAGCTGACGACTATTCTGGCCTACATGGGCATTTTTGCCCTCGATGCGCACAACGAGCGCGGTAACCTGTCCGGTTTTCAGACCATAAAATCGATGCTATCGCGTTATCTGTACCGTAACGAGATCGATTGTGGAAAACGTGAAAGCCTGTCCGCTTTTATTATTAAACGGACCAATCTTTCGCGCAGCTATGTTTATCAGGTTTTAGCCGCGTTAAAAGAAGGCGGCTATATCACGGTGAAAAAAGGTCAACTGATTTCTATCGACCGAAAAATACCGGATAAATTCTGATTAATATGGTCAGTTGTCAGGGCGATCATGCCGGGCTTGCTGACGCCTGTATAAAGTGAATGTGAAATACGTCACACATTCTGGAGTTATTTTATGACCCTGGATTATATTGCTTTAGCCATCCTGATTGCGGTGGTGCTGATTTTATTTTATGGAATTATCGTGATCCACGATATTCCCTATGAAATTGCCAAAAAAAGAAATCATCCGCACCAGGATGCGATTCATTACGCCGGCTGGGTGAGCCTGTTTACACTGCATGTGCTGTGGCCGTTTTTGTGGATCTGGGCCACGCTGTGGCGGGAAGACCGTGGTTGGGGAATGCAACAGTTAAACGCCGAACAACACGATTTACATCAGCGTCTGGATGCGATGCAGGCGGAATTAAATCGTCTGAAAAATAGCGCCGTCAATCAGGAGGGTAAATAATGGAGACGTTATTACTGCTATGTTATGCCGCACTATGTATCGTGATATTTAAGGTATTCCGTATTCCATTAAATAAATGGACGGTTCCCACGGCGGTATTAGGCGGCGTAATACTGATTGGCATGTTAATCCTCGGTATGAATTATAACTTCCCCTATAGCGAAGTCGGGAAACAGGTTTACCGCACGGTGCCCATTGTTTCGCAAACCCGCGGGCGAGTTACCAGCGTGCCGGTAAAACCAAATCAGATACTGCATGAAGGCGACATCCTCTTCACCATCGACCCAACCCCGTTCCAGGCGAAAGTCGACGACCTGACCGCGCAGGTGAAAGCGGCAAGCCAGGATGCGTTGTCGCTTGATGCGGGGTTAACCAGCGCGCAGGCTGATTTAAGCAAAGCGGTCGCCGAGCGCGATCGGGCCCAGCGTGAATACGCCCGCTTCCAGGCCGGTCATGATAAAGGGGCTTTTTCCGATCAGATGGTCGATACGCGTCGCCAGAACTGGAAAGCGACGCAGGCGGCGGTTGACGCCGCCCGGGCAAAGGTCGCACAGGCGCGTAACGATCTCAATTCGGTGGTGCACGGTGAGAACACCAAAGTCGCTTCGCTGCTGGCGCAACTGCGCGAGGCGCAATTTAAGCTCGATAACACGGTGGTGCGCGCGCCGTCTGACGGTTACGTCAGTACCGTCGGCCTGCGTCCGGGAACGATGTCCACCGCGCTGGGGCTGAAGCCGGTGATGACGTTTGTGCCGACGGATAATGTGAATTCACGTGAATACGTCGCCGCATTCCGCCAGAACGCGCTGCAGCGTTTGCAAAAAGGTGAGCAGGCTGAATTACTGTTCCCCTCTATTCCGGGAACCGTGTTTAAAGCGCAGGTAGCGGAAGTGCTGCCGGCGATTGGCGAAAGCCAGTTTCAGGGGCAGGGGACGTTGCTGACGGCCAACGATCTGGCGGCGCGCGGCCGAGCGCTGGTGGTATTAAAAGTGACTGACGACCGTCTGGCAAACTATCAGCTGCCGCAGGGGGCGGATGTCGAAGCCGCCGTCTATTCGCAGCATTTTGAGCACCTGTCGCTGATAAGAAAGATCCTCATCCGCATGAAAAGCTGGGAAAGCTATCTCTATCTCGATCACTAAAATGACGGAATAGCGGCAAGGCAGTTTTAAGAACTTTTCCTAATGCCAAGCGCAGAAGCTTATGCCATGCTGAATGTGACTCGTAACATAAAGCACGCGTTAAGAGAGGAAAAATATGAAAAAAGCAATGATTGCACTATCCGCTATTCTGGTCGCTTCTCCGGTATTCGCGGCAACCACTACACATGCAACCGATGATACCGTGGCCGCAGCCCACGAAAATGCCAACACGGCAAAAGAAAAACTGCACCAGGCGCAGAACCAGGGCGAAGAGTTGAAGCTCAAGTCCAAACACGCTGCTGAAGGGAAAAGCGATAGCGTCGGCAGCCAGGTAAGCGAAGGCACGCAGAAAACCTGGAATAAAACCAAAGAAGGCGCCGAGAAGGGCTGGGATAAGACCAAAGAAGGCACTGAGAAAGGCTGGAATGCCACTAAAGAAGGCGCCAGCAAAGGTTGGGATAAAACCAAAGAAGTCAGCGAAAAAGGCTGGGATAAAACCAAGCAAGGCGCTGAAGAGTTAAAGAATAAAGTCTCTGAGTAATCACTGACTCGCTGAGAACAAAAAAAGGTCGCGCAAGCGGCCTTTTTTACGTCTGACGCTCGCTGAAATTAAATTTTGTTGCCCTCCTGAATTAGCCAGGAATAGTCCTGGATAGTTTGCTAATCACTATTTCTCCACATTTGCAGGGTAAAAAAAGAAATATATCAGGAGGTGTACTATGAAAAAGATTATTTCTCTGGCAGTTATTTTATCCTGCGTGTTGAGCGCTCAGGCTTTTGCCGATGGCCCGAATGATGGCCATCGTCCGGGGCAACAGCAGGTATGGCAGAATGGCCCGAAACAGGGTGACCAAAACGGACGCCACCAGCCGGGCGGTCCTGGCGATAACCATCAGGACAACAATGACCACCGCGGCCCGGAGCGTAGCGGTCATGACGATCGTCGCCAGGAGCGCCATGAACAGGATCATTTCGCCTGGAGGGGTAACGATTTCCGTAAAGGCCATCCGGCGCCGGAGCGTTATCGCGGCGATGAATATCGCGTCAGTAACTGGAACGAGCGTGGTCTGCCGCGCCCGCCGGAGGGCCATCACTGGTCTTATATCGATGGCAATTACGTGCTGATCGCCGCGGCGACCGGAATCATTACCTCAATACTGGTAAGCGGCGCCCTTGGTCATTAAATAATGATACTTGCGGCATGGCATTAGCGCCGGGTCAGGCTAACGTCTGACCCGGCTTATTGATGCTAACTTGTATGGACCGCAGTGGATTACCGTTTATTCAGCTCGTCATCCGGCCAGTATTTATAACCGTTGACCATCGCCTGCGCCGCCAACCCTTTTTCGGTGATTTCATAAACGTTGACTTTTGACGGCAGCGAAGAGGTATCTTTCGCCACGCCGTTAGCCGATGCGCCTATCGGAGCGATGCCGTTGTCGTCATATTTCGCTGCCGCGTTGGCATCCGCGCCGACCATATAGCCTTTAGTAATGAAAGTATTCAACGCATCTTTGTCGTGAAATACCAGTACGGTGCGCTGTTGTTTCACGCCCATACCAAGACCGGCGCCGCCCTGAGCCATTTTCATATAAGTATCTTTGCCCGTGGCGCTATTTTTCACGACACCATAGCCGCTGCCGAAGCCGAAGACGAATATTTTGCTGCTATTGCTGGCGAATACCGCGTAGCCCTTTGAATGCTGGATATCGCTGCGTGCTTCCGGACGCAGGCTATAGAGTTTACTGAGCGTATTGGTACGCATCTTTTGAATGCTGGCGCGTTGCTGGCTGGCGGTGTCGCCCTCAGCGCTGCAGCCTGCCAGCGTCAGCGCGCAGGCAACGACAAGTAATTGATATTTCATAGCTGTTTATTTTATTTAAAACTGAGTCAAAGCGGGGATGGTAGATTAAATGTTGGTGACCAACCCAGAAAATAAACGTTTATATTTAAATTTTGCCGGTTTTAATGGTTTTTGTTCTGCGATTTTTCTGCATTAAAAATATGACGAATGGCGTTCCAGGAATTAGAAATGCTACTTGCATAAACTTTGAGCCAGGATAACGTGTTAACTTCTTAATCTATTCCCGGAGAACGGCATGTCTGATTGTGTAATTCCAGAAATTAAAGCCACGGAACAAGAAATGATTTCTATCCGTCATTATTTACATGCCAATCCGGAATTAAGTCTGGAAGAGTTTAATACCAGCGAGCTGGTTGCCGGCAAACTGGCGGAATGGGGCTATCAGGTGACCCGCGGCCTCGGTAAAACCGGCGTCGTCGGCAGCCTGAGCAAAGGCGACTCGCCGCGCACTATTGGCCTGCGCGCCGATATGGACGCATTACCGATTTATGAAACCACCGATTTACCCTGGGCCAGTACGGTACCTGGAAAAATGCACGCCTGCGGCCACGATGGCCACACCACGATTTTACTGGCGGCGGCGAAGTATATCGCTTCGCCGGCCTGCCAGTTTAACGGCACGGTGCATCTGATTTTCCAGCCCGCGGAAGAAGCCATCGGCGGCGCGGATCTGATGATTAAAGATGGCCTGTTTGAGCAGTTCCCCTGCGAACGCATCTTCGGTCTGCACAATATGCCGGGATTACCGGTTGGCAAGCTGGGCTTCTATGCCGGCAATTTTATGGCCTCGGCGGACACGGTCAAAATCACGATTACCGGCTACGGCGGCCACGGTGCCCATCCGGAACGCACCGTCGATCCTATCGTCGCCGGCGCGGCGCTGGTGATGGCGTTGCAAAGCATCGTCGCGCGCAACGTGCCGCCGGGTGAAACGGCGGTCGTCAGCGTGGGGACTTTCCAGGCCGGCATCGCCTCGAATGTGATTCCGGAGAACGTGGTGATGGAGCTCAGCGTGCGGGCGATGAAGCCGGAAATTCGCGACCTGCTGATCAAGCGTATTCAAGAGCTGACCGAATTTACCGCCAAAAGCTATGGCGCCAGCAGCGACGTCGAGATTTACGACTCTTACCCGGTATTAACCAACAGTAATGAAGAGACCGATTTCGCCCAGGCGCTGGCGCTGGAAGTCTTTGGCCGCGAAGGGGTGCTGGAGTCGGTATCGCCAATGAACGCCAGCGAAGATTTCGCTTTTATGCTGCGCGAGCGTCCGGGCTGCTACTTCCTGCTGGGCAACGGTGAAAAAGGCGAGAAGGGCGGCTGCATGGTGCATAACCCCGGTTATGACTTTAACGATGACATTATCAGCACCGGCGCGACGTTGTTCGCGCGTTTAGTGCAAGCGCACTGCCGTTAATCCCAGGAGAAAATCTCGAATGAAAAAATCACTGTTGTTATGTTTGGCATTAATGGCGTCGACGTCGGCGCTGGCCGCCGGGGCGAAAGAGATCCGTTTTGGCGTTGATCCGACCTTTGCGCCGTTTGAATGGAAAGATCCGCAGGGCAAGCTGGCGGGATTTGATATCGATTTAGGCAACGCGATTTGCCAGCAGCTGCAGGCGAAGTGCGTGTGGGTGGAAAGCAACTTTGACGGCATTATCCCGGCGCTAAAAGCGCGTAAGTTCGATGCGATTCTTTCGGGGATGTATATGACCGAGAAGCGTAAAGAGCAGATTGCCTTTAGCGATAAGCTCTACAACGGGCCGGTATTTCTGGTGGCGCGTAAAAATACCCTCAAAGGCAATACGCCAGAACAGCTGAAGGGGAAAACCATCGGCGTCGAACAGGGGTCGGCACAGGAAACTTATGTGAACCAGTACTGGCGGCCGCAGGGGATTAACATTGTCGCCTATCAGGGCGCCGATAGCGTGGTGCGCGACCTTGAATCAGGCCGCCTCGATGGCGCGGTGCTCTCCGGCATGATGGCCGATTACAGTTTCCTGCAGCAGCCGCAGGGCAAGGATTTCGCCTTTGTTGGCGGACAGCTGCAGGATAATAAACTGTTCGGCGCCGGGGCGGCGATTGGCCTGCGTCAAGGCGACGATGCGCTGCGCGAAGAGATAAATGGCGCGATTGCGAAAATGCTTGCCGACGGCACCTACAAAAAACTTGCCGGGAAATATTTTAGCTTTGACGTTTATTCCGGGACATAATGTCAGAGTGTACCCTGCGGGCATGGACTGCCCGCCGCAAGATTCCTTTTCTGATTATCCACTCGACATCCTCTTCAGACCCCCTGCGGTTATCTGAGGGAAACAGAATATAAGCTAAGGAGTAATCGGCATGATGACACGTCCATTGGGCAAAAGCGGATTTTCCATCGCCCCATTAGTATTTGGCGGCAACGTCTTTGGCTGGACCATCGATGAGAAAACCAGTTTTGCCATTCTTGATGCTTTTGTTGACCACGGTTTTGATGCTATCGATACGGCGGATGTGTACTCCCGCTGGGCGGAAGGCAATCAGGGCGGTGAATCCGAAAACATTATTGGCCGCTGGCTACAGGCGCGCCCCGGCATACGCGATAAAGTCAAAATCTTTACCAAAGTCGGTTCTGATATGGGGCTACCCGGCCATAAAGGATTGAAAAAAGCCTGGATCCAGCAGGCGATTGACGACTCGTTGCGCCGCCTGAATACGGATTACGTCGACCTCTATTTCGCCCACTGGCCGGATCCTGAAACGCCGATCGATGAAACGTTAGAAGCTTTCCAGGCGGTGCAGCAGGCCGGCAAGGTGCGGGCGATTGGCGCTTCAAACCTCGACGCCGGACAGCTGTCATTGGCGCTGGAAGTGGCGCGTAAAGGCGGCCTTCCGGCCTGGCAGGTGCTGCAGCCGGAATATAACCTCTATCACCGCTCCGCGTTTGAAGGGGCGCTTCGCGATCTCTGCGTAAGCCGCGATATAGGCGTGGTGACCTACTACAGCCTGGCTTCCGGCTTCCTGAGCGGCAAGTATCGCCAGCCGTCCGATTTAGCGCAAAGCCAGCGCGGCAGCGGCATCGCTAAATATCTCAATCCACGCGGAATGCGGATTATTGACACGCTGGTCGCGGTGGCGGAAGAACAGCGCGCGAAGCCTGCCGAAGTGGCGTTGGCGTGGCTGATGAGCCGGGAAGGCGTTACCGCGCCGATTGCCAGCGCCACCAGCCTGGCGCAGGTGGAAAGTTTCGCCCACGCGGCGGCGCTGAGCCTCAGCAGCGAACAATTGGCGCGGCTCGACAGCGCCAGCGCCTGAGTCAGTCCCTCACCCCGGAGGCGGCGCGTTGCGCCTTGTCCGGGCTACCAAATCGCACAGTGCGTAGCCCCGGTAAGCGGTAGCGCCACCGGGGATTTTGCGGCACCCAACCTCGGCAGTTTCAGCCAGCGTGGTGAATAATTAACGGCGGGCCGCACGAACGGTAGGCCGGATAAGGCGCAGCCGCCATCCGGCGCAAAGCTGCTCCTTATCCGCGGATGTTGCCCGGCGTAGCGACACATGACCCCTTTACTCATCAGGCTCACCCGCCGTTTCTGCTCCTGAACATGCATTTCCGTCAGCGCCTGATGCCGAAGCACCCGCGCCCGCAGGGCCCGTTCAACCGGATGGGCCCTTCCCATATCGCCGGGTGCTTCTCCCGGCCACGCAATATTATTCCTGATGGCGGGTGACGTTGAGGATCTTCGCGCTCGCGCCGACCGGGAAATTACTCAAGGCGCCAAAATCACTGCCCTGATAACCCATGATCTTACCATCGGTGCGCATCTGCTGAAGATCGATCAAGATAGCCCCCAGCGTGGGAATGATTTTCTCCCGCCAGACGAACAAATAGAGATCCTCCGCCACCTGTACGTAATGGCAGCGATCGACATCCGCCAGCCCCTTTTCCACGCCGTCCAGACACTGCCAGGCGTAAAAATTATCGTTGAGATAGATGTGTTCATAACGCTCGGTCGGACTATAGGTGTACTGATTGCGCATGCCGACCAGCGCGGTGGTAAAGTCCGGCAGCGGCCCCGGCTGGGCATCCAGGCGGGCGAAGACAAATCGCGCCTCGACGGCGGTCAGCGGCAACCCTTGCTCTACCCGGCTGAAGGCGTCCAGCCGCGCGGCGGCTTCGTCCGGTAGCTGGCCGTATACCAGCGTGGCGTTGCGCTGCGTCAGGTTGCATACCGCGCTGATACTGGCGTTATCGCGCTCCGGGTCAAGAAAATCGATAAACAGAATATCGGGGCGCAGGGCGGTTGCCCGCCAGGGCGCGCGTTTGCCGTTCCAGAGCAGAGTCTGGTCATTTTCGATAATCAGCTGCTGCGGCTCGCTCCCGGCGGCATAAAAGGTAAAGCGTTCTCCTGCGGGCAGACTGGCGGTGGCCAGCAGGTTGCCGTGCGGGGCGAAACCATCGGCCAGCGCGCCGACCTGGATAAATACGGCTTCTGAAGTCATGTGAGCTCCTGAGTAGAGTGGGGCGTTAAGTAAACGCCAGCGTTGGAACATCGACGATGCTGGAACCGCCGTCGGCGACCAGCGTCGCACCGCTGATAATGGCGGCCTGCGGCGAGCAGAGAAATTGGCTGGCCTGCGCTATTTCATCGGGGCTGGCGGGGCGGCGTAGCGGAACGTCGCGGCACACCCGTTGATAGGCCTCGGTAAGCGACAACCCTTCCTCCTGCATCAGCGGAATCATCTCTTCATCCGCCATCGGGGTGGTGACCCAGCCGGGGCAGATGGCATTGGCGCGGACGCCCTGTGGGCCGTAATCGCGGGCGACGGAGCGCATCAGGCCGATTAACGCGTGTTTGGCGGTGACGTAGCCACAGGCCTGCGGCCCGGCGGCAAGGGAAGCGATGGAGGCGACGAACAGTACATTGCCGCGGCTGGCGATAAGCGAAGGCAGGCAGGCGCGCACGCTGACGAAAGCGCTGTTCAGGTTCGCGTCCAGCGCCTCTCGCCATTGGCGATCGCTGGTGTCGGCGGCGGCGCTATTGCCCATGCCGCCGGCGCTGCAGATGAGCACATCGATACCGCCGGTTTGGTCGAGAATTGCCGGTAGCAGCCGTTCCCGCCAGACATCGCCGTCGGCGGCATCGCCCACCAGCGCCGTGGCGCCTATCTCATCGGCGAGAGTCCGCAGTGGATGTTGCCGCCGTCCGGTGATAAACACCCGATCGCCCGCTGCCGTCATCAGCCGCGCGCAGGCGGCGCCAATCCCGCTTCCGCCGCCGGTAATTACCACGACTCTCGCCATCCGCTCTCTCCTGTAGTGGGTTCAGGATTACCTTAGAAAGCGAGTCAACTTCCGGCTATCGCCCGGAAGAACGATAGCCGGGTTTGTTTATTGGCCCTCGTTCACAGGAATCGCCTGCGGCGCAGGCACCGGCTTCATGGTTGCCGGATCGACCGCCAGATAACGCCCGGTTTTGTTATCGATACCGACATAATCGATCATCTTGCCCTGCGCTTTGGTAACCATGGTGCGCTTAGCAAATGCCTCGTAGGCGTCGCTCATGGCTTTGACCCGGTCGGCATGTTGGGCCGCGACGTCATGCGTCTCCAGCGGATCGTCATGCAGATTAAACAGCTGCCACGGCGCGTCGCCGGCGTTGAGTCCGAGCTTGACTAAACGCCGCAGCTTCCATTCACCATCGACCCAGGCTGCCTGATTATGCAGTTCAACCCCGTAGTTGCCGCGCGGCGGCTGCTG
Source organism: Klebsiella sp. 141251 (assembly GCF_050600725.1). Taxonomy (NCBI): domain Bacteria; kingdom Pseudomonadati; phylum Pseudomonadota; class Gammaproteobacteria; order Enterobacterales; family Enterobacteriaceae; genus Klebsiella; species Klebsiella sp. 141251. The sequence continues at coordinate 340,550 of NZ_JAQIRG010000001.1, forward strand.
GACTTCACCGGTCAGATAGCGCTTAAAGCTGACGCCAATCATCGGCAACACGGGTTTCTTCGCCAGCGATTTATTGGGATCGATACCGGCGAATTCATATAGCGTCGGCGCCACGTCGTACACCGCCATGGTTGAGGCGTCGATTTTACCGCGCCGGGTAATGCCGGGACCGGAGATCATAAAGTCGGTATTGATGCCGCCCTGGGCGCTGGTGGTTTTGTGATAATTGGCGTAGGGGGCGTTGCTGACGTTGGCCCAGTGGGGGCCGTAGGAGACAAATGATCCTTTGCGGCCCACGTTGTCATAGCTGTTATCGAACTGCTTCCAGAATTCGGGGGTAGATTCGTAATAAAAACCCTGTGCCGGGTTGGCGCCGTTATCGGTTAAAAATACCAGCAGGGTATTTTTATCGCGCCCGGTTTGTTTCAGCGTCTCCATCAGTGTGCCGATTTGCGCGTCCATATTGGCGATCATCGCCGCATACACCTGCATGACTTTCGCCGTATATTTCTGCTGTTCTGGCGTTAGCGCCTCCCACTCTTTATCCAGCTCCAGATGCGGCAGCGGGGTGTCGTCATGAATGATTCCCAACGCTTTCAGACGGGCGATGCGCTGGCGATAGACCTCGGCGTAACCCTGCTCATACTGGCCTTTAAAACGTTTGATCCACTCATCCGGCGCCTGCAGGGGGTCATGAGGGGCGGTGAAGGCGAGCCAGGCGAAGACCGGCTGCTCCTTCGGCGTCGCTTTAATCCAGCTATTCATCTGGCGGGCATAAGCTTCGCTGGAGTAAAAATCATCCGGCAGGGAGATGCGCTCGCCATCGCGGGTATAGTAAGTGTGGAACGCCTCGACGGTTCCGAGCGGAATCGCATCGTTAAAGTGGCTGGTGCCGCCGCCCATAAAGGCGAAGGAGTGGTTAAAACCGCGGTCCTTCGGCGTGGCGCCGGGAACAAAACCGAGATGCCATTTGCCGGCCATCAGCGTGTTATAGCCGGCATCTTTAAAGCGTTCGGCCATGGTGGTGACGCGGTCGGTCAGCCGCAGTTCGTAACCCTCTTTGCCAATGGTGCTGTCGTACCACCACATGCCGCCCATCCCGGCCTGCTGGTTACTGTTGCCGGTCAACAGCATCGAACGCGCCGGGGCCGACATCGGTGAGGTGTAATACTGGCTCATGCGGATACTTTGCTCCGCCATGGCCTGCAGGTTGGGGGTGGGGATCTCACCGCCGAAGGGGCTAATATCGGAATAACCCATATCATCGGCGATAATCACGATGACGTTTGGATGCTCATTCTGTGCGCCGTGCGCGCCGCCGGCGAGGATCATGCTGACCGCCGCGGCCATGGCTTTTTTGTTCACGACTGACTCTCCTGTTCATAGTGGGATAACCATCAGGGCAAAGGGCTACGCGGGATGCGCGGCCCCAACAAACGCGGCCCGCCAGGCTTTCAGGCCGTTAAGGTCGCGGGAAAAGGGACGTAATGGCGCGAGGATTTCGCTAAAGAATCGGTAATAACCGCCGCATAGCCGATTGTTGCCAGCGGCGTTGAGATGCGCGGGGCAGCCGCCCTGGCAGACCATTTTTACGGAGCAAGTCTGACATTCGCGGCGCAGGCTTTTTTGCTGGCCGAAAGGGAGCTGAACGGATGCGTCGACCGCGGCGGCGAGCGTCTGCTCGTCAAGGCGGCCCAGACGGTGTTCGGCGTTGATCAGATGATCGCAGGCGTAAAGCTGGCCGTCAGACTCCATCACCAGATTGCTGCCGCAGCGGGCGCTATGCACGCAGCTGCCGCTGGTATGGGTAAAATATTGCGCCCACGCCTGTTCGATATTGATGACGAATACCCGCCCCATATCGCAGCGCTTTTGCCACTGTCGCCAGATACCGACCATAAAACGCCCCCAGTTATCGGCGCTGAGCTGATAACCCTCACGCAGCGCGGCGCCTTCGCTCATTAGCGGCTGGAACTGCAGATAGCGCGCGCCAAGCGTGACCACCCGGTCATAAATCGCCGCCGCGTGGGCGGCCATCTCGTTATGCACCACCACCAGCAGATTAAACTCCACCTGATGCTGGTGGAGCAGGGCGATACCGCGTAGCGCCGCCGGCCAGGAAGCCTGCCCGCGTTTATCCGGTCGATGGTGGTTTTGCAGCGCTTCGCTACCTTCGAGGCTGACGCCGATAATAAAGCGATGTTCGCGAAACAGCCGGCACCAGGCGTCGTTGATAAGCGTCCCGTTGGTCTGCAGGCTATTGCTGATGGTTACGCCGTCAGGGGCGTAACGCTGCTGCAGGGCGAGCGCTTTTTTATAAAAACGTAGCCCGGCCAGTAGCGGCTCGCCGCCCTGCCAGACAAAGTTGATTTCCCGCGCGCTGGCGGGCTGGGCGGCAATATAGCGGTGGATAAACTGCTCCAGCCGCGCTTCGTCCATCTTCCTGACCGGCGTTTCATCCTGCGGGTAGTAGCAGTAGCGGCAGGCGAGGTTACAGGCGGGGCCAATTGGTTTCATCAGAATATGAAACGGCAGCGATGAGCGTGGTTCGACGGCCAGCGGAATTTGCTGCTGGCGTAAGGCGGCGATATTCAGCATCGGCTTATCCTCTATTAATTGCTGGCCTGGGGCGGCATATTTGGGCAATAGCAAGTCAGGCGTAATCCGTTGATTAAGCCGCGGCGTTAAATTATCGACATCCTTTTTAGGGTATAAATGAAAAAATGCAAAAAACTATCGTTCTTAAGGATGAGATCGGACCTGCCAATATAAGGGTTTTTAATCCTTGCCGGAAAATAACGCGTGATGTTAATAACTTTTGTTTATGTTTTAACGCCGCTACGTTAACAGATAGCAGGGTGATTTTTAAATGCTTTAAATAACAATGTATTGATGAAAAGTTTGTAATGGATATCACATTGTTAACATGTTAATGATTGTGTTACTTAAATGTGAAATGTATGCTTCATCTTACTCTGGTAATCCGCGTGTTACGCACCACCACCTTGACGGGGGGGAAATATCATGTCTGCTTTATTAAAAGCCAGTCGTAATGATGCGATAATAGCCCGTTGTTTACAGACTATTTCACAGTTAATTCCACTGTCTTCAGCGGTTTTTTATCGAGTAAATAATCGTTTAAAACCTGAAAACTATATATTGCATAATATTTCGGATAATACACACCAACAATATCTGGAAAGCTTCCAGCCGTTGGATCCGCACCTGCCGGCGCACTTTAGTCACCAGAGTACGACCATGGCAGCGATGACGCCGCGACTCTGTGACCGCAACCGCCACTACTATCATGAATTTATGTTGCCGAATAACGTACGCGACATGACCGAAATCTTTATTCGCCGCGAACGGCGGATCGTTGCCGGTATCTCGCTGATGCGCGACGTGCCTTTTTCCAGCGAGGAACGCCTCCGGGCCCAGGCGGTACTACCGCTGGTGGAGCTGGCTATTCGCGATTTCCTGCAGGAAGAGGATCAACTCCCTGCCATCCTGACGGCCAAAGAGCGCGAAATCGTCGGCATGGTGCGTGAAGGCGCCAGCAACAAGCTGATTGCCCGCCAGCTGGATATCTCGCTCTCGACGGTGAAAACCCATCTGCGCAATATTTTCGCCAAGACTGAAGTTGTCAACCGGACTGAACTCGTTTCCCGAACCTGGATGCCTGCCGCTCAGCGTACGCTGCATCTGTAATCTGACTATCGCATCCCGCGCGCGCCGTGGCAGCACGGCGTTTTCCTGATGCCTGTGGGTATCACTCCCTGGATAACCGTCCGGGGGGAGGCTTTTTTGACTGGAGCACGCCCTACGATGTCGAGTACACCTCTTTCTGAAAATAGCCTTTCCCGGCCTGGCGGGCTGGTGGTGTCGCTGCGTTTGCTGGCGGCGATTGTTATTTTCGCCGCCATTGCGCCGGGGATTTTAATGACCGCGCCGGCGGTGGCGGCGCAGCTGGCCAGCGAATGGCACCTTAAACCCGGACAGATCGGCTGGCTATTTTCGGCGGAGCTCGGCGCGATGAGCCTGGCGACGCTCCCGGCGTGGTGGTGGATGAACCGCCTCGACTGGCGGCGGGTGGCACTCGTCGCCTGCGCGGTATTTCTGCTCGCTAACCTTGCTTCGGCGGTAGTCACCCAGTATGCGTCGCTGCTGGCGGTACGCTTTATTGCTTCCCTGGCGGGCGGCACGCTAATGATTTTGTGCATTAGTTGCGCGGCGGGAACGCCGAATCCATCGCGGGTGTACGCATTCTGGGTACTGGGGCAGCTGCTATTAGGCATGCTTGGCCTGCTGGTGTTGCCCGGCCTGTTCGTGACCTTTGGCCTGAAGGTCGTTTATCTGCTCCTCGCCGCCATCATGCTCTGCTGTTTGCCGCTGGTTTCCGCCTTCCCGTCGCGTTTTCAAGCGCAATCGGCTTCCCATCGCCAGCCACCTGCAGCGTCGTGGCGTAAGGCGCTGGCGGTGCTCGCGGTTCTCACCTTCTATATCAGCCTCAGCGCGGTATGGACCTTTATCGGCACCATCGGCAGCGGGGCGGGGTTGAGTCCGACAGAGGTCGGTCTGGTGCTGGCGGCGGCGACGGTGTTCGGCATTATCGGCGCCGGCGGCGCGGCTCTACGCGGTACCCAACGTCCGGACCGGCTGGCGGTGTGGCTGGGATACGCGCTGCTGATCGCCAGCGTGCTGTTACTGACGGGCCATCCGCTGCTGGTGCGTTACGCCATCGCGGCGCTGCTGTTTAAGTTCACCTGGACTTTCGTGCTGCCTTTTATCCTCGCTCGCGTGGCCGCGCTCGATAACAGCGGCCGGTTGATGAACAGCATCAATCTGGTGATCGGCGGCGGAATGGCAGCCGGCCCGGCGCTCGCGGGGGCCTTACTGCAACATTTCGCCAGCGCCAATCCGCTGCTGGCGGCGGCAGGCGCCTGCGCGCTGCTGTCTCTGATTTTGATTGCGGCGGCGTCGTCCGCCGGAAAAGGTTTAGCCAACGGGAGGATAGAGTGAAAAGAAAAACCGGTTTCTTCTTTGATGAACGTTGTTTCTGGCACAGTACCGGCCTGCACGCGGTAACGCTGCCGGTCGGTGGCTGGGTACAGCCGCCCGCCGGCGGCGGCCATGCCGAGTCGCCGGAGACCAAACGGCGGATGAAAAACCTGATGGACGTCTCCGGACTGACGCCGCAGCTGGAACTACGCAGCACGGCGGCGGCGAGCCTTGAGGACCTGCGGCGGATCCATCCTGATAGCTATCTTGAGCGTTTTAAGGCAATCAGCGATAACGGCGGCGGCATGCTCGGCAAAGAGGCGCCGCTGGGGCCGGGGAGTTATGAAATCGCCTGCCTTTCCGCCGGACTGGCCTGTGCCGCCGTGGAAGCGGTGCTTAAGGGGGAACTGGATAACGCCTATTCGCTGTCGCGGCCGCCCGGACACCACTGCCTGCCGGACCAGTCGATGGGGTTTTGTTTCCTCGCCAATATTCCCATTGCCGTTGAACGGGCGAAAGCGTTGCTGGGGCTCGGCAAGGTGGCGATTATTGACTGGGACGTTCACCACGGTAACGGTACGCAGCATATCTATCTGCAGCGCGATGACGTGCTGACTATCTCATTGCATCAGGACGGCTGCTTCCCGCCGGGCTACTCCGGCGAGGACGATCGCGGCGTTGGCGCGGGCGAAGGTTACAACATCAATATTCCGCTGCTGGCCGGGGCGGGCGACGACAGCTGGCGCTATGCGCTGGAAACTATCGTCATTCCCGCGCTGGCGCGTTTTGAGCCGGAACTGATTATTATCGCCTGCGGCTATGATGCCAACGCGATGGATCCATTAGCGCGGATGCAGCTACATAGTGACAGCTTCCGGGCGATGACCGAACAGGTCCAGCAGGCGGCGGATCGCCTGTGCGGCGGGAAACTGGTGATGGTGCATGAAGGCGGCTACGCCGAGTCCTACGTGCCGTTCTGCGGCCTGGCGGTGATGGAAACGCTGAGCGGCGTGCGCACCGAGGTTGAGGATCCGCTGCTGGAATTTATTCACCAGCAGCAGCCGCGCGCCGCATTCGCACAGTTCCAGCGCCAGGCCATCGATCGGCTGGCGCAGCAGTTCGGTCTGCTATAAAACGCCTCAGCTTCCCCGCTGTGATGGCGGGGAAGTCAATGTTTTCCCTTCTGCGATTTCACCGCGCATCCACTGACTTACCGCCTGATTAATCATCGCCAGCACGCTGAGCAGCAGCATCCGCTGCTGCGCTTCGAGCTTCAGATAACGGCGCAGCGGCGGCATTTTACAGACCACTTCGCTGGCGGCCCAGGGTTCAATGCAACAGCGCCAGCCGCTATCGTCAAAGGTCAACGAAAAGCGGCGGTAGTCCAGCTCGCTTAAGGTGTGCTGGAGATTAGGAAAACCGTTGAGATAGCCGGCGAGTTCCGCGCTCTCTTTACTGCCGATAAAGCGGATGGGCTGACGTTTCAGCCAGCCGGATTGGTGGGCGCGGATCTTGCCGCGAGCGGGCCGGGTAACCGGCCCCTCGACGACAAACTCGCAGCTGTGAATGCTGGCCATAAATAGCCGCTTCTGGCGCACGCTGAAGATGACGGCGGTGGCGTCGTTCAACCGCAACATCGCGCTGCGTTCGCTGAGTTTTTCGCTCGGCCAGCCCGCTAAGTCGCGCTGCACCGCGTTCATTAATGGTGTTTCAAACCAGGGGACGGAGGGCATCAGGCGTCATCTCCCCGCGGGTCTGTTTCTCATAATTGCCGATAGCGCGCTCGACCACCTCTTCCACCTCCAGCGGCTTGAACGGATTAACGCGCTGTACGCATAGCGTCCAGAACAGGGCATAGGCGGCGGTCAGGCCGAGCATAATCCCGAACGGCACCAGCACCTCGCGGCTGTCCATCCCCGGTGGGGTAATATTCACAATCGCGATGATAATCCCGACGCTGGAGATAATCTGCGGTAGCGGGAACCACGGCGAGCGGTAGGCGCGCGGCAGGTCAGGGCGGCGAATGCGCAGCATCACCACCGACAGCGTGACCAGCAGATAGGCCACGCCCCAGGCGCATACCGCGGCGAGGATCAGCGGTACGATACGGTCCAGATCGCCGTTCAGGTACCAGGCGTGCAGGCAGGGGATGGCCACGCCGATGGCAATTGCGATCACCGGCGTTTTGAAGCGCGGATGCAGCCAGGTAAGAAAACGCGGCAGCGCGCCGTCCAGCGCCATACCGTAAATAATACGCGGCACCGCGGCCATTAACGTATTAATGGTTGCACAGCCTGCCAGCAGCAGGCCGACCCCGAGCCAGTACTGGCCGGCGTGGCCCATCACCCGCTCGGCGAAGGCCGGGATCGCCATCGGCGTGTCCAGCAAATGGACGTTATTCGCCGCATCGATCACCACGTTTTCCACCTGGCGGTTAATCGCCGCGCCGTAGATAAACATGCAGCTGGCGACCCCCAGCAGACCCAACGCCATCGCCCGCGGAATGGTGCGGTGGGCTTTTTTGATTTCCGGCGCCATCGGCGTCACCAGTTCGCAGCCGACGAACATAAACATCGCCATGCCGATATAGCCGAACAGGCCGGAGATATCGCTAACGTTCAGCGGCGTGCCGAACCAGCCGGAAAGATGAGTCACCGGCGCCATAAAAATGCCGCACAGGCCGAAAATGGTCAGCGTTGTCCACATGCCAAAGGTAAGCACCACTTCGACCTTGCCGAAAATTTCCACGCCAATGGCGTTGAGCAGGCCGAAAATGACCACCATACCGACGCCCACCATCCAGGTGTTTTGATGGGCGGCCATCTGCGCGTTGACCGATTCGAAGTTCACCAGCGCCATAATGCCGGCGAGAATGGTCTCCGCGGTGCCGGCGAAGATATGGACGATAAGATAGGCGCACAGCGCGCCGGTAATGGCGAAGAAGCGGCCCATACCGCAGGATATATAGTCGTACACCGAGCCGGTGGTAGGGATTAACGTTGCGGCTTCGGCGAAGGTAGTGACCTGTGCTTGCATCATAATAAAAGCCAGCAGTACCGCCAGCGCGAAGGTGTCGCCGCCCATGCCGAATCCGCTGGTGACCGTCAGGATCACCGGGCTTGCCATAATCAGCCCAACCGAGCTGGCGAGGGTCGTCGGAAAGCCGACGACGCCGCGTTCAAGATGGCTGGCGAGTCTGTTACTAAACATAGTCAACCTCTGCACAATGTAGGGGAGGGCAGGGAATAGCCAGCGCCACTCCCGGATAGTCATAATTTAGGCGGGCATCCTGCTCAACGAATATCGTCCGGAAGGTGGAGAGCAACGGGTGAATCTGTGACGTAGTCCATGAATGTGGCGGTTGATAAACAAGATGGCCCCGGAAAGCGGGGCCATCTGTCTTGCCACGTTGCGCGTATTTCTACCGGGTGGCGGCTAGCGCCTTACCCGGCCTACGGTCCGTGCGGCCTGCCTTTAATTTGGCCTCAAAACCCCGGTAGCGCTGACGCTTATCGGGGCGACAGCGCTGTGCGATTTGGTAGCCCGGAGAAGGCGCAATACGCCGCCGGGCATTATCAGCGTGTTAGCGCGTCTCGACGTTCGCCAGATAGTGTTTGACGAAACGTGGGGTGAGGATTTTCCACTCCACTTCGGTGCCCTGTTTGACAAACCAGCTGTCCCCCGGCGCGAAGCGCTGCGGCTCGCCGCCGGCGACGGTCAGTTCAACTTCGCCCTCCAGCACGGTGGCGTGTTCGGTAAACGGGTAGGTCATGGTGAAGCTCCCTTCGGTGGACGAAAACAGTCCGCAGGTAAAGGCGTCCTGCGGCTCGCCGTATATCATCGCGCCCGCTACCTGCGGGTCGCCGGCGGTCGGCGTCGCGCCGAGCAGGCTGACGCTGCCGATCGGCTGTAGTTCAGGTACCGGGTGTTTGAGTTTAAAAGCGTGCATAGCGTTCTCCTGATTAACTCCGGCCTTTCCAGAAACCGGCGGTTTGATGCATCAGTTTTCCGGCGGTGACTAATAGCAAGCGCAGGCTGTCACGGCCGTGGATGGTCGCGTGGGGAATGCTGCTTAGCAGACGATAGCGGTCGGAACCGCCATTGATCCCTTCGGCGAGGATTTTGCACACGATGTGCGAGGGGGTGACGCCGAAGCCGGAGTACCCCTGGACGTAAAAGACGTTGTTATGGTCGCGTAAGGTGCCAATCTGCGGGAACAGGTTGGCGCTACAGGCCATCGGCCCGCCCCAGGCGAAATCGATCTTCACATCTTTCAGGTATGGGAAGACCTCCGCCAGCAGCGTACGGTTCCAGGCGGCGAAATCGTTCGGCGTATACTCCACGAAGCGGGTAGCGCTGCCGAACAGCAGGCGGTTTTCGCGGGTGACGCGGTAGTAGTTAATCACCGGGCGAATATCGCTGAAGGCGCCGCGCAGCGGGCTGATACGCTCGATCAGTTCATCGGAGAGCGGCTCGGTCGACACCTGATAGGAGTAGGTGACCAGCGTTTTGTTGTAGATCTCCGGCTCCATATTGTTGAGGAAGCTGTCGCAGGCCCACAGTAGTTTGGCGGCTTTAACGCTGCCCATCGCGGTGCGCACCCGTACCTGTTTGCCGTAATTCACCTCCACCACCGGCGAGGATTCGAAAATCTTCACCCCCAGCGAATGCGCGGCCTGCGCCGAACCAAGCAGCATATTGAGTGAATGGATCTGCCCGCCGCCCATATGTTTCAGCGCGCCGCAGTAAACTTCGGAGCCGACCACCTGCTGCACCTCTTTCCCGGTATACAGTTCGATTTCTTCATCGGGGGTGGCGGCTTTAAACTCCTTCTCCCACTGGCGTAGCGTTTTAAGCTGCCGCTGGTTATAGGCCAGGTAGCCGTAGCCGGGGACGAAATCGGCGTCGATGTTGTATTTGCGGATGCGTTCGCGAATGATACCCGCGCCGAGGTTGGCGATTTTAAATAGCGTCTCCAGCCCCTCTTTGCCGACGTGTTTTTTCACCGCTTCGATATCGTGGCCGATCCCAGCCATCACCTGACCGCCGTTGCGCCCGGTGCCGCCATAGCCAAGATGGCGCGCTTCCAGCACCACCACGTTGGTGATCCCCTGTTCCGCGAGTTCGAGCGCGGTGTTAATGCCGGAAAAGCCGCCGCCGATAATTACCACATCGGCTTCGATATCTTCCCGCAGCGCCGGAAAATGGAGCTGGTATTTCTTCGTCGCGCCGTAGTAGTTCAGCGCATCGATTTTAATATTCATCGCGTTACCCTGTCGTCTTGCCTGGCTCAATGTCCTCATCACAGCACGCCGCGCGGGCGCTGAATATCGTCCGGAAGAATGACGTTCTTTAGAACGATGGGCGGTGCGGCGCAACCGTGCTGTGATGGGCTAACTTTGCTAAAAAACGGGTGCTGACGATGAGCGAGATAACCTTACTGGCGGAAGTGACCGCCTTTTTACGCCAGCCGCACGGGCAGTTTATTGCCGGTCATCGGGAGGCGGGCCACGGCGCGCCGTTCGCGGTGATAAACCCAGCGACCGGACAGGCGATTGCCGAGGTCACGGCGGCGGATGTCGGCCAGGCGGACCGCGCGATGGAGAGCGCCCGCCTGGCGTTTAATCAGTGGCGCGAGATACCGACGCTGGCGCGCGGCGCGCTGCTGCTGAAACTGGCGGACACGCTGGCAGAGCATCGCGAAGAGCTGGCGCAGCTGGAAAGCCTCTGCTCCGGTAAGACCATCACCCTGGCGCGGATGCTGGAACTGGATCAATCGGTAGCGTTTTTGCGCTACTTCGCCGGCTGGGCGGGAAAAATCACCGGGGAAACCCTGGATGTGTCGCTGCCGTCGATGGCCGGGGAGAAATATACCGCCTTTACCCGCCGCCAGCCGTTGGGCGTGGTGGTCGGCATCGTACCGTGGAACTTCTCGATTATGATTGCCATCTGGAAGATGGCGGCGGCGCTGGTCTGCGGCTGCACTATCGTCCTCAAGCCGAGCGAGTATACGCCGCTGACGCTGCTGCGGGTGGCGGAACTGGCGAAAGCGGCGGGTATCCCGGATGGCGTCATTAACGTGGTCAACGGCGCCGGAGGCGAAATCGCCCAACGGCTCATCACGCATCCGGCCTGCGCCAAAGTGAGCTTCACCGGCTCGGTGGCGACCGGGGAAAAAGTCCAGCAGTCGGCCAGCGGGTCAGGTAAACGGGTTACGCTGGAGCTGGGCGGTAAAAACGCCGCGCTGTTCCTCGATGATCTGACGGCGGAGGCCATGGTGAACGGCATCATTGAAGCCGGTTACCTCAACCAGGGGCAGATTTGCGCCGCCGCTGAGCGCTTTTATCTGCCGCAGGGCAAGCTGGATGCGGTACTGGCGCTGCTGAAAGATAAGCTCAGCGCTTTCGCGCCGGGGTCGCCGCTGGATGAACAAACGCTGATGGGGCCGCTGGCCAACCGCCAGCAGTATGACAAAGTCTTGCGGCTCATTCAGACCGCGCGCGATGAGGGCGATACCATCGTTTGCGGCGGCGAAGCGCTGCCCGGCGAGGGCTATTTCCTGCAGCCGACGGCGGTTAAAGTGCGCAGCGAAGAGAGCACCCTGATGCGCGAAGAGACCTTCGGCCCGGTATGCAGCTTTATTGGCTATCGCAGCGAAGAAGAGGCGCTGGCCCGAATTAATGCTTCGCCCTATGGGCTGGCGGCCAGCGTCTGGTCGGATAATATCCGCCAGGCGCTGCGCTACTCGCAGGCTATTGACGCCGGGATCGTATGGGTCAACATGCATACCTTCCTCGACCCGGCGGTGCCGTTCGGCGGCATGAAAGGATCGGGTATTGGCCGTGAGTTTGGTAGCGCGTTTATTGATGATTATACTGAACTTAAATCGGTGATGATGCGTTATTAAACCGCGGTAATACGTTGCTGCCGCTAATCACCCTTCATTAAATATAAGACTTAATAGTTATTATTATCTAATCCTTACCCTGGCCGCTAAATAATAATTTAGTGGCCTTTTTATTTACCTCGAATATGCGTGCAAGGAAATTGCCTGAAAACTTGTACAATAATATCCCGATTAAAAATTGCCGCCAATTAAATTTGCGATTACCAATATGCACCCCGTAATCATCTAATGGATGACTGGCATTTTATTGTTTGAATTATTGTTAACTAAAAATTATCTGAGAGTTTTTAATTAACATTTAATTAATTATTTTGGAGTTCATCTTGACTACGCCATTAAAAGAGATCGTTATTGTCGGCGGCGGCGCCGGCGGGCTGGAGCTAGCGACCCAACTGGGACGTAAATTAGGGCGTCGGCGGAAAGCGAATATTACCCTTGTCGACCGCAGCCAGAGTCATCTGTGGAAACCGCTATTGCATGAAGTCGCCACCGGTTCGCTGGATGAAGGCGTCGATGCGCTGAGCTTTCTCGCGCATGCCAGCAAGCATCATTTTTCCTTTCAGCACGGTTCGGTGATGGATATCGATCGGCAGGATAAGACTATTACTATCGCCGCGCTGCGGGATGAGCAGGGAGAAATGCTGGTGCCGGAACGCAAGTTGCGCTGGGATACGCTGGTGATGGCGCTGGGCAGTACGTCGAACGATTTTAATACGCCAGGGGTAAAAGAACACTGTATTTTCCTCGACAGCGCTGAGCAGGCAAAAGTATTTCATCAGCAAATGCTGAACCAATTTCTGCGCTATTCCGCCGACCCGCAGACCACCGGTAAGGTCAATATTGCCATTGTTGGCGGTGGCGCTACCGGCGTTGAATTATCTGCCGAATTACATAATGCGGTAAAAGAACTGCGCAGCTACGGTTATAAAGAACTGACCAACGAAGCGTTAAATGTCAGCCTGATAGAGGCCGGCGACGGTATTTTGCCCGCGCTGCCAAAAAGGATTTCCCGCGCCGCGCACGAAAAGCTGCGTAAACTTGGCGTGAATGTGATGACCAATACCACGATCACCGGCGTTGAGGAGCGTGGATTGCATACTAAAGACGGCCAGTTTATCGAGGCGAGTTTAATTGTCTGGGCGGCGGGGATCAAAGCGCCGGACTTCATGAAGGATATTGCCGGGCTGGAGACCAACCGTATCAATCAGCTGGTGGTGACCCCGACGCTGCAAACCACGCGCGACGCTGATATTTTTGCTTTCGGCGACTGCGCGGCGTGCCCGCGTCCGGAAGGCGGATTTATCCCGCCGCGCGGCCAGGCGGCCCATCAGATGGCGCTGTTCACCGCCGATAATATTATCGCCCGCATGAAGGGGCATAAGCTGAAAGCGTTCTCCTATCGCGATCGCGGTTCGCTGGTTTCACTGTCCAGCTATACCACCTTCGGTAGCATTATGGGGCATCTGCCGATCGGCCCGCTGATGGTCGAAGGCCGTATTGCGCGCATGGTTTACGATTCGCTGTATCGGATGCATCAGGTGACGCTGCACGGTTATTTCAAAACCGGCCTGATGATGCTGTCCGGCGGGATTAACCGTATTATTCGCCCGCGCCTGAAATTGCATTAAACGTGCTAAGCCGCCCTTCGCCAGAAGCGTGCGGCTTAGCCTCCTGTCGCCCGGATAAGGCGTAATGCGCCGCTATCCGGGTATGTATCGATCCCGCAGTTCTTTTCTCCCCCTATCAATCCGCCATCCCACGTTAAAAAATCAGCAGATAATCTTTTTTGCCCGCCGAGGCTTGTTTGACATTCGATAATGAGTATAGTTCTCATTCTCTTTTTTGTTCGCAGACTAAGCAGGGATCGATCTGCGCCAGTGAGTCGTTCACAAGGAACAGCGAAGGCGTAGGGTGACGCAAAGACAGCAGGCCGGAAACACACAATATCGGCCGCTGCGCGACCACCGGGTCATTGATTTTTTATAGGGTTGTTCCAATGAAATACACTCTTCCGGCGTTGGCGCTGGCCATCAGCGCGACGTTAGGCGGCTGCGCGACCCACCATTCCGCTGCCGTTGCTCAACCGGTTGTTAACTCTCCTGCGGCTAACGTGGCGCAACCTCTGCAGCGCCAGCTAGCGGAAGGGTTGTACGAGATGGCGCTAAGCCCGCAGGGCGATGCGCTGTACGTCGCCAGCGCCGAGGGCTTTAAAGATGTGCAGGGCGGAGCGGTTTACAAGCTGGATCCGCAAACCCTTAATACCATCGGCCTGACGCATACCGATCTGAAAAACTTCGCTTTACAGCTCTCTGCGGATGGTAAAACGCTATACGTCAGCAATTCGCTCGACGGCGGCATCAGCGCTATTGACACCGCCACCGGCAAGGTAAAAAACCGCCTGCTGTTCAGCGAGCGCAATGAAAAAGGGCTCCCCTATGGGGCGCGTCAGCTGCTGCTGTTAAATAATACCCTCTACGTTGGGGCGGTCGCCGACCCGGCGCAAATCTGGGTGGTTGACGCCACTACCCTGAAGCTGAAAACGCGGATTAAAAACACCGGTAAATGGATGACCGGCCTGCACTATTCTGCACAAACCGGGCGCGTATACGCCGCCAACGGCAGCGGTGAAATTCTGGTGATCAACCCGCGCAACCAACGCATTGAACAGCGCTGGAAGCCGCTGGGCGACAAGCCGGCGCTGCTGCTTAATATGGCCGAAGATAGCGAAACCGGTCGTCTGTTCGTGACCGATAACTCGAAAGCGAAAACCACCCTGGTGTTGGATATCCACAGCGGCAAACTGCTTAAACAGCTCGATGTCGGCGATTCGCTGGCGGTGCAGTTCAATGGGAAACGCCACGAGATTTATATTTCACAGCGTGAATCCGGCAAGGTTATCAGCCTTGACGCCAGCCGCTACACGCTGAAGAAAAGCTGGGCGCTGCCGGCCAATCCCAACAGCCTGCTGCTTTCCGCCGATGGTCAGACGCTGTTTGTCACCGTCAAACAGCCCTTCAATAAAGACCACTCCACTAAAGGCCCGGACAGCATCGTACGTATCGACCTGAACGCGCAATAAAAATAACTGGCCCGGCGACGGGCCCTTTGATCCATTTATCCTCATCCATGGGGCAAATTATGCACACCACGCACTATTCATCCTTCCCGCTGCGTAAAACGCTGCTGGCCTTAGCCATCAGCGCCGCCAGTCAAACGGCGATGGCCGCGGACGCTGCCGCCGCGAAGCAGCCTGGCGAAGAGACCATCATCGTCGAGGCTAACGAAAACAGCGATTTTAAATCCGGCGGCGACCTGGTAGTTCCGGCATTCCTCGACGGCCAGATCGCCCACGGCGGCCGTCTGGGAATGCTTGGCGAACAAAAAGCGATGGACGTCCCGTTTAACGTCATCGGCTATACCTCGAAGCTGATTCAGGACCAGCAGGCGAAAACTATCGCCGATGTTGTCAGCAACGACGCTGGCGTGCAGGCCGTACAGGGCTACGGCAACTTCGCCGAGACCTATCGAATCCGCGGGTTTAAGCTCGATGGCGATGACATGACCATGGGCGGACTGGCGGGCGTGGTGCCGCGTCAGGTGATGGATACCCAGATGCTGGAGCGCGTTGAAATTTTCAAAGGGGCTAACAGCCTGCTTAACGGCGCGGCCAGCAGCGGCGTCGGCGGGATGATTAACCTCGAGCCGAAGCGGGCGGAAGATCTGCCGACCGCACGCGTTGGCGTCGACTATACCTCTGATTCCCAGGTTGGCGGTACCCTCGACCTGGGGCGCCGTTTCGGCGATAACAACCAGTTCGGCGCCCGGGTCAACCTGGTGCATCGCGAGGGCGAAGGCGCTATCGATAACGATAAACGCCGTACCACGCTGGCTTCGCTGGGGCTTGATTACCGCGGCGATCGTTTCCGCTCCTCGCTCGATTTCGGCTATCAGAAGAAAACGTTCCACGGCGGTACGATGGGCGTCAATATCAGCGGCGTGGATTTCGTCCCGGCGCTGCCGGACAACAGCAAAAACTACAGCCAGAAGTGGGGCTATAGCGATATCGAAAGCGAGTTCGGCATGGCGAAGGCGGAATATGACCTGACCGATAGCTGGACGGTATACAGCGCCCTCGGCGGTCAGCATTCGCATGAAATCGGCACCTACAGCGCGCCGAAGCTGCTCAATAAAAACGGCGATGCGACGGTTGGCCGCCTTGATACTAACCGCATCATCGACGCGATTAGCGGCATGGGCGGGGTACGCGGCGATTTCAATACCGGCGCGATTTCGCATAAGGTGAATCTCGGCTATGCGGCGCAGGTGCATACCGATGCGACTGCCTGGCGAATGTCGGCGAAGAACCCGACCACCAATATCTATGACAACCGCGATGTGGCAATGCCGGATAACGCCTATTTTGGCGGCAACTACCACGATCCGCTGGTCACCTCGCGCAGCCGTACGCAGGGCTGGCTGCTGAGCGACACCCTCGGCTTCTTTAACGATAAGGTGCTGTTTACCGCGGCTGCTCGTCATCAGAAAGTGGTCGTGCGCAACTACAGCAACGCCACCGGACTGGAAGATACCTCGTCGCGTTATACCCAAAGCCGCTGGATGCCGACGTTTGGCCTGGTGTACAAGCCGTGGGAGCAGCTGTCGCTGTATGCTAACCATACCGAAGCGCTGCAGCCGGGCTCTGTGGCGCCGACTACGGCGGCCAATGCCGGGCAGAGTACCGGGATCGCGCACTCGAAGCAGGACGAAGTGGGCGTCAAGATCGACTACGGTACGATCGGCGGATCGCTGGCGCTGTTTGAAATCAAAAAACCGAACGCCATTTCCGATACCGCTGGCAATTACGGCCTCGACGGCGAGCAGCGTAACCGCGGCGTAGAGATGAACGTCTTCGGCGAGCCGATGCTGGGGCTGCGTCTTAACGCCAGTACGGTGTGGCTGGATGCCAAACAGACTAAAACCGCTAAAGGCGCAACCGACGGTAAAGATGCCATTGGGGTGGCTAACTTCTACGCGGTGCTCGGCGCCGAGTATGATATCAAGCCGGTGGAAGGCCTGACAGCGACCGCGCGTGTCAATCATAGCGGCTCGCAGTATGCCGATGCGGCCAACACCAAGAAGCTGGATAGCTACACCACCCTGGATTTAGGCCTGCGCTATCGTATGCGCCTGAACGCCGACCAGAACGAAATGACCTGGCGCATCGGGGTGACCAACGTGACCAACGAGAAGTACTGGTCCGGCATTGACGATACCGGAACCTATCTGTTCGAAGGCGATCCGCGTACCGTTCGCGTCTCAATGAGCTACGACTTCTAACGCTAAAAAAGCGGGGCGGGCGGCTGATGCTTGCCCCGCGCAACTTGCGACAATCCCCCCTAAGTGATAAAAGGTGCCCCTTCACAAAAACACACAGGGGAACGACGTGAAAGACGCGTCAACGTCGTCGGATGCCGTGGAAGAGAGCGGCCTGACGCTTCATCGCGGTTTACAAAACCGACATATTCAACTTATCGCCCTTGGCGGCGCGATTGGTACCGGCCTGTTTCTCGGCATTGGTCCCGCGATTCAAATGGCTGGCCCGGCGGTATTACTGGGTTACGCCGTGGCCGGTATTGTCGCTTTTTTGATTATGCGCCAGCTTGGCGAGATGGTGGTGGAAGAGCCGGTATCCGGTTCCTTTGCCCACTTTGCCTATAAATACTGGGGCCCGTTCGCCGGCTTTCTCTCCGGCTGGAACTACTGGGTCATGTTCGTGCTGGTAGGGATGGCGGAACTGACCGCCGCCGGGATTTATATGCAGTACTGGCTCCCGGACGTGCCCACCTGGGTTTGGGCGGCGGCCTTCTTCATCATTATTAACGCCGTCAACCTGGTCAATGTACGCCTGTATGGCGAAGCAGAATTCTGGTTCGCGCTGATTAAAGTGCTGGCGATTATCGGCATGATCGCCTTTGGCCTGTGGATGCTGTTTGGCGGCCACGGCGGCAGCAAAGCCGGTTTTGATAACCTGTGGAAGCATGGCGGTTTCCTTGCCACCGGCTGGCATGGCCTGGTGCTGTCGCTGGCGGTGATTATGTTTTCTTTCGGCGGGCTGGAGCTTATCGGCATTACCGCCGCGGAAGCGCAAAATCCGGAAAAGAGCATTCCGAAAGCGGTTAACCAGGTGGTTTACCGTATCCTGCTGTTTTACATTGGCTCGCTGGTGGTGCTGCTGGCGCTCTATCCGTGGGTGGAGATTAAATCCGATAGCAGCCCGTTTGTGATGATTTTCCATAATCTTGACAGCAACGTGGTGGCTTCCGCGCTGAATTTCGTCATTCTGGTGGCATCGCTGTCGGTCTATAACAGCGGCGTCTATTCCAACAGCCGGATGCTGTTCGGCCTGTCGGTACAGGGCAATGCGCCGAAGTTTCTCGCCCGCGTCAGCAAACGCGGCGTGCCGGTGAATTCGCTGCTGCTGTCAGGCGTCATTACCTCGCTGGTGGTGGTGCTGAACTATCTGCTGCCGCATGAAGCGCTGGGGCTGCTGATGGCGCTGGTAGTGGCGACGCTGCTGCTGAACTGGATAATGATCTGTATGGCGCATCTGAAGTTTCGCGCCGCGCAGCGTCGTAAAGGCCGCGAATCGAAGTTCAAAGCGTTACTGGCGCCAGCCAGCAACTACTTCTGCATCGCTTTTCTCGGTTTGATTCTGGTACTGATGTGCACCATTGACGGGATGCGTCTGTCGGCGATATTGCTGCCGGTGTGGATTATCTTCCTGTTTGCCGCCTTCAAACTGCTGCGTCGCCCGGCGTAAGGCTTATCGCCCCGCGGACTGGCGGGGCGACACAACTTATTTTATCCCGTGGAAGCCGTCCAGATAGGCGCCAGCCAGCTCATTACCAAACAGACGAGCATCCTTCGCTTCCATCGTTTCGCTCCACCGATCGCTCGCATTACCGTTGAAGGAGTGTTGTGACTTCACCCCTTCCAGCGCCTGTTGCTTAATGGCGTCGGCAACACGCTGCGCATCGCTTTCACTCACCCCTTTTTTCCGATCTTCTTGCCCGCGGGCATAAATATCGCGGAAGTTAGGCAGGTTCATCTGATAATTTTGCTGACGGTTAACGGTGAAATTACCGCCGACGAAATCTGAACGGTGAGACACGAAGCTATAAGCATGGCGTTCTGGCGAGGTCTTCGATGAGGTGCAACCGGAAAGGAGTGCTAAAGCGCAGCCAAGCGCGACAAACGTTGTGGTTAATTTCATTATGCAGAGCGTCCTTTGGCGATAATCCATGTTGGTGAAAAGATCATCTGCTTAAACTGTGTCGACGGCTAGCCCTGAGAAATGATAGTGGAGTGAGAGTACGCTGGCGCGCAATGCGCGCCAGCCGGGAATCAGGACGACAGCGCGCCAGACAGCGAACGAATGTCGTTGCCGGTTGGCGTCTGGTGAATACGCAGGCCGAACTCGTCAACCACCGCAAAGATATGGTCGAAGATATCCGCCTGAATGCCTTCATACTCCGCCCACACCACGGTATTGGTAAAGCAGTAGATCTCAATCGGCAGGCCGTTAGCGTCCGGCGCTAGCTGGCGCACCATCATGGTCATATCCTTGCGTAGCCGCGGATGGTTACGCAGATACTCCTGCAGATAGGCGCGGAAGGTGCCGATATTGGTCATTTTGCGCAGGTTGAGCACCGATGGCGCATTGGCGTGCTGTTGGTTCCACTCGTTAATTTCCTGATGGCGCGAGTCCATATAGGGCTTCAGCAATTTGGCCTGAATCAGGCGCTGTTGCTCCTGCTCGTCAAGAAAATGGATGCTGGTGGTATCGATGTTCAGGCTGCGCTTAATGCGACGACCGCCGGAGGCCGACATCCCGCTCCAGTTTTTAAACGAATCCGAGACCAGCGACCAGGTGGGGATTGTAGTGATGGTGTTATCCCAGTTGCGCACTTTTACCGTGGTCAGACCGATATCAATAACCGCGCCATCGGCGCCATATTTCGGCATCTCCAGCCAGTCGCCGAGTTTGAGCATGTCGTTGGCGGAAAGCTGGATCCCGGCCACCAGGCCAAGAATCGGGTCTTTAAATACTAACATCAGCACGGCGGCCATCGCGCCAAGGCCGCTAATCAGAATCGCCGGCGACTGGCCAATTAGCAGCGATATGATCAGAATGCCGATAATAATCGCCGTAACCAGCTTAATGCCCTGGAAGATGCCTTTTAACGGCAGCTGCGAGGCGGTGGGGAATTTTTGCGCCAGATTGAAAATCACGTCCAGCAGCGAGAAGAAGGAAAGCATGGCGTAAACCATTACCCACAGCTGCGCGCAGGTGGATAAAATTTCCGCCGCTTCTCTGCCTTTCTGCAGCCAGAGCACGGCCTGAACGTTGACGATAATTCCCTGCAGGGTGAACGCCAGGCGGTGAAAGAGTTTATTTTGCGTGATGATTTGCAGCCATAAATGGCTGCTGGCCTGCGCCCGCTTTTCGAAGGTGCGCAGTACCACTTTGTGCAGAATGAGATGAACGACAATCGCCGTCAGAAAAATAATGCCAAAGGTAATGATGAGCGAGGTGGTAGGGGTGATTTTGATGCCTAATGCGGCGATTTGCGATATTAATTCCTGCATAACGTCTCCTGTACATCCAGCGGTTATGATGACCGCTGGATGACTATTATGCAAATCAGAGGTTACACAGTTGTGAATCAGGACGCCGTCGCCGCCGGCTGCAGGTTCAGGTGATGGCGCAGCCAAAGGGCTATAGCGCCCAGCAGCAGCATCATCGCCACCTCGACCAGCAGGAAGACGATCAGCGCCTGCGCATAGTCGCCACCGCCGCGCTGGGCCAGGGTCAAGAACAGCGAGCCAAGAATGGCCGGCCCCAGGCCCAGCGTCGCCTGCTGCAGAGTACTGAGGATGGCGCTACCGGCACCGGCGTCGCAGGCGCGAATGTCCCGCATCCCGATACGATAGAAACTGTTGACGATTAACGCCTGACCATAGCCGACTAGCGCGGTGGAGGGCACCAGCGCCAGCGTCGTGGTCCGCAGGCCAAGTTGATAAAAGGTGGCGCTCAGCAGCAGCAGGCCGCTAATCTGTACCGCCAGGCCTATCAGCAAAATGCGCCCCATGCTGTAGCGGGCGATAAGCTTCGGCGCGTACAACGCGGAGATAAAATAGGCCACCCCGAGAGCGATAAAACTGTTGCCGGACTGCCACGGCGCCATCCCAAGCCCGGCCTGCATGGTCAGCGCCATACAGAACATAAAGCCGGACCAGGCGCTGAAGAACAGCAGCGCGATAGCCATCCCAAAGCGGATACTGGTGAGCTTTAACAGCCGCGGCGGTAGCAGCGGTTGCTCGCCGCGCTGCTGTTTACGCAGCGCGCTCAGGCGCATCCAGCCGAGCAGGGGGAGTACGGCCAGCAAAAGCAGCTGTAGCTCCCATGGCCAGTGCAGTTCCGGCCCCAGCGCCATCGGGAACAGCAGGCAGCAGAGGATTAACGCCAGGCTGAAAGTTCCCTGCCAGTCGATGCTGGAATGGCTTTCGCGGCGGGTTTCCGGCACATAGCGGCGGCTAAAAGCCAACACCAGTAGGCAGATAGGCACGTTGATAAAGAAGGCGTTACGCCAGCCGAGCCCGGCGATATCGGCGGAGACCAGCCAGCCGCCGCCCATCTGCCCGACGATAAACGCGATGCCGCCGATACCGCCGTAGAGGCTGATCGCCCTGGCGTGGGCGGTGCCTTTCAGGGTGACGTGCAGGGTGGCGAGTATTTGCGGCACGATCAGCGCGGCGCCCGCGCCTTGCAGCGTTCTCGCGGCCAGCAGGGTAGTGATTGAGTTAGCCATCCCGCATAGCAGCGAGGCGATGCCGAATACCGCCACACCCCAAAGAAACAGGCGGCGGCGTCCATAGTTATCGCCCAGTTTGCTGCCCATCGCCAGGCAGACGGCAAAGGCCACGCCGTACAGCGCGACGATAAGCTCCAGTTGGGTGGCGCTGGCGTCGAGGGAGTGGGTGATCGAATCCAGCGCCACGTTGGTTATCGAGGTATCAATTAACGGCAGCATCTGGCCGGTCAGTAACAGCAGTAAGCCGGCGCGGCCGGGTGAAACAGCAGACGAATTCATCGGATCTCTCCATTGCGTCATTCAGCGGATGGCCGTAGCATCTCCGATTAATTAAACGGGTACCAGTTCCTGTCTATACTGGTATTGGTACTACCATGCTGGAGGAACGATGACGCTAATGCTGCAACGTGAGGCGCTGAATCTCGCGCCCGATGATAGCCGTAAACAGCTGGGGGCATTCCTGCGCGCCCGCCGCGAAAGCCTTGACCCGCAGCGTCTCGGCCTGCCGCGCGTCGGGCGGCGGCGGACGCCGGGGCTGCGCCGGGAAGAAGTGGCGATGCTGGCGGACGTCGGCGTGACCTGGTACACCTGGCTTGAGCAGGGGCGGGAAGTGAATCCGTCGGCGGCGGTATTAAGCGGCGTGGCCAGCGCGCTTCAGTGCAGCCCGCTGGAGACCCGTCATCTGTTCGTTCTGGCAGGCTTAACGCCCCCA
Source organism: Klebsiella sp. 141251 (assembly GCF_050600725.1). Taxonomy (NCBI): domain Bacteria; kingdom Pseudomonadati; phylum Pseudomonadota; class Gammaproteobacteria; order Enterobacterales; family Enterobacteriaceae; genus Klebsiella; species Klebsiella sp. 141251. The sequence continues at coordinate 363,042 of NZ_JAQIRG010000001.1, forward strand.
GAGAATACGCAGGCCACGGTCTGCGAGGGGATAAGCCCCGGAACCCGACGTATGCTTGATAGCCTGATGCCTCAGCCCGCCAGCATTCAGAAACCGAACTTTGATATCGTCGCCTGGAATGACAGCTTTTGCCGTCTGATGGGCGTTGATTTCGCGACGATTGCCGAAGAAGACCGCAATTGCATCTATCTCTATCTCACCTGCGAAGCCTGGCGTAGCCGCATTGAAAATCGCGACGTGTTGCCGACTTTTGTTTCCTATTTTCGCGCGGCGATGGCTGAGCATCGCGGTTCGCCAGAGTGGGAAGACAAGCTGGCGCGCTTTTTCGCCGCCTCAGCGGAGTTCGAAGCGCTATGGCACCAGCGCTATGAGGTGCGCGGCGTCGAAAATCAGGTGAAAAATTTCAACCATCCGCAGCTCGGGCGCTTTAGCCTGCAGCAAATGTACTGGTATTCCGCGCCGCGCAACGGTTCGCGTCTGCTGGTCTATTTACCGCTGGACGAAACCGGAGAGCAGGCGCTGGCCTGGCTGGATCAACAGGGCTAAGCCCGCAATGGACAAGGAACGCTTATGAACGTCACCCGCAAACAACAGCGGATTATTCAACGCGCAATCGAGCAATGGCAGCAGGAGGGGGTCCTGAACAGCAGCGACGGCCAACGGCTATCAGCGTCGCTATCTGTCCGTGCTTTCGACTGGCAGCGCCTGAGCCGCTACGCCTTCTGGACCGCGATAGCCTGCGTACTGATTGCGCTGGGCAGCCTGTTCGCCGATGCCGAACTGATTGCCGCGATTATCAATCTGTTCAGCGACTCCGCTGTCGCGCGCATTATCCTGCCGACGCTGCTGGCCATCGCATTTTATTATTGGGGGTTCCGCCGTCAGCGTCGCGAAGCGCAGTGGCACTATAGCACCGAGGCGATTTTGTTCCTCGGCGTGATTTGCACCGCCATTGCCCTGTGGCAGCTAGGCGATCGGCTGGATGACGGCAGCGGTCACGTGGCGCCGCTGATACTGTTCGGCTGCGCGATTTACGGCCTGATAGGGTTTTTCGCTCGCTCCGGGCTGGTGTGGCTGTTCTTCCTGCTGGCGTTAGGTAACTGGTTTGGCGCGGAAACCGGCTATATATCAGGCTGGGGGGCCTACTGGCTAGGGATGAGCTTCCCGATTCGTTTCGTGCTGTTCGGCGGCGTGCTGCTGGCGCTGTGCTACTTGATGCAAAATGTGTTACGCCAGCGGCAGTTGTTTACCGTCAGTAAGGCGATGGGGCTGACCTGGCTGTTTGTCGCGCTGTGGATCCTGTCGATATTCGGCAACTACGATTCCGAGAGCTGGTATGGGGTCAGTCAGGCGCAACTGCTGCCGTGGGGACTGCTGTTTGCGCTGGCGGCGGTGATCTGTATTTATATCAGCCTGAAAACCGACGATGGCATGCTGCGTGGATTTGGCCTGACGTTCCTCGCCATCAACCTCTACACCCGCTTCTTCGAATTCTTCTGGTACAGCCTGCACAAGGTGGTGTTTTTCCTGATCCTGGCGGCGTCGCTGGCGATGATTGGCCGCTACGCCGAGCGGATCTGGCACGCCGGCGAGGGGGAGAAAAAGTAACAGTTTTTCCCTGCTAAGCGTAAGCGATCGCCGCCGTCCTCCCCGGATGGCGGCGCGTTGCGCCTTATCCGGGCTACGATCCGGCACTCGGTTGGTAGCCCCGGTAAGCGTCAGCGCCACCGGGGAGGGCAGCGCGCGGAGATTAGATCTCGGTGATGGTAGTGGACTGCGGCAGGCGGGATTTCGGCAGCGTGGCGTTGAAGTCTTCCACGCTGTGATGACCGACCGGCACGACGACCACGCTGGTATAACCTTGCGCTTTCAGGCCAAACTCTTCGTCGAGGATGGCGAAATCGACGCCTTCGATCGGCACCGCATCCAGCCCCATTGCCGCCACGCCGAGCAGGAAGTTGCCCACGTTAAGATAAACCTGTTTCGCCATCCACTGATCGTCATCTTTCAGCTCTTTGCGGTGCATATCAGCAAAGAAGGTGCGGCCTTTGTGGTTGCCGGCTTTGGCTTCCGGAGTGGCAAAACGGCCATCAGCGTCTTCCTGATCAACGACTTTTTCCAGCCACGCATCGTCCATCGCGGTTTTCGCACAGAACACGACAACGTGGGAAGCGTCGAGGATTTTACGTTCGTTGAACACGTAGGTGCCGCTGGCCGCTTTCGCGACGCGGGCTTTGCCTTCATCGCTGCTGGCGACGATAAAGTGCCACGGCTGGGAGTTGGTGCTCGACGGGCTATATTGCAGCAGCGTTTTCAGGTTTTCCGCCTGTTCGGCCGTCAGCTTTTTCGCCGGATCAAAGGCCTTAGTGGAGTAACGTTTTAAGGCAACTGAGATAATATCCATGACTCTTCCTCACAATTTTCAGCCCCTTACGGGCACATTTCGTGGGAGGAAGAGTACAGCGATGCGCGGGAAATGATAAGAGTGAAAAATGCGATAACACTTATCGCATTTATTTGAAAATCAGCCGGGACGCAGCCGACGTTGGTCTTTTTTCGCCAGCTTATCCACCACCAGATTCCACGAGTCGTCAATAAGCTCGGCAAGTAAATCCTCGCTGATATCCTCGCCCGGCACGACGGTGATCCAGTGCTTTTTGTTCATGTGATAGCCCGGCTCGATACTGCGGTAAATTTGCTGATTGAGCAGCGATTTTTGCGGATCGGCCTTCAGGTTGACGATTGCCCGCCCGCGAAGGGTCATGGTTAGCATGAAGATACGCCCGCCGACTTTAAACACGTCATACTCCGGGCCAAACGGCCAGCAGTGCTCGGTGAAAGGGTAGGTCAGCGCGATACGCTGCGCGTGATGGTGTAGCGCTTCGTTATCCATTAATGCTCACTCTCATGCAGCGCATTCCACATCGCCTCAAAACCGAGGGCGATAAGCTCACGGGCGCGCTGCGGATCGTGGCTGGCGAACTCGATGGTGGTCTCGGCCAGCGACAGGAACAGGGCATCGCCGAAAGCGCGATAGGCGTCGCTAAGGAAAACCGCTTTCACCGATAGTTGGCACATCTCGTTAAGCTCGGGAAAACTCTCTTTGACCAGGCTGCGGGTTTCATCGGTGATGCGTTCGCTCAATGCCATACGGCGAATGGCGCGATATTCCATAGGGTTACGCATCCCCCAGTCGATATAGCTGTTCCAGATATTGCGCGCGTTTTCCTTTGGGCGTTTTTCGTCAGGGTTGAGCCCGGCGATCATCGTCTGCACCAGGCGCAGCTTAATAGCGAGGTATAACTCGTTGAGCAACTCATCTTTGGTGGCGAAATAGCGAAACAGCGTCCCCTCGGCAACCCCCGCGCTGCGGGCTATCGCCGATGTTGAAGCGGCAATGCCGGACTGGGCGAAAGCGGCCGTAGCGGCTTCCAGTAACGCTTGTTTTTTATCTTCACTCTTAGGACGAGCCACTACATTTTACCTCGCTGAAAGTTAAACCCCGATCTAATCACGGCGGACCGCGCAACTGCAACGGCAGATGTCAAAAATTGAAAATAGGCTTGACGATTTTCTACTCCTTCCTAATAATGAGTGCTTACTCACTCATAATCAAGTTATATCATAAAGTCCCCTGGATGGGGCTTTTGTCTGGTCAGGATATGAACCGTGTCACCTTTAGCGTGGTCGCCATTATGTTATTAGCAGCAACAACGACATTGCCGTTTGTTCTCAATGCCGGTTTTGGCAAAGCGCCAAAGGGTGCGCAGCTTAGTCTTGTCGAACAGTCGCCGAATTACCGTGACGGCCAGTTCCATAATCAACTGCCGACGCCAGGATTCACCGGCCAGAAAAACATGCTGGCCGCGTGGTGGGATTTCCTGGTGACTAAGCGAGAAAACGCACGCCCGCTGCAGCCGTTGCCGCTGGTGAATACCGATCTTGCCAGCCTGCCGTCTGGCGAAGACGTGATGGTCTGGCTTGGCCACTCATCGTGGTATCTGCAGCTGGCGGGGAAACGTATCCTGATCGATCCGGTATTTAGCGATTATGCCGCGCCATTCTCTTTCATCAATAAAGCCTTTCCCGGCGACTACCCGTGGAAGGCGCAGCAGATGCCGGAGATCGATGTGTTGGTAATTTCCCACGATCACTATGACCATCTCGACTACGCCACTATCAAAGCGCTGATGCCGAAAGTTAAACGCGTGGTGACGCCGCTCGGCGTCGGTTCGCATCTGCGCTACTGGGGAATGGATGCGGCGATTATCAACGAAGTGGACTGGAACCAGACGGTAAAAATCAGCGATGAACTGACCGTACACGCGCTGCCGGCTCGCCATTTTTCCGGCCGCGGGCTGAAACGCAACCAGACCTTGTGGGCCAGCTTCCTGTTCGTCACCCCGCAGCAAAAGATTTATTACAGCGGCGATAGCGGCTATGGCCCGCATTTTAAGGCGATTGGCGAGCAGTTTGGTCCTATCGACCTGGCGATCATGGAAAACGGTCAATATGACCAGGACTGGAAGTACATCCACATGATGCCGGAAGAAACGGCGCAGGCCGCCGATGATTTACGCGCCCGGTCGGTATTACCGGGGCATGCCGGACGCTTTGTGCTGGCAAAACACAGCTGGGACGATCCGTACCAGCGGCTGGCGGCAGCCAGTGAAGGACGTGAGTGGCATTTAGTCACGCCAATGCTGGGCGAACCGGTGTGGGTCGCTGATAAGACACAATCATTTAACGCCTGGTGGCGCTAACCGCCAGAGTGGTTCAGGAGGAGAGAAGAGATATGAATATATCCGCTCAGGTGATTGACACTATCGTGGAATGGATTGATGACAATCTGCATCAACCGCTGCGAATTGATGATATTGCGCGCCATGCCGGGTATTCGAAATGGCATCTGCAACGGCTGTTTTTACAGTACAAAGGGGAAAGTCTCGGGCGCTACATTCGCGAGCGTAAACTGCTGCTGGCGGCGCGCGACCTGCGAGATACCGACCAGCGGGTTTATGATATCTGCCTGAAATACGGCTTTGATTCGCAGCAAACCTTCACCCGTATCTTTACCCGTACCTTCAATCAGCCGCCGGGCGCGTATCGCAAAGAGAACCACAGCCGTGCGCACTGAGCGCCGGCCGCATACCAGTCCGCCTTTATCGGCGGGCTTTTTTTCTCTCTTACTGCTTAATCTGCCAGTGAGAACCAGCGGCGCCATACCCAGCGTAATACCAGGTACTCGACGACTCCCAGCGCTAAGAACCACAGGCAGAAGATCAAGGTATAGAGCTGGTTGAGATCCATCAGGTGGAAGGATGTGACTAGCTTTTGCGCCAGCGTCAGGCCGAGCGAGGGCGCCGGCAATAGCAAGCAAGAAATCAGGGCTAACAGCAAAATGCCGGCGGCGGATAATAGCGTTTCCAGCGGGTGTTTCATTATGATGTTAATCGTCAGTTAAAAAACATATTGTCCGGTAAAAAGTCCGTTAACGCAATATGCTTTATCCGCTGATTAATTTACGTCATTCATATTATTTCTAATACTATTAATTAAAACCCCCTGTTAATTTATTGAGTAATATTTGTGATTAAGTTAATTGCATCGTGATGTAAATTACCGTCATTTATTACCCCAGCATTTTTACAAAAGTATAAGTACTATATCCCACAATGGTGGCGATAATGATTGCCAGTACGACATACAGCGCCAGACGGCGTCCACGGTAGATTCCAAACATGTTTTACCTCGTTTAGAAATGGTTTAGAAATACTCTGTAATATTTGTTTTCAGAACCAACTTACCATGTATTTTTAAATTTGCGAGTAAATAAATGTTGTGGCTGGATAATTTGATCTTGCTCGCAAAACGCATTAATTCATTGGCCAGAAATGATTTCAGGCTTTCCGATTCACGGAATTTAAAAGGAAACTTTATTTTGACCAGCATGATTAATCCCCACAACATCACGCCCTCGGGCGACGTCGCGCCGCAGCAGGCTTATCAGCAAACAGTCGAGGCGGTACTGGCGCAAAAAAAGAGCCATGCCGACGGTCTCAGCACCGCTGAAGCCGCCGGTCGCCTGAAATCATACGGCCCTAACGCGCTGCCGGAAAAGAAAGGCAAACCGGCATGGCTGCGTTTTCTCGCCCACTTCAACGATGTCCTGATTTACGTCCTGCTGGCCGCTGCTGCGCTCACCGCGGTGATGGGCCACTGGGTCGATACTCTGGTTATTCTCGGCGTTACCGTCATTAATGCGTTGATCGGTCATATTCAGGAGAGCAATGCCGAAAAATCGCTGCAGGGGATCCGCAACATGCTCTCCAGCGATGCCCGCGTGCTGCGCAACGGCAAGCATGAAACCATCCCCACTCGTGACCTTGTGCCGGGCGATATTGTTATTTTGCGCGCCGGCGACCGCGTTCCGGCGGATCTGCGCCTGATTGAAAGCCACAATCTACGGGTCGAAGAGGCGATCCTCACCGGCGAGTCGACGGTGGTGGATAAAACCACCGTGACGCTACAGGGCGAACTGCCGTTGGGCGACCGCACCAATATGGTCTTCTCCGGCACCACTATCAGCGCCGGCAGCGGCGTCGGTGTGGTTACCGCTACCGGTCAAGAGACCGAGCTAGGCCACATCAATCAGATGATGGCGGCTATTGAAAAGCACCGTACTCCGCTGCTGGTGCAGATGGATAAACTGGGGAAAGCGATTTTTGTCATCATCCTCGCGATGATGGTGGCGCTGTTCTTCTTCAGCCTCGCGCTGCGCGATATCCCGCTGGGCGAGCTGCTGCTGTCGCTGATTAGCCTCGCGGTGGCGGCGGTACCGGAAGGACTGCCGGCGATTATCTCGATTATCCTGTCGCTCGGCGTACAGACGATGGCGCGTAAGCGGGCGATTATCCGCAAGCTGCCGACGGTTGAAACGCTTGGCGCGATGACCGTGGTGTGTTCGGATAAGACCGGCACCCTGACCATGAACGAGATGACGGTGAAAGCGATCATCACCGCCGACTGCTGCTACCGCGTTGAAGGCGACAGCTATGAGCCGCAGGGGCGCATTTTCCAGGAGGGCAGCGACGAGCCGGTGGTGGTCCAGCCGGGCAGCGTGCTGGAAACCTACCTGCGCACCATCGATCTGTGCAATGACAGCCAGATCGTTCAGGACGAACGTGGCCTGTGGAGCATCACCGGCGGCCCGACCGAAGGGGCGCTGAAGGTATTAGCGGCGAAAGCCCAGTTAGCGCCGGTCGTCACCCGGCTGGTGGCGAAAATTCCGTTCGACTCGCAGTACAAATACATGGCCACCCATCAGCAGATTGGCGATGAGGAGCGGGTACTGATTACCGGCGCGCCGGATGTCATCTTCGCCCTGTGCGGCCAGCAGATGAGCAAGCAGGGGCCAATGCCGTTTGACCGTCAGTACTGGGAAGACGAAATGGCGCGCTTTGCCCGCCAGGGGTTACGGATGGTTGCCGCCGCCTGCAAACCGGCAGCCGTCGGCAGCGCCGCGTTGACCCACGATGACCTGAGGGAAGGGCTGGTGTTCCTCGGCATCGCCGGAATGATGGATCCGCCGCGTCCGGAGGCGATTGACGCGATCCACGCCTGCCAGGCCGCCGGGATCCGCGTGAAGATGATCACCGGCGACCACCCGCAGACGGCGATGAGCATCGGTCAGATGCTGGGGATCGCCAACAGCCGCCAGGCGATGACCGGCTATCAGCTTGAGCATATGGATGATGCCGAGCTGGCGAAGGCGGCGGTGGAGTTTGATATTTTCGCCCGTACCAGTCCGGAGCATAAGCTGCGTCTGGTAAAGGCGCTGCAGGATAGCGGCGAAGTGGTCGGCATGACCGGTGACGGCGTTAACGACGCCCCGGCGCTGCGCCAGGCCGACGTGGGCATCGCCATGGGCATTAAAGGGACCGAGGTGACCAAAGAGGCCGCCGATATGGTGCTCACCGACGACAACTTCGCCACCATCGCCAGTTCGGTGAAGGAGGGGCGTCGCGTCTACGACAACTTGAAAAAGACCATCCTGTTCATCATGCCGACCAACCTCGCGCAGGGACTGTTGATCATCATCGCGCTGCTGGCGGGCAATATTATTCCGCTGACGCCGGTGCTGATTTTGTGGATGAACATGGCGACCTCGGCCACGCTCTCCTTCGGCCTGGCCTTTGAAGCCGCCGAGCGCAACGTGATGAACCGTCCACCGCGTAAGACCGGCCAGCACGTGATGGATGGGTTCGCCGTCTGGCGCGTCGCTTTTGTCGGTTCGATGATTGCCGTCGCCGCTTTTGTTCTCGAAGCCTGGCTGGCGCCGCGTGGCCACAGCGCCGAGTTCATCCGCACCGTGCTGCTGCAGATGCTGGTGACCGCGCAGTGGGTCTATATGATTAACTGCCGCAGCAGCGACAGTTTCTCCCTGAACAAAGGGTTGCTGCGCAACAAAGGCATCTGGCTGGTGACCGGCGTCCTGTTGCTGATGCAGCTGGTCATCATCTATGTACCGCTGATGCAGAACATGTTCGGCACTGAGGCGCTGCCGCTGCGCTACTGGTTCGTGACTCTGGTGATTGGTGTGGCTATGTTCCTGGTGGTTGAAATTGAGAAGCGGCTGACCCGCCGTTTCCGTAAAGCTGCCTGATCCCCTCCGGCGCCCCTTCAGGATTGAGCGGGCGCCATTTTCCTTTAGCCTGGTTTTTTGATTTCCACCGCGATCATGGTGACGAACGGATGGTACTGCCACGGTATGCTGCCGCCCTTTTGATACATTTTTGAGATGGTGCCGTCGAGGTAGAGCATCTGGCGCACGTGGAGTTTGGACTGCGCGTAACAGGCGAAATCGTAGAAATTGGTTTCACGCTCGCTAAGCATAAATACCACCCGTCCCTGCTTATCAATGCCGACGCCGTTGCGCAGTTTGCGCGAGCTGGCGGAGGGCTTCAGCCGCCAGTTGATGGCGCCGTTTTCAATCAGCATTGGCCCGGACTGCACGGCGTAGGTTATCTCAGGCGATGGCTTAAAGTTGTTGATAGGCGTTATTCCCGCCCGCTGGTCCTTTAGCCAGAATACGCCGCCGGGGCGGATGAAAAAGTTGCCGCCGCCGGAGGCGCGGTTGAGCGGCTTTAGCAGCTCGCCGTTTTCGATATACAAGCCCAGCGGTTCGTAGGCCTTATCGTATATCCCGCCGTTCATCGCCATCTGGACGCTGCCGTCTTTATCGATATCGGACAGCAGCGAACGCAACGATCCCCAGGCTTTACCATTTTGCTTTTGCCAGTACATCACGATGCGCTCCTGCTGCGGATTAACCGTATAGCTTTGCAAGGTCAGCGTCGGGTCGGTGAGCGTACAGGCGGCATGGGTAAAAGCGGTGAAGGGAAGAAGCGCAAGAGGGATCAGGCGGCGTAATAACATGAACATTCCTTTTAAATATCCTGCGCCGAGTATACCCGTTTCGCTTCCTTATGCCGCCCAAATCTCGCAATGCTTTTGTACCAGACCAATCAGCGAACCGCCGTTGGCGATGAATTCGCGCATCTGCTGCGCTTCGCTGATGGGGGACCTGGCCTGGCGCACAACCGACTCCAGCGCCGCGCTGGCATGCACCTTGTGGGCAAAAGGCGCCAATCGGTCGGCCAACTGCAGAATGTTCGCGCGGATGCTCTGCTGTTCGCCGGACCAGACATCGGTTATCACCCCGTCGAGGCCGTAGCGACAGGCCTGATAGCGGTTGAAAGGGTAGAGGAGGTAATCCTCCGGCTGATGTTTAAACGGCCGTTCGCTTAACAGCCAGCAGGCCAGCGTCTGGATAAATCCGGCGATATTCACCGCCTGGCCTATCGTCAGCGGCGTATCCATTACCCGCACCTCGACGGTACCGAACACCGGGCTCGGGCGGATATCCCAGTGCAGATCCTTCATGCTGTCGATCATGCTGGTGTAGCTCAGGCGGCGGAATAAACGCTGAAAGGCATGCCAGTTCTCAACCCACGGCATTGGCCCGTTATCGGGATAGGAAGAGAAACGATTCAGACGCGAACAGGAAAAGCGGCTGTCGGTGCTGTCGAACCACGGCGAGGCGGCGTTGAGGGCAATAAAGTGAGGTACAAAGCGTGACAGCCCGTGCAGCAAATAGATGGCGTCATCGCCGTTCTGACAGCCGACGTGAACGTGCTGGCCAAATACCGTCGCCTGCTTTGCCAGATAGCCGAAGTGCTCGACGGTTTTCACATAGCGCGGATTATCGCTGATTTGCTGGCGCTGCCAGGCGTGGAAAGGGTGCGATCCGCCGCCGCAGATCTGCAGATGGTGACGGAGAGCGGCGCGCTGTACCGCCTGATGGATGGCGCCGAGCTGTGCGGTGGCGTGGCTAATATCGCGACAGATGCCGGTGGCTATCTCCAGCATGCTTTCGGTGATGTCGTGTTTAGCCTCTCCCGTCGTTAGTTCACTTTGCACATCGGCAATCAGCGTGGAGGCATCCTGGCTGAGGTCGTATCCCGGCGGGTTGACGACCTGCAACTCCAGCTCAATACCAAGCGTAAAAGGCGCTGAGACGTGAAAATCGGGTAGTGTCATCGTCTTTCTCCTGTCCCCGCTTAAACTGCAAGTATAGGTGAAGCGCAGAGAGTGCGGGCGGGATGAGAAAACCCCGGTGGCGCAGTCGCTTACCGGGGCTACAGCGTTGTGCGATTTGGTAGCCCGGATGAGCGTAGCGCAATCCGGGAAGGCCGGGTGGCATATCGCTGACACCGGCGCAGGCGGCTTCAAAATCCCCGGTGGCGCTGTCGCTTACCGGGGCTACAGAGTTGTGCGATTTGGTAGCCCGGATGAGCGCAGCGCAATCCGGGGAGGGCGAGTGGCGTAGCGCTGACACCGGTGCTGGCGGCTTCAAAATCCCCGGTGGCGCTGTCGCTTACCGGGGCTACAGCGCTGTGCGATTTGGTAGCCCGGATTAGCGTAGCGCAATCCGGGGACCTGCTCGTTTAGCGGCGAACCGGCGCGTCGCCGGCGACATAGTAGGCCGCGGTGCTGCGCGGTAACGGCTGACGCCCGCGAATGGCATCGGCCATCTTCTCGCCAATCATGATCGTGGTGGCGTTCAGGTTGCCGGTAATAATCTGCGGCATAATCGACGCATCGACCACCCGTAACCCTTCCAGACCGTGGACGCGGCCTTCTCCGTCGACCACCGCCATGTCGTCGTACCCCATCTTACAGGTGCCGCACGGGTGGAACGCGGTTTCGGCGTGATTACGTACAAACTCATCTAACTCCGCATCGCTCTGGCACTCAACGCCAGGACTGATTTCACGCCCGCGATACTTATCCAGCGCCGGCTGGTTCATGATTTCGCGGGTAATACGGATGGCGTCGCGGAACTCCTGCCAGTCCTGTTCGCTCGACATATAGTTAAACAGGATTGCCGGATGGGCATGCGGGTCGCGCGATTTCAGGCGCACATGGCCGCGGCTTGGTGAACGCATCGAGCCAACGTGGCACTGGAAACCATGCTCTTTAACCGCATTGGAGCCATTGTAGTTAATCGCCACCGGCAGGAAGTGGTACTGAATATTTGGCCAGGCGAATTCCTCGCGGCTGCGGATAAATCCGCCCGCTTCGAATTGATTGCTGGCGCCAATCCCGGTGCCGCCGAACAGCCATTCCGCGCCGATTTTCGGCTGGTTCCACCACTGTAGCGCCGGATACAGCGACACTGGCTCTTTGCACTCGTACTGCAGATACATCTCAAGATGATCCTGCAGATTTTCACCCACGCCGGGCAGGGCGTGGACCAGCGGAATATCAAACTGGCGCAGTAGCTCCGGGTTGCCGACGCCGGAACGCTGCAGAATTTGCGGTGAGGCGATGGCGCCGGCGCACAGCAGCACTTCCTTATTGGCTGTCGCTTTTGACGGCGCGCTGCTATCGCCTTCCAGCCACTCGACGCCGACGGCGCGTTTGCCGTCAAAAATAATGTGATCGGTCATGGCATGGGTGCGGATGGTCAGGTTTGCGCGGCTGCGGGCCTGATCGAGATAGCCTCGGGCGGTGCTGGCGCGACGCCCCTGCGGCGTCACGGTGCGATCCATCGGGCCAAACCCTTCCTGCTGATAACCGTTGAGATCGTCAGTGCGCGGATAGCCCGCCTGCACGCCGGCTTCCACCATCGCATGGAACAGCGGATTATTATTCTGTTTCGGCGTAGCGACGCTCACCGGGCCGTCGCCGCCGTGATAGTCGTTAGGGCCGATATCGCGGGTTTCCGCTTTTCGGTAATAGGGTAGGCAGTCGAGGTAGCTCCAGTGTTCCAGCCCCGGCGCGGCGGCCCAGTTATCAAGGTCCATGGCGTTGCCGCGGATATAACACATGCCGTTAATCAGCGAGGAGCCGCCGAGACCTTTACCGCGTCCGCACTCCATGCGGCGGTGGTTCATATAGGGTTCCGGTTCGGTCTCATAGGCCCAGTTGTAGCGTTTGCCCTGCAGCGGGAAAGCCAGCGCGGCGGGCATCTGGGTGCGGAAATCAAAGCGGTAATCCGGACCGCCCGCTTCCAGCAGCAGGACGGTGGTGTTGGGATCTTCCGTTAAACGCGTCGCGAGGACGTTGCCGGCGGAGCCGGCGCCAATAATGATGTAGTCAAACTGCAAAAATGACCTCCTGGTTAAAATATGGATTGAAACTGACCCATCTCAACCTGGATGGATTTCACTTGGGTATAGCTCTGTAGCGTCATCACGCCGTTTTCTCGGCCAATGCCGGAGTGCTTATAGCCGCCGACCGGCATTTCCGCCGGCGATTCGCCCCAGCTGTTGATCCAGCAAATGCCCGCTTCCAGCTGGTGGATGATGCGGTGAGCGCGGTTCAGATCCGGCGTGACGACGCCAGCGGCAAGGCCGTACTCGGTGGCGTTGGCGCGGCGAATCACTTCCGCTTCGTCGTCATAGCTGAGAATCGACATCACCGGTCCGAAGATCTCTTCGCGCACGATAGTCATGTCGTCGGTGCAGTCCGTGAAGACCGTCGGAGCGACCCATGCGCCATTATCGAAGCCTTCGCCTTTGAGCACATCGCCGCCGCACAGCAGGCGAGCGCCTTCGCTTTTGCCGCTCTCGATATAGCGCAGGACATTCTGGCGATGCGGGAAGCTGACCAGCGGGCCGAAGTTGGTATCGTCGGCAAACAGGTCTCCGGCGCGGATACGGCCCACGCGCTCGAGGATCTTGTGCTCAAATTCGGCTTTAAATTTCGTGGGCACAAACACGCGGGTGCCGTTGGTGCAGACCTGACCGGAGCTGTAGAAATTGGCCATCATGGCGATATCGGCGGCGAGGTCGAGGTTGGCATCTTCCGCGATAATCAGCGGTGATTTACCGCCCAGCTCCATGGTCACCTCTTTTAAAGAAGAGGCGGCGGAGTTGGCCATGACTTTTTTGCCGCTGGCGACACCGCCGGTGAAGGAGATTTTGGCGATGTCCGGATGCTCGGTCAGGTACTGGCCGGTTTCGGCGCCGATCCCCGGCAGGACGTTGAAGACCCCTTCCGGCAGACCCGCTTCGCGGTAGATTTCCGCCAGCTTCAGCGCGGTGAGCGGAGTGACTTCGCTTGGTTTAAAGATCATCGCGTTACCGGCGGCCAGCGCCGGGGCCGATTTCCACAGCGCTATCTGGATCGGGTAGTTCCAGGCGCCGATACCGGCGACCACGCCAAGCGGTTCACGGCGGGTGTAGACAAAAGCACTGTCGCGCAGCGGGATCTGGCTGCCTTCCAGCGCCGGGATCAATCCGGCGTAGTACTCCAGTACATCGGCGCCGGTCACGATATCGACGGCGGCGGTTTCGCTCAGCGGTTTGCCGGTATCAAGCGTCTCCAGACGCGCCAGCTCATCGTTACGTTCGCGCAGAATATCAACCGCTTTACGCAGGATCCGCGAGCGCGCCATCGCGCTCATCGCCGCCCAGACTTTTTGCCCCTGTTGGGCGCTTTTTACCGCACGGTCGACGTCTTCACGCCCGGCGGCCTGGACGGTTGCCAGCACTTCCCCAGTGGCAGGGTTGATGGTCTCGAAAGTTTTACCGCTGGTGGCGGCGACAAACTTGCCGTGAATATAAAGCTGCTGTTCGGCCATTCGGGACATGGTTTCCTCCATTATTGCGAAGTCGGTGGCAGATACTGCCTGATGAAATGGTCCGCGAGCGCCTCAGCGCGGGCTTTGTCGAGCGGTTTCCCGCTTAACGCCGCCCGCAGCCACAGGCCATCGATCAGCGCCGCCAGGCCGTAGCCCGCTTCCTGCGCCTGCTCGCGCGGCAGCTGACGCTGAAACTCATAAACGATATTCGATAACAAACGCTTACTGCTGACCTGCTGCAGGCGATAGAGCATCGGCTGATGCATGCTGCTGGCCCAGAAGGCGAGCCAGGCCTTCATCGCCGCGCCGCTTATCTGGCTGTCATCAAAGTTGCCGGCGACGATCGCCCGCAGACGGCGTTCGGCGCTGGCGCCGGGCAGCGCCCGCAGCCGCTGTAATACCGCATGACGCAGCTGACCGGTGATGTCGCGCATCGTTGCCTCCAGCAGGCCGTTTTTGTCCTTGAAATAGTGGCTGATGATGCCCGTCGATACGCCCGCCCGGCGGGCGATCTGCGCGATGGTGGCGTCATGCATGCCGACCTCATTAATCGCCGCCAGCGTAGCGTCAATCAGCTGTCGCTGACGTATCGATTGCATCCCCAGTTTTGGCATTTCCCGGACTCCATTCATCAGATTTGTTTATCTATTAAAGCGGTTTTTGATTGGACGTTCAATATAAAATGTGTCTTAATTGTTACCGATTTGCTTTTTAATAGTTGCAATAAATGTAAGGAGAATGGATGACAGACCTTTCGCCGAGCAGAGAAAAGGACAAAATCAATCCGGTGGTTTTTTACACTTCCGCAGGACTGATTTTGTTGTTTTCCCTGATGACTATCTTCTTCAGCGATTTTTCCGCGGCCTGGATTGGCCGTACCCTGAACTGGGTTTCTAAAACCTTCGGCTGGTATTATTTACTCGCCGCCACGCTGTATATCGTGTTCGTCGTCTGTATTGCCTGTTCCCGCTTTGGCTCGGTGAAACTGGGGCCGGAGCACTCGAAGCCGGAGTTTAGCGTGCTGAGCTGGGCGGCGATGCTGTTTGCCGCCGGGATCGGCATCGACCTGATGTTCTTCTCGGTCGCCGAACCGGTCACGCAGTATATGCAGCCGCCGGAAGGGGCGGGGCAGACCATGGAAGCCGCCCGCCAGGCGATGGTGTGGACGCTATTCCACTACGGGCTCACCGGCTGGTCGATGTACGCCCTGATGGGAATGGCGCTGGGATACTTTAGCTATCGTTATAATTTGCCGCTTACCATCCGTTCCGCGCTCTATCCTATCTTCGGGAAAAAGATTAATGGCCCCATCGGCCACAGCGTCGATATCGCCGCGGTGATCGGTACGATTTTCGGTATCGCCACCACCCTCGGTATCGGCGTGGTGCAGCTCAATTATGGCCTGAGCGTGCTGTTCCATATTCCTGATTCATTGGGGGCAAAGGCGGCGCTGATTGTATTGTCGGTGATTATCGCCACCATTTCGGTGACCTCCGGAGTGGATAAGGGCATTCGTATCCTTTCCGAGCTCAACGTGGTACTGGCGCTGGGGCTGATCTTATTCATTCTGTTTATGGGCGATACCGAGTTCCTGCTCAATGCGCTGGTGTTGAACGTCGGGGATTACGTCAATCGCTTTATGGGAATGACGCTGAACAGCTTCGCCTTCGACCGCCCGGTGGAATGGATGAATAACTGGACGTTATTCTTCTGGGCCTGGTGGGTGGCATGGTCGCCGTTTGTCGGCCTGTTCCTGGCGCGTATTTCGCGCGGGCGCACCATTCGCCAGTTTGTGGTAGGTACGCTGATTATTCCGTTCACTTTCACCCTGCTGTGGCTGTCGGTATTCGGCAATAGCGCGCTGTATGAAATTATTCACGGCAATGCGGATTTTGCCGCCGAAGCCATCGCTCACCCGGAGCGCGGTTTCTATAACCTGCTGGCGCAGTATCCGGCGTTTACCTTTAGCGCCTCGGTCGCCACCATTACCGGCCTGCTGTTTTATGTCACCTCAGCGGACTCCGGCGCGCTGGTACTCGGCAACTTCACTTCGAAGCTGAAGGATATTAATAGCGATGCGCCGAACTGGCTGCGCATCTTCTGGTCGGTGGTGATTGGCCTGTTGACCCTCGGTATGCTGATGACTAACGGCATCTCCGCCCTACAGAACGCGACGGTGATCATGGGGCTACCGTTCAGCTTTGTGATTTTCTTCGTGATGGCGGGGTTATATAAGTCATTGAAGGTGGAGGATTATCGCCGTGAAAGCGCTAACCGTGATACCGCGCCGCGCCCGCTTGGCGTGCAGGATCGTCTGAGCTGGAAAAAGCGCCTGTCACGCCTGATGAACTATCCCGGCACGCGCTATACCCGCCAGATGATGGAGACGGTATGCTTCCCGGCGATGGAAGAGGTGGCGCAGGAGCTGAAGCTGCGCGGCGCTTACGTTGAGCTGAAAAGCCTGCCGCCGGAAGAGGGGGATAACCTTGGTCACCTCGATCTGCTGGTGCATATGGGCGACGAACAGAACTTCGTCTACCAGATTTGGCCGCAGCAGTACTCGATTCCCGGTTTTACCTACCGGGCGCGCAGCGGCAAATCGACCTACTACCGTCTTGAGACTTTCCTGCTGGAAGGAAGCCAGGGTAACGACCTGATGGATTACAGCAAAGAGCAGGTGATCACCGATATTCTCGACCAGTACGAGCGGCACCTGAACTTTATTCATCTACACAGGGAAGCGCCGGGGAATAGCGTCACCTTCCCTGGAATGTAAACCCGCTTTTACCAGGGCGTCATGTAATAAATGACGCCCTTTTCTTGCAATCTAATACATTGTCAATTTACAGCTTTAATTATTAAATAGCCATTTAATGTACTATTTGTGCTTAATTAAAATGTTTTATTTGTGTTATTACTGGTTGTCATATAGTCATGGGGGGATATCTACGCTTAAATATCATTATTTGCAAATAATGGAATGAAATAATGAGTCCTCCAGGATTGCTTCCAGGAGCGACAACGATATTTAACCGTATATCTGTTGAGCTTCCGATTGACGGACTTTCTTTCTGGAAATTGTCTGGAGATGCAGCAATTTCAACGCCATTTTCTTTTGAAGCCGTGTTGCTGGCGACGGATGCGCGTATCGATCGTAGCACCTTGCTGGGAGAGTCGGTTACGGTTGCTGTTCCTGTAAAAAACGCGTTAGAACCGCGATATTTTAATGGCAAAGTCACCGGGATTGGCGTGGGGGCGATAGAGCTGTCAGGGAACCGATATGCGGCTTATTCGCTGACGCTTGAATCAGATTTATGGCCGATGCAGCGCGATCGTAATTCGCGCATCTTTCAGGAAAAAACAGTTCCGCAGATTGTGGTCATGCTATTGGCTGAATACCAGGTAAATGTTGAAGATGCGCTGCTGGAACAATATCGTGTCTGGGATTACTGTGTTCAATATCAGGAAAGTAGTTTTGATTTTATCAGCCGCTTAATGGAGCACGAAGGTATTGCTTATTATTTTCGCCACGATCGAGATAAGCATACGCTGGTTCTGGTTGATGCCGCTGAAAGTTATCATTCGATTACTGGTTATGAAGACATTCCCTACCAGTGCGCATCATTGCGTGGAAGTACGCCGGCCGAGGGCATCTCACGCTGGGCGATGCAGGATAACGTCACTCCGGGGCTATATAGCCTTGATGATTATGATTTTCGTAAACCGAATGCCTGGTTGCTGCAGGCGCGACAAAATCCGCTCTCCCCACGGCCGGGAAAAATTGATGTTTATGACTGGCCTGGCCGCTTTGTGGAGCATGAACAGGGGGCAAACTACGCCCGTCTTCGTCAACAGCGCTGGCAGGTGGAACAGCATAAAATTAACGCTACCTCGACGGCGCCGGGCATTGTGCCTGGCGCGCGATTTCAATTAAGCAACGCGCCGTTCTTTGGCGACAATGGCGAATATCTTACCATCCAGGCGCATTATGAATTCGAGGAAAATCGTTACGCCAGTGGTGCTGATAATCAGGCCATTCAGCGCATTGATTTTGTCGTGATCCCGTCGTCTACCGTCTATCCGTCCGCCACTGGCGACACCCTGGCCGCGTACCTATGGTCCGCAGACAGCAAGAGTGGTGGGCCCTCGGGCTGAGAGTATCTGGACCGATAAATATGGGCGCGTCAAAGTGAAATTCCACTGGGATCGAGAAGGAAATAACGACGATAGCAGTTCCTGTTGGGTACGCGTATCGAGCGTCTGGGCAGGACAGGGGTTTGGCGGGATACAGATCCCGAGGGTCAATGATGAAGTGATCGTTGACTTTATTAACGGCGATCCCGACCGCCCAATAATTATCGGGCGCGTTTATAACGAATCTAGTTTACCGCCGTGGGCGCTACCGAACGAGGCCACGCGGATGGGGTTTATGACCCGTAGCAAAGATGGGCATAAAGATAATGCGAGCTATCTTTTCTTCGAAGATCGGGCGGGCAGCGAATCGGTTGATTTACACGCTGAAAGAGATATGAATATTTCAGTAGAGAACGATAAAACTGCGGCTATTGATGGCCACTATCTCACAAAAATAGGCAAAACGCAGACCCATGAAGTGATGGATGACGCCGTTTTTACTTATCTGTCCAGGCGTACCACCAGGGTTGAAAAAGCAGAAGAATCCATTTTTAACCAGGGTGAAACCAAGACAATCGCGAAGGGGAGAAAACTGGCCATCACCGACGGTGGCGATTTTTCACAGATTAACGGTGATGTGACGACCACCATTAATGGTACTGCCTGCACGACAATAAACATCGGCGATCGGTACCTGACCCTGGAAGATGGCAGCATGTGGCTGAAGGTTTCCGCGGGAGGACGGCACGTTGAAATCCACGACGGCGATGAATTAATAGTCCGTAGCGGCGGGCGTAAAAATACCATCATCGGCGGATTAACAACAACCGTAGCTGGAGGTTGGGCCCAAAAAGTGACTACCGGTGATATCGAGATATCGACCCCTGATACCATGATATTGCGAGGAGAAAAGAAAATTGACCTCCAGTGCCCGGATTATTTTGAATATAAAGCGGCGGCGATGTCGGTCAAACTTAATGATACCGCGCTGGCCCTAACAGAAATTAGCGTCAAAGGATTAAAATACGAAACTAATCCCGTGGTGTTTAAGTTTCGCGGCGGCGGGGCGCATTTTGAGATCAATGGTAATAGGCTGGAGTATAATTTATTGTCTTTGCAGACCGCACTATTAACAATCATTACATGAGAAATATAATGGAAAAATATTCAGGGATCATCATTCGTGGGCCCTTCTATGCCTTGATGGCTGCGGTTGTCTTCTGCTTTGCCCGAGGTTTTTTCTTCTACTGGCTGATTAAAAGGGATCCCGTAGCGACTCGCGCTAGTATCGTCTCTTATTATCCTAAAACACCGAACGATCGTGGCGAGGTGAGTATTGTATTAACGTACAGCTTTAGTGCCGGAGGTAAAATTTATAGCAAGGCCAATCAGTTTATGACTATTAATATGGTGGATCTCGATAAGGTTTATGTGGGAAAAGAGGTGCCCGTGATCTACTATCGGGCTAATCCGAAGTACAGTAAGTTAGATTATTATCATCAGGAGTTAAGACAGAGATGATAACCTTGTGGGGATAAATAACAGCAACCGGGTAGACCCGGCTACTATTTTAGTATCAGAGAGTAGAAATCGGTGAATACTATTTCGCCGCCAGCTCCCGGCGAATGATTTCCGCCCCGGCGCTTAGCGCATGCAGCTTACCGCTGGCGACCTGACGCGATAACGGCGCCATGCCGCAGTTGGTTGATGGATAGAGCTTGTCGGCGTCGACGAACTGCAGGGCTTTACGCAGCGTGCTGGCCACCTCTTCTGGCGTCTCAATGGCGTTGGTCGCCACATCGATTGCTCCGACCATCACTTTCTTACCGCGGATGAGCTCCAGCAGGTCCATCGGTACGCGCGAGTTGTGGCACTCCAGCGAAATAATATCGATAGAAGAGGTCTGCAGTTTCGGGAACGCCTCTTCATACTGGCGCCATTCGGAGCCGAGCGTTTTTTTCCAGTCGGTATTGGCCTTAATGCCGTAGCCATAGCAGATATGTACGGCGGTTTCGCATTTCAGCCCTTCAACGGCTTTTTCCAGCGCGGCGATCCCCCATTCATTGACTTCATCAAAGAAGACGTTAAAGGCGGGTTCATCAAACTGAATAATATCTACCCCGGCGGCTTCTAATTCCCGTGCTTCCTGGTTGAGAATTTTGGCAAATTCCCATGCCAGCTTTTCACGGCTTTTATAGTGATCGTCATACAGCGTATCGATCATGGTCATTGGCCCCGGCAGGGCCCATTTAATCGGTTTGTTGGTGAGTTGACGCAGATATTTCGCATCTTCGACAAACACCGGCTGCTGGCGCTCGACGGCGCTGACGACGGTCGGCACGCTGGCGTCATAGCGGTTGCGAATTCTCACCGTTTGCCGTTTCTCAAAATCGACGCCGCTGAGATGTTCAATAAAGGTGGTGACAAAGTGCTGACGCGTCTGCTCGCCATCGCTGACGATATCAATGCCTGCGCGCAGCTGATCGTCGAGCGATAAACGCAGCGCATCGCGTTTGCCCAATACTAACTCTTCATTCTGTAATTTCCACGGCGACCACAGCGTTTCGGGCTGCGCCAGCCAGGTCGGTTTCGGTAAACTGCCTGCGGTGGATGTCGGGAGCAATGTTTTCATACAGGTGACCTTTATTTTATGATTTAGAGAGCGTAATGAGCTGACCATTGCTCAAGAATATGCTGGTACGGCTTAATAAACTGTTGTTCGGTAAATTTGCCCTGTTCAATCGCCAGGCGGCTGCGCTCTTCGCGGTCATAGACAATCCGGGTAAACGAATGATCCTGATTATTCAGGTTCGGCTGATAGCACTGCCCGGCCGCGGAGTTGGCGTTGTAAATTTCCGGGCGATAAATCTTCTGGAACGTTTCCATGGTGCTAATGGTACTAGCAAGCTCAAGGTTGCTGTAATCGCTAAGCAGATCCCCCGCGCAGAAGAAGGCCAGCGGCGCTACGCTATTGGCCGGCATAAAGTAACGCACCTGCAGGCCCATCTTATTGAAATAGGCTTCGGTGAGGGCCACGCCATCCTGCTGGTATTCGACGCCGAGAATAGGGTGCTGATTACCGGTCCGGCGGTAAGTATGCTTATTGGATACGCTCAGGCAGATGACCGGCGATTTTTTAAAACATTCATGGTATTCGGCAGAGTGCGTGAAGTGCTTGAAGATATTGCCATGCAGAACGCCATAATCTTCCGGCACGCTGAAGGTTGCCTTGTCTTTATTATATTCCGGCAGTAATACGCTAAAATCATAATCGCGCACATAAGAGGAAAAGTTATTTCCTACAATGCCTTCGCTACGCGTATTGGTGGCTTTATCGATAATATTGGTTTGCAGAATCTCAATCACCGGGAATGCCGCATTCTGGCCGTTAGCGGTAATATTCATCTCGACTGAGATAATATCGAGTTCGACGGAATAACGGTCGCCGTGCGGATTATCCCACTGCACCAGGTTATTAAAGCGATTATCAATCATCGTCAGCGTGTTGCGCAGGTTCTGCTGACGGTTTTCGCCCCGCGCCAGGTTGGCAAAATTGGTGGTAATACGCGTATTTTTCGCCGGGTTATAGTGTTCATCAAAACGACTGCGTTTAATCGTAAAGGTAAAGTCTGTCATCGTCTCTTTCCACCCTGGGTTCTGATATAAAAATGCAGGTATTTCACATTCCCAGAATGACCTTGCGATTTATCTGGATTTATTATTCAGTAGCATTCATATTGTCTGCAGTTGCTGAAGACTATTTTTGCCAGAGTCATTGAGTGAGTGAAAGAGAGTTAATTTCAATACGGCATGAGCCATCTTCATGAGCCGTCATGTGCTCTGCGTAGACGTGCAAGAGTGGAATGAAATAGCCCCGGCTTAGGCATCGTTAGCCGGGGCAAGACCGGTTTTACCAGCAGATAAACCCGCCATCGACCACCAGATCGACGCCGGTGCAGAATGAGGCGGCGTCGCTGGCGAGGAATAGCGCCGGGCCGGCCATCTCTTCAACCTTCGCCATGCGCTGCATCGGGGTCTGGCTTTCAAACTCGCGGGTCTGATGCACCATCTCCGGGCGGGTATTCATCGGCGTGGCGGTATAGCCGGGGCTGATGGCGTTGACGCGGATCCCTTTATCAACCCACTCCATGGCCAGGCTTTTCGACAGGTGGATAACGCCGGCTTTCGAACAGTTGTAATGCGCCTGATCGAGGCCACGGTTAACGATAATCCCCGACATCGAGGCGATATTAATAATCGACCCGCCGCCAGACTCGAGCATCAATTCCGCTTCTGCTTTGCAGGAGTTCCATACGCCGGTGAGGTTGATGTCGATAACCCGCTGCCACTGCTCGCTTTCCATCTCCAGGGCCGGATTGGCGTTGGCGATACCGGCGGCGTTAACGGCGATATCGAGGCGGCCAAAGCGGCTTTTGGCCAGCGCAACGGCGGCGCGCAGGTCGGCAAGCTGGCGGACATCGCCGGTATAAGAACAGGCCTGGCCGCCGATGGATTCAATATGGCCGACCGTTTCCGCCAGCCCGCCGTCGTCGCGAAGATCAAAACAGACCACTCGCGCGCCGGCGCTGGCGAGCGCGCAGGCGATGGTTTGGCCGATGCCGCTGCCGGCGCCGGTCACGAAAGCGACGCGCTCCTGCAGGTTAAACAGCTGCTGTGCAAAGTCTTTGCCGATCATAGTGATTACTCTCTTCAGTATAGTGTCGAACGTCGGGGTCCCGGTTTCCCGGATGGCGGCGCGTAGCGCCTTATCCGGGCTACCCTTCGGCGGTATTACGTAGCCCCGGTAAGCAAAGCGCCACCGGGGGCCTTCCCGGAGTGGTGGCGCCAATGCGGGATGCCTTATTCGGGCGATAGGGCCCGCTAACCTCGGGGGATTACGACATAATTAAACCGCCATCGATATTAATGGTCTGCCCGGTGAGGTAGCGTGCGTCGTCGGAGGCGAGGAAGGCCACCAGCCCGGCCACGTCTTCCGGCTTACCGGCACGCTTCATCGGGATCCCTTCGACCCATTCCGCCATCAGTTCGCCCTTGCCGTAGCGCTTCTGCTCGGTGCTGAGAATTTCTCCCCACACGCGATCGTTGTAATCCCACATTTCACTCTCAATGATGCCGGGGCAGAAGGCGTTGACGGTGATGTTCCACGGCGCCAGTTCGTGCGCCAGGCTTTGGGTAATACCGATCACGCCCATTTTGCTGGCGGCGTAGTGCGGCGTGTAGATAAAGCCCTGACGCCCCTGGCCGGAAGAGGTATTAATCAGGCTGCCGTGGTTCTGTTTCACCATATATTTAGCGGCCTCGCGGCAGCACAGCCACACGCCGGTGGTGTTAACCGCGAGCACTTTTTCAAAATCGGCCTTTGGCATCCGATCGTAGTAATCGATGGTGATCACCCCGGCGTTCTGAATGGAGACGTCAATGGCGCCGAAGCGCGCGGCGGCCTGCTCATACAGCGACTGTACCTGCGCTTCGTCGGTCACATCGACCTGCAGCGATAAAATATCCGCCTGATAGCGCTGACGCAGGGTTTCGGCGGTCTCGTGAACGCGCTCGGCGTTGGAGACCATCACCAGATTAGCGCCGTCGCGGGCAAAGCGCTCCGCAATACCTGCGCCGATGCCGCGGCAAGCGCCGGTGATAACTACCGTTTTATTATGGAAATCTCGTTGCATATTTTTTCCCTTTCGATAAGCCGGGCGCCGGGCCCGGCGGAATACGTGAATACGGTTGCGATTAGCTGGAGGTGGCGCCGTTCGGCGGGATCGCGGCCAGCTTCTCTTCGTGGCGGCGCATCAGAATGACTTTGTTCTGCAGCTTCTGCTGGAACTGGTCGACGACAACGGCGGTGACGATCACCAGGCCCTTAATGACCATCTGCCAGAAGTCGCTAACTCCCATCATCACCATGCCGTCGGCGAGGAAGACGATCACGAAGGCGCCGATAATCGAGCCGGTCACCCGACCGCGGCCTCCTGCCAGCGCGGTTCCGCCGAGCACGGTGGCGCCGATGGCGTCCATCTCAAACATGTTGCCGGTCATCGGGTGGGCGGTTTGTAGCTGAGAGGCGACGATCAAGCCGACGAAGGCGGCGCACAGGCCGGAGAAGGCGTAGACGAAAATTTTGGCTTTGACGATCGGTACGCCGGCGAGGCGAGCGGCGGATTCGTTGCCGCCGATAGCGTAGATGTAGCGACCAAGCGGCGTTTTGGTCGTCAGCCAGTAGCCCAGTACCAGGAAGCCGATCATCAACCAGATCGGCAGATAAACGCCAAGCAGCGTACCGGAGCCCAGCGTGGCGAAACCGGTATTGCCCAGCGCTTCCATGCCGTTGAGGTTCGGGTAGGTGCTGCCGTTGTTAAACAGCAGGGCGGAGCCGCGGGCGACGTACATCATCCCTAAGGTGCAGATAAACGGCGCGACGCCGAAGCGGGTAATCACCGCGCCGTTAACCAGCCCTACCAGCACGCCGAAGACCGCGACGCAAAGGATGACCTCCGGGACGTTAAAGAAGATGATATCGCCGTTCCATAGCGGTAGCCCGTTGGTCAGCAGCGCGCCCGCGACCATCCCGCAGATACCTGCCACCGCGCCGACGGACAGGTCAATGCCGCCGGTGAGGATCACCAGCGTCATACCGATGGCCAACAGGCCGGTAATCGCCACGTGCTGGGTCATGATCAGCAGGTTAGAGGCGGTCAGGAAGTTCGGTACCATCACGCTGAAGAATGCGATCACCAGCAGCAGGGCGATGAAGGTTCTGGCCTTCAGCAGGTACATATAAATCATATATTTCTGGTTCATGATGGATTCCAGCCTGATTAATCTTGAGGTGTTGAAGCCGCGATTAACTTTTCGCGGGTCACCGCATGGCGCGGTAAATCGGCGGTAATGCGGCCATCGGCCATCACCAGGATGCGGTCGGCCAGCGCCATCACTTCATCCAGCTCCGAAGAGGAGAACATGACCGCCAGCCCCTGCTGGGCCATTTTGCCGATCAGGTGATAGACGTCGGTTTTCGCGCCGACGTCGATGCCGCGCGTCGGTTCATCAAGGAACACCACCTGCGGCTGGGTCATCAGCGCCTTACCCAGCACCACTTTTTGTTGATTGCCGCCGCTCAGCGAGGTGATGGGTAAATTGGCGTCGCTTACTTTGATCGCCAGTTGCTGAATCATCTCTTTTACGCAGAACTCCTCTTTCTGCGGATTCAGCCAGCGCCAGGCGCGGCGGAAACCCTGCAGGCTAAAATCAGAGAGCGTCATGTTGGATTGAATCGACATCATCTGCACCACGCCTTCGCCCTGACGGTCTTCCGGCACCAGCGCCAGCCCCTTTTTCAGGCGATGTTGAAAGCGAGATTTACCGATGCTTTCGCCGTTAAGATGTACCTCGCCGCTCTGGCAGGGCATCAGGCCGACCAGCCCTTTAAACAGCTCGGTGCGCCCGGCGCCCAGCAGGCCGTAAATACCGATCACTTCGCCCTTGCTGAGGGTGAAGGTGACATCATTGAGTTTGTAGCCGCCGCTCGGATGCAGCGCGGTCAGCCCCTTGACCTCAAGCACCGCGTTTCCTTTTGGCGCGGGCTGATAATCAAAGTGCTTTTTCTTGTCTCCGACCATCTGCTCGATGATCCACGGCACGCTGGCGTCGCTGACGTTACGCTCGCTGATAAAGCGGCCGTCGCGGAAAATGGTGATGTTGTCGCCAATCTCCATCAGCTCTTCGAGGCGATGCGAAATGTAGATAATGGTGACGCCGCGGCGCTTAAGCTGCTCGATAACCTTAAACAGCACTTTGACTTCTGACTGGCTCAGCGCCGAGGTGGGTTCATCCATAATCAGCACGCGGGTGTCTTTCGATAGCGCGCGGGCGATTTCAACCAGCTGCTGATGACCAATCCCCAGTTCGCCCAGCTGCGTGTAGGGATCGACGTCGAGCTCCAGCCGCTCCAGTAGCGATTTGGCTAACGCATATTGATATTTTTCGTTGATGCGTCCTTTCTGAAAGAATTCATTAGCCATGAATATGTTGTCCATCACATTCATATTGGGGAATAAATTTAGTTCCTGAAAAATAATACTGATGCCTAATTTCTCTGCCTGGTGGGTAGAGTTTAAAGTCACCGCTTCGCCATCGAGAATAATTTGACCGGAGGAGGGCGTTTCCACGCCGGCAAGCATTTTCATCATGGTGGATTTACCCGCACCATTTTCTCCGATCAGAACGTTAACCTTATTTCGATAGACCCGGTAATTCACGTTATCCAGCGCGGTCACGCCGGGATAAATGCGCGAAAGGCCGCGGGTTTCGATAATCACTTCAGATTCGACTGGTTGGGGAGCGACGATAT
This sequence comes from Klebsiella sp. 141251, assembly GCF_050600725.1. Classification (NCBI taxonomy): domain Bacteria; kingdom Pseudomonadati; phylum Pseudomonadota; class Gammaproteobacteria; order Enterobacterales; family Enterobacteriaceae; genus Klebsiella; species Klebsiella sp. 141251. The sequence continues at coordinate 389,699 of NZ_JAQIRG010000001.1, forward strand.
CTTGCGGCGTCATATTATTGTCCCCCCGGATGAACGATTTTCGCCGGGGTGATTTCCGGAATAGTTTGTGGAATATCCCAGGCTGAGAAGACGCCATACACTTCTACGTTGTCGCCGGTTTTCAGGTTGGCCGCCTGAATCATTTTGACCGCCTGACTATTAATATTTTTGCTGTATTCGCCAAACAGCACCTGGTCGTTAAAGTCCTGGTAGCTGGCGCCGCGGTAACCGTCGCGCAGCAGGGTGCCGCGCAGAGTAGGGCCAATCTGCACCAGCACATTACCGATGCTGCCATCGGCGAGGGTCATCTTGCCGCTGCGCGAGGCGCTATCCAGCTTGCTGACGGCGCCCGCCACCTTGACGTAAAAGATGCACGGGTTTTCGTCCTGGGCGCGGTAGCCCAGCGCTTTGCAGGCGCTATCGATATCTTTTTGCGCCTTCAGCGCGCTCATCAACTCCGCCGCCGGGCGGGCGTTGGCGACCACCTGCGGCACGATGCTCTGCTGCCAGGTTTTATCGATGTTCGCCATATGCGGATTGGGCGGGGATTTCAGGTCTGCCAGCTCCTGCTGCGAGACGATGCGGCAGCCGCCAAGCGCCAGAACGGCCAGCGCCAGACAGGTTTTCTTATACATAATGCTCTCCTCTGCGCCCCCGCAGGGGCGCAACCACCCGAACTCAGGACTTGATATTGAAGTCCTGAACTTTATCTGCGTTATCCTGGGTAATCAGAATGCCGCGGAACATCACGCGCTGCTTCGCCGGCTTTTCGCCTTTTTGCAGGTAGTTATCGAGATCGGTAACGCCCTGGGCGGCGATGGCCTGCGCCTGGAGCATCACGGTCGCCTGTAGCGTGCCTGCCTTCACCGCATCGCGTTCGTCGTTGCTACCGTCGATGCCGACGACAATCACATCGTTACGATTGGCCGCTTTCAGCGCCGCGATGGCGCCAAGAGCCACCGGGCCGTTACCGCAGATCACCCCTTTGACATCCGGGTGAGCCTGCAGAATGCTATCCATAATGCGTTTGCCGTCGATCAGGGTGCCTTTGGCATCCTGTTTTGCCACGCTGACCATATCCGGGTACTGGTCAATCACCTGGTGGAAGGATTTAGAACGGGTGACGCAGTTATTATCGGCGAGGTTGCAGGTCAGTTCGGCGTATTTGCCTTTTTCCGCCATTTTCTCAACAAATACGTTGGCGACTTCTGAACCGGCCTGGAAGTTATTGTGGGTAATTTGTTCCAGCGCGACATCATCAACCGGAATTTCACGGTTAATTAAGACCACCGGAATACCCGCTTTTTTGGCTTTTTCAATGGCGGCGACGCTGGCGGTGGAGTCGGCATTATCGAGAATAATTCCCTGCACCTTTTTACCAATGGCGGTATCAATCAGCTCATTTTGCTTTTTGACATCTTCGCCATGCGAAAGCACGGTCGTTTTATAGCCGAGGGCTTGCGCTTTTTCGCTGGCGCCTTTGGCTTCCGAGGCGTAATAAGGGTTATCCAGCGAGTTAACCATTATCATAATGGTGCCTTTTTCGGCGCTATGCGCGGCAAAGGAAAAGGCGGTCAGGGTCGCAGCGGTTAAAAGAGTTAAACGTAATTTCATGACTCTGTTCCTGTATTTTTATATTCGAACAAATGATCCCTGAGCGGGCAGGGTTTACGGTCTGAAATTTCCCCAGAATAAATTCGGGGGTTGCGATACATCGTTATGGGCCGGGGTTCTCCTGTAGTGGGTTAATAAGGTTCGTCGCCCAATCTGACGCCGATGGGCATCAGGCCGGCGAATCCGGTTTCCATAATGTTCTGTTTACCGCATGGCGCCACTCCTGCCAGCGCTGCTGTAGGCGCTGGTGGCGGGCCATGTCGGGTTGAAAAGCGCTGTGTTCGGTTAAGAAGGCTTGCAGGTCAGCGGTTTCACCGGGAGTGAGGGCTTTTCGCGCCAGCAGCGCCGCGCCGATGGCGGACAGTTCCGGGATATCGCTGCGCATCACCGGGCAGCCGAGCAGGTCGGCCTGGTATTGCATCAGCCAGTCGTTGTTGGTTGGACCGCCGTCGACCATTAATGCCGTCAGGGTGAATTCAGCGTGCTGGCGCATCGCCGCCACCACGTCGGCGATTTGATAGGTAATGGATTCCAGCGCCGCGCGGATCAGGTGCGCGCGCTTGACCCCGCGGCTAAGGCCGCAGATTACCCCGCGGGCGCTGTCGTCCCACCAGGGGGCGCCGAGCCCGGTCAGCGCCGGTACGAAGTAGACCCCTAAAGTCGAATCGACGGAGGCGGGCAGGGTATTCAGCTCATGGGCCAGGTCGGCTGCGGAGAGTTCGCTCAGTCCGGTGCTGTCCGCCATCCATGCTACCGCATCGCCGGTATGGGGGATGTTGCCTTCCAGTCCCCACACCAGCTGGTCGCCATCGTGCCAGGCGACGGTGGTCGCCAGGGCGGCAATATCGCACTGGGCTGATTGGACCGGCGCCATCACCGAGGAGCCGGTACCGTAGGTGGCTTTCACACAGCCAGCTTCGCCAAGGGCGTGGCCGAATAGCGCGGCGTGGGAGTCGCCAATCATCGCCATCACCGGGATACCGTCGGGGATCGCCGCCAGCCCTTTGGTGTAGCCGAACAGCCCGCTCGACGGTTTAATCTCCGGCAGCGCCGCGCGCGGAATACCAAACAGCGTGAGCATCTCGTCATCCCACTCGCCGCGGTGCAGATTCAGCAATTGGGTGCGGGCAGCGTTGGAGTAATCGCAGAAGAAAGATTGTCCGCCGGTTAAATTCCACAGCAGCCAGCTGTCGATAGTGCCGAGGCAAATCTCGCCGCGCGCGGCAAGCTGATAACCATCGGAAGTGGCATCCAGCAGCCAGCGCATTTTGGAGGCGGAAAACAGCGGTGCAATCGGCAGGCCGGTGGCGTGCTTAATGCGCTGCTCCTGACGATCGCGACGCAGCGTGTCGCAGAAGGTGGCGCTGCGGGTACATTGCCATGTGATGGCGGCGTTGATCGGTTCGCCGCTGGCGCGATACCAGCCGATGGCGGTTTCGCGTTGATTACTGATAGCCAGCGCCGCGACGTTTTCCGCACCGACGTGCGCCACCGCTTTGGCGATCACCGCCAGTGAGGCCGCCATCAGCGCCTCGCCGGATTGTTCCACCCAACCTTCGCGCGGGGTTTGGATCGCCAGCGGCTGCGAGAACTTGACGCTAACCTTGCCTTTGCCGTCCAGCACCACGGCTTTCGCGTTGGTGGTGCCTTCATCCAGCGCAATGATGAACTCTTTGGCTGTCGCCTGCATATGATGCTCTCCTCGGTCACCCATTGTCCTGGAACGGCGGAAACAGAGATGGTCTCCGGCCATTGCATGCGTCTATGCAGGCCATGATGTGACATATCGTTATCGTTTCTTTAATCACTGAATATATATTCGATAGTGATTATTTATTTGATACCTTAAGCCACAAACCCGGTGATGGGCTACCTGAAAAATCATCAATTGTGCTGGCAATCACATTTCGCAGATTGGGAATATGACACGAAGGCGGGGAGGGGAGCGGTTTAATTTATTGAATTAAAATGAGTTATTTTGCAATCCCTGTTGCTGAAAAAACAGCCTCAGGGATTGACGAGGCATAAAACTGCGGAGGATTAGTCGCTAACCAGTAGTCTGGCAGTGGGGTAATCGGTGATTAAAACATCGATATAGCCGCCGGTAAGCGCGCCTTTAATTGCCGCGACTTTGTCGGTGCCGCCGGCCAGCGCGACCACGTTCGGACATTTTTTGACTTTCTCCAGCGCCATGCCGATCACCGGATCTTCATCTTCGCGTAATACCGGCTGGCCGTATTTGTCGTAGTAGTGCAGGCAGATATCGCCAACTGCGCCCCGCGCCGCCAGCACTTGCAGCATATCTTCGTGATAATAGTTACCCGACGTTTTCAGCAACTGGGAAGGTTCGAGAATGCCAATGCCGACAATGGCGATATCGACCTCGTCAAAGCGTGAAACCACATCGGCGACATCTTTGCTGGCCAGCAGGCGGTTGCGCTCTTCCATGGAACCTTCGATGCTTTGCGACGGCAGCAGCCAGGCATCGCAGTTAAGACGCTGGGCCAGCGTCTGGGTGAGGATCGTCGCCTGCACGTTGCCGTTGGGCCCGACGCCGCCAAGCAGTTGGATGACGCCGCTGGCCTTCAGATTTTGCGCGTGAACCTCATCGACCATCGCGCGGATGGTGGAGCTCCATGAAGAGACGCCAATCAGATCTTTTGGCCGCAGGCGGGTTTCCAGGTAGTGCGCGGCGGCCGAGCCAATCGCCCGCTTGATGGTATGGTCGCTGGCCTCTTCTTCGGTATCGACCACCACCGCCTGTTTAAGCCCGTAGCGATCCTCAAGCCCCTTTTCGAGATTGAGGAAGATATTTGATGGCTGTACGACGCTGATTTTGACAACGCCCTCTTTTTGGCAGCGGGTAATCGCGCGAGAGACAAATGACTGAGACAGCGAGAGAAGTTGGGCGATATCAGACTGCTTTCGTCCTTCCAGATAGTAAAGCGTGGCAATCTTCACCAATAGCCGTTGTTCATCCTGCTTAGCCATATTAATCCTCGAAAATCATTTATCGCCTTTCTTCAGGCGTTTAGCTGCAGCCATTATCGTAGTGACTTTTATCATACGCGAAAAAAAATCACACTTAAGTGTGATGATGGTCAAATTTTTACCACTCATCAAAATCGGCTATGGACAAAAACAAAACAGCCAGGCCATAATCGAATAAAGAATCATCATTGAATATATATTCAAGGCGGTTTTGAGTCAACGAGTTTATCCGGGCTTCGCCTGGAGCGGAAGGCAGAATGTTCCTGAGTATGGCGCTGGGGCGGAAGGCTAACCACCGGCATGGGGATATCTGGTTTTTTAGTCCCTGACGGAATAAATATTCCATATTGAAAATAAATTCAGAGGTATTAAATGAATCCCTACAGATTTGATGTCCAGACGCTTGAGCGCAAAGCGCGCGCCGTGCGCCGCCACATTGTCCGCTTAAACGCCAATAGTCCGGCTGGCGGTCACACCGGGGCCGACCTGTCGCAGGTCGAGCTGTTAACCGCGCTCTACTTCCGTGTGCTCAATGCGGCGCCCGATCGCCTGGACGACCCGCAGCGCGATATCTATATCCAGTCGAAAGGCCATGCGGTGGGCTGCTACTACTGCGTCCTGGCGGAAGCCGGTTTCTTCCCGATCGATTGGCTGGAGACCTACCAGCATGCGAACTCGCATCTTCCCGGCCATCCGGTGCGGCAGAAAACGCCGGGCATTGAGCTCAACACCGGCGCGCTGGGCCACGGTTTGCCCGTTGCGGTGGGGCTGGCGCTGGCCGCGAAGAAAAGCAACAGCTCACGCCGCATCTTTTTAATCACCGGCGACGGCGAACTGGCGGAAGGCAGTAACTGGGAGGCGGCGCTGGCGGCGGCCCATTACGGCCTCGATAACCTGGTCATTATTAATGATAAGAACAATCTTCAGCTGGCCGGGCCAACCCGCGAAATTATGAATACCGATCCGCTGGCCGATAAATGGCGCGCCTTCGGCATGGAGGTCAGCGAATGCGAGGGCAACGATATGGCCTCGGTGGTCGCGACTCTCGAAGGGCTACAGCAGAACGGTAAACCTAACGTCATTATTGCCAACACCACGAAGGGCGCGGGCATCTCCTTTATCCAGGGGCGCCCGGAGTGGCACCACCGGGTGCCGAAAGGCGAGGAAATCGCACTGGCGCTGGAGGAACTGAAAGATGAGTAATGCAGAACACCTGGCGAACGTGATGGTCGAGGCGTTTATCGCCGCGGTGGAAAAGGGCGTCGATCTGGTGCCGGTGGTCGCGGACTCCACCTCAACGGCCAAGATCGCTCCCTTTATTAAGCAGTTCCCCGGACGGCTGGTTAACGTCGGTATCGCCGAGCAGAGCATGGTCGGCACCGCCGCGGGGCTGGCGCTCGGCGGTAAAGTGGCGGTAACCTGTAACGCCGCGCCGTTCCTTGTCTCTCGCGCCAACGAGCAGATTAAAGTTGATGTCTGCTACAACAACACCAACGTCAAGCTCTTTGGCCTCAACGCCGGCGCCAGCTATGGCCCATTGGCCAGTACCCACCATGCCATTGACGATCTGGCGGTAATGCGCGGTTTCGGCAATATCCAGATTTTCGCCCCCTCCACGCCGCGCGAATGTCGGCAGATTATCGACTACGCCCTGGCGTATCAGGGGCCGGTTTATATTCGTCTGGATGGCAAGGCGCTGCCGGAGTTGCATGACGAAGCGTACCGTTTTGTGCCCGGCGCGGTGCTGACCCTGCGCGAAGGCGAAGCGGTGGCGCTGGTGGCGACCGGCTCGACGGTGCACGAGGCGGTGGAGGCGGCGCAGCAGCTTGCCGACCTTGGTATTGAGGCTAAAGTGGTTAGCGTGCCGTCGATTCGACCCTGCGATACCGCGGCGCTGCTGGCGGCGCTGCGGTCATGTCGTTCAGTCATTACCGTCGAAGAGCATAATGTCAACGGCGGGTTGGGGAGCCTGGTCGCCGAAGTGCTGGCGGAAGCGGGGACGGGGATAACCTTACAGCGTCTGGGGATCCCGGATGGCGAATACGCGGCGGCCGCCGATCGCGGCTGGCTGCGTCAACATCACGGTTTTGACGCGGCGTCGATTGTCGCGCGAGTACAGAAGTCAGTACGGGGTTGAAGCACAACGCCCTCCATGGGGAGGGCGTCAGACTGCTGACAAACGTGCTTAAAAGTGAATGAGGGGTCTTTTTTTCCCTCTCCCTCCCAGGGAGATGGCCGGGGTGAGGGTGATAACGAGCTGACTAATCAGCAGATTTACCCCTCTTCCTAACCCTCACCCGAAGGGGCGAGGGGAGCGTCCGTGCTCTTTGAAGGGTTGTCATCAGAAGTGGGTGTTGACGCTCATATACCAGGTACGACCGGATTCGTTATAGGTTTCAGCGCCAGCGCCGTACATACTCCCTTTGTCGCCGCCGGTCGTTTGGGCGTTACCCGCGCGCCAGTGGCGCTTGTCGAAGACGTTATCCACGCCGCCGGTCAGGCTGACGTTTTTGGTCACGTCCCAGGTCGCGCTCAGGCCGAGAATGCTATACGGGCTGACCTCGTTCTTCTCGCTGCCGGTGACTGGCTGGCCTTTGTAGTTGTACTTCTTCGGTTCCTGCTTGCCGTACCAGGTGAAGGTCGATTGCACAGAAACGTCCTGATAAACCTGCCAGCTCAGCGTCGAGTTCAGCGTGTATTCCGGAATAATCGACAGGCGATCGCCGGTCTCTTTGTTCTTACTCTGCAGCATGTAGGTGATGTTGTTGGTCCAGTTCACCGTCTCGCTGACCGGCACGTTCAACGTGCCTTCCAGCCCTTCAACTACCGCTTTCGGCACGTTTTCCCATTGGTACAGGTCGGTCCCTTTAGTATTGCGATAAACTGGGGCATATCCCGCTTCAATCTTGTTGCGGTAGTCGTTACGGAACCAGGTGACGCCCGCCAGCCAGCCGTCGCGTTTGAACTCGAGGCCAATCTCTTTGTTGATGCTGGTCTCGGCTTTTAAGTCGTCATTCCCTTGCAGATAGCAGCCTTCTTTACTGGCGTAGCAGCCCTGGCCTTTACTGTAGAGAATATAGTTGGGGTTGGTCTGATACAGGCTCGGCGCTTTATAGGCGCGGGCGATACCCATTTTCAGGGTAAAGTCGTCGCCCAGACCCTGCGACAGGTTCAGCGACGGGCTCCAGTTATTACCGACAATACTGTGGTGATCGAAACGCAGCGCCGGCGTCAGCATGGTGGTATCGGTCACTTCCATGTTGTTCTCGGCGAACAGGGAGAAGATTTCCGCTTTCGAATACGGGCTGCGGCCGGTGCTGTCGTAGCCCGGAATTTCGCCGCCAGACAGAGCCTGAGTATTGGAGGCGTTGTCCTTCATGCGCTGCTGGTTCCATTCGGTACCCAGCGTCAGGTTCTGGTTAACCCACAGGTCGAACGGAATATTAACTTCGCTGTGCAACATCACGTCCGACAGGTCGATATCGGTAAACTGGTTGCTGCTGAAGATCCCCTCGGTGCCGCCCGCCAGACCTTCGCCTTTACGCGAGTTGCGGGTGTGTTCGTACTGCGCCCAGTTACTGGTGGTCACGCCGTTATCCCAGCCGCCGTTCCAGGTCACGGAGTAAGTATTGCGATAGAGACGGTTGGTCTCTTTACCGTAGTTCTCTTTCACCAGAGCGTTGCTGTTGGTGTTTTGCGTATCACCGGCATACAGGTTGCCCTGGCGGCTATAGCCGGCTTCAAACTCCAGCGACTGCATCGGCGCGAAATCCCAGCGCACCACGCCGTTGATGTTTTTGTTTTCTACCCCTTCACGCCCGGCGGGTAGGGTATCGGCGTAAATGCCGGTGCGTTCAGACTGATGGCCCTGGTTGATATCCCAGGCGTCAGCCTGGGTTTTATCGAGGTTGCCGTACATGCGGAAGCTGAAATCGCCGCCCAGCGGGCCGCTGAGGCTAAAGTCGGTACGCTTGGTCGCGCCTTCGTCTTTATGCTCCGGCATGTTCATGTAGGCGTTCCACGAACCATGCCACTGGTTGTCGAATTTTTTAGTAATGATGTTGACCACGCCGCCCGCCGCGCCGTTGCCGTAGCGCGCCGCCGCCGGGCCGCGGATAACGTCAATACGTTCGATCATTTCCGGCGGTACCCAGCTGGTATCGCCGCGGGTGTCGCGCTCGCCGCGCCAGCCGAGACGAATGGAGTTACGGCTGGTCACGGGCTTACCGTCAATCAGGATTAAGGTGTTTTCCGGGCCCATACCGCGAATATCAATCTGGCGATTGTTGCCGCGCTGGCCGCTGGTGGAGTTGCCGGTCAGGTTGACGCCCGGCATGGTACGGATGATTTCAGAGACGTCGCGCGCCGGCGGACGTTTACGAATTTCATCGGCGGTAATGGTCGAAACGCCCGGCGCCTGCAGGTTTTGCACCTCGGCGGTGACGACCATCGTTTCTTCACCGGCGGCTTGTTTACTGTCGGTGGTTTCTTCTGCCGCGCACAGCGGGAATGCCACCCCGTAGATACCCAGATTGACCATTAAGGCCAGGGACTTAATCCTGTTATTCATTGTAAGTCAGTTCCGCTTTTCTTTGCCGCTTTCCCCAGAAGCCCCTTCCCACCGGGAGGGGAGACAGCATAAATGTAGCCAGTAGAAGGTGAACGCTTTCCGTAGCCGACCGAGCCAAACGCTCTGAAAAGACCCTCTCTGACCTTGATTTAATGTATTGAGAAGACGCGCTACCCATAGGCGCGTTAATACGCTATTGCAAATGCAAATAGTTATCAATAATATTATCAATAAATATTACCTTTGTTGATAAAAATCACGGTAAACATAGGGTTACTGACGGAATGCAAATAACGGGAAGTGACGACTGGTGGCGGGGGATCGCCGGCCCGCAGACTGAGGTGCTGGGCGACGCATATCGGGTGACCTTCTGGTGGCGCGATCCGGCCGGCAGCGAAACCACGTCGCCGATTCGGCGGGTGTGGATTTACATTACCGGCGTCACCGATCATCACCACAACGCGGCGCCGCAAACCCTGCAGCGCATCCCCGGTACCGATGCCTGGCGCTGGCAAACCACGCTCCCCGCCAGCTGGCGCGGCAGCTACTGTTTTATTCCCTCCGAACGCGACGACGATTTTTCCCCGCAGCTTTTTAACGGTGAAGCGCCGGACCGCGCGCTGCTGCGCGAAGGCTGGCGCAAACTGCTGCCGCGGGCGATTGCCGATCCCCGCAATCCGCAAAGCTGGAAGGGGGGACGCGGCCACGCGGTCTCGGCGCTGGAACTGCCGCAGGCGCCGGAACAGCCGGGTTGGCATTATCGCGAGCCGGTTTCGCCTGCGCCGCGCTGTATTGAATGGCGCAGCCAGCGATTAGGTAACCAGCGACGAGTGTGGATTTACACCACCGGCAGTGGGACGGATCGCCCGCTGGCGGTCCTGCTTGACGGCCAGTTCTGGGCCGAAAGCATGCCGATTTTTGCGCCGTTGGCGGGGCTGACGCGGGAAGGCCGCCTACCGCCGGCGGTCTATGTGCTGATCGACGTTATCGACAATCAACACCGCAGCGTCGAGCTGCCCTGCAACCGTGATTTCTGGCTGGCGGTACAGGAAGAACTGCTGCCGCAGGTGCACGCCGTGGCGCCATTCAGCGATCGCGCCGACCGGACGGTGGTGGCGGGGCAGAGCTTTGGCGGTCTGGCGGCGATGTATGCCGCGCTCCACTGGCCGCAGCGTTTTGGCTGCGTCCTGAGCCAGTCGGGGTCGTACTGGTGGCCGCAGCGCGGCAGTAGCCAGCCGGGGGTGATACTTGAACAACTGCAGCGCGGCGAACTTCGGCCGCAGGGGCTGCGTATCTGGCTGGAAGCCGGCGTGCGCGAACCGATTATTTTTCGCGCCAACCAGGCGCTTTTCGCGCAGCTGCGGCAGACCACGCCGTCCATTTTCTGGCGCCAGGTTGACGGCGGGCATGACGCGCTATGCTGGCGCGGCGGGCTGACGTCCGGGCTTATCCAGCTGTGGCAGTCTTTGCGCCGCGGGCAACAACACGCGCTTAACGAGGAGTGAGAGATGCAATTCAGCAACCCCTTCGATAATCCCCAAGGGCAGTTTTACATTCTGCGCAACGCACAGGGGCAATTTAGCCTGTGGCCGCATCACTGCGCGCTGCCGACAGGCTGGACGGTGGAGTGTCCGCCGCAGTCATTAGAGGCCTGTAACGCCTGGCTTGCCGCCAACTGGTCAACCCTTATTCCAGCGCACTACGCCTCCTGAGGAGCTTTCGATGAGTACACGTTTACCGCTGGTTGCGGCGCAGCCGGGGATTTGGATGGCTGAACGCCTTTCTACGCTACCCGGCGCCTGGAGCGTTGCCCACTATGTTGAACTGCGCGGCAATCTCGATTCGGCGCTGCTGAGTAAGGCTATCGTCGCCGGGCTTAAGCAGGCCGATACCCTGAGCATGCGCTTTTGCGAAGATAACGGCGAAGCGTGGCAGTGGGTTGATGACGCGCGCGAGTTTGCCGAGCCGCAAAACGTCGACCTGCGCCAGCAGGCCGATCCGCACATGGCCGCGCTGGCCCTGATGCAAAGCGATCTCGGGCAGAATCTGCGTGTCGATAGCGGTAATCCGCTGGTCTGCCATCAGCTCATGCGCGTTGGCGACGATTGCTGGTACTGGTATCAGCGCTATCACCATTTGCTGGTTGATGGCTTTAGCTTCCCTGCCATTACCCGCCAGATCGCCGCGATTTATCGCGCCTGGCAACGCGGGGAAGAGACGCCGGATTCACCGTTTACCTCGTTCGCCGAGGTGGTGGAAGAGTATCAGCGCTACTACGGCAGCGAGGCGTGGCAGCGCGATAAAGCCTTCTGGCAGGCGCAGCGTCAGGCGTTGCCGTCTCCGGCTTCGCTATCTGACGCGCCGCTGGCCGGGCGGGCGACCAGCAGTGATATCTGGCGCCTGAAACTGGAGGCCGATCCGGCTATCTTCAGCCAGCTCGCCGCCAGCGCGCCGCAGTGCCAGCGCGCCGATTTGGCGCTGGCGCTGACGACGTTATGGCTGGGACGGTTGTGCGGCCGCATGGATTACGCGGCGGGCTTTATCTTTATGCGCCGCATGGGATCGGCGGCGCTGACCGCTACCGGCCCGGTACTCAACGTACTGCCGCTGGCGGTGAATATCGACGCGCAGGAGACGCTGGCGCAGCTGGCGACGCGACTCTCCGGGCAGCTGAAAAAAATGCGCCGCCATCAGCGCTACGATGCTGAGCAAATTGTCCGCGATAGCGGCAAAGCGGCGGGCGACGAACCGCTGTTCGGCCCGGTGCTGAACATCAAAGTCTTTGATTACCAGTTGGATATCGACGGCGTGCAGGCGCAGACGCATACCCTCGCCACCGGCCCGGTGAATGACCTCGAGCTGGCACTGTTCCCGGACGAACGCGGCGGCCTGTCGCTGGAGATCCTCGCCAACAAAGCACGCTACGATGAGGCGACGCTGAACCGCCACGTATCGCGTCTGACATCGTTACTGGCGCAGTTTGCCGCCAATCCGGCGCTGCGCTGCGGCGAAGCGGAGATGCTGTCGGCGGAAGAAGGCGCGCAGCTGGCATTGATCAACAATACCGCGATGCCGCTGCCGACCACCACCCTCAGCGCGCTGGTGGCGGAACAGGCGCGGAAAACGCCGGATGCCCCGGCGCTGGCGGATGCCAACTGGCGCTTTAGCTACCGCGAAATGCGCCAGCAGGTGGTGGCGCTGGCCAACCTGCTGCGGCAACGCGGCGTGAAGCCGGGGGATAGCGTGGCGGTTGCCTTACCGCGTTCGGTGTTCCTGACGCTGGCGCTGCACGGCATTGTCGAAGCCGGCGCCGCCTGGCTGCCGCTGGACACCGGCTACCCGGATGACCGTCTGCGGATGATGCTGGAAGATGCGCGGCCTTCGCTGCTGATTACCTCTGACGATCAACTGGCCCGTTTTAGCGATATTCCTGGGCTGAGCAGCTTGTGTTATCAGCAGCCGCTGGCCGCTGAAGATGATACGCCGCTGGCGCTGTCAAAACCGGAACATACCGCCTATATCATCTTCACCTCCGGCTCCACCGGGCGGCCGAAAGGGGTGATGGTCGGCCAGACCGCCATCGTGAACCGCCTGCTGTGGATGCAAAATCACTATCCGTTAACCGCCGCCGATGTGGTGGCGCAGAAGACGCCGTGCAGCTTTGATGTCTCGGTATGGGAGTTCTGGTGGCCGTTTATGACCGGCGCGCAGCTGGTGATGGCGGCGCCGGAGGCGCATCGCGATCCGCAGGCGATGCAGCGGTTCTTCGCGCAGTACGGCGTGACCACCACCCACTTTGTTCCGTCGATGCTGGCGGCGTTTGTCGCCTCGCTGGATAGCGATAATGTGTCGTCCTGCCGGACGCTAAAACGCGTTTTCTGCAGCGGCGAAGCGCTGCCGACGGAACTGTGTCGCGAATGGGAACGCTTAACCGGCGCGCCGCTGCATAACCTGTACGGGCCGACGGAAGCGGCGGTGGATGTCAGCTGGTATCCCGCCTGTGGGCCAGAGCTGGCGGCGGTCACCGGCAACAGCGTGCCCATCGGTTGGCCGGTATGGAACACTGGATTACGTATTCTTGATGCCACCATGCGCCCGGTGCCGCCGGGCGTGGCGGGTGATTTGTACTTAACGGGCATTCAGCTGGCGCAGGGATATATGGGGCGCCCGGATCTGACCGCCAGCCGCTTTATTGCCGACCCGTTTGCTCCCGGCGAGCGCATGTACCGCACCGGCGATGTGGCGCGCTGGCTGGATAACGGGGCGGTAGAGTATCTTGGCCGCAGCGACGATCAGTTGAAAATTCGCGGCCAGCGCATTGAGCTTGGCGAGATCGACCGGGTGATGGCGGCGCTGCCGGACGTCGCGCAGGCGGTGTGCCACGCCTGCGTCTTCAATCAGGCCGCGGCCACCGGCGGCGATGCCCGTCAGCTCGTCGGTTATCTGGTGAGCGAGTCCGGCCAGCCGTTGGACGTGGCGGCGCTGAAGGCGCGTCTTAGCGAACAGCTGCCGCCGCACATGGTGCCGGTGGTGCTGATCCAACTGGAATCCTTCCCGCTCAGCGCCAACGGTAAGCTGGACCGTAAAGCGCTACCGCTCCCCTCCTTAAGCAGCGAGCGCAGCGGTCGCCCGCCGCAATCGGCTACCGAAATGACCGTTGCCGCGGCGTTCAGCCAACTGCTGGGCTGCGAGGTAAATGATATCGACGCCGATTTCTTCGCCCTCGGCGGCCATTCGCTGCTGGCGATGCGGCTGGCGGCGCAGCTTAGCCGCGAGCTGGCGCGGCAGGTGACGCCGGGGCAGGTGATGGTCGCTTCGACGGTCGGCAAGCTGAGCGCATTGCTGGCTTCCGACCTGAGCGACGAGCAGGCGCAGCGTCTTGGCTTTGATGCGCTGTTGCCGCTGCGCGAGAGCGATGGTCCGACGCTGTTCTGCTTCCATCCGGCTTCCGGTTTTGCCTGGCAGTTCAGCGTGCTGGCGCGTTATCTTAGCCCGCGCTGGTCGATTACCGGAATTCAGTCGCCGCGTCCGACGGGGCCCATGGCCTCCGCCGCCAACCTCGACGAGGTCTGCGAGCATCATCTGCGCACGCTTTTAGCGCAGCAGCCGCATGGGCCTTACTATCTGTTTGGCTATTCGCTCGGCGGAACGCTGGCGCAGGGGATTGCCGCCCGTTTACGCCAGCGCGGCGAAGAGGTGGCGTTCCTTGGCCTGCTCGATACCTGGCCGCCGGAGACGCAAAACTGGGCGGAGAAAGAGGCGAACGGCCTGGATCCCGAGGTGCTGGCGGAAATCGCCCGCGAGCGCGAAGCGTTTCTCGCCGCGCAGCAGGGGCAGGCTTCCGGCGAGCTGTTCAGCGCGATTGAAGGTAACTACGCCGATGCGGTGCGCCTGTTGACGACCGCGCACAGCGCGAAGTTTGACGGTAAGGCAACGCTATTTGTGGCGGAGAAAACGCGCCAGAAAGGGATGGATCCGCAGGTCGCATGGGGGCCGTGGGTTGGCGAGCTGGAGGTGTTCAGCCAGAACTGCGCCCACGTCGAGATTATCTCGCCGCAGGCCTTTGAAGCGATAGGCCCGGTAGTGCGGGAGATTCTGGGGTAACGGTAGAGCTCGGGCTACCCGTTTTTGGTAGCCCGGCTCAGCGCAGCGCAAGCCGGGGATGCGATGGTAAAGAAAAGATTATCGGCGTCCCAGCGGCACCACCAGCGGCGTATGCGCTACCGGATCCTCGATGATCGTGCAGCGCAGGCCATAGATACGCTCAATCAGATCCGCCGTGACGATCTCTTTCGGCGCGCCTTCGGCGACGATCTTACCGTCGCGCAGGGCGATCAGATGGGTGGCGTAACGACAGGCCTGATTGAGATCGTGCAGTACCGCCGCCAGCGTATATCCCTTCTCGCGATTCAGCTCGCTTAACAGCTCCAGCAGGTCGATCTGATGGCTGATATCAAGCCAGGTCGTCGGCTCATCAAGCAGCATAATCGCCGTCTCCTGCGCCAGTACCATTGCAATCCACGCCCGCTGGCGCTGGCCGCCGGAGAGGGTATCCACGCTCTGCAGCGCGAGGTCGACAATACCCGTCGCCCGCATCGCGTTATTTACCGCTGCTTCGTCCTCTTTACGCCAACGGGTAAACATCGGCTGATGCGGATAGCGCCCGCGCGCCACCAGCTCCTGTACGGTGATATCGCCGGGCGTGGTGGCATTCTGCGCCAGCAGGCCGATCCGCTTCGCCACCTCTTTGCTGGCGTAGTGCTGGATCTGCTCGCCATCGAGATAAACGTGTCCGCTGGACGGCGTCATCAGACGGCTAAGGGTACGCAGCAGGGTTGATTTACCACAGCCGTTGGGGCCGATAATCGCCGTAAAATGGCCGTCAGGAATTGTGACGTTCAGCGATTCGGCGATGGTCTTTTTACCGTAGGCCAGGGTCAACTGGTCGCCGCGCAAACGGGAGGTGACAGCGGTCATTTTTTGCGGGACTCCTGAATTAATAACGCGATGAGGTAGATACCGCCAAGGCTGACGGTGACCACCCCGACCGGTAACTGATAAGGCATGAACAGGCGCTGAGCGCAGTAATCGGCCAGCGCCAGCAGCAGCGCGCCGCACAGCGCCGACTGGGTTAATCCCCAGCGCGCGGTGCCGCTTATCCGCCGGGCGATATGCGGCGCGACCAGCGCGACGAAAGAAATAGGCCCGGCCAGCGCGGTGGCGGAAGCGGTCAGCAACACCGCCACCAGCATCAGCAGCAGGCGCGAACGTTCGACTCGAACCCCCAGCGCGCAGGCGGTATCGTCGCCCATCTCCAGCAGCCGCATCCGCCGCGCCAGTAGGGCGCTGCACGCCAACATCAACAGGATAAGCGGCGCCGAAGGCCAGGTTTTGCCCCACGTCAGGCCGTTGAGCGAACCGGCATTCCACAATCCGGCGGAAAGGGCGGTCTCAAGCGACGCGCGCAGCAGCAGCCAGGTATTGAATGCCACCAGCATGGCGCGCACGCCGATGCCGATAATGATCAGGCGGAAGGTTTCTATGCCGTTGCGCCACGCCAGTAGCCACACCACCAGCGAGGTCAGCACGCCGCCGAGCATCGCCGCCAGCGCGATGGCGGTTAGGTTCTGGCCGAACATCACCATTGCTACCAGCACGCCGCTCCAGGCGCCGGTGTTGAAACCCATTACGTCCGGGCTACCCAGCGGATTACGCATCAATGACTGAAAAATGGCGCCGCTGACGCCAAGCCCGGCGCCGATAAGCAGCGCCATCAGCACGCGCGGCAGTCGCCATTCGGTGACCACCATGCTGACGCTGCGCGGTGCGTCGCCGAGTAGCGCGGAAATCACCTGTTCAGTGCTGAGCGGCACCAGGCCATTACCCAGACCGAACAGGGACACCAGCAAGCTCGCGAAAATCAGCAGCAGGCAGCAGAAAATCAGGCGGCGGGAGGGAGCTATCACAGCGCACCTCCTCGCGGCTGACGGCGAACCAGCCAGATCAGCACCGGCGCGCCGATAAAGGCGCTGACCACCGAAACGCGCAGTTCACCAGGCACCAACAGGCGGCCAATCACGTCGGCAAACAGCAACAGGGCAGGGGTGGCGAGCAGCGTAACCGGCAATGACCAGCGGTGATCCGCCCCCACCAGCCAGCGCGCCATATGCGGCATCATCAGGCCGATAAAGGCGATAGGGCCGACCAGCGCCGTCGCGCTGCCGCACAGGACGGTGATCGCCAGCAGGCCGATCAATTGGGTACGTGCGACCCGGCTACCGAGCGCGGTGGCGGTGTCGGCGCCGAGGCTCAGGCTGTTCAGCGCCCGGCTAAGAAACAGGGTTACCACGGCGGCAATCAGCACCGGCAGCAGGACTATTTTCAGCGTTTGCAGGGTGCGAATATCCAGCGAGCCGGCCTGCCAGAAGCGCAGCTGGTCATACACGTCCGGGTTGAGCAGGGCGATGCCGTTAGATAAACCTTCCAGTACTGCCGCCAGCGCCACGCCCGCGAGGGTCAGGCGCACCGGGCTGAGCTGGCCGCCGCCCTGGCTGCCGGTAAACGCGACCAGTAGCGACGCGGCGAAGGCTCCGCAGAAGGCCATCAGCAACTGCTCCTGCGGCGATGTTATGCCGAACAGCGCCGCGCCGAGCACGATGGCGAAGCTGGCGCCGGAGTTGACGCCGAGCAGGCCCGGGTCGGCCAACGGGTTACGGGTGAGGGTTTGCATTAGCGCGCCGGCGAGGCCAAGCGCGCAGCCGGCCAGCAATCCGGCCAGCGTACGCGGCAGGCGGGCATCCAGTACGATGGTACAGTCGGCGCTCTGACAACTGCCGGAAAAGGCATCGATAATCACCGAAGGCGGCAACGGTTTGGCGCCGATAAGCAGGCTGAGCGCAATCGCAAGAGCCAAAAGTAACAAGAGACCCGGCACGGCGACGGCGCGCACCGTGGTCGTAGAAAACGACATAGTTCAAATCCCTGATATGATAATGATAGTAATTATCGTTATCGATTTTATTCAGGTATGTTACCATGAGAAACCATAAAAATGGTATGAAAAATAACGACAAGGCCCTTGCATGAATCGACCTTCCCGGCTGCTTGATGTCAGCCTCCTGCGCACCCATCCGGCGTTCCGCGCCGTCTTTATCGCTCGCTTTATCTCGATCCTGTCGCTTGGCCTGCTAGGCGTGGCGATCCCGGTTCAAATCCAGACAATGACCCACTCGACCTGGCAGGTCGGACTGTCGGTAATGCTGACCGGTTGTTCGATGTTCGTTGGGCTGATGGTTGGCGGCGTGCTGGCCGACCGTTATGAGCGTAAACACCTGATCCTGCTGGCGCGTGGCACCTGCGGCGTGGGCTTCGTCGGCCTGTGCCTGAACGCCATGCTGCCGGAACCGTCGCTGGCGGCCATTTACCTGCTGGGGATTTGGGATGGCTTCTTCGCCTCCTTAGGGGTGACCGCGCTGCTGGCGGCGACGCCGGCGTTGGTGGGCCGCGAAAACCTGATGCAAGCCGGGGCGATCACCATGTTGACCGTGCGTCTCGGTTCGGTGATATCGCCGATGATCGGCGGGTTGCTGCTGGCGACCGGCGGCGTGGCCTGGAACTACGGCCTGGCGGCGGCGGGGACGTTCATTACCACCCTGACGCTGCTGCGTCTGCCGCTGCTGCCTCCGCCGCCGCAGCCGCGCGAGCATCCGCTGAAATCTCTGCTGGCGGGGCTTAAATTTCTCTTTAATAGCCCGCTTATTGGCGGTATTGCGCTGCTCGGCGGCCTGTTGACGATGGCCAGCGCGGTGCGGGTGCTTTATCCGGCGCTGGCGGAGGGCTGGCAGATGTCAAATTCGCAGATTGGCCTGTTGTACGCCGCCATTCCGCTTGGCGCGGCGCTGGGTGCGTTAACCAGCGGACAACTGGCGCATACCGCCAGGCCGGGGGCGTTGATGTTGACGACAACGGTGGGGTCGTTTGTGGCGATTGCGCTATTCAGCGTGATGCCGTTCTGGGCGCTGGGCGCGCTCTGTCTGGCGCTGTTTGGTTGGCTGAGCGCGATAAGTTCGCTGCTGCAGTACACGCTGATTCAGACGCAAACGCCGGAAAATATGCTGGGGCGCATTAATGGCCTGTGGACCGCGCAGAACGTGACCGGCGATGCTATTGGCGCGGCGCTGCTGGGGGGGTTAGGGGCGGTAATGACCCCGGTGGCTTCGGCCAGCGCCAGCGGCTGGGCGCTGGTGATTGTGGGAATATTACTGGTTGGCTTATTGCGCGAGCTACGCCGTTTTCAGCGTCCGGAGATGGTCAGCGAAAGTTAAATGCAACAATAGCAAAAAGGCCCCGGATTACTCCGGGGCCTGGCTTCACTTATAACACTTAGTACGCGCCGAGATCTTTCCAGACGTCGAACTGGCCGCAGTTCAGGTCCGGCTGGTTGCCCTGAGACCACCATTTCACCTGGTAGTTATGGCCTTTCCAGCTCACGGTTTCAAAGGTACCCCAGTTGCCGCCATAAACAGTATTGGCATTCCACTGCGGGTAAGGCGCGGCGGCATCGTCAGAAGGAACAACGTCATCATCCTTTGCCGGCACGTCATCGGCATCTTTTTCGTCGTCAGCCGGTTCATCAGCCGGCTCATCGGCTGGCTTGTCATCGCTCTGGCCATTCTGGGAAGCCACGACCACGGAGAGGATAAAGCGCTGCTGGGTTGACGGTTCGCCCCAGGTATCGCGAACGAACAGCGTGAAAGTAAATTCAGTGTCCGCGGTGACTTCCGGTACGTCGAACTCAATGACCGCGGCGGTTTTATCAGCGACATCAATCGCTGCCGGCACGCCCCAGCTGTAGCTCAGCTCGTCGCTATCTTCATCAGATGATTTTTCACCGGACAGGCGAACGCGAGAGCCGCCTACGACCATCATTTCAATCGCCGCTTCCGGCGCATGGTTTACCGTTGGTTCGGTTGGCTCATCTTCTGACTTATCGTCATCCTGTTCATCAGCAGGCACAACGTTGATGCCTTCGAAATAGAACGGGTCCATATCGATAACTTCAGAAGCGATTTCATACCCCAGACCTTCACGGGCGGCGTTAACCAGCACGCCGTTATCATGGTCAATAGTCCAGGTAAACAGACCGCCCAGCCCCAGGCTGGCAGCGTATTCGCCTTTGGCTTTGACGGTGCGCGGGGTATCCAGCGACATGAAGAGTTTGGATTCCGGGTTGTAGAGGAAGTCAGCATCAGCTACCTGGTCGGTGTAGACGTTGAAGCCGTTACGGCCTTTCTGGTTTTCCAGGTCCAGGTAGTTATAAATGACGTCATACCATTCGTTGGTGCCGGATTCAAATGTACCGACAGTGGTACCGTTACCCGGGTTATAGGTGCCTTTCAGCGGCGACAGCGATTCCAGCTCGGCATTGCGGCCGTTACGGGTATAGCCGGCGTAACCGATGTTGATGCGCTCAGCCGGGAAACCTTCCGCCAGCAGGTGTTCAACAATGGTATTAATCGCCCAGTCGCCTTGCTCAATGGCTTTCAGGTTGGTGTGGTGTGTGATGCTTTCCGCCCACGGGGTGCCGAAGAAGTCATAGGTCATGACGTTGATGCCGTACAGACCGGCATTCATCAGCGCTTTGACGTTGGAATAACCAAACGTTTTTACTACCGCGGAGCTGGCAATGGAGATTTTGACATCGCTCAGGCCGGCGGAATCGAGCTGTTTACGCAGTTCACCAATCAGCAGGGCGTAATTATCGCCATCTTCCGGGCCGTATGGGTTACCGGCGCCTTCGGCGTTCGGGTATTCCCAGTCGATATCCACTTCGCTGAACATCGGGAATTGTTTGAACAGTTTCACCACGCCTTTGGCGAAGGTTTTACGCGAGGAATCAGATGCCGCGGTTTCATGAAAACCGTTGCTCATGGTCCAGCCGCCGATGCTCATTGACAGCACCAGGTTGTGGCCCTGCTGTTTGGCTTTCGCCTGCAGGTCACGCAGACCGCCGAGCAGGCCTTTGGTGTTTGTCTGGGTTACGGTTTTCGGATCAACATCCCAGCCGCTGACGCTGTGGCCAACGTTAACGTAAGACTGGAAATCGCCCCACGGATCAAGGAAGGTCGGTTCATATTTCACTTTGCCGCACTGCTCTGCCCCTTCGGCCACCACATCGCGATACAGACCATCCACTTTATGGAAGCCGGTTACGCCGACGAAGCCAACGATGATTTTATCGTAAGCGGTAGGGGAGACGTTAGTCAGGTCGTAGCCGCGGCCGCGGTTATCTTTCGCATCGCTGCCCTGCAGGCGGCCATCGTACTGAGACCAGTCGGTGTAATAACCGAATACTTTAGGTTTGTTGGTTGCGCTTTTGTATTTGTTATACACCGGTTTGGCGACGCGGTCCGAAGTATAGCTGTAGTTGCTGACTTCCGTTGCCGGGTTAAAACCATCAGCAGCGTTACTGGTTTCGGTCAGGGTATCGCCCTTAATCAATTTGCTTGTCGTCACGGTAATTTCCTTATGAGTTGAATGTCCACCTCAAGTGGTGTGGGGCAGATATTCGAGGAACGCGACGGCGATGGCTAATCACAAAACAACACCTCAAACGATGATGATTCGCGTGAGGCGCCGATGAGGTCTCAAGTGGGGAAGGCAATAAAAAGTTATTTTATAACAAAAGGATGATGTAGTTGATGATGTGAAATGAGATCCCGGCCCCAGGGCCGGGAAGAGAATCAGGCAAAGAGCGCCGATAAACGTTGTAGCACCAGCATGGCGCTGTAGTAGTCAAGACGGAAGGTTTCCGTCCCCAGCGGATAAACGCGCTTTGCGGCAACGGCTGGCAAATGCGCCAGTAGCGGATTGGCGTAAATTGCCCCGGCGTCTTTCTCGTCGCCGGCGAACAGGAACAGGCTTTCGCCGTTAATTCCGGCGGCCAGGTTTTCGCCGCCCAACTGCACGATGTCGTGACGCTTACCCTGGCTCTGGCTGGCGTGCAGGCCACCCGGCAGCGTCGCCAGCTTAAAGCCTAACTGTTCCAGCATCTGACCCTGCGCTGATTCCGGCGTCCAGATATTGGCGCTATGCGCCGCGGCGGTATAAACCAGCGCGGTGACCGGCTGCGGCGGCAACTTCAGTTTCTCTTTTAACGAAACGAGCTGTTTATTGAACTCGGCAATGCGCGCGTCCGCCTGCTTTTCATGACCGGTAATATGTCCCAATTGGGTTAGAAGCGTCTGCCAGCTTTTATCGTCGTAGTTGATGATAAGGGTCGGCGCGATAGTCGAAAGCTGGTCGTACAGCGCCAGCGCGGAATCGCCGCCGGTGGCGCTAATCAGGATCAGATCCGGCATCTGCGCCGCTACCGCTTCGGCGCTGGGTTCGCCAATATACAGTCGCGCTAGTTTGCGCTTTTTAGCGATATCGCCCCACTGGCGCAGAAAGCCCTGTGCATCGGCCACGCGGTTATTCGGCGTGGTCGCGCCGCTGGCGACCACCGGCGCATCAATAGCCAGCAACGAACCGGTGAGGGTGACGCTGGTCGAGACTATGCGCAGCGGCTGGCTTTCCAGCGTATGGGTACCGCGACTGTCGGTGATCTGACGCGGCCAGTCCGCCGCCAGCGCTGAGGTAATTCCTAAAAGGCACAGCCCGCTGGCGAGTAAAGTACGACGGCAAAAAGTGGCAAAATTCACGAATTCGCATCCTGAGTCAGTTGTAGTAAATACGTCTCATTTTCAACTTTGTGTAACCCGGATGCAAGTTTAAGTCGCATAACCTGCTGTTTGTGCGGTTGACAAGGAGAGCAATACCTTTTAGGTTAGCCAACAAAAATATAAATGATAATTATTCTTAATATCTTTATCGTTTTTGGAGGATGATATGGAAACGTCACTGGCTGAGGATGTACAGGAAAAAACGCAGACCCTGTCGCCGCAAAGCTTTTTCTTTATGTCGCCGTACCGCAGCTTCAGTACCACCGGCTGTTTTAGCCGTTTTTCCCAACCTGCAGTCGGTGGTGATTCGCTGAACGGCGAGTTTCAGCAGAAAATGGCGGCCGCATTTGCCGAAGCCCGCGCGGCGGGGATCCGCAAGCCGGTCATGGTCGGGGCGATCCCGTTCGACACCAATCAGCCTTCCGAACTCTATATCCCCGAACGCTGGGAATCTTTCTCCCGTACCGACAAACAACAGTCCGCGCGTTACGCGGCGCCGCTCAAGGCTATGGATGTTGTCGATCGTCAGGAGATCCCGGAGCAGGACGAGTTTCTGGCGATGGTAGAACGTGCCGCCGCGCTGACGGCGACTCCCGAAGTCGACAAAGTGGTGCTCTCCAGGCTGATTGATATCACTACCCGCGACCGGGTCGATAGCGGCGCGCTGCTGGAACGGCTGATCGCCCAGAACCCGGCGAGCTTTAACTTCCATGTCCCGTTGTCAGACGGCGGGGTACTGCTGGGCGCCAGTCCGGAACTGCTGTTGCGTAAAGAAGGGCTGCACTTCAGTTCGCTGCCGCTGGCCGGCTCCGCCCGCCGCCAGCCTGACGATGTGCTGGATCGGGAAGCGGGCAACAAGCTGCTGGCGTCAGGCAAAGATCGCCATGAGCATGATCTGGTCACGCAGGCGATGAAGAGCGTGCTTGGCCCGCGCAGCAGTCAGCTGTCGCTACCGGAATCGCCGCAGCTGATTACCACCCCGACGCTCTGGCATCTGGCGACGCCGATCGAAGGTACGGCGCTGGCGGAAGAAAACGCCATGTCGCTGGCCTGTCTGCTGCATCCGACTCCGGCGCTGAGCGGCTTCCCGCATCAGGTGGCAAAGCGGCTGATAGCCGAGCTCGAACCGTTCGATCGCCAGCTGTTTGGCGGCATCGTCGGCTGGTGCGATGACGAAGGCAACGGCGAATGGGTGGTGACCATCCGCTGCGCGCGCCTGCATCAACGCTCGCTGCGCCTGTTTGCCGGTGCGGGTATCGTTCCGGCCTCCTCGCCGCTGGGCGAATGGCGCGAAACCGGCGTCAAATTGACCACCATGCTCAACGTATTTGGCTTGAATTAAGAGGCAAGGATGATTGCATTTACCCGTTGGCCGGAAGAGTTTGCGGCCCGCTATCGTCAAAAAGGTTATTGGCAGGATCTGCCGTTAACCAATCTGATTACCCGTCATGCGCAAAATGACGCCGTGGCGATTATCGACGGCGAGCGGCAGATTAGCTACCGCCAGTTTAACCAGCTGGTGGATAACCTCGCGTCCTCCCTGCAGCATCAGGGACTCAAGCGCGGAGAAACCGCGCTGGTGCAGCTTGGCAACGTCGCTGAGTTTTACATTACCTTCTTTGCGCTGCTGCGTATCGGCGTCGCTCCGGTTAACGCCTTGTTTAGCCACCAGCGCAGCGAACTCAACGCCTACGCCGCGCAGATTAAACCGGCGCTGCTGATTGCCGATCGCGAGCACGCGCTGTTTGCTGACGATAGTTTCCTTAATGGTTTTATCGCTGAGCATCCTTCGCTGCGCGTCGCGCTGCTGCGTAACGACGGCGGCGAGCGCGACCTGGCAACGGAAATTAACCGTACGGCGGATAACTTTGTCGCCAATCCGACGCCGGCTGACGAAGTCGCCTTTTTTCAGCTCTCCGGCGGCAGTACCGGGACGCCGAAGCTTATCCCGCGTACCCACAACGATTACGACTACAGTATCCGCCGCAGCAACGAGATCTGCGGTATTAACGCCGATACGCGCTATCTCAACGCATTGCCAGCGGCGCACAACTATGCGATGAGCTCGCCGGGCTCACTGGGCGTCTTTCTTGCCGGCGGCCGGGTGATCCTCGCCGCCGACCCGAGCGCCACGCTCTGTTTCCCGCTGATCGAAAAACACCAGATTAACGTCGCGTCGCTGGTGCCGCCGGCGGTCAGCCTGTGGCTGCAGGCTATTCATGAATGGGGCGGCAACGCGCAACTGCAATCGCTGCAGCTGTTGCAGGTTGGCGGAGCGCGCCTGTCCGCGACGCTCGCCGCGCGTATCCCGGCGGAAATCGGCTGCCAGCTGCAGCAGGTGTTCGGCATGGCCGAGGGGCTGGTTAACTACACCCGCCTCAACGATAGCCCGCAGCGAATTATCAACACCCAGGGTTGCCCGATGTGCCCGGACGACGAAGTGTGGGTAGCGGATGCCGATGGCAACCCGCTGCCGCGCGGCGAAGTGGGCCGTCTGATGACCCGCGGCCCTTATACCTTCCGCGGCTACTACAACAGCCCGCAACATAACGCGGAAGCCTTTGATGCCGATGGATTTTACTGCTCAGGCGATCTGATTTCGATCGATGAAGATGGCTATATCACCGTCCAGGGGCGGGAAAAAGATCAGATCAACCGCGGCGGCGAGAAGATCGCCGCTGAAGAGATCGAAAACCTGCTGCTGCGCCATGAGGCGGTGATCCACGCCGCGCTGGTCAGCATTGAAGACAATCTGCTCGGCGAGAAGAGCTGCGCTTATCTGGTGGTGACCTCGCCGCTGCGCGCCGTCGCGGTACGTCGCTTTCTGCGCGAGCAGGGCGTGGCCGAATTTAAATTGCCGGATCGCGTGGAGTGCGTTGCCGCGCTGCCGCTGACGCCGGTGGGCAAAGTCGATAAAAAACAATTACGTCAGTGGCTGGCCGAAGGCAAGCTGGGCTGAAGGAGAACAGAAAATGGCAATCCCTAAATTACAGGCTTACGCGCTGCCGGAAGCCAGCGATATCCCGGCGAACAAAGTTAACTGGGCCTTTGAGCCGTCGCGTGCCGCGCTGCTGATCCACGATATGCAGGAGTATTTCCTCAACTTCTGGGGCGAAAACAGCGCGATGATGGAGAAAGTGGTGGCTAATATCGCCGCCCTGCGCGACTTCTGCAAACAAAACGGTATTCCGGTGTACTACACCGCCCAGCCGAAAGAGCAGAGCGATGAAGACCGCGCCCTGCTGAATGATATGTGGGGGCCGGGGTTGACCCGCTCGCCGGAACAGCAGCAGGTGATTGCCGCGCTGGCGCCGGATGAACAGGATACGGTGCTGGTGAAATGGCGCTACAGCGCGTTTCATCGCTCGCCGCTTGAAGAGATGCTGAAAGAGACCGGCCGCGACCAGCTGATCATCACCGGCGTTTATGCCCATATCGGCTGCATGACTACCGCCACAGATGCTTTTATGCGCGATATCAAACCGTTCTTTGTCGCCGACGCGCTGGCGGATTTCAGCCGCGAAGAACATTTGATGGCGCTGAAATACGTCGCCGGCCGTTCCGGACGCGTGGTAATGACCGAAGAGCTGCTGCCGCTGCCGGCCTCCAAAGCGGCGCTGCGCGCGCTGATCCTGCCGCTGCTCGACGAATCCGACGAACCGCTGGATGATGAAAACCTGATCGACTACGGCCTGGATTCGGTGCGCATGATGGCGCTGGCCGCCCGCTGGCGCAAAGTGCACGGCGATATCGACTTCGTGATGCTGGCGAAGAATCCGACCATCGACGCCTGGTGGGCGCTGCTCTCCCGCGAGGTGAAATAATGGCGGCGCTGGATTTTCGCGGTCAGACCGTGTGGGTGACCGGCGCAGGTAAAGGCATTGGCTATGCCACCGCGTTGGCTTTCGTCGAGGCCGGAGCCAACGTCACCGGTTTCGACCTTGCCTTTGCCGGCGAAGGTTACCCGTTTGCCACCGAAACGCTGGACGTCGCCGATGCCGACCAGGTACGCGACGTGTGCACGCGTTTGCTCAACGGCATCGAACGACTGGATGTGCTGGTGAATGCGGCCGGGATCCTGCGCATGGGGGCGACCGATCAATTGAGCGCGGAGGACTGGCAGCAAACCTTCGCGGTGAACGTTGGCGGCGCGTTTAATCTGTTTCAGCAGACGATGGCGCAGTTCCGTCGTCAGCGTGGCGGGGCGATCGTCACCGTCGCTTCCGATGCCGCGCATACGCCGCGTATCGGCATGAGCGCCTATGGCGCTTCGAAAGCGGCGCTGAAAAGCCTGGCGTTGACCGTCGGACTTGAGCTGGCAGGCAGCGGCGTACGCTGCAACCTGGTGTCGCCTGGCTCCACCGATACCGACATGCAACGTACTCTGTGGGTCAATGACGATGCGGAACAGCAGCGGATCCGCGGATTTGGCGAGCAGTTTAAGCTTGGCATCCCGCTGGGCAAAATCGCCCGCCCGCAGGAGATCGCCAATACCATTTTGTTCCTCGCCTCTTCTCACGCCAGCCATATCACGCTGCAGGATATTGTGGTCGATGGCGGCTCGACGCTGGGGGCGTAAATGGCCTGGAAACGAGAGCTCACGCTTGCGGCATTGAACGCCAGTAGCGAAAACACCATGGTGGCGCATCTTGGCATCGTCTACACCCGGCTGGAAGAGGGGCTGCTGGAGGCGGAGATGCCGGTGGATGCGCGCACGCATCAGCCGTTTGGCCTGCTGCACGGCGGCGCTTCCGCGGCGCTGGCGGAGACGCTGGGCTCGATGGCCGGTTGGCTGATGACCGAGGATGGGCAGTGCGTGGTGGGCACCGAGCTTAACGCTAGCCACCATCGTCCGGTCTCCAGCGGGAAAGTACGAGGCGAATGCCGACCGCTGCATCTTGGCCGCCAGAGTCAGAGCTGGGAAATTGTGGTGTATGACGAAAGGGGGCGGCGCTGCTGCACCTGTCGTCTGGGTACCGCGGTGCTAGGCTAAGAAGCCGCTATTTCCCCGGCTTGCGCTGCGCTGAGCCGGGCTACGGATCGGCGCCTTCTCCGGGCTAGCAAATCGCACAGCGCTGTAGCCCCGGTAAGCGGTAGCGCCACCGGGGGTTTTGAGGCCGCCACCCGACAAAAAAACGGCAACGTTCTCGGTAATCCTTTCATTTATTTTCCTGTCTTAAGTGATCCCGCTAGCAATGTGAGATAAATCTCCGCCGCGGTGCATCATCCGTGCTGTTTCGAAGTTGTTAAATTCTGCGTTGTGTTCTAGAAACAAACTGTAACATCCTGATTACCCTACCGGTGGACCACAACAATGAATAATTCAGGGAAATACCTCATCTGGACACTGCTCTCCGTGATCGGAGCCTTTGCCCTCGGCTATATCGCCTTAAACCGGGGTGAGCAGATAAACGCGCTGTGGATTGTCGTCGCGGCGGTCTGCGTTTATCTGATCGCGTATCGTTTCTACGGCCTGTATATCGCCAAAACCGTCCTCGGCGTTGACCCAACGCGAATGACCCCGGCGGTGCGTCATAATGACGGCCTCGATTATGTACCGACCGATAAAAAAGTGCTGTTCGGTCACCATTTTGCCGCGATTGCCGGCGCAGGGCCGCTGGTGGGGCCGGTGCTTGCCGCGCAGATGGGCTACCTGCCGGGGATGATCTGGATCCTCGCCGGCGTGGTGCTGGCCGGCGCCGTGCAGGACTTTATGGTGCTGTTTGTTTCGACCCGTCGCGATGGCCGTTCGCTTGGCGAACTGGTTAAAGAGGAGATGGGGCCGACCGCTGGCGTACTGGCGCTGGTGGCCTGTTTTATGATCATGGTGATCATCCTCGCGGTACTGGCGATGATCGTGGTGAAAGCATTGACCCACAGTCCGTGGGGGACATACACCGTCGCCTTTACCATCCCGCTGGCGATTTTTATGGGTATCTATATTCGCTACCTGCGCCCGGGGCGCATCGGCGAGGTGTCGGTGATAGGCCTGGTGATGCTGGTGTTCGCGATCATTTCCGGCGGCTGGGTGGCTGAAAGCCCGACCTGGGCGCCGTGGTTTGATTACACCGGCGTACAGCTGACGTGGATTCTGGTGGGTTACGGCTTTGTTGCTGCGGTACTGCCGGTCTGGCTGCTGCTGGCGCCGCGCGACTATCTCTCCACGTTCCTGAAAATCGGCACCATCGTTGGTCTGGCGATTGGCATCCTGATTATGCGCCCGACGCTGACCATGCCGGCGCTGACGAAGTTCGTTGACGGTACCGGCCCGGTATGGACCGGCAACCTGTTCCCGTTCCTGTTTATCACCATCGCCTGCGGCGCGGTTTCCGGCTTCCACGCGCTGATCTCCTCAGGCACCACGCCGAAAATGTTGGCCAACGAAGGGCAGGCCTGCTTTATCGGTTACGGCGGCATGTTGATGGAATCCTTCGTCGCGATTATGGCGCTGGTGGCGGCCTGTATTATCGATCCGGGTGTCTACTTCGCGATGAACAGCCCGATGGCGGTGCTGGCGCCGGCGGGGACGACTGACGTCGTGGCCTCGGCGGCGCAGGTAGTGAGCGGCTGGGGCTTTAGCATTACCCCGGATACGCTGAATCAAATAGCCAGTGAGGTCGGCGAACAGTCGATCATTTCACGCGCCGGCGGCGCGCCGACGCTGGCGGTGGGGATGGCTTACATTCTGCACGGCTCGCTGGGCGGGCTGATGGATGTCTCTTTCTGGTACCACTTCGCCATTCTGTTTGAGGCGCTGTTTATCCTGACGGCGGTTGATGCCGGCACCCGCGCGGCGCGATTCATGCTGCAGGATCTGCTGGGCGTGATTAGCCCCGGGTTGAAAAAAACCAGCTCGCTTCCGGCTAACCTGCTGGCGACCGCGCTGTGCGTCCTGGCGTGGGGCTACTTCCTGCATCAGGGGGTGGTTGACCCGCTGGGCGGTATTAATACCCTGTGGCCGCTGTTCGGTATCGCCAACCAGATGCTGGCGGGGATGGCGCTAATGCTGTGCGCGGTGGTACTGTTCAAGATGAAACGCCAGCGCTATGCGTGGGTGGCGCTGCTGCCGACAAGCTGGCTGCTGATTTGTACGCTGACCGCTGGCTGGCAGAAATCGTTTAGTCCGGATACCAAAGTCGGCTTCCTGGCCATCGCCAATAAATTCCAGGCGATGATCGACAGCGGTACCATTCCGCCGCAGTATACGGAATCGCAGCTGGCGCAGCTGGTGTTTAATAACCGTCTCGATGCCGGGCTGACTATCTTCTTTATGATTGTGGTGGTGGTTCTGGCGCTGTTCTCGATTAAAACCGCGCTGGCGGCGCTGAAAGAGGATAAACCGACGGCGAAAGAGACGCCGTATGAAGCGATGCCCGCGGATGCGCAGACCTTAACGGCGCAGGCGAAGCGCGCGCATTAACCTGTTTGCCGGGAGGCGCTAGCGCTGACCCGGCCTACCTTTCTTCTCCTCCCTCTCCCTGTGGGAGAGGGCTGGGGTGAGGGAAATAAGCGAGAAACTCATTATGTTCGACACCCTTTCCAAAGCAGGAAAATATTTAGGCCAGGCGGCGAAGATGATGATCGGCGTGCCGGATTACGATAACTACGTCGAGCATATGCGGCTGACCCATCCGGATCGGACGCCGATGACCTATGAAGAGTTCTTTCGCGAACGCCAGGACGCGCGCTACGGCGGTAAGGGCGGGGCGAAGTGCTGCTAGCCTTCTTTCGGTAAGTAGAGGCTGATTTTCTTTATGCATCACGTCGCAGACTTCACCTGACAGCATTACGTCATCATAGCAATCGTGTTCGATTTCAATATCTTCCAGAGCGTCGTCGGTTTCGTCGTCGATCTCTGCCATCTGTAAACGCAGGTAAGAGGCAAAACGCAACCCGTCGAGGCGGCGCGGGAAGGCCTCTGCCGGGCGACAGAGGCTTGCAGAAAATAGGCGATCAGGCGTTCAGGCCGCCATCCACGTCGAGCCCCGTACCGGAGATCTGCCCGGCGGCCGGGCTGGCCAGGAAGGTGACCGCCGCGGCGATGTCTTGCGGCTGGCCGTAGTGACCGACCGCAATCATCTGGCGCTGGGCTTCCGCCTGTTCCCCATCCTCCGGGTTCATATCGCTGTTAGTCGGCCCTGGATGGACAAGGTTAACGGTGATCCCGCGAGGGCCTAAATCACGCGCCAGCCCACGGGTCAGGGAGTTGAGGGCGGACTTGGTCATGGCGTAAACCGCGATACCCGGCATGGCTACGCGGTTGGCCAGACAGCTGCCGATGTTGATGATCCGTCCGCCATCGGACATATGCACCAGCGCTTCCTGGATGGCGATAACCACCCCACGAATATTGACGTTGATAAGGGCGTCAATGTCCGCCAGCGTCATGGATTCCAGTGGACCGCCACGGGCGATGCCAGCGTTGTTGACCAGAATATCCAGTCCGCCGAGGGCCCGGGCCGCATGGGTGACGGCATCCTGAATGGCCTGCGCGCTGGCGCTGTCGGCCTGCACCGCTTCGCCGTATCGACCCAGGGCCTTTATTTCATCGGCGACCGCCTGGGCTTTATTGGCCGATTTTTCATACGTAATAACCACATCGGCGCCGGCGCGCGCCAGCGACAGCGCAATAGCGCGACCCAACCCACGGCTGGCGCCGGTAACCAGCGCCTTCTTACCTGTTAAATCGATCTGCATGATGACCTCGTTACGAGAGTGGTGAGAATCATCATTAGGTATAGACGGTCGGGGTGATTAACGGCTGAAGTATTCCACCTTCTCGAACGCGGCGCGCAGAACGTCAGGGTTAACGTCATCGGCAGGCTAAAGCGCTACCCGGGTGGGAAGCAGTCCTTATAGGTGTTGGGCTAACCTGATGTTATGTCTGGACATCCAGATGGCTAATATTATTTGGTTTTATCTTATGCTTTTTACGCAGTTGTCAGGCATCGGCGGCTGTGAAAAATTCGTTAAATCAGAATATTAATTGCCCCGGGAGGGTGATGAGCGTGAATCGCCTTGAGATGCATAACATTAGCCTGGCCTTTTCCGGTTTTCAGGCGCTGAGCAAGGTGGCGTTTACCCTTAAGGGCGGAACGGTGCATGCGTTGACCGGCGCCAACGGCGCTGGCAAATCGACGCTGATGGCGGTGTTGTGCGGGACGCATGCCGATTACGAAGGCGAAGTGGTGATCAATAACCAGCCGGTTAGCATTCGTTCGCCGCGCGATGCAAAGCAACTGGGAATTCATCTGGTACAGCAAGAGGTGGATGTTGCGTTGGTTCCGGGGTTGAGCATTGCCGAAAATATCATGCTGGACAGGCTGGCTGAGCCGGGTGCGGTTTTTCGCTGGTCGCATGTGCGTCAGCAGGCGCGCGACGCGCTGGCGCAGCTTGATATTGCGCTGGATGTTCGACGTTCAATCGATAGCTGTACCCTTGCCGAAAAGCAGCAAATTCTGCTGGCTCGCGCACTGTCGCACCATTGCCGTTTTTTGATTCTTGATGAACCCACCGCGCCCTTGGATCAGCACGAAAGCGAACGCTTATTTGCGGTGGTTCGTCGTCTGCAGCAGCAGGGGATCGGCGTGGTCTTTATTTCGCACCGTATTCATGAACTCAAAGCGATTTGCGACACCCTGACGGTACTGCTCGATGGCCGTTTAATCGAAAGCGGCCCGATGGCCGAGCTCAGCGGCGAGCAGATCGTCGAAAAAATGCTCGGTCACGAGCTGAGCGATATTTTCCCGCCTGCGCGTCCGCCGCACGGCGCAGAGGTGCTGTTGCAGGTTGAGGGTTTGCATGACGAGGCGCTGTTGCAGGATATCTCGCTACGCCTGCATAAGGGGGAAATTCTCGGTATCGCCGGCTTAGCGGGCGCGGGAAAAACTGAACTCTGCAAAGCCTTATTCGGCGCCAGTAAAAGCCGCCTGCGCCACGGCGAACTTAACGGCCGGCCGTGGCGGCCGCGCGACCCGGCTGATTCCGTCCTCCAGGGTCTGGCGCTGGTGCCGGAAGAGCGGCGCAAAGAGGGGATATTCATCGATGAGGCTATCGCCATGAATCTGGCGGTCAGCGCCGATAACAGCTTTTCGCGCTGGAGCCTGTTCGGCCATCGGCAGGCGTGGCGGTGGGCGCAGGAGGTTATTGCCCGTATCGGCGTGCGCGCCACCGGGCCGGGGCAGACGCTGCGCCGTCTCTCCGGCGGTAATCAGCAAAAAGTGGCCATCGGCAAATGGCTGCGCGGCAGTGCAAACGTGCTGATTTTCGACGAACCGACGAAAGGGGTGGACGTGAAAGCGAAAACCGATCTGTTTCAGTTGATTGATGGCCTGGCGCGGGAAGGCCGGGGCGTGATTTACGCCTCCGGTGAATTTTCCGAGCTGGTAGGCCTGTGCGATCGCATCTGCGTGCTGTGGGATGGGCGCATTGTGGCGGAAATTCCCGGCGCCGAGGCGCGGGAAGAGACGATTCTTTATTACTCCACCGGAGGAGCGGCAGCGTGAGCAAGGCCCTGGCAGTCAACGCGACGGTATCGGGCCGTCAGCGGTTTTTCGATTTTCTCTATAAATGGGGCATGTTGCTGACCGTGGTACTGCTGGTTGGCGTCTTTGGTTTAGCCTCGGATAACTTTCTTGACCCGTTTAACATCATCAACATTCTGCGCTCCATCGCTATTGTGACGGTGATTGCCATTGGGGTGTCGATTTCGCTCACCATCGGCGGCTTTGATCTGTCGGTGGGGTCGACGGCGTCGCTGGCGAATGCGTTAGTGATTTCGTTGTTTGTCTGGCACGGCCTGAACACCACTGAAGCCATTCTGATCACCCTCGCGCTCTGTACGCTGGTGGGGTTATTCAACGCGTTTCTGATCGTAGTGCTGCGCATTCCTGACATGCTCGCCACGCTTGCCAGCCTGTTTGTGATTCAGGGCGTGGCGATGACCTACAGCTACGGCGGCTCGATCACCGAAAATATGGTGCTGCCGAGCGGCGAGATGGCCGAAGGTACGATCCCGGCTGCGTTTGGCGCGCTGGGGCAGGTACCGACCATCGTCATTATCATGCTGGTGGTAACGCTAATCGCGCAGCTGGCGCTGTCGTTCACCACCCACGGGCGGCGGATGTACGCCATCGGTGGTAATCCGGAGGCGGCGCGGCTCTCCGGGTTGCGGATCACGCGCTATAAAGTGGCGGCCTACGTGATTGCTTCGCTACTGGCCGGATTGGGCGGCATTTTATTGGCATCAAGAATTGGCTCTTCCCAGGTGAACGCCGGCGGCGGTTACCTGATGGATGCGGTCGCGGCGGCGTGGATCGGCTTTTCGCTGGCGGGCTCCGGCAAACCGAATGCGCTGGGGACGCTGGTGGGAGCGGTGATCCTCGGCGTGCTTTCCAATGGCCTGGTGATGCTCTCGGTGCCGTATTACGCGATGGACATTATTAAAGGGCTGGTGCTGGCTGGCGCGCTGGCACTGACCTATTTTCAGCGCCGTACCTAACATTTTACAGGGTAAACAAAATGAAAAAGATAGCACTTTCTCTCATGGCGCTGGGCCTGCTGCAGTCGATGGCAGCGCTGGCGCAGACCCCGACGCCGGTTCCGGCGGCGATCGCTGAGCATAACGGCCCGATCCGCATCGCGGTGATTCGCAATCTCGGTTCTGACGATAACACCACCCAGTTTGTCGCCGGGGCGATTCAGGAAGGTAAAAAACTCGGTTTTAAAGTTAGCACCTTCCTGAGCAACGGCGATGACGCGAAATTCCAGGACTTCGTCAATCAGGCTATTAGCCAGAAATACGACGGTATTATTCTTTCCCAGGGGCGCGATCCCTACTCGACCGCACTGGTGAAAAAAGCGGTCGATGCCGGGATAAAAGTGGCGGTATTCGATACCGCGGTGCAGGGAACTATCCCCGGCGTGACGGTTAGCCAGCAGGATGACGCCTCGTTGACCGAGCTCTCTTTTGGCCAACTGGTAAAAGACTTCAACGGCAAGGCCAACATTATCAAGTTATGGGTGGCAGGATTCCCGCCAATGGAGCGCCGTCAGGCGGCCTACCAGACGCTGCTTAAACAAAATCCGGGGATTAAAGAGCTGGAGTCTATCGGCGCCGTTTCATCCGACGTGCAGGGCGACACCGCCAACAAAGTCGGCGCGATTCTGGCCAAGTATCCCAAAGGTAAAATTGACGCCATCTGGGGCACGTGGGATGCCTTTAGCCAGGGAGCCTATAAAGCACTGAAAGAAAACGGCCGTAGTGAAATCAAACTCTACAGCATCGATATTTCCAATCAGGATTTACAGCTGATGCGGGAAGCTGGTAGTCCGTGGAAGGTTAGCGTGGCGGTAGACCCGAAACTCATCGGCGCCACCAACGTCCGCTTGATCGCCAATAAAATTGCCGGGGAAAGCACCCCGGCTACCTACGATTTCAAGGCGGCGGCGATTCCGCAGGCGCTGCTGGCGGCACAGCCGGGGGCGGTCAACGTGGCATCGCTGGGGAAAGTTATCCCTGGCTGGGGGCAAACCGAAGACTTTATCGCCCCGTGGTTTGCCACGCTGGAAGCCCAACATAAATAATCAAGCGATTAACTGTACTGGCGTACGCGGGCGATAAGTTCGTCCACGCTATCGATACGCTCGGCGATGACGATCAGCGCTTTGCCGAGCGTTATCGCGTGGCGCAGACATTCGTGGCGCATGGCCGAGTCCTGAATCGAATCGATATCGGCGACGTGTGAAAGCCCGACGCTGCGGCGTATCAGTTCGGTACCACAGAATCCAATGGCATCGCACCATACTTTTTTCAGGAATACTGAGGCGTAACCGGGGCAGGCCAGCGCCGCATCGCGGGTTTTCTCCGCCGCCAGCGCCTGGAAACGCTCGCTGAAGGTGTGCCATAAGGTCTGAATATCGTTGAGCCGCTGTTCGCGCGCGGCGGCGGCATCGCGAATGCCGAGATGGCCCGGCAGACCACAGTAGTTAAGCAGCAAGTTGCCAATGGCGGTGCCGACGTCAAAACCGATAGGGCCGAAATAGCCAAATTCGGCATCGATGGCTTTAAGGCTATTTTCAGCGACGAAGATGGAGCCGCTATGAATATCGCCGTGCAGCAGGGCTTCGGCCTGTGAGAAAAAGCGGTGCTTCAGCGCCGCCACCGCCAGCTTAAGCTGAGCGTCCTCACGCAGGGCGGCAACCTCTTCTTCCAGCTCCGCCGGGTAGTTATTGCGCTCGTGGATCTGATACGGATCGTTAAAAAACAGATCCTCGGTGATCTCGCACATTTCGGGATTGATAAACTGCGCCACCTGCGCTTTTTTCTCATGCGGATGGAGATAGAAATCGCTGGTGTGGAACAGCGCCTGCGCCAGGTATTCGCCCAACTGGCGCGCCGCCTGCGGATAGTAGACGTTGCCGATAAGCTCGCCGCGCCAGATACGGTGGTCGGACAGGTCTTCCATTACCATGACCGCCAGGGCGGGATCGAAATGGAGAATTTGTACCGTATGTTGCGGGCTGTGTTGGTAGTGCGCGACCAGGGTCTGCGCTTCGAGGCGCGCGCGGTCAAGGGTCAGCGGCCAGGATTCGCCGACGCAGCGCACATAGGGCAGCGCCTGCTTAACAATAATTCGGCTCACGCCCTGAGCATCGAAAATTTTGAACACCAGATTGAGGTTGCCGTCGCCTACCTCCTGCGCCGACACCAGCTCAGACGGATCGTCGAGCCCGCCAAATTGTTGTGCGTAAGCCACCGCATCGCTGGCCGTGAAGGTATGGTATTGCGACATTGCCTCGATCCTCAAAAGTGCTGAATTAAGCCGTTCAGACGTCTATACATCTGGATTTCATCCTGACACAATGTGATACAACAACGCAACAGGGATTTAACGATATGCAGACACTACAGACCACCAGCCTGCGGGTAAGCGAAAATCAGCTTTTTATTCTCGATCAACAGGCATTGCCGCAGGAAAAACGCTGGCTGGCGGCGGATAACGTTGCGCTGCTGGTGGACCATATTCATGCCCTGCGGGTGCGCGGCGCGCCGTTGATCGGTCTTTCCGCCAGCCTGCTGTTGGCGCTGTTAGCCCAGCGCGGTCTTTCCCGCGACGAGCTTGCTCAGGCGCTGGAAACATTGCGTGCGGCGCGGCCGACCGCGGTCAATCTGATGAACAATCTCGATCGGATGAAGCAGGCGCTGGCGCAGGAAAACTATCCGCAGGCGTTGGAGAGCGAAGCGCTGCGCCTGATTGCCGAAGATAAACAGCTGTGCGCCAGTATTGCCGAAGCCGGTAATACATTGGTGACGCCGGGTAGCCGCTTGTTAACCCACTGTAATACCGGCGGTCTGGCGACGGCGGGGGTGGGTACCGCGCTGGGGGTTATCGCCCTGGCCCATGAACAGGGCAAAGTGTCTAACGTCTGGGTCGACGAGACGCGGCCGCTGCTGCAGGGCGGGCGACTGACCGCCTGGGAGCTGGGTGAACTGGGCGTGCCGTATCAGCTGATTACCGACTCCATGGCTGCCAGCCTGATGGCGCAGGGGCAGGTTGATGCGGTATGGGTCGGCGCGGATCGTATCGCCGCCAATGGCGACGTGGCGAACAAAATCGGGACCTATTCGCTGGCGGTGCTGGCTCACTATCATCGCATTCCTTTCTACGTGGCGGCGCCGCAAACCACTCTCGATCGCCACTGCCCGAACGGCGCGGCGATCCCGATTGAACAGCGTGCGGCGCAAGAGGTGACCGGCGTAAAAGGCAGCTTTGGCGCGGTGCAGTGGGCGCCAGAAAACGCGCCGGTTTACAATCCGGCCTTTGACGTGACGCCAGCGTCGTTAATCAGCGGTTGGGTGCTGGATAGCGGCGTGGTTACGCCACAGCAGGTGGCAGACGGTATCTTCGCGCCGGTGGCGTAACGGTTAACCTCGATAAGGAACAATTATGTGGCAAGAGCGACTCGCACAACTGGTGACCACCTGTCACTGGATTGGCGCGAAAGGGTGGGCGCCGGCAACCGGCGGCAATATGTCAGTACGCGAGGATGCGCGCTGGTGTTGGTTAAGTGAATCGGGGCGCGATAAGGGCAGCCTGACCTGCGACGATTTTCTTCAGGTAGATATCCTAAACAATAATGCGCCGTCGGGGCGGAAACCGTCGGCGGAGACCGGGTTGCATACGCTGGTCTATCGTCTGTTTCCGGAAGCGAACGTCGTGCTGCACGTGCATACCGTGCACGCTACGGTGCTCTCACGCCTTGAAACCGGCAATACTCTTCAGCTGCAGGGCTATGAAATGCAAAAAACGCTGAGCGGGCAGCATAGCCATCTCGATAGCGTAGCGGTGGCGATTTTTGATAACGATCAGGATATCGAGGCGCTGGCGGCGCGGATTGAAGCGTATGCCCGTAGTCATCCTTTACGTTATGGATTTTTGATCCGCGGCCACGGTTTAACCTGTTGGGGCAGGGATGTTAGCGAGGCGCGGCGTCAGCTGGAAGGGCTCGAATTCCTTTTCGAATGCGAGCTGCTGCGCCGCCGCTATGCGTAAAGGCGATTAGGGTAAGCGCGGGTAGGCATCGGCGATAGCATCGCCGGTGAACTGCGCTATCCAGCCTTCCGGGTTGTCAAAAATGCGAATGGCGGTGAAATTCGGCTCCGACCCCATATCGAACCAGTGTGGGGTATTCGCCGGAACGGAGATCAGATCGTTCTTTTCGCACAGCACCTGAAAAACTTCATCGCCGATATGCAGGCAAAATAGCCCGGCGCCTTCGACAAAGAAGCGCACTTCATCTTCGCCATGGGTATGCTCATTGAGGAATTTTGCCCGCAGCGCCTCTTTCTGTGGATTATCCGCTCGCAGGCTAATGACATCCCAACTTTGGTAACCCTTTTCAGCGACCAGTTTATCTATCGCGTGTTGATAGGCCGCAATAACGGTTTCAGCGGTTGGCGCCGGGCCCAGGTAGCGATCGGCCTGCCAGCGCTCGAAGCGCACCCCTTTTGCGCTCAATTGCTGCTGGATTTCATCGGCGTTGCTGCTGTGCCAGCGTGGATGGCTGGCGTCGTTAACGGAAAAAATAGTTAATGCGCTCATGAGGGAAGTTGCTCCGGGTCGATGTCGTCAAAACGCTGAACCTGTGGATGATGGCTGGCCGGGTCGCGGTCGCCGCGTACCAGCTGCAGGGTGCGTAAACCTGCCGCTTCGGCGGCGTCCAGTTCCTGATGGATATCAGAGAGGAACAGAATGCTCGCCGGGTTATGCCCCAGTTGTTCGGCGATAGTGCGATAGGATTGAACTTCGCGTTTGGCGCCGACCAGGGTATCGAAATAGCCGCTGAAGAGATGAGTAATATCACCTTCGTCGCTGTAGCCAAATAACAATTTCTGCGCGGCGACCGAGCCTGAGGAATATACATATAAATCAATGCCCATTGCCTTCCATTTCTCCAGCGCCGGGAGAACATCGGGATAAAGATGGCCGGTAAAATCACCGTTCAGATAGCCCTCGCGCCAGATAATGCCCTGCAGCGCTTTCAGCGCCGTCGATTTACGATCCTCGTCCATGAAGCGGAATAGCGTATCGATAAGCTGGGCGGTGCTGGCTTCGGGAGAGGCGATTTCCGTACGCAGATTGTCGAGAATGGTACTGACCGGCTCGACGTACTGCTGCGCGTTGACAAACGCGGCCAGCCGCTCGCGGGCGTAGGGGAATAAGACGTTATGGACGAAGCGAATGTCGCTGGTGGTGCCTTCAATATCGGTCACGATAGCGCGGATCATGGTATCTCCAGAGTGGATAGTGCGCCGTGCTGCCGGTGGCGTCGGTTTGCCGCCTGCCTGCGGCAAGCGAAATAACGTTAGCATTTAGACGTCTAAGCGTCTTGATTGCCAAATACTAACATCGTGTTATAGTGGCTTCAACAACAGCATTACAATCGGAACAAAGAGAATGAGCAATAAGCCACTGATTCCTGAGAGTAAACTCCCTGCATTAGGCACCACCATTTTTACCCAGATGAGCGCGCTGGCGCAGCAGCATCAGGCCATCAATCTATCACAAGGTTTCCCGGATTTTGACGGTCCGCGTTACCTACAGGAACGGTTGGCCTGGCACGTCGCCCAGGGGGCTAACCAGTACGCTCCGATGACCGGCGTAACGGCGCTGCGCGAAGCCATTGCCGATAAAACCGCTGAGCTGTATGGCTATCGCCCGGATGCGAATAGCGATGTCACCGTCACCGCGGGGGCGACCGAAGCGCTGTATGCGGCGATTACCGCGCTGGTGAGGGCGGGTGATGAAGCGATCTGCTTTGACCCGAGCTACGACAGCTACGCGCCGGCGGTAGAGCTTTCCGGCGGGGTGCTGAAACGGATTGCTCTGCAGCCGCCGCATTTCCGCGTTGACTGGCAGCAGTTTGCCGCCACGTTAAGCGACCGCACCCGTTTGGTCATTCTTAATACGCCGCATAACCCGTCCGCCACCGTCTGGCAGCGGGAAGACTTCGCCGCGCTGTGGCAGGCTATCGCCGGACGGGAAATTTACGTTATCAGCGACGAAGTATACGAGCATATCTGTTTTGCTGAGCAGGGGCATGCCAGCGTACTGGCCCATCCGCAGCTGCGGGAGCGGGCTGTGGCGGTTTCTTCTTTCGGTAAAACCTTTCACATGACCGGCTGGAAGGTGGGGTATTGCGTGGCGCCTGCCGCCATCAGCGCCGAGCTGCGTAAAGTGCATCAGTATTTAACCTTTGCCGTTAACACGCCGGCTCAGCTGGCGCTGGCGGATATGCTGCGCGCGCAGCCGGAGCACTACCGCGAGCTGCCAGCGTTTTATCGGCAGCGTCGGGATCTGTTTATCGATGCGCTACGCGATAGCCGGCTGGAGATTTTGCCTTGTGAAGGGACCTACTTCCTGCTGGCCGACTATAGCGCAATCTCTGATCTTGATGACGTCAGCTTCTGTCGCTGGCTGACGACTGAAGTCGGCGTGGCGGCGATCCCGCTGTCGGTATTCTGCGCCGATCCTTTCCCGCATAAGTTGATTCGTCTGTGCTTCGCCAAGCAGCCGGAGACCCTGCTGGCGGCGGCAGACCGTCTGCGTCGGCTGTAGCTATTTTACCGTCCACGCCTGAGAAAATTGACGGTCGCCGAATATCTCGGCCAGACCGTTAATTTGCTTCAGGCGCAGCACTTCATCGGCGTCCATCCCCAGCTCTTTACTGATTTTGCTATTGCTCCAGCCGAGATTGGCCAGCTCGCGGACAATTTCCGACATCGCGTGGATCTGATGGCGTCCGCGGGCCCGGTTGTGGCGGATAGTGGCGGCCATCAGGGCATCGCGCGGGTGGCTGTTCGCCGTCAGACAGGTTACCGGCAAATACCCCTTGAGCTGCTTTTTCAGCGACACTTTATTACTGGCCAGTTCGTGGCGGTGAAAACCGTCAACGATGGTATAACGCTTTGGCTTGCTGATGCTGCACTACAATAGGTTGCGTAAAGCCGTTGGCCTCCAGCGAGGTTAGTAACAGCCGCTTTTCCGGTGGTGCAAGATTGTTAGGGTTGTAATCATTGGGAACCACTTCTCCCTCTTTAACCCATAGCACGCAGTCAACCGGCTGGTTGCGAAAAGGACTATGGCGATGCAAAGCCTGGCGAAAGCGGTTTAGTGCGTCGATTTTCTCCTCTTCCGGCAGAGCGGCCAGATACTCTTCTATCTGGGTTATTAGTCGTTGTTGCATAACAGTCCCCATTGTTGGCGTTTTTTACTTATACGCTCACAGTAGTTTTTATAGCGGGTGGCTTTAGTTGGGCTAAAAGAAAGCTGGCGACACCAGTAATCATTATTCAATAACACCTTGCAGACGCGTCGCCACGAAGGGATATCCCGGGTGCCGATGTCGCCCTCCTGGCAATCGGGAATATCGTCCATTCCCTGTTTTTGATACCAATGCAGGTAGACCGCGATTTTGTTGCGATAGTGCTCGGCAGTTGGTCGCGGCATGCTATCCAGCAGAAACAGGGCATAACTCTTCCAGCTGTGGTGCCCGGGTTTATCGAGTTTACGGTGACCATAAAATTTGTTGTCATATCCGGCATAAATACCGCCGCTGTGCACGCCGTTTACGCGCTGGCAAATGGCTGCCCAACGCTCAGGTTCCAGCACGTGATACAGCCAGAGCCCCTGGCGCTGCTCAGGTCCAAAAGGTTCGCAAATCCGCATATAGCGTAGCGGCACTCCGGCCTGATACATCAGATCGTAAAGGGGGTTATAGGTATGGCCGCTTTTGCTAAACCACGTCCAGATATCGGCGGTTTTCCAGTCATAGATCGGATAGATGTACCAGGTATGACCGCCCGGCGCCGAAGTTGTCCATGGCTTGTCGTCGGCAAAGCGCAGTTTGCGCTGCGATGAGATGGTCATAAAACGATTAAGCGACTCATCTGCCCGGATACCCACCATCATCGCCGCCGGGCGGTTTTGCGAAAACCAGTCGGCGAAATCGCGAACGAACTCTTCAAAGCTCATTCCGCTACGATAAAACGGGAAATAGCCGGGATTGGTAATGGCGTCAGCGGGGGGCTGGCGTACCCAGTTGACGCCAGGTTCCCAGCATTGCCACTCCGGCGAAAACTGAGTCAGTGAATTTTGCGTGGTGAGCGGTAGGGCAACCCAATAAAATTTTTCAATAACATCCCGGTATTCGGCGCGGATATTTTCGCAATGCTGGATGGTACAGGAAAATTGCGCCTCCCAATCGATAAACAGCACGCTGAATTTTTTACCCATTTGCCGGGCGCAAAGCGCCGTCAGGTGCAGCATGGTGGTGGAGTCTTTTCCGCCGGAGAAAGAGATGCAGATGCGTGAAAAATTTTCTAATACCCACTGTATCCGCTGCTGGCTAGCCTGAAGAACGGACTCGGGTAATGGAATTTTTATTAATGACATTACCATTAATCCTTTAATGTGATAGGTACGCTTTTTCAGGTAGTGTAGAACACATTAATGGTAAGGTTAATATGAAATAGTAATGTTTTAAGCTAGGTCAATGTAATTCACACAAACATATTCACTTTGTGAATATGTTTGAAATGACAAATTAATTAGCTGCGGTACTTAGCGTAATAAATTCGGCGAATTTGGGGTTGTTCAATGATGAACAATTATAAATCATATAGGTTGTTACGGTAGGAATAGGGTGGGGAAGTGAAAGCTCACGAAAATTAAATGAAGCGCTAAAATAATCTATCGCATGCTTAGGTACAAATCCTAGCAGATCGCTCTGATTGATCATGGTTAAAATAGCTATCAGAGAGTTACTGCGAAACGCAATTCTTCTTTCAGGCATTCGTTCGTCGTTATTCTGTTGAAAGGCCTTTAATTTAGGATCTGAAGAAGCGTAAAGCGTAAATCCCTCACGTGAAATAGCTTCATATGAGTTAAGGTGGTCCGCACGGGGGTGACCTTCGCGGCAAACGAGCACAATCTGTAATTCCAGAAAAGGCTGGCAAATCGTACTATGATTTGACAATGGGGTAACGCTATAGATTAAGTCTGCTTTACGG
Source organism: Klebsiella sp. 141251 (assembly GCF_050600725.1). Lineage (NCBI taxonomy): Bacteria > Pseudomonadati > Pseudomonadota > Gammaproteobacteria > Enterobacterales > Enterobacteriaceae > Klebsiella > Klebsiella sp. 141251. Next base: position 432,669 of record NZ_JAQIRG010000001.1, read on the forward strand.
TAGGCCAGAAGATCTTCGACGCTTTCTGGCGACAGAAGAAGATCGCGGTGATCGATTTGCAAGTTAGGATCCATATTTAATCTATTTATTAAATCCATTGTTCCTGGTGATATAAGAAGTTGTGGGCTATAAATAACAAATTTTTTACTTAATTCAGAATGATTGGCAATATTAATCGTTTTTTCTAATTGGTTGAGATTCTGTTCCAAATGATGATGTAAATTCACACCAACGGTCGTCGGAGTTATCCCCTTCCCGGAGCGGACAAATAACGGATCGTTTAATTGATTTCGTAACTTTTGTAGTGATTGACTTACCGCAGAAGGCGTTATAAACAGCGTTTCTGCCGCTTTACTGATGCTAAGGTGTTGATAAATACACTCAAAAATAACCAACAGGTTTAGATCGAATTTTTTTAAATCATAAAGGTTGGCCATGCTTAACGTCCTGTTTATGTTGCGTCGAGGCGAACGGATTACTATTACTTATCGTAATAAATTTGAAGTGATGCCGTGAATTATCATTACTATAGCTAAATATACAATTAACCCCTACTTAATGTATACCAAGCGATCGCTTTCCGCCAGATCCTTTTGTGTCCTTAAGCTTCTGGCGGAAATGCGTTATTTTTTACTGCTGCTTTTCACCCATCATCACCTGCAGTTTCTCTTTATCGGGTAATCCCACCACCTGCTGTAGCATGCTGTCTTTATTCATATAGTAAATAGCCGGGGTGGCGTTAGCGCCGAGGTCATCCATCAACTGCTGATTGATATTTAGCGTCCTCATCAAGTCCGCAGGGATATCTGCCGGGACGTTGAGCTTCATTTTGCCGTTGGACTGTTCGTAATCATGCCAGGTTTGCGCCGGGTTTTTGCTTGCCAGAATCGCTGCCGCGGTGGCCGGGCTCTCAGGTTTTATCACGCCGACCAATAAGGTACGCAGTTGCACCTTACCGGATTCAACCCACGGCCGCGCCTGTTGCCAGAACTGTTTACAATAAGGACAGAAAGGGTCGGCAAACACATAAAGGACGATGGGGGCCTCTTTTTTGCCTTCCAGCAGCCAGTTAGCGGACTCGAGTTTTTTCCACATCGCCTGTCCCGCCGGGGTATAGAGCTCTTTCTGGAAAAGCTGTTCGCTCAGATTGTTGCCGTTTTCGTCGTACATGTAGCCGGAAATGGCGTGTTTACCGTCGGGAGTGAGATAAATAGCAACGCCCATATCCTGATACTTCCCGAGCCAGCCTTTGACGCCGCCCGGCGCCTCAAAGGGCTTAATGATAGTAATACCCTGTTTCTCTATTGCTTTTACGGGGGCGGGGAGGTCTTTGGCATAGCTACATAACGGCAGCAGGCTCAGGAAAAGTAGTCGTTTTAACATGAGTATTCCTTTTAAATCAGAAGATAATGCGAAGTAGTGGTCAAACCTATCGCAGTCATAGATAAGACCTGCCGGGCGTTTGGTTGCCCTTTAGTTCGGCGAATGATGTAATCACTCATGCTGTTACATTAAGGTGTAGAGCGCAACATATTGCCAGCCATTCTGGCGCTGAAGCTACCTGCGGGTATTTCAGGTAACGGGGCCGCCTGAGAGGGCGGCCTTTTTACTTTCAGCGAAATGAGGCGAAAAACGGAGAAAAACCGCGATCGCGAAGGCAGGTTCACAAAGTTGTCTTGTTACGGTTGTTAGATAACGCTTATTGATTTGATAATGCAAACGCATTGGTCGAGTCAGGAAAAATTCGTTAACTTAGACCTCAACAAAAACACGGAGGAAGTATCGATGTCTTTAATTAATACCAAAATCAAACCTTTCAAAAACCAGGCATTCAAAAACGGTGAATTCATCGAAGTTACCGAAAAAGATACTGAAGGCCGCTGGAGCGTCTTCTTCTTCTACCCGGCTGACTTCACTTTCGTTTGCCCGACCGAGCTGGGCGACGTGGCTGACCATTACGAAGAGCTGCAGAAACTGGGCGTAGACGTGTACTCTGTATCTACCGACACCCACTTCACCCACAAAGCGTGGCACAGCAGCTCTGACACCATCGCTAAAATCAAATACGCGATGATCGGCGACCCGACTGGCGCCCTGACCCGTAACTTCGACAACATGCGTGAAGATGAAGGTCTGGCTGACCGCGCGACCTTCGTCGTTGACCCGCAGGGTATCATCCAGGCAATCGAAGTTACCGCTGAAGGTATCGGCCGTGATGCGTCTGACCTGCTGCGTAAAATCAAGGCTGCTCAGTACGTTGCTTCCCACCCAGGCGAAGTGTGCCCGGCTAAGTGGAAAGAAGGTGAAGCGACTCTGGCTCCTTCTTTAGATCTGGTTGGTAAGATCTAATTCGTTTTATTCCCGCTAATCAACGGGCGTACCCGCGCCCGTTTTATTCCAACACCATGATGCAAGCGCATTCAGGCTGCCCGATAAAGGCCGCTTGCATGATGATGTTTTAAGCCCAGGAGATAAAAATGCTCGACACCAACATGAAAACCCAGCTCAAGGCCTATCTTGAGAAGCTGACCAAACCTGTTGAGCTGATTGCCACGCTGGATGACAGCGCTAAATCGGCAGAGATCAAGGAACTGTTGGCTGAAATCGCTGAACTGTCAGACAAAGTCACCTTTAAAGAAGACAACACGCTGGCGGTACGTAAGCCATCGTTCCTGATTACTAATCCAGGCTCTAACCAGGGGCCGCGTTTCGCAGGTTCTCCTCTGGGACATGAATTCACCTCATTAGTGCTGGCGCTGCTGTGGACCGGCGGTCATCCGTCGAAAGAAGCCCAGTCGCTGCTCGAGCAGATCCGCAATCTTGACGGTGATTTTGAATTTGAGACCTACTACTCGCTCTCTTGCCACAACTGTCCGGACGTGGTGCAGGCGTTGAACCTGATGGCGGTGCTTAACCCACGCATCAAACACACGGCGATTGATGGCGGAACCTTCCAGAATGAAATCACTGAACGCAACGTGATGGGTGTTCCGGCGGTGTTTGTGAATGGTCAGGAATTTGGTCAAGGCCGTATGACGCTGACTGAAATCGTTGCCAAAGTGGATACCGGCGCGGAAAAACGTGCGGCGGAAGAGCTGAACAAACGTGATGCTTATGACGTTTTGATTGTTGGTTCCGGCCCGTCTGGTGCCGCGGCGGCTGTTTACTCCGCGCGTAAAGGCATTCGTACCGGCCTGATGGGCGAACGTTTCGGCGGTCAGGTGCTGGATACCGTAGATATCGAAAACTATATTTCCGTACCGAAAACCGAAGGTCAAAAGTTGGCCGGCGCGCTGAAAGCGCACGTCAGTGAATATGATGTTGATGTGATTGATTCACAAAGCGCGGCAAAACTGATCCCGGCAGCTGTCGAAGGCGGCCTGCATCAGATTGAAACCGCCTCCGGCGCGGTGCTGAAAGCGCGCAGCGTGATCATCGCAACGGGCGCTAAATGGCGTAACATGAACGTCCCGGGTGAAGACCAATACCGGACTAAAGGCGTAACCTACTGCCCGCACTGTGACGGCCCGCTGTTTAAAGGTAAACGCGTGGCGGTGATTGGCGGCGGTAACTCCGGCGTTGAAGCGGCGATCGATCTGGCGGGCGTCGTTGAACACGTAACGCTACTGGAATTCGCACCAGAAATGAAAGCCGACCAGGTGCTGCAGGACAAAGTACGCAGCCTGAAAAATGTCGATATTATTCTCAACGCCCAGACCACCGAAGTGGTTGGCGATGGCAGTAAGGTGACGGGGCTGCAGTACCGCGACCGCGTCAGCGGCGATGAGCATCATGTCGCGTTAGCCGGTATTTTTGTCCAGATCGGTTTGTTGCCGAATACCAACTGGCTGGAAGGTACGGTTGAGCGTAACCGCATGGGTGAAATCATCATTGATGCCAAATGTGAAACCAACGTGAAAGGCGTGTTTGCGGCCGGCGACTGTACTACCGTGCCGTACAAACAAATTATTATCGCCACTGGCGAAGGCGCGAAAGCTTCTTTGAGCTCATTCGATTATCTGATTCGCACCAAAACCGCATAATCATAAAAAGTTGTAAGACATTCCCTGCACACAGCAAAGAGGCGACCTTGTGGTCGCCTCTTTTTTTTTGCTTATTTCACCGTTCCGTTATCTCACGACCATTACCGGAATATGCGCATGACGGATGACGCTTGAGGCGTTTGAACCCAGCAAATGGGTGCTGATCGACGGATTGCGTGAGCCAATCACCACTACGTCAGCTTTTATTTCATTGGCCAGTTCATTAACCATATCGCGGACATTGCCGAAACGCACATGGCTCTTAATACGAGAGGGGGCGATGCTAAAATGGCCGACCATGGTCTGTAAGCGGGTCTCCGCTTCATGCTGCAGATGCTCTTCAAAGCGGCGCAGATCGGCAGTAAAACGGCTCATGGTGAAACTCGATGAACCGGGTAACACGTGAAGCAAATGAATAATGCCGTCCTGTTGGGCGAGAAACTCTGCATGGCGGACAGCCTTGTCGCTCAGCTCCATTTCAAAGACATCAACCGGCATAATGATAGTTTTATACATATGCATTTCTCCTTGTTTGTCTGTTTCTATATCAACATATTATACAAGGATAATGTGGCATTCAGGTCGCAAAACTGTATGCCCCGTCACGGGATGAGGTAAAAATTTGTCATAGCGGGAGGGAAACAGAAAGAGGATGGCGAGGCATCCTCTGAATAAAGCGTCAAACGCCTCAGGCAGCGGGAAACTTAGCGATGGAATTCGCCTGCGGCTTCCGGCTGGTACAACAATTCCAGTACTTCCAGGTGTGCCGATGCGCCACCGGGTAACTCCCAGTGAATGGAGGTGCCGACTTTCAGCCCAAGCAGCGCCGCGCCAACCGGCGCCAGAACGGAAAGCTGAGTGGCGCTATCGGTCGCCTGAGCCGGGAAGACCAGGGTCCGCACGCGCTCTTCACCGCTGGTTAAATCGCGGAAGCGGACTTTGCTGTTCATGCTCACGACATCGTGCGGCATCGCTTCCGGCGCCAACATTTGCGCGCGATCCAGTTCGTCGTTCAGGGCATCGGCGACCGGCGAATTCGCGTAAGCCGGTTGCTCAAGCAGTCTATCGATACGTTCAGCATCGAATTCATTAATAATGATTGCGGGTCTGGTCATTGCATACTCCATGTTATCCAGGAACCTTTTCCGTAAAAGAAAACCCTCGCCGAAAGGGGCAAGGGTTAATGTCCCTTCATCATACTGAGACTTGCCTGATGTTTGAAGTGATTAAGCGCACATTCAGCGCATCGTGAGCAAAAGCAGATGAAGTGGACGATAAGATGGCTGGTCCTGCTATCAAGAACCCACTTTATCCAGCACAAACTGCTTCCCACAGTTGCCCGGATGCGGCTGAGGCAGGAACGAATCTGCGCCCAACGGGGCATTGATAGCGCCAGCTTTAATGGAAATTTGCATTTCCGTTAAATAAGCCGGGTTGCCGTCGCAGGTTAATTTAAAGGCTTTGACGTTTTGCGCGCCATACGCTTTGGCGACGGCGGCATCAAAATCGCTACGGCTAACGGTTTGTCCGTAGTGCTTCGCCAGGAAATCACCGATTGCGCTTTGCTTCACTTCGCCATTCAGGCGCACCATCGTGCCGAAGTAGTTATCCGGATCGAAGCCGAAACAGACGCCATGCTTGGCATACTCATAGCGTTCCAGACAAGAGTTCCCGCCGGAACCCGGCATCACGCTGTTCAGCTTATTCGCCATTTCCAGCGACAGCCCGGTTTCCGCCGCCTGGCATTTACGCCCGGCTTTGACTTCCGGCATATTGGGGATAGGGCGCGTCGCGCAGCCATAGCGCATCCAGCGGCGCTCGTCGACGCCGCGCGAGGCGATCGACTTCGGCAGGCCCGGCCACAGGCCATGTACCGTCAGAAAATCGGCTTTATTACGTTCGTCCTGCTGTAGCCGACACTCCTCAGGCTCATTACGGTTACTATCCAGCATGCTTTGACAAAAACCGGTTTGCCAGGACAGTGCCAGCACGTAACGATCGAAATCACCGTATTTCGTCGCGGTAAGCGGTTCTGCGCCAACCTGCGTTGCGCCGAGTAAAAGGGCAATGGCGACGACATCCTTCCTGAACATTTTTATTCCTGATAGTGGGAGATGATTAATTGCTGGGATTTATTAAAGCATAAAAAAGGCGCCTGCTGGCGCCTTTTCAGTATGGTTTGTGGTTTATTGAATCGCGGCGCCGGGGACCAGAATCTCGGTGGCGATGATCACCACCAACAGACCGACGATAACGGGAACCGAGGTGCGTTTAACGACTTCGAACGGAGAAATCTTCGCCATTCCCGCCACCGCGACCACCACGCCGGAAACCGGTGAAATAGTGCGGCCCAGATTCGACGCCTGCAGCATAGGGATCGACAGGTAGGCCGGGTTGATGCCGGAAGAGTGGGCAAGTTTCGGGATCATCTCAACGAAGGCGTAAAACGGCGCGTTGCCGGAACCGGTGGTCATCGCTGCCAGCATGGTCAGGATCACCAGCACCAGCATCAGAATGATACTGGCGGAACCGAACGAGGTGGCTATGGAGATAAGACCGTCGATAAAACCGATAGTGCTCAGCCCCTGGGCAAATACGCCCGCCGCGACCAATAGCATGACGACGCTGGCGAAGGCGTCAGCCATGCCGCGATAGGCGGCCTCCAGCCCGGCGAAGACCTTTTTTGTATCGAAACTGCGCAGAAATTCCAGTATCGAAGCCAGTACCATACAGAGCACCAGAATAGTGATGATGTGTAGCTCTGGCCCCCATTTGCCGTCAAAAATCAGCACCCCGATAATTGGCGTGAAAGGCAAAATGGCGTACAGCGCCGGGGCGGTGGTGGTTATCTCATTGACGTCGAGCATCTCGTGTGAGGCGTTCTCTTTTTTATCGAGGTAGCGCTGCCAGAAGAAGTGAGCGATAGCCATACAGACGATAGCGGCAATCGAGATAGGTAAAGTGGTTTTGAAAGCGAAATCTATCAGCGGCATTTCGGCAGCTTTGGCGGCCAGCACGACGTCACCGGAGGTCGGCGACAGGATCAACGCGGCAGGGGAGGCGCAAATCGCCGCCGCGGCGCCGCGGCTAATGCCGACGTTGACCATTACCGGGAACAGCGTCGCCATCAGCAGCACGCCGAGGCCGGTCGCCGAGGAGACCGCCAGCGACATCAGACAGGCGAGGAAGTAGGCGGCAATCATCAACAGATAAGGCGAGTTAATATATCGCAGCGGTTTAGAGGCCAGTTTAACCACCATATCGTTAGCGCCGATATGGGTCATGTAGGTAGCGAAACCGCAGAGCATCATTATCATCATGCCGAGGTCGCCGCCGCGGCTCATGAGCAGTATTTTAATATACTCAAAGATATCGGTCGCGGTATAACCCGTGCTGGCGGCGCTAGCCGGGAGAACCTTATGCCCCATGATGGCGCTGGCGATAAGCAAGATTAAACCGCCGACAAACAGCACGCCTGTCGCAGAATAGCCTTTTATAATGTAGCGGGCGACGCCCACAATAACCACGACCCCGATAAGGATCTCAACAAGCGTAAGCATACTTTACCCCTAAGCCATTAACCCAAAGAATCTGCTGATATCTAAAGCACTACAAAAATTAAGTGAGGGAATGTGCCCAAAAAACGGGCAGAACTTGCTGACCCAAATCAATAAAATACTGAGAATTGACTAATCGGAACCCGTGGCGCGGCTAACATCACAAAAGTCGTCTACCAGAGTGAAGTTTTTGCCACGGCGCAATTCAGGATTTTACCTTATTCCGTTAACAGTCTATTAAGATTACATTTGTTACTTTACTTCGTTTTTAAAATTGAAATCGGTAATAGAGAAGTGTTGAAACTACGCCAATTTGCATTGTTTATTGTCGCGCTGTCCGGCCTGTTGCTGTCGTCCGGCTATGCTAACGCTTCGTTCTCGTCAACGATCCGTGATGGCTACAATACGCTGACGGACAATGTCGCACAAACCTGGAACGAGCCTGAGCACTACGATCTGTACGTTCCGGCGATCACCTGGCACGCCCGCTTTGCCTATGACAAAGAGAAAACCGACAAGTATAACGAACGTCCGTGGGGCGCGGGTTTTGGCATGTCGCGTTGGGACGATAAAGGTAACTGGCACGGCCTGTATCTGATGGCGTTTAAAGATTCCTTTAATAAGTGGGAGCCGATTGGCGGCTATGGCTGGGAGAAAACCTGGCGTCCGCTAGCCGATGACAACTTCCACCTTGGCCTTGGTTACACCCTTGGCGTAACGGCGCGCGACAACTGGAACTATATCCCGATCCCGGTGGTGCTGCCCCTGGCCTCGATTGGCTACGGTCCGGCGACGTTCCAGATGACCTACATCCCCGGTACTTATAACAACGGCAACGTTTATTTTGCCTGGGCGCGCATACAGTTTTAATCGTTATAACGTAGTGACAAAAGTGATAAGTTCTTTGTCTTGTTGAAAAACAATGACTAACGTAACTGTCGGCTATAAAGATAGAGACTTTTATCACTTTTTAAGAAAGTTACGCTGGACAAAAGGCATCACAATTGATGTACTGGTATCCGACACAGCATTAGTGTCGTTTTTTAATTTAAAGGTAATTTTGATGTCTAAGATTAAAGGTAACGTTAAGTGGTTTAATGAGTCCAAAGGATTCGGTTTCATTACTCCGGAAGATGGCAGCAAAGATGTATTCGTACACTTCTCTGCAATCCAGTCCAACGGTTTCAAAACTCTGGCTGAAGGTCAGCGCGTAGAGTTCGAAATCACTAACGGTGCCAAAGGCCCTTCTGCTGCAAACGTAATGGCTATCTAACCAACACGTCAGTAGAATATAAAAACCCGCTCATAGCGGGTTTTTTTTTGCCTGACGTTAACGGGCGGCTGACTGTGAAAACAGCCAGAATGCCGTCGCGGTCATGGCGAAAGAACCAAGTAGGTTGACGAGAACGTTTAGCAACGCCCAGCTGAAACGTCCCTGCTGGAGCAGAAACACGACCTCCGCGGAAAAGGTGGAGAAGGTCGTCAGGCCACCGCAGAAGCCGGTGGTAATAAGCAGTTTCCACATCGGATCAACATGCGTCAGGCGATTGAACCACGCCAACCCGGCGCCGATTATAAATGCGCCCAGCAGGTTAGCGACTAGCGTGCCAATGGGAATTGCATGATGCATTGGGTTAAATTTCATGCCCAGCCACCAGCGCAACACGCTGCCGGTTCCGCCGCCAACAAAAACGGCTAAAAGGAGTTGTAACACGGTCATTTCCTGCTATTTGGTTAGGTAGAGGGTCGAGTGTAGCGCGACAAAGGCGTTTTTGGCTATGGATTCGCAAGTGGGAGAAAGAGATGCGGGTAGCAGCAGGGCAATTCGCCGTCACGGCGCAGTGGCAAACTAATGCGCAGATCTGCGTTGAGCTGATGCGTCAGGCGGCAGACTGCGGCGCTTCGTTACTGGTCTTGCCTGAGGCGTTACTGGCGCGGGCCGATAACGATCCGGATATGTCGGTAAAATCAGCGCAGGCGCTGGACGGCGGTTTCATGCAGCAACTGCTGGCCGAAAGCCGGCGTAATGACTTAACCACGATATTAACGCTGCACGTGCCCTCTGCTGAAGGGCGCGCGAGCAATACGCTGGTGGCGATATGCCGAGGGGCAATTTGCGCACAATACCAGAAGCTCCATTTGTACGATGCGTTTAATATGCAGGAGTCACGGCTGGTGGATGCCGGTGAGCAAATCCCTCCTTTAATAGAGGTAAATGGGATGCGAATCGGCTTAATGACCTGCTACGATTTACGCTTTCCCGAATTAGCGCTATCGTTAGCGTTACAGGGGGCCGATGTCCTGGTGCTGCCGACCGCCTGGGTTCGCGGGCCTATGAAGGAACATCACTGGGCGACGCTGCTGGCGGCAAGGGCGCTGGATACTACCTGCTATATTATTGCGGCAGGCGAGTGCGGAACGCGTAATATCGGCCAGAGCCGGATTATCGATCCGCTCGGTACCACTATTGCTGGCGCCGCCGCTCAACCGCAGCTGATTTTTGCTGAGATATCCGCAGATTATATTCGTCAGGTGCGTGAGAGTTTGCCGGTGCTGCGTAATCGCAGATTTGCGCCACCGCAATTATTGTGACGTTTTTTTAAACAAGGCTTGATTCACCTTGTTACAGATTGCTATTGTGTCGGCGCGTCAAATAGCCGTTAATTGTATGCGTATATGTGTATGATGGCGTATTCGCAGCTTGAGCTTGTATAGAGAAGAAGGTTAGCTATGGGTGAGATTAGTATTACCAAACTGCTGGTAGTCGCAGCGCTGATTATTTTAGTGTTTGGTACCAAAAAATTACGCACGCTGGGTGGAGACCTGGGTTCGGCTATCAAAGGCTTCAAGAAAGCCATGAATGATGACGATGACAGTGCCAAAAAGACCAGCGCTGAGGAAGAAGCGCCGGCACAGAAACTCTCTCATAAAGAGTAATTAATCACGGGCTCCCGATGAACGGGGGCGCGTCGCGGCCGGGTGTGAAGCTCTGGCGGCAAAGAGGCGGCAGCGTATTCGTTGTCGCCTTTTTTATTGCCGGTACTCTGGCGATGAAAAGATGAAACGAAGTGTGACAACGGGAAGTTGGAAGTTGGGGGGAACTGGAGAAATCAGGCCGCCGCGAACGACGGCCAGAGAAAGGCAGAGGTTATTTTACTTCCATACCTTTTGCCTGCAGATCGGCATGATAGGAAGAGCGGACGAACGGGCCGCAGGCGGCATGGGTAAAGCCCATCGCCATGGCTTCAGCTTTCATCTCTTCAAACTCTTCCGGGCTGACGTAGCGCTGTACCGGCAGGTGGTGGCGGCTCGGCTGCAGATACTGACCCAGCGTCAGCATGGTAACGCCATGACGGCGCAGATCGCGCATCACTTCGATGATCTCTTCATTGGTTTCGCCAAGACCGACCATCAGACCCGATTTGGTCGGGATTTCCGGATGCGCTTCTTTAAAGCGCTCCAGTAGCTTCAGCGACCAGTTATAATCTGCGCCCGGACGTACCTGACGATACAGGCGCGGTACGTTTTCCAGGTTGTGGTTAAACACATCCGGCGGCGTCACTTTCAGGATATCCAGCGCGCGATCCATACGACCACGGAAATCCGGTACCAGCGTTTCAATTTTGATATTCGGGCTCTTCTCGCGGATAGCGCTGATGCAGTCGGCGAAATGCTGCGCGCCGCCGTCACGAAGATCGTCGCGGTCAACGGAAGTCACCACCACATAGCGCAGCCCCATATCGGCGATGGTTTGCGCCAGTTTTTGCGGCTCGTTGGCATCAGGCGTCACCGGACGACCGTGGGCCACATCGCAGAATGGGCAACGGCGAGTACAGATAGCGCCGAGGATCATAAAGGTCGCGGTGCCGTGGTTGAAGCACTCGGCAAGGTTCGGGCAAGAGGCTTCTTCGCACACGGAGTGCAGGCCATTCTTACGCATCGCTGCCTTGATCCCCTGAATACGGGACGAGTCAGCCGGAAGTTTGATTTTCATCCATTCCGGTTTTCTGAGCAGAGCTTCACGCTCAGTTGCCACGTTTTTCACCGGGATAAGGGCCATTTTATCGGCGTCGCGGTACTTAACACCGCGTTCCATCACAATGGGTTTACTCATAGCGTGCGTGTTCCAGTTGCGAGTCACGAAGGAAAGCGAATTAATTCAATCAAATGTTGTATTTATCAACTATTTTTGAACTAAGGACAGGCAGTATATCATTGATACGGGGTTGAAAGCAGCCTGGTTGCCCGGCAAATTGTAAAATAGTTGTTGTTTTATCCTTTTCCCTCGCGTGCGGTTAGCGGGAATAAGTTTGCAGAATAGTGTCGATAATCTCTTTCAGTAACGGCTCCTGGGCGCTTTGCCGGTTGTAATGTAGCGAGAAATCAATGCGCTGGTCTTGTAACGGCGGGAAAGGCATCGCCTGTAGAGGCCAGATCTTCGCCACCAGCGCGAACATACTCTCAGGCGTCAGCCCCAGCAAATCGCTATTATTCATCATCGCCGCCTGAGTCAACAGGTTATAGCTGCTAAAACCGCACCTCCGTTCCCCGATGAATTCATCAAGTTGCCGATGCAGGGCAGGGTAGCGCTGTCCTTCCGGCAGCAGCAGCGCAAACTCAAACTGCTGTAGATTTTCCCGCGTCAGCGGAAGAGGCAAAATTGGGTGATTTTCGCGGCAAAACATAACAACCGGCTCGGAAAACAGCACCTGATGCGCAATGGCCAGCCCGCTATGGTTATAGGTATCGATTAGCAAATCAACCTGCCGCTGGTTGAGCTGGCTGGCGGCATCGGTAATCGCAATATTGTGCAGCAATACTTGAGGAAACCGCGCTTTTAACGCGTTGGCGATGGTTGGCATCACCAATGCGCCGATGGTCGGCGCGGTAGCGATGGTGAGCACGCGCTGCTGCTGCGAGCTGCTGCCCAAATCCAGCGCATTGAGAAAGGCTTCCATCCCCTGGCTGATATATTGATGCAGGTGAGTCGCAAAAGCCGTCGGCGTCACCCCCTGTCCTTTTCGAATAAAGAGAGGGTCGGGGAACAGAGCCCGTAGTTTATTGATCGACTGGCTAATGGCCGAAGGCGTGATATTGAGCACCTTCGCCGCATTGACGATGCCTTTATGCACGTACACGGCTTCGAAGATAGTTAACAGATTAAGATCGATATTACGCAGAATACGAAAGATCTGCCGATCTTCTGGCTGTTCGTTGTTTTCCAATGGGGGATGATTGTCGGCCACTCGCGGATCCGGTCGTTGGGTCATAGGCTTATTATAGCGGGCGATGATGTGGCGTTGCGTGACAATTGATTGCAAATATGAAGTATTAATAAGGAGTTGCGCTCTGAAGGTTCAGAGCGCGGTGCGCATCAAGCGGCGACATATTCATGCGGTGGGTTGTTCAGCAGCGCCAGCAGGTTGGCGACCAGCCGCGGCGCGACGTTTTCTGTAGCGGCCTGCGGCTGCCACTGGCGCATTTGCGTCATCTCCATGCCGGCATAGCCACACGGATTAATACGCAGGAACGGCGTCAAATCCATTGCCACATTCAGCGCCAGCCCGTGGAAAGAACAACCTTTACGAATACGCAGTCCCAGCGAGCAGATTTTCTGTTCACCAACGTAAACTCCCGGCGCATCGGCGCGAGGATGAGATTCAATCTGATACTCCGCCAGCGTATTGACCACGGTCTGCTCCAGCAGCGTCACTAATTCGCGCACGCCGAGTTTACGCCGTTTAAGATTCAGCAAGACATACATCACCTGTTGGCCTGGCCCGTGATAGGTCACCTGGCCGCCGCGGTCGCTCTGAATGACCGGGATATCACCGGGTACCAGTACGTGTTCGGCTTTGCCGGCCTGACCCTGAGTAAACACCGGGTGATGTTCTACCAGCCAGATTTCATCCAGCGTCGTGTCGTCACGACTGTCGGTAAATTCATGCATTGCCTGCGAGATGGGTTCGTAAGGTTGCAGGCCGAGTTGTCGAATAAGAATGGTATTGTGCTGCAAAACAACGTCTCCGCCGAGAGGGATGACTTAAGTGGGGAGAGTATATCACAGCGAAAGAAGGAGAATTACCCGGCGCTTGAGGCCGGGTAAGGCGAGGGATTACAGCACCATCCGCACGATTTCGATATTGCCCAACTCTTCGTACAGGGCTTCGACCTGTTCGATGTGGGTGGCGTTAATGGTGATGGAGACCGAGTGGTAGTTACCTTTGCTGCTCGGTTTTACTGACGGAGAGTAATCACCAGGCGCATGGCGCTGTACCACTTCCACCACCTGATCAACCAGCTCAGGCAACGCCTGCCCCATTACTTTGTAAGTAAATGGCGTAGGGAATTCAAGCAGTTCGTTAAGTTTGGTTTTCATGTCAGCTCCGGTGTGACGACTAAAATAATAACTCCCACGTGATGTGGGAGTTATCAGGTTTCTTTGATGAATAGTATATGGGGATAGAAATCACACTTTCAAGTGTTCAATTTTTAACCAAACCAGTGATGGAACATTAACTTAATGTAATCAATGATTTTGCCGAAGAAATTCCCTTCCGGAATTTCCTGCAGCACCACTAACGGACGCTGATCGATAGTTTTGCCATCCAGCTGGAAGTTAATGGTACCGACCACCTGGTTTTTCTGCAGCGGCGCGTGCAGTTCGGTGTTGTTCAGTACATAGCTGGCTTTCAGGTCTTTCATGCGCCCGCGCGGGATAGTCAGATAGACGTCTTTATCTACGCCCAGAGAAGCGCGATCGCTATCGCCGAACCAGGCCGGTTCAGAGGCGAACTCTTTACCTGCTTTAATGGGGTTCACGGTTTCGAAGAAGCGGAAGCCCCAGGTCAGCAGTTTCTTGCTTTCGGACTCACGACCTTTGTAAGTACGCCCGCCCATCACCGCGGAGATCAGGCGCATCTGGCCTTCGGTAGCGGAGGCAACCAGGTTGTAGCCGGCTTTGTCGGTATGGCCGGTTTTAATGCCATCGACGTTGAGGCTGTTATCCCACAGCAGGCCGTTACGGTTCAGCTGGCGAATACCGTTGAAGGTGAACTCTTTTTCGCGGTAGATGGAATACTCATTCGGTACGTCGCGGATCAGCGCCTGGCCGATCAGCGCCATGTCACGCGCGGAACTGTACTGGCCGTCGGCGTCCAAGCCGTGAACGGTCTGGAAATGGGTATTTTTCAGGCCCAACGCGTTTACGTAGTTGTTCATCAGGCTGACAAATGCGTCCTGGCTGCCGGCGACGTAGTCGGCCATCGCCACGCAGGCATCGTTACCGGATTGCAGGTTGATGCCGCGGATCAGCTGCGAAACCGGCACCTGCATGCCCGGCTTCAGGAACATCAGGGAAGAACCTTTAAACACCGGGTTACCGGTTGCCCACGCGTCGTTACCCACGGTGACCAGATCGGATTCTTTGAATTTGCCCGCCTTCATGGCCTGGCCTATGACATAGCTGGTCATCATTTTGGTCAGGCTCGCCGGATCGCGGCGGGCGTCGGCGTTGTTTTCCGCCAGCACTTTACCTGAGTTGTAATCGATAAGAACCCAGGATTCAGCATCGATCTGCGGAGCGCCTGGGATCATGGTTTTCATATTCAGGTCATCGGCGCGGGCAGCGGTAGACAGTGCCGCAACGGAGAGGGCCGTAACGAGTAAACGAGCGGTGAAAGAGGTCTTCATGGTTAGAACAACGGCATCCGTGATGAAATTAAAAAAAGTGCCTTACTATAACAAATGCGTTTCGCAGCGGCATCCGACATTGCATATGACTTTGTTAACGACTTTTACATATGCTGTGGCGGGAGATGCCGCGGCGTCACGTTTAGTTGGCGCGAGTAATAAATGATTGTAGCTGCGCTTCGTTTTGCAGACGCTGTTGTACCGTCGTCGCTTGCGACTTACTGGCAAATGGACCCAGTTGAATCCGCCATACGGCGCCGTTTTGCATCACACGGCCGGGAACGGCGAACTGTTGGCTCAGGCGCTGCTGATATTGCTGGGCGCGAGCCTGGTCGCTAACGGCGCCGACCTGCACGACGAACTCGCCGCTGGTGCCGGCGTTTGGCGCGGCCACAGCGGCGGTTGCTGCTGCTGTTGCGGTCGCGGCAGGCGCGACGCTACCTTGAATCGAGCCAGGCGCGGTAACCGGCGCGCTGGGCGTTGCAGGCGTTGCGGCGACGGCGGCAGGCGCAGCAGTAGCGGGTTCGCTACCTTCCAGTACGCCATTATTCAGCGGCGTCGGCGCGCCGAGGAATCCACTACCGTTAACCGGCGCGCCCACGTTATCTTCAGGCTTAAGCGTTGAGTTGCTAATGGCATGAACGTTTGATTGGTCGGCCGGTGAGATGGCCGCGGAACCATCGCCATCAAGGTTTGGACGCGAAGGCAAGGCATAGGTCTGTTTGGCGACGGTGGTGCACGCCATACCTGGACCGGATAACGCGCCGTCCTGAGAGACAATAATTGGATCGATACGAACTTTAGTATTGTTAGAAGTGTTCAGGCGGTCCGCTGAGGCGCGGGACAGGGAAATGACCCGGTCATTGCCGTACGGGCCACGATCGTTAATGCGCACTACGATCATCCGGCCATTGGCCAGGTTAGTGATACGCGCATAGCTTGGGATAGGCAACGTAGGATGCGCGGCGGTAAGCTGTGTCGGATCGAACGCTTCGCCAGAGGCGGTCAGGTTGCTGTTCGGTTCGGCATCATAAATTGCCGCCAGACCGGTCTGGGTGAAGTTAGCCGGATCCTGGACGATTTTATAGCTTTTGCCGTCGCGCTCATAATCCTGATTGGCCGTGGCATTCAGCGTTTCGAAATGCGGATCGGCGCCGCTGATTTCTACCGTCGGACCATTACAGACAGCCGGCTGCGGGACGCTAACCGTCTTCTGCTGAACGTCTTCACCTGAACATGCCGCCAGCAGCCCTGCTGCTATGCAGATCCCCAGCCATTGCTTACGCATTGCGAACCCCTTAAACGCTTTTCGACAACATTTTTCTGTGGGTATGGATCGACATAACGATACCAAACCCGGCCATCAATACGATTAGGGCTGAGCCCCCGTAGCTGACCAGCGGCAAAGGTACCCCCACCACCGGCAAAATACCACTTACCATACCAATATTTACGAAGACATAAACGAATAAAATCAACATTAAACCGCCTGCCATGACGCGGCCAAAGGTGGTTTGCGCCTGGGCGGCGATCCATAGTCCGCGCATGATAAGCAAAATGTACAATGCCAGCAGGATCAACACCCCGATAAGCCCCAGCTCTTCCGCCAGTACGGCGAAGATAAAGTCGGTATGGCGCTCCGGCAGGAATTCGAGCTGCGACTGAGTACCATGCAACCAGCCTTTACCGCGTAATCCGCCGGAACCAATAGCGATTTTGGACTGAATAATATGATAGCCCGCGCCCAGCGGATCGGTCTCCGGATCGAGCAGCATCATTACGCGCTGACGCTGGTAGTCGTGCATCAGGAAGAACCATAAAATCGGAATGAAGGCGGCGACAAGTACCACCGCGATGCCGATTAAGCGCCAGCTCAGGCCGGAGAGGAACAGAACAAACAGGCCGGAGAGGGCGATCAAAATAGAAGTGCCGAGGTCTGGCTGCGCCGCAACCAGCAGGGTCGGCAGGAAGATCAGGACCAGCGCGATGGCGGTATTCTTCAGTGAAGGCGGACAGACATCGCGGTTTATGAACCGCGCTACCATCAGCGGCACCGCTATTTTAGCAATCTCCGAGGGCTGAAAACGAACAATACCGAGATCGAGCCAGCGCTGTGCGCCTTTGGAGATAGCGCCGAAGGCGTCTACGGCAACCAGCAAAATAATACAGAAAATATACAGGTAGGGCGCCCAGCCCTCATATACCCGCGGCGGGATCTGCGCCATCACGATCATAATCACCACGCCCATGGCGATTTGGCCGATTTTGCGCTCCATCATGCCTACGTCCTGGCCGCTGGCGCTCCAGATAACCAGCGCGCTGTAGGTGAGCAGCGCCAGCAGAATGAGCAGCATCGTTGGGTCAAGATGGATTTTATCCCATAGCGATTTTTTGTTCGGATTATCGGTCATTATTGATCCTCCCCCGCCGTCACCGCCGGGTTCTCACTCGGCAGATTGGTGTTGTTATCACCCAGCATGATGTGATCAAGGATCTGGCGCATAATGGTACCGACCGCCGGGCCGGCGCCGCCATTCTCCAGGATCATCGCCACCGCGACCTGGGGGTTGTTGTAAGGCGCAAACGCCGTCATGAGCTTGTGGTCACGCAGACGCTCGGAAATTCGGTGCGCGTTATAGGTTTCGTTGGCTTTCAGGCCGAATACCTGCGCGGTACCGGACTTCGCCGCAATCTTATACGGCGCGCTGGCAAAGTATTTGTGCGCGGTACCGTTGCCGCGGTTGGCAACGCCATACATCCCGTCTTTAGCGATTTCCCAATAGCCGGAATGAATATCGCCGACCGGCGGTTCATGCGGCTGAACCCACGGTACCTGTTTACCGTCTTCAAGCGTGCTTTGCAGCAGGTGAGGGACTTTAACCACACCGTCATTTATCAGGATCATCAGCGCTTTGTTCATCTGAATCGGCGTAGCGGTCCAGTAGCCCTGGCCGATACCGACCGGGATGGTGTCGCCCTGGTACCAGGGTTTCTTAAAGCGCTTGAGCTTCCATTCGCGAGTGGGCATGTTACCGGAGCGCTCTTCCGCCAGGTCGACGCCGGTGTAGTCGCCGTAGCCGAATTTACTCATCCATTCGGAAAGGCGGTCGATGCCCATATCATAGGCGACCTGATAGAAATAGGTATCCGCGGACTCTTCCAGCGCCTTAGTGACGTTCAGGTGACCGTGGCCCCATTTCTTCCAGTCGCGATAGCGTTTTTCCGATCCAGGCAGCTGCCACCAGCCGGGGTCGAACAGACTGGTATTGCGGGTAATGACGCCGGCGCTCAAGGCCGAGACGGCGACGTAGGGTTTTACCGTCGAGGCGGGTGGATAGACCCCCTGCGTGGCGCGGTTAACCAGCGGGGTATTCGGATCGTTGAGGAGTCCGGAATAATCTTTGCTGGAGATACCATCGACAAACAGGTTGGGATCGTAGCTCGGGGTTGAAACCAGCGCCAGAATCGCGCCGCTGCGCGGGTCGGTGACCACTACCGCCGCGCGGCTGCCCGCCAGCAGCGTTTCGATATACTGCTGCAGCTTCAAATCAAGGGTTAAGTAGATATCGCGTCCGGCCTGCGGAGGCACTTCTTTTAACTGGCGAATAACGCGGCCGCGGTTGTTGACTTCAACCTCTTCATAACCGGTTTGCCCGTGCAGCACGTCTTCATAATAGCGCTCGATTCCCAGCTTACCGATGTCGTGGGTCGACGCGTAGTTAGCCAGCTTGCCCTCTTTATCCAGGCGATCGACGTCTTTATCGTTAATTTTAGAGACGTAGCCGATAACGTGGGTCAGGGCGGAGTTATAGGGATAGTAGCGGCGCTTGTAGCCTTTGACTTCGACGCCGGGGAAGCGGTACTGGTTTACGGCGAAGCGCGCCACCTGGACTTCATTAAGATTGACCTTCACCGGAATCGAGGTGAAGCGGTGAGAGCGCGCGCGCTCTTTTTTAAAGCCGGCGATGTCGTCGTCGGTCAGGTCGACGACGTCGCGCAGCGCATCCAGCGTCTGCTGCACGTTATCGACTTTTTCCGGCATCATCTCTAACTGATAGATGGTGCGGTTCAGCGCCAGCGGCGTGCCGTTGCGATCGTAGATAATGCCGCGGCTGGGCGGAATGGGGACCAGCTTAATACGGTTTTCATTGGAACGCGTTTGATAGTCGTTGAAACGGACAATCTGTACGTTGTAGAGGTTGGCAATCAGCACGCCGGTAAGCAACAAAATGCCCGTAAAAGCGACCAGCGCCCGGCGTACAAACAGCGAGGATTCAGCCGTATAGTCGCGGAAAGAATTCTGTAATTTCATTCGCTGCTTAGTCTACCCAGGTCATCATTACTCACGGTGGTAAGGGTGGTTAGTCGTAATGCTCCACGCACGATACAGGCTCTCAGCCACCAGCACGCGAACTAACGGGTGAGGCAACGTGAGCGTGGAAAGGGACCAACTCTGTTCCGCTGCCGCTTTGCAGGCCGGAGAGAGACCTTCCGGGCCGCCAATGAGTAAACTGACGTCCCGGCCATCCTGCTTCCAGCGTTCCAGTTCTCGCGCCAGCTGCGGCGTATCCCAGGGCTTACCGGGAATATCCAGGGTCACGATACGGTTCTTGCCTGCGGCCGCCAGCATCATTTCGCCCTCTTTTTCGAGGATGCGTTTGATATCGGCATTTTTTCCGCGCTTACCGGCAGGGATCTCTACCAGTTCGAACGGCATATCTTTTGGAAAACGGCGCAGATATTCGCTAAAGCCGGTCTGAACCCAGTCCGGCATTTTGGTGCCAACGGCCACCAATTGTAGCTTCACGCATTAACTCCAGAGTTTTTCCAGCTCGTACAAACGACGGCTCTCTTCCTGCATGACGTGAACCATTACGTCGCCCAGATCGACCACGATCCAGTCGGCGGCGGCTTCACCTTCAACGCCCAGCGGCAGCATTCCGGCGGCGCGGGATTCCTGCACCACATGGTCGGCGATGGACATCACGTGGCGCGTAGACGTGCCGGTGCAAATAATCATGCAATCGGTGATGCTGGATTTGCCATGTACATCAATGGCGACGATGTCCTGACCTTTCAGGTCATCAATTTTGTCGATAACAAAATCCTGGAGTGCTTTACCCTGCAAGTGTTCCCCCTGGGTGCGTGAAGAGTGATAACAATAACGAGCCTGACAGTATACCCGAAGTCATGGCAATGTCGGGAGAAAAGTCAGCTTTCAGCCCTTGAAAGCGGGCTATCATCCCATCCCTTGCCGACGAATGCATCGCCATTTTTGTAAAACAATTTCTGTAAGATGCGTATAGCGGGTGTAGCCTGGCTGCGGAGAATAGCAGCCTGCTCGGGGCTGTCAATGGGCGGTCATGAATTCTTATTCCGCGCGCCACTGCGCCTGGCTATTTAATACCCGCAGGGTTGTAAAATCGTCGCGTCGTTCGATAAGGCTCCAGCAGCCGTGGGCGAGGGGAAAATGCCACATTGCTGAGGCAGGCATCTGCAATAAGAGTGCGATTAACAGGCTTAAAGCGCCCTGGTGGCCGACGATCAGCAGGTTATCCCGCGGCTGATATTGCCCGAGGGTGGCGACAAAAGCCGCGATACGCTGCGCGAAGGCATGGAAGCTTTCGCCGTTGGTCGGTGCGGCGTGTTGCCAGTCTTTGCACCATGCGGCGTAGTTCTGCGGGTCTTCTTTTTGCAGATCGCGATGGTGGCGCATTTCCCAATCGCCAAAAAACATCTCATTCAACGAAGGAATCACTTGCCGTGGGATTAGCCGACCAGCGAGCACCAGGTCGGCGGTATGCTGGGTTCTCTCCAGCTCGCTGCACAATACCAGCTCGAAAGGTACCTCCCGCAGACAGTCACCCAGCGAGCACGCCTGCTGGATACCGCGTTCGGTGAGCGGGGTGGGAGCGTGACCGCTATACAGCCCGTCGACGTTAGCCTGCGTTTCGCCGTGGCGAACCAGCCATAATTTCATGATGCACTCCGTGGAAATCGCGTAGCGTAACGATATCCCCGCAGCGGGTTCTCAGCAATAGAGCTTCTGCTGGTGAATGTAGTCCAGCACGGCCTCGGGCAGCATATCGGCGCAGGAGACCCCCTGCTGCAGACGCTGACGAATCAGCGTGGCGGAAATATCGAACCACGGCGTTTCCGCAAGATAGATAGCTCCGGCGGGGCGGTTATGTAACAGCTCGATATCGTGGGTGAGATGTTTATCAAGCCATTGCTGATCTTCTTCGCGCTTCATCGCCAGTGGATATCCCGGACGCCGGCAGACGATCAGATGGGCGTTATCGAGGATCGTGGCGTAGTTATGCCAGGTGGGGAAGGTCAACAGCGAATCCTGACCAATAATAAACGCCAGCGGCCGGTCGGGACCCTGTTCCTGTCGCCACTCCTGCAACGTTTGCGCCGTCCAGGAGAGGGTATCGCGCCGCAGCTCGCGCTCATCGAGGACAAACAGCGGCTTATCCGCTATCGCCAGCTCGAGCATATGTACGCGCTGGGCGCTGGTGGCCTCCGGCTGCGGACGATGCGGCGGGACGTTATTGGGGACGATGATCACCCGGTTAAGACCGATCTGGTTCGCCAGAATTTCTACCGGCTTCAGGTGGCCATAATGCACCGGATCGAAGGTGCCGCCGTACATCGCCTGCAACTGAGTCATATCAACCATCAATGAAAACGTCCGCCAGCGCTTTATGGCAGAGCAGTAACGAAAGACTTTCCAGCTCGGGCCATATTGACTGGCCATAATCTTGTTTGAAGGTGAGCTCGGCGCGGGTTAATAACGTGACGGCCTGGCGCAGTTGCTCGGCGCTGAGGCGCGTGAGCGCGTCACCCACCAGTTGACGGCGGTTCTGCCAGACCCGGTGTTTATCAAACAGCGTACGCAGCGGCGTATGCGCCGACTGGCGCTTCAGGTTCACCAGCAGCAGCAGTTCGCGCTGCAGCGTGCGCAGCAAAATGGCGGGTTCGCAGCCTTCAAGGCGCAGTTGCTGCAGGACGTGCAGTACGCGCTTGCTCTTGCCGGCCAGCAGGGCATCGACCCAGTGATATGGCGTGAAGTGGGCGGCATCATTCACCGCCTGTTCAACGCGAGGCAACGTCAGCTTGCCGTCAGGCCACAGCAGCGAGAGCCGCTCCAGCGCCTGCGCTAACGCCAGCAGATTACCTTCATAGCAGTAGCACAGCAGTTGGCTGGCGGCTTCATCTAATTGCAGCTTGTTCTGCTTAGCGCGGGCGGCCAGCCAGCGCGGTAGCTGCGCATATTCCGGCGTCTGACAGCTGACCTGTACGGCGCGGCTGGCAAGCGCGGTCACCCATGCTGCGTTTTCCTGGGCTTTAGTAAGCTTATTGCCGCGGACAATCAGCAGCAGATCTTCATGCAGCATACCGACCAGCGTGGCTAGCTGTTCGTTAATCGCCGCATTCGGACCGTTTTCCGGCAGAATAAGCAGAAGCGTCTGGCGGCTGGAAAAGAGGCTCAGCGCCTGACTTAAGGAGAAAAGGGCGGGCCAGTCGGTGCTGGCATCGATGGTCGCGGTGTGATGTTCGGTAAAGCCCTGGGCGGCCGCGGCTTCGCGGATGGCATCCTGGCTTTCCTGTAACAACAGCGGATCGTTACCAAGCAATAAATACGCCGCGCGCAGCCCTTCAGTGAGCTGCGCGCGGAGTTGTTCCGGGTACAACCGAATCATCAGTTACCCAGCGTAGTGGAAACGCGGTTGCCGGAGGTCGAGGCGGCCGGGGTTCCAGACACCGGTTGCTCAGCCTCTTTGGTGGCTTCGACATCCGCAACATGCACGCTCGGCAATTTGCGGATCAGCTGTTCCGCGGCCTTGTCGTACATCTCACGAACAATCATGTCCTGCTCGGCATCTTTCGCCAGCGCCGCCTGCGGGTTATCGAAGAATGAACGATAAACCTTGGTATTGATTGGGTAAATGTCATGACCCGGGATCAATACGGTGGCGTTAACGGTCAGCACCATCTGGTATTCAGCAGTACGACCATCCTGGAAAATGGATGCCGTATCTTTCTGAATGGATGAGTTACCCAGACGCAGGGACGGAACGTCCTTACGCAGCGTATCGGCATCGATCAGCTCAACGCCATTCAAACGCAGCTGATTACGTACCGCACGGCTTAACGGACCGTTCGGATCGCTTGACTGGAAAATCATAGTTTTCATTGTGGTTGGAACCTGCGTATTGCTACGCAGATGCCAGCCGCAACCGGCGGTGATTAACACCGCCAGAGATAACAGCATTGTTGCCAGATATCGCACGCTTCCTCCCGCGCTTAGCCAACGACCAGATTGAGCAGTTTGCCCGGAACGTAAATCACTTTACGTACGGTCACGCCTTCAAGGTATTTTGCGACCAGATGTTCCTGGCCTGCACGTTCACGAACCTGCTCCTCGGTTGCATCTACCGCAACGGTAATTTTACCACGAACTTTACCGTTTACCTGGACGACGACCAGAGTCGTGTTTTCAACCATTGCACTTTCGTCCGCTACCGGCCACGGCGCGTTGTCGATATCGCCTTCGCCGCCCAGTTCTTGCCACAGGGTGAAGCAGGCATGCGGGGTGAACGGGTTGAGCATACGTACGACTGCCAGCAGAGCCTCACGCATCAGCGCGCGATCCTGCTCGCCTTCCTGCGGCGCTTTCGCCAGTTTGTTCATCAGCTCCATCACCGCGGCAATGGCGGTATTGAAGGTCTGACGACGGCCGATATCATCGGTCACTTTGGCAATCGTTTTATGCACGTCGCGACGCAGCGCTTGCTGATCTTCGCTGAGGCTTGCCACGTCCAGGGCGACAGCCGGGCCCTGAGAGGTATGCTCGTAAACCAGTTTCCAGACGCGTTTCAGGAAGCGGTTCGCGCCTTCTACGCCGGATTCCTGCCACTCCAGGGTCATTTCCGCCGGAGACGCGAACATCATGAACAGACGTACGGTATCCGCGCCGTAGCGTTCAACCATCACCTGCGGGTCGATACCGTTGTTCTTCGACTTGGACATTTTGCTCATGCCGGTGTACACCAGCTCGCGGCCCTGCGGATCGAAGGCTTTAACGATGCGGCCTTTTTCATCACGCTCAACGGTAGCGTCAATCGGTGATACCCAGTTACGCTCGCCGTTTTCGCCGACGTAGTAGAACGCATCGGCCAGTACCATGCCCTGGCACAGCAGCTGTTTGGCTGGCTCATCGGAGTTCACCATACCGGCATCGCGCATCAGCTTGTGGAAGAAGCGGAAATAGAGCAGGTGCATAATGGCGTGTTCGATACCGCCGATATAGATATCCACCGGCAGCCAGTAGTTCGCGGCATTCGGGTCCAGCATGCCTTTATCGTACTGCGGGCAGGTATAGCGCGCGTAGTACCAGGAAGACTCCATAAAGGTGTCAAAGGTGTCGGTTTCACGCAGCGCCGGCATGCCGTTAACGGTGGTTTTCGCCCACTCCGGGTCGGCTTTGATCGGGCTGGTGATGCCGTCCATGACCACGTCTTCCGGCAGGATTACCGGCAGCTGATCTTCCGGCGTCGGCATCACGGTACCGTCTTCCAGGGTCACCATCGGAATTGGCGCGCCCCAGTAACGCTGGCGGGAAACCCCCCAGTCGCGCAGACGATAGTTAACTTTACGCTCGCCAACGCCCATCGCGGCCAATTTATCGGCGATGGCGTTGAAGCCCGCTTCGTAATCCAGGCCGCTAAATTCGCCGGAATTAAACAGCACGCCTTTTTCAGTCAGCGCCTGCTCGGAGAGATCCGGCTCGGAGCCGTCGGCGGCGAGGATAACCGGCTTGATGTTCAGGCCGTATTTGCTGGCAAACTCGTAGTCGCGCTGGTCGTGACCCGGAACGGCCATCACCGCGCCGGTACCGTACTCCATCAGCACGAAGTTCGCCGCCCATACCGGAATCGCTTCGCCGGTCAGCGGGTGAATAGCTTTAAAGCCGGTGTCGACGCCTTTTTTCTCCATTGTCGCCATGTCGGCTTCGGCAACTTTGGTGTTACGGCATTCGTCAATAAAGGCGGCCAGCGCCGGATTGTTAGCCGCAGCCTGCTGGGCCAACGGGTGACCGGCAGCGACCGCCAGGTAGGTGCAGCCCATAAAGGTATCCGGGCGGGTGGTGTAGACGGTCAGCTTATCGGCGTAGTCGTTGACGTCAAAGGAGATTTCCACCCCTTCAGAGCGGCCGATCCAGTTGCGCTGCATGGTCTTAACGGTGTCTGGCCAGTGGTCCAGATTGTCCAGATCGTTGAGCAGTTCATCGGCGTAGGCGGTGATTTTAATAAACCACTGCGGGATTTCTTTACGCTCAACCTTGGTGTCGCAGCGCCAGCAGCAGCCGTCGATAACCTGTTCGTTAGCCAGCACGGTCTGGTCATTCGGACACCAGTTGACCGCGGAGGTTTTCTTGTACACCAGGCCTTTTTTATACAGCTCGGTGAAGAATTTTTGCTCCCAGCGGTAGTATTCCGGGGTGCAGGTCGCAATTTCACGGCTCCAGTCATAGCCGAAGCCCAGCTTTTTCAGCTGGTTTTTCATGTATGCGATGTTGTCGTAGGTCCACGGCGCCGGGGCGGTATTGTTTTTCACCGCCGCGCCTTCCGCAGGCAGACCAAACGCATCCCAACCGATCGGCTGCAGGACGTTTTTGCCCAGCATGCGCTGATAGCGCGCGATGACGTCGCCGATGGTGTAGTTACGCACGTGACCCATGTGTAGTCGACCAGAAGGATAAGGAAGCATCGACAGGCAGTAATACTTCTCTTTGCTCTCGTCTTCAGTTACTTCAAATGTACGATTTTCGTCCCAGTGAAGCTGGACTTTCGATTCTATCTCTTCCGGGCGGTATTGCTCTTGCATGGCAGCCAGTGGTCCTGTTTTCAATACAGCTACAAAATGTAGCCAATGGATGTGTTATTTCAGATCGGCATAGCATAGCCCAAACGTCCACGTCAAAACAGCCTTTCGCACATTAACATCGGCAAAAGCGAAGCAGAATTTTTCACGACTCTGTGGCGCGGCTGGCAAAGCAAACCGCAGATAACGTCTATTATTAGAAGCAGTTAATCACACCGGAGGCGAAATGATGAACAAGGTTGCTCAATATTACCGGGAACTGGTCTCCTCGCTCAGTGAACGGCTGCGCAATGGAGAGCGTGACATTGACGCGCTGGTGAAGCAGGCGAGGGAGAAAATCACCCAGGCAGGCGATCTGACGCAGAGCGAGGTCGAGTCGCTGATCGCGGCGGTAAAGCGCGATTTAGAAGAATTTGCCCGCAGCTACGAAGAGAGCCATGAAGACGATAGCGACAGCGTCTTTATGCGGGTCATCAAAGAGAGCCTGTGGCAGGAACTTGCGGATATTACGGATAAAACGCAGCTTGAATGGCGCGAAGTATTCCAGGACTTGAACCACCACGGGGTTTATCACAGTGGAGAGGTGGTGGGGCTGGGTAATCTGGTATGCGAAAAGTGTCATTACCATCTGGCGGTGTACACACCGGATGTGCTGCCGCGCTGCCCAAAATGTGGGCATGACCAGTTCCAGCGTCGACCCTTTGAACCGTAATCGGTAAAGCAGCGATGCGCATTGTGCTGCGCATCGCTGAGTTATTACAGAACGGTATTGATTTCCGCAATCTTAAAGTACTGATAACCGCCCATTTCATTGGTATAGTTATGCGATGAGTTTAGTATCAGCTTGTTAGTACGAATGGTGCCGATATCACAGGTACTCCACTTTAACCAGCCGCAGCCGCGACCGCTATTAACGATTTTTTTCGCGGTCAGGGTCAGGGTGCCGTTTGCCTGAATAACCCCGTAGTTATTGATATTCGCCTTATTCTGGGTACTCAGCAACATATCGCCGGTACTAAAAATAGTTCCTTCGTTAACGATATCTAACCTGGATGTGATTGAAACATTGTCACCTTTGATCGAGCCCGTATTGTTTACCGGACTATGATCGGTGGTAATAGTCGACGCGTTTATTGCGCCATTATTATTTAACCAATAGCTATGAGCGGTAAAAGCGTCTGTCGCTGTCATTTTGCCGTCGGTGCTTTGTGCCAACGTGCCGTTGGTTTGCATGTCGATATTTTCACCGCTAATACTGCCTAAATTGTAAATCTCGCCGGTGTTGATGGTGTTGTCCAGATTTAACGATTTTACGGCGACATTACTGGTCGCGCTGATGGTCCCGGTATTCTTAAAATTAGTACCCACAAAATTCAGCGCGACGTTTTTACCGTTAATCGTACCGGCATTGGTGAAATTGCCCAGAGAGGTGGCGGTAATTTGGGCATTGGAGGTCATTTTTGCGCCAGCGTTGTTGGTTATCGCTCCGTTGCTGGCGGCGATCAGATTGGAGGTAGCGCTAATCGTTCCACTATTTTGTAAATTGCCTACGGCACTCAGAACTAATTGTTTAGTGGAGCTGATAGTGCCCTTACCGCCGTTAGTGAGTGCGCCGTAGGTGGTGATTTTCGTCAAGTTTTTAGTCGTCAGCGTACCGTTATTGGTGAAGTTACCGGAGGCGGCGATGCTGGTGAGAAGGCCATTACTGGTGATGGACCCATCGTTGGTCAGTAATCCATTGTTGGTCATGGAAAGTGAAGAGTTGGCGGTGATAGAGCCTTTATTACGTACGCCGAAGCCTAGATTGTTTCCGACCATACTGATGCTGTTGGCTTTAATGCCACCAAGGCTGCTGATATCAATGCTATATACCGGATTGAGCATTTGCAGCATGGTGGCGGTTTTTCCTGCGGATGTCATAACGCCCGTGCTGTTATCGAAGGTGAAATTACCGCCACCGACCACGGAACTACCGGCGTTGACCATACCATTGATGGCGACGGCGTCTGCCAGCAATGCGGCATAGCTGGTGGAAGCATCCATACCCTTTTCACCGATAGTGACTTTGCCCTTGGTAATGGTATAGCTGCCGATAGCGCCTTCATCGGTCAGATTGACCTGGCCGGTGGTTAATACCGCCTTGTTGGTGTTAACGAAACTACACCCGGAGCAGGTAATGCCATTGGGGTTGGCAATGACGACGTCGGCTTTTAGACCGGCGACTTCAATAAAACCATTCAGTGAACTGGCTTTATTGGAGGTGACTTCATTGAGGATCACCGACGCCCCGCCGTTGGTCAGATTGTTGTTTTTAGCGATATTGCCAAAAGTCGCGTGATCAATATCACTGCTGCTGTTATTGAGTATTAAACCGTTGCCGTCAACGTTAAATTCACGATACAGGTTGTGCGAAACGCCTGCAGCATTTGGCGCTTCAATATCCACTACCTTTGCGCCTGATAGATGGGTATAAGTCGTCGGATCGGCATACACTACCGTCGAGCTTAACGCTGCTGCTAAAGCAACATAGGTTAATTTAAACTTAAACATGAATTCATTCCTTTAAATATGATTGGTAATACGTTGGTTTTAATACTTCCATTTCAATGCGAAGCCCATATTGATCGAGTCGCTCTGAAAGTTATCCGGCTTACTTAGCGGCGTACCGATAAAAAGATCATATTGCGTGGAAAGCAGCTTGCCACGTAATCCGCTAACCGCACCTGAAATCACTTTCCCTTGCCGATATTGTTCGCTGCCAATAATACGACCAATATCTAATCCTAAATAAAATTGCTGTTCCGGGCCGGCAATATCCCAGATAAAATCATTACTCCAGTACCAGCCCTGATTGCCTGAGAGAGTATATTCACCATCAAATCCGCGGACCGTCCAGCGGTTGCCAATATTAAATTGGTTATCCGAAGAGAGAATATCCGGGCTGTATTGCGCATTAAAATGCGGTGCATAACTAAATTTGTCGCCGGTTAAATCGAATTTCATCAAAGCCTGCAAGTCGGCGTGCACGACGCGTGAACGCTTGCTGAACAGGCCTGCTTTTTCTTCTGGCGTAGCGACGGAGCTTAGCCATGGAAGGCGGCGTTGTAGCCCCAGACTGGCGGCGACGACTTTTTTATCGAAATAACGTTGCTGGCGTAGCGTCAGCTCCCATGTCGGGTTTTGTTTGCGCACCACCCCGAGCTCCTCACCGCCAAAGTAGTAGCGTGAAGCGCTTTTTGCGATGCGTAAATCCAGCGATGTCTGTTGCTGACGAGTATGCGACAGGAGTCGCGACAGCGTAGCGCTGTAGTAGCGGTTTTTACTTTTATAGTCCGTTTGCGACCAGGCGCCTTTGAACAGCTGTCTATATTGACTCTGCGAACCGTAAAGACTTAATGACCAGTAGCCGAAGGGGATCGAGTAATAAAGACTGCCATTCTGGTTGCCGTCATTATGCTGATTAAATTCAATATCGCCGCCGCCGGAGACATAGAAAATATCGTTGAGCGTGGTGACATCATACAAATAGAGCGCGCCGCCGGCCTGATAGCGGCCGCTGGCGCGGCTGCCAGCATCATCAACCCAGGCACCGACCTGCCACTTTTTATCCAGACGACGAGTAAGCATCAGATTGCTTTCCGCCTCCCGCTGTCCCGGCAAGATTTGCATATTCGCTGAACTTCCCGGCAGGCGAAGCAGGTTTTCCATCCCCTGTTCCAGGTCAGAGAGGCGCAGAATATCTCCCTCACGCGCGGGGATATTGTTCCAGATACTGGTGGTTTGCTCACTTGTCGTTGACCAGAGTATTTCACCGATTCTGCCATACGCCAGCTCGAGCTTTAGTGTCCCTTGCGTCAATGACTGTTCCGGGATAGTCACTAATGAAGTGATATAACCGCGGGCGATTAACTCATTTTGTAATGCCATGGCGAGGTACTGAATGCCGTTAATCCCAAGGCAACGATGCAGAGCTTGAGACGTGAGATTATCCAGTAGCTTATGTGTCAGCCCCGGCTCGGCGGAATTGATACGAATGGTGTTGATTAACCGACAGTTTTTTTCCTCGGGAAACGTTAGCGTTTGTCTGTCGGTATTAATTTGCGAAGCTTGAGTGCCCTGGTGCTGTGGCGTTAGCGCCGCCTGACGCGCTTTATCCTGCTCATTTTGATTCGTTGTGGCCGAGGCAATGGTGCTGGCAATGGCCTGCTGTTGACATAAAAATAAAATTAGCAGGGCGTGAATCAGGTTGTGTTTATTAAACATGAAGCAAGATCCATTTGTTTCATTGAATGTGTGTGTCGTGTTTTTAAGCGCGCAGGTGCATCTTTAGAAAAATTATTTTTATTTAAGCGTAATGTTATGTAGAGAAATTTTCCCTGAAGCCGTTTTTAACGGGGGGTATGTTAGCTGTGGCGGTAACGCTTAGCTATGCGAAGGAAACTGAATTTTATATGAATTAAACTAATTTAGAATGTGAATTATTGGGCGCGGCGGCTGATTCATTTCCTGACTTAATAGAGATAGTCTTAAAATAAACCACTAATATATGTGTGCAATATTGCAGGGGGAAAGAAGGCGCGCACATGAGGTGCGCGCTGGGATTTTAGTGCAGGATTTTGGCGAGGAAATCTTTCGCGCGTTCTGATTGCGGGTTGGCGAAGAAGGCTTCTTTATCGACATCTTCGACAATTTTACCTTCATCCATAAAGATGACCCGGTTGGCTACTTTACGGGCAAAGCCCATTTCGTGCGTCACTACCATCATGGTCATGCCTTCGTTAGCCAGTTCGACCATGACATCCAGCACTTCGTTGATCATCTCCGGGTCAAGCGCTGAGGTCGGCTCATCGAACAGCATCGCAATCGGATCCATACACAGCGCGCGGGCGATCGCGACACGCTGCTGCTGACCGCCGGAGAGCTGCGCCGGATATTTTTCCGCATGCGCCGCCAGGCCCACGCGCTCCAATAATTTGAGACCCTTTTTACGGGAAGATTCTTTATCGCGATTAAGAACCTTAATTTGCGCCAGCGTCAGATTGTCGATGATCGACAGATGCGGGAACAGTTCAAAGTGCTGGAATACCATGCCGACGCGGGAACGCAATTTAGCAAGATTGGTTTTCTTATCGTTAACCTGGGTGCCATCAACGATAATTTCGCCTTGCTGGACCGGCTCCAGGCCGTTAACGGTTTTAATCAGCGTCGATTTACCGGAGCCAGACGGCCCGCAGACCACGACGACTTCGCCTTTTTTCACTTCGGTGGAGCAATCGGTCAGCACCTGAAAGTGACCATACCATTTTGAAATATTTTTCAGGGTAATCATTACACAGTCCTTTTCTTCAACCAGCTGACCAACAGCGATGCGCTGAGACTAAATATAAAATAAACGGCGCCTGCGAACAGGATCATTTCCACCTGGGTTCCGTCGCGCTCGCCAATAGTAGAGGCGGTACGGAAGAAATCGGCCAGACTCAGGACATACACCAGTGAGGTATCCTGGAACAGCACAATCCCCTGGGTTAATAGCAGCGGGACCATCGCGCGGAAGGCCTGCGGCAGGATCACCAGCTTCATCGATTGCCAGTGGGTCATCCCCAGCGCCAGCGCGGCGCTTGATTGACCGCGGGAAATGCTCTGGATACCGGCGCGAATAATTTCCGAATAGTAGGCCGCTTCAAACATCGAAAATGCCACCATTGCCGAAATCAGGCGAATATCGGTTTTCGGCGACAGCCCCAGCACGTTTTGCAGGAATCCGGGAACGATCAGATAGAACCACAGCAGCACCATCACCAGCGGAATCGAGCGGAAAACGTTAACGTAAGTTTTGGCAAACCACGCCAGCGGCAGGAAGCTTGACAGGCGCATCACCGCCAGAATGGTGCCCCAAACGATACCGAAAATAATCGCCGTGACGGTGATTTTCAGCGTAATGACCAATCCTGCCAGCAGGTAGGGCATGGAAGGAACAATTGAACTCCAGTCAAAATCGTACATTATTTGCCTCCCATATTGCCCGGCAGACGAACTTTACGTTCAACCACGTACATCACCAGCATAATGACGGCGTTGATGAAGACATAGGCGAGGGTGATCGCGGTAAACGATTCCCAGGCGTGGGCAGAGTAATCCAGTAACTTGCCGGCCTGCGCCGCCATATCCGCCAGGCCGATGGTGGAAGCGATGGCCGAGTTTTTTACCAGGTTCATCATTTCCGAGGTCATCGGCGGCACGATAACGCGATAAGCGTTCGGCAGCAGCACGTAGCGATAGGTTTGCGGCAGGGTCAGGCCCATCGCCAGGCCGGCATTTTTTTGCCCGCGTGGAAGGGACTGTATCGCGGCGCGGACCTGCTCGCAGACGCGGGCGGCGGTAAACAGCCCGAGGCACAGCATTGAGGAGACAAAGAACTGAATATTGGGATCCAGCTCGGATTTAAACCACATACCGACGTTTTCCGGCAGAAATTCCGGAATAACAAGGTACCAGGTAAAGAACTGCACGATCAGTGGAACGTTACGAAACAGTTCGACGTAACAGGTACCAATCCCGGCTAACCAGCGGTTAGGGACGGTACGCAGAATGCCGAACAGCGAGCCGACAAGGAAAGCGATAATCCAGGCGCTAATCGACAGTGCGACGGTAACCTGAAAGCCGCTCCATAACCAGCCTAAGTAAGTGGTGTTGCCGAACGGGGCGGGTTGCAGGAATATTCCCCAGTTCCAGTCTATTGACATAAATAAACTCCAGAAAAAAAAGGGTAGCAGCGCTACCCTCGAAGATTGTTGCCCTGCTTGTTTCGGTATTCGCGGCGGCTGGGGAACGACCAGCCGCCGTATAGTCTGTCCGTGCGAAGGCAACAATCGGGAGGGCTACTTTGTCGAGCCCCTGTTTTTTTAATTAGTTAAGAGCTTTATCATTCGGTGATTTGAACAGCGCCTTCATGTCGTCGGACAGTTCGAAGTTCAGGTTCAGATTTTTCGGCGGAATCGGGTTCTTGAACCAGGTGTCGAACCATTTTGCCGCTTCGCCGGAGGTCTGCGCCTGGGCGACGGTGTCATCGACCAGCGTTTTGAACGACGCGTCGTCTTTACGCAGCATGCAGCCATAGGCCTCTTTCGATTGCGGCGTACCGACGATTTCCCAGTTATCCGGTTTCTTCGCTTTTGCGCGCTCGCCGGCCAGCAGGGCATCATCCATCATAAAGGCCACCGCGCGGCCGCTTTCCAGAGTACGGAAGGAGTCACCGTGATCTTTCGCGCTGATGATGCGCATGTTCATTTTCTTCTCGTCGTTGAGCTTATGCAGCAGGACTTCCGAGGTGGTACCGGAGGTGACGACCACCGCTTTGTCTTTCAGATCCGGGAAGTCTTTAATCGGGCCGCCTTTTTTCACCAGCAGACGGGTGCCGACGACGAAGATCGTGTCAGAGAAGGCGGCCTGTTTCTGGCGCTCCAGGTTGTTGGTGGTGGAGCCGCACTCGAAATCATAGGTGCCGTTCTGCAGCAGCGGGATACGGTTCTGCGAGGTGACCGGAATCAGCTTCACCTGCAGATCGGGTTTGTTCAGTTTTTTCTTGATGGCTTCAACGATAGCGTTGGAGTAATCCTGAGAGTAACCCACCACTTTCTGTTGGTTATCGTAGTAGGAGAATGGTACGGAAGATTCGCGGTGGCCGACGACGATCACCCCATTTTTAGCGATTTTATCCAGCGTGCTCTGACCTGCGGCCGGGGCGGCATCTTCAGCGTGCGCCAGACCGGCGGTCACTCCCATGACCAGCATTGCGGCGGCCAGTTTACGTAATTGCATATCCAACTCCTTATCCTTAACGCCAGGGACGCTAGTGATACCCATTGTGATTGTGTGTATGTGTTGTTATTCCCGTTAGCTCTGCCGTAAGGCGGCGCTTTCGGGAATCGTCTGCAATCTTAAAGTGCAGTATTTGTATGAGCTTGTTAGCATTTAGTTTGGCTTAATGTAAAGATTTTGATGCGTTATTGTTTATTTTTGCGAAGCACTCCGCACCATTTATGGGCAAAAATGGTTTGTTGCACCAACATGGCGCGAAGTGCGAACGCTTTCGGTGCAACCCCGGTGCAACCGCGGTCAAAATCGTCTACAGGGGGAAATTAAGCAATGGGCGTGCCAGATTGGCGCAAGGGAGCGTAAAGCTGGGAAGAGTCACCGGCGACAAACGCCGCCGGGAGTTGGCCGGGCGGCAGCCCGGCGGAGAAGGTTAGCGACGACGCTGGCGCAGGCTCATCACCAGCGCGGCAAAGCCGAAGAGGGCGGTTAACGCCCACAGCGGCCAGTTGCCGGTACGGGCATACGGCGTCAGGCCGGTGGTTGGCGTGACCTTAGTGCTCAACACCGCGCGGGTAAACTGCGGGATCATGTCCTGAATTTCACCACGCGGGCCGATAACGGCGGTAATACCATTGTTGGTGCTGCGCAGCAGCGGGCGCGCCAGCTCCAGCGCGCGCATCCGCGCCATCTGGAAGTGCTGCCACGGGCCGATCGATTTACCAAACCACGCATCGTTGGAGATGGTCAGCAGGTAATCGGTATCCGGGCGGAAATTATCGCGGACCTGTTCGCCGAGAATAATTTCGTAGCAAATTGCCGCCGTGAGTTTCAGGTTATGCGCTACCAGCTGCGGCTGCACGTAAGGACCGCGGCTGAACGAGGACATCGGCAAATCGAAGAACGGCGCCAGCGGGCGTAAAATCGACTCCAGCGGCACAAATTCGCCGAACGGCACCAGATGGTTCTTGTTGTAGCGGTTGGTCGAGTCGTAGCTGTACGGATTATCTTTACCCAGCGTAATGATGGTGTTGTAGGTATCGTAGCGGTTTTGTTTATTGAGCCGCGCATCGACAATACCGGTAATCAGCGAGCTATTTTTGGCCCGCATCAGGTCATCAACCATGCTGAGGAAATGCTGCTGATTGATTTCCAGATCCGGGATCGCAGATTCCGGCCAGATAATCAGCTGCGATTTACCCATATGCGGCTGGGTGAGATCGAGGTAGGTTTTCAGGGTATTAACCAGCTGGTTTTCATCCCATTTCATCGCCTGCGGGATATCGCCCTGCACCAGCGAGACTTCCGTCGCGCGTGCCGGCAGCAACTGGTACCACTGAATGTAACGCAGCGGGAAGGGCAGGGCAAACAGCACCGCGGCGATCAGCAGCGGTTTCCAGCTGCGTTGCACAATAGCCAGCGCCAGCAGACCGCTGACCACCATTAACAGAAAGTTTATCGCCTCAACGCCCATCACTGGCGCCAGACCTTTCAGCGGGCCGTCAATCTGGCTATAGCCGAACTGTAGCCACGGGAAACCGGTCAATACCCAGCCGCGGAGAAATTCGGTAATTTGCCAGACCGCAGGCGCGGCGATGGCCAGACGGATCCAGTTGGTTTTCGGCCACAGTTTCGCGAGGATCCCGGCGAAAAGGCCGGTATACAGCGATAGATAGGCCGCCAGGAGGGCAACGAGGAAAACGTTAACCGGGCCCGGCATGCCGCCGAACTGCGCGATGCTAACGTAAACCCAGTTGATGCCGGTGCCGAATAGCCCAAGCCCCCAGAAGTAGCCAATCCAGGCGCTCTGTAGCGGGCGACGGTTAAGAGTGAGCGCCTGCAGACCAAATAGCGAGACGATGGCCGCCGGCCAGAAGTCGTAAGGTGAAAAAGCCAGCGTTCCGCTGGCTCCGAATAACAGCGCCAGCAGCAGACGTACGCGCTGGCGTTCAAGTAAAGAGGCAAATACCATTTAGGTTAATCGTCCCGTTAAATTAGTCTTCCAGCTTCGGCTGCGGCGCATCATCAGGAAGCTTTACATGGACCTGAATAATACGTCTGCTGTCAGCCATTGCGACCTTGAATTGGTAACCATCAATGTCAATCGACTCGCCGCGGGCCGGCAGATGACCAAAGGCCTGCATCACCAGCCCGCCGATGGTATCGACCTCTTCATCGCTGAAGTGGGTGCCGTAGGCTTTATTGAAGTCTTCAATCGATGCCAGCGCGCGTACCGTCCAGGTATGACGGCTTAGCTGACGGAAATCGATATCTTCCTCTTCGTCATACTCGTCCTCGATTTCGCCGACGATAAGCTCAAGGATGTCTTCAATCGTCACCAGGCCGGAGACGCCGCCGAACTCGTCGATGACGATTGCCATATGATAACGTTGCGAGCGGAACTCTTTCAGCATGCGGTCGACCCGCTTGCTTTCAGGCACGACAACCGCCGGGCGTAACACTTTTTCCATGCTGAAAGCTTCGGCGTCGCTGCGCATAAACGGCAGCAGATCCTTAGCCATCAGAATCCCTTCAATGTGATCTTTATCTTCGCTAATGACCGGGAAACGCGAGTGGGCGGATTCGATGATCACATCGAGGCACTCGTCCAGCGTCTGGTTGCGTTTCAGGGTAATCATTTGCGAGCGCGGGATCATAATATCGCGGACGCGCTGGTCGGCGATATCCATTACCCCTTCGAGCATGTCGCGCGTATCTTCATCGATAAGCTCGTTCTGCCCGGAGTCACGGATCAGCGCCAATAATTCATCACGGTTTTTCGGTTCACCGTGAAAAAGTTGGCTGAGTAAGAGGGAGAAAAATCCCTTTTTGCTGTTTACTGTGTCACTACTGTGTGAATTGTCGTCGCTCATGGCGTCGTATGGGTTCTCGTGTTGATTTAATTGTCGCTCGTCGCGCGTAAACTCAGCGTCGTACGGCATGTTTAGCCTGATGGCGCTACGCCTGTCAGGCCTTCGATACGCATGAATGTAGGCCGGATAAGGCGCTCGCGCCGTCATCCGGCAAGTTACTATTCAGCAATCTTCTCGGCAATGTACGGATCCTCATAGCCCAGAGCAAGCATTATCTCTGTTTCGAGGCCTTCCATTTCTTCCGCTTCGTCGTCTTCGATATGATCGTAGCCCAGCAGGTGCAGGCTACCGTGCACGACCATGTGCGCCCAGTGGGCCTCCAGCGGTTTTTCCTGCTCTTTGGCTTCCTGTTCAACCACCTGGCGGCAGATGATCAGATCGCCGAGCAGCGGCATCTCAATGCCCGGCGGGGCTTCGAAAGGGAAGGAGAGGACGTTAGTCGGCTTATCCTTGCCGCGATAGGTCAGGTTCAGCTCGTGGCTTTCGGCGACATCCACCAGGCGAATCGTTAACTCTGACTCTTCCTGGAATTGCGGGATGACGGCATCCACCCAGCGTTGAAAGAGGGCTTCGTCCGGTAGACCGCTGGTGTCTTCGCAGGCCAGCTGTAAATCGAGAATCACCTGACTCATTTTTGCTCCTGTTCCTGGGCTTCGCGTTTGCGCTCGGCGGCCAGTTCTGCTTTACGTTTTTGTTCGGCTTCTTCCCATGCCTCATAGGCATTGACGATGCGGGCGACCACCGGATGGCGAACCACATCTTCGCTGTGGAAGAAGTTGAAGCTGATTTCATCGACTTCCGCCAGCACTTCAACGGCGTGACGCAGGCCTGATTTGGTATTACGCGGCAGGTCAATCTGGGTAACGTCGCCGGTGATAACCGCTTTCGAGTTAAAGCCGATACGGGTCAGGAACATCTTCATCTGTTCGATGGTGGTGTTCTGGCTTTCGTCGAGAATGATAAAGGCGTCATTCAGCGTACGCCCGCGCATATAGGCCAGCGGCGCAACTTCAATCACGTTGCGCTCAATCAGCTTCTCGACTTTCTCAAAGCCGAGCATCTCGAACAGCGCGTCATACAGCGGGCGCAAATAGGGGTCAACCTTCTGGCTTAAGTCGCCCGGCAGGAAGCCAAGCTTCTCGCCCGCTTCGACCGCAGGACGAGTCAGCAGAATACGCCGAATCTCCTGGCGTTCCAGAGCATCGACCGCCGCGGCAACCGCGAGGTAGGTTTTACCGGTACCCGCCGGCCCGACGCCAAAGGTAATGTCGTGGTCGAGGATGTTGGCGATGTACTGCGCCTGGTTTGGCGTACGCGGTTTGATAACCCCGCGTTTGGTTTTGATATTGATGGCCTTACCGTATTCCGGCACGCTCTCGGCGCTCTGTTCGAGCACCCGAGCTTCTTTAATAGCCAGATGAATTTGTTCCGGTTCAATATCCTGAATCTGGCCGCGCATTGGCGCGGTATCGACATACAGGCTTGTCAGAATATCGGCCGCGGCGTGCACGCAGATCGCGCGGCCGGTCAGTTTAAAATGATTGTCGCGGCGGTTGATCTCAATCCCCAACCGGCGCTCCAGCTGTTTGATGTTGTCGTCAAACGGGCCGCACAGCGCTAACAGGCGGGTATTGTCCGCTGGCTCCAGGGTAATTTCACGGGTTTCTATGTTCAAACTGTTCCTCTTATTACGCGTGTTGCCGGAGGGCGTTCGTCATCCGGCCAATAAGGAAATTATTCACGTCACGGGAATATGGCGCAAGCATTGCTGTAGATATAGGGGCGAGGAGGGGAAATGCAAGGCCTGCCGGAACCGACAGGCCTGCGGGGATTACGGCTGATAGATGCCGACGCCCAGATCGTTTTCTTTACGCGTACGCGCAATGACCGACTCCGGCGACTCCACGACGCGTAGCCCCATCTCGTCTTCGGTGCGGACGATTTTGCCGCGTAATGAGTTAGTGTAGACATCGACGATTTCCACGTCGACGAATTTACCGACCATATCCGGCGTGCCTTCGAAGTTCACCACGCGGTTGTTCTCGGTGCGCCCGGAGAGCTCCATCAGGCTCTTACGCGACGTGCCTTCTACCAGAATACGCTGGGTGGTGCCGAGCATGCGGCGGCTCCACGCCATCGCCTGCTGATTAATACGCTCCTGCAGAATGTACAGGCGCTGTTTTTTATCGGCTTCAGAAACATCGTCGACCATATCCGCCGCCGGGGTGCCCGGGCGGGCAGAGAAGATAAAGCTGTAGCTGACGTCAAAGTTAACCTCGGCAATCAGCTTCATAGTTTTTTCGAAGTCTTCCGTCGTTTCGCCAGGGAAGCCGACGATAAAATCGGAGCTAATCTGGATATCCGGGCGCGCTTCGCGCAGCTTGCGGATAATCGCTTTATATTCCAGCACGGTGTGGGTACGGCCCATCAGGTTCAGTACGCGATCGGAACCGGCCTGTACCGGTAAATGCAGGAAGCTCACCAGTTCAGGAGTATCGCGATAGACCTCGATGATATCGTCAGTGAACTCAATCGGGTGGCTGGTGGTGAAGCGAATACGATCGATACCGTCGATGGCGGCGACCAGACGCAGCAGATCGGCAAAGTTGCCGGTCGTGCCGTCGTAGTTTTCACCGCGCCAGGCGTTAACGTTCTGCCCCAGCAGGTTCACTTCACGCACCCCTTGCGCCGCCAGTTGGGCGATTTCAAACAGAATATCGTCGCACGGACGGCTCACTTCTTCACCGCGGGTATAGGGCACCACGCAGTAAGTACAATATTTGTTGCAGCCTTCCATGATGGAAACGAAGGCGGTCGGCCCCTCGGCGCGCGGTTCCGGCAGACGGTCGAATTTTTCGATTTCCGGGAAGCTCACGTCGATAACCGGTTTATGGTTGTTGCGCACCGCGTCGATCATCTCCGGCAGGCGGTGCAGCGTCTGTGGGCCAAAAATAATGTCAACGTAATGGGCGCGCTGGCGAATCAGCTTGCCTTCCTGGGAGGCGACACAGCCGCCGACGCCGATAATGACGCCGGGTTTTTTCTCTTTTAGCAGTTTCCAGCGGCCAAGCTGATGGAACACTTTTTCCTGCGCCTTCTCGCGAATTGAGCAGGTGTTGAGCAGCAGCACGTCCGCTTCTTCGGCCACTTCTGTGAGTTGATACCCATGGGTGGCATCCAGCAGATCGGCCATCTTGGATGAATCGTATTCGTTCATCTGACAGCCCCAGGTTTTAATATGGAGTTTTTTTGTCATCGACTTGCTCATGCTCAATTATAAAGACGGGTATAAGTTAAGAATTAGAATTCGTTTGCAGGGTACGCATTGTAATGCTTTGGTTGCCACCTGACCAGTGCGACCACGATCCCCGCAAGGCGCAAAAAATCCGGTAAACTTAAGGAAATCAGCTTTAAGGATAATTGCCATGACAATTCATGCAACAGATATCGCCATCGTCGGCGGCGGAATGGTCGGCGGCGCGCTGGCGCTGGGGCTGGCGCAACACGGGTTTTCGGTAGCGGTGATAGAAAAACACGCGCCTCCGGCCTTTGATGCCGCTGCGGCGCCAGATGTGCGTATTTCGGCGATCAGCGCGTCGTCGGTCGGCCTGCTCAAAAGCCTCGGCGTCTGGGAGGCGGTGCGCGCTATGCGCGCGCATGCTTATCGGCGTCTTGAAACCTGGGAGTGGGAAAGCGCGCACGTTGACTTTAATGCCGCCGAACTGAAGCTGCCTGAGCTTGGCTATATGGTGGAAAATAACGTGCTACAGCTGGCGCTGTGGCAGGCGCTCGAAGCCCATCCGCAGGTGACCTTGCGGGTTGGCGTGACGTTAAGCGAGCTTAATCGTGAGCCGCAGGGCGTTTCGCTGCGCCTGAGCGATGAGAGCGTTTGCGCGGCGCAACTGGCGATCGGCGCCGACGGCGCGAATTCGCAGGTGCGCGAGCTGGCCGGCATTGGCGTGCAGGCGTGGCAATATCAGCAATCCTGTATGTTAATTAGCGTGCAGTGCGCCGACGATCCCGGCGATAGTACCTGGCAACAGTTTACCCCCAGCGGGCCGCGCGCGTTCCTGCCGCTATTTGATAACTGGGCGTCGCTGGTGTGGTACGACACCCCGGCGCGCATCCGCCAGCTGCAGGCGATGTCGATGGCCCAACTGCAGCAGGAAATTACCGCGCATTTCCCAAAACGTCTGGGCAGCGTGACGCCAATGAGCGCCGGCGCCTTCCCGTTAACCCGCCGTCATGCGTTGCAGTACGTGCAACCGGGACTGGCGTTGGTTGGGGATGCGGCGCATACCATTCATCCGTTGGCGGGGCAGGGGGTCAACCTTGGCTATCGCGACGTGGACGCGCTGCTGGATATTTTGGCGGAAGCCCGCGGGCGCGGTGAGGCCTGGTCCAGTTTGCCGGTGCTGAAGCGCTATCAGGCGCGGCGCCGGGCGGATAACTTTATTATGCAATCCGGCATGGATCTGTTCTATGCGGGCTTCAGCAACGATTTAGCGCCGGTACGCGTGCTGCGTAATATTGGCCTGATGGCAGCCGAACGTGCCGGAGTATTGAAACGCCAGGCATTGAAGTATGCATTAGGATTGTAGTAAGTCTATACCCATGGGACTGCGGGCAGGTTTTGCAGTCCCCGGCGGGGAAATAGCCATCAGCAGAAAGCAAAAAAGCTCACCGAAGTGAGCTTTTTTACTAATAAGTGGCTGGGGTACGAGGATTCGAACCTCGGAATGCCGGAATCAGAATCCGGTGCCTTACCGCTTGGCGATACCCCAATTGTCTGCTGGTGTTTCGTGTGCCGGACTCAGCCCGGTGGCCTTACAGCCTGGCGATACCCCAACAGGTTGCGTTCACAGAGGAACGTCTTTTGAATTTGGCTGGGGTACGAGGATTCGAACCTCGGAATGCCGGAATCAGAATCCGGTGCCTTACCGCTTGGCGATACCCCAACAAATTTTTACGGATTTACCGATGTTAACCGATAGTCCTGAATATGGTGGCTACGACGGGATTCGAACCTGTGACCCCATCATTATGAGTGATGTGCTCTAACCAGCTGAGCTACGTAGCCAAATTGTCATGCTGTTTCTTCGATGGCTGGGGTACCTGGATTCGAACCAGGGAATGCCGGTATCAAAAACCGGTGCCTTACCGCTTGGCGATACCCCAATACCGTCGCGGCTAACCGCAAATATCGAAGAAATATGGCTGGGGTACCTGGATTCGAACCAGGGAATGCCGGTATCAAAAACCGGTGCCTTACCGCT
Source organism: Klebsiella sp. 141251 (assembly GCF_050600725.1). Classification (NCBI taxonomy): domain Bacteria; kingdom Pseudomonadati; phylum Pseudomonadota; class Gammaproteobacteria; order Enterobacterales; family Enterobacteriaceae; genus Klebsiella; species Klebsiella sp. 141251. The sequence goes on from NZ_JAQIRG010000001.1 coordinate 474,812, forward strand.
TGGCGATACCCCATCCGTGCAACGCTTTTTAGTGAATGGTGCGGGAGGCGAGACTTGAACTCGCACACCTTGCGGCGCCAGAACCTAAATCTGGTGCGTCTACCAATTTCGCCACTCCCGCAAAAAAGATGGTGGCTACGACGGGATTCGAACCTGTGACCCCATCATTATGAGTGATGTGCTCTAACCAGCTGAGCTACGTAGCCATCTTTTCTTCGCGTTACCTTATCGGCGTTGCGGGGCGCATTATGCGTATTGGGCCTGCGAGCGTCAACCACTTTTTCAAGGAAAATCGTCGTAATGTGACTGTTTGGTTAGGTTGCGAACAGCATGCTGCAATAATCGGCAAGAATTGATTATTTATCGTTTTTATTTGCCAAATTCGGCATAAAAAAACGGACCCCGTAGGATCCGTTATTCGCCGGAATGGCTTACTTATAAGCCGACTGGTGGACGCCGACCGCGCGTCCTGATGGATCGTTCATGGTTTTGAACGCTTCATCCCACTCGATGGCTTTCGCCGAAGAGCAGGCGACGGACGGGCCGCCGGGGACGCATTCCGCCGCGCTTGGCAGCGGGAACAGCTCTTCGAAGATTTCGCGGTACAGATAGCCTTCTTTAGAGGTCGGCGTGTTGTACGGGAAGCGGAAGCTCGCCGTCTCCAGCTGCTGGTCGCTAATCTGTTTTGCCGCCACCTCTTTCAGCGTATCAATCCAGCTATAGCCTACGCCGTCGGAGAACTGCTCTTTCTGGCGCCAGGCGACGCTGGCCGGCAGATAGGACTCAAAGCATTCGCGCAAAATATGTTTTTCCATTTTGCCGTTGCCGCACATTTTATCCTGCGGGTTGATGCGCATCGCCACATCGAGGAATTTCTTATCGAGGAACGGTACGCGGGCCTCTACCCCCCAGGCGGACATCGCTTTGTTGGCGCGGGCGCAGTCAAACATGTGCAGCGCCTGCAGTTTACGCACCGTTTCTTCATGCAGTTCTTTGGCATTCGGCGCTTTGTGGAAGTAGAGATACCCGCCGAATACTTCATCGGAGCCTTCGCCGGAGAGCACCATTTTGATGCCCATGGCTTTAATTTTACGCGACATCAGGTACATCGGCGTCGAGGCGCGAATGGTGGTCACGTCATACGTTTCGATGTGATAGATAACATCGCGGATCGCATCCAGCCCTTCCTGCACCGTAAAGTGAATTTCGTGATGCACGGTGCCGAGGTGGTTTGCGACTTCCTGTGCCGCTTTGAGGTCAGGGGAGCCTTCGAGGCCGACCGCGAATGAGTGCAGCTGCGGCCACCAGGCTTCGCTGCGCTCCTGATCTTCAACGCGGCGTGCGGCGTATTTTTTGGTAATGGCCGAAATCACCGAAGAGTCCAGGCCGCCGGAAAGCAGCACGCCGTAAGGGACATCGGACATCAGGTGGCTTTTCACCGACTCTTCCAGCGCCTGACGCAGTTCGTTTTTATCCGTGACGTTGTCTTTTACCGCGTCGTAGTCGAACCAGTCGCGCTGATAGTACTGGCGAATTTCACCATCCTGGCTCCACAGGTAGCTACCTGCAGGGAACTCTTTAATCGTGCGGCAAACCGGCACCAGCGCTTTCATTTCGGAGGCTACGTAGAAGTTGCCGTGTTCGTCGTGGCCCATATACAGCGGGATAATACCGATATGGTCGCGGCCAATCAGGTAAGCGTCTTTCTCGCTGTCATACAGCGCGAAGGCAAACATTCCCTGCAGTTCATCGAGGAACTCCGGCCCTTTTTCCTGGTACAGCGCGAGGATCACTTCACAGTCGGAACCGGTCTGGAACTGGTAGCGGTCGCCATATTCGGCGCGCAGCGCCTGGTGGTTGTAGATTTCACCGTTGACCGCCAGCGCATGGGTTTTTTGTTGGTTATAGAGCGGCTGGGCCCCGGCGTTGACGTCGACGATCGACAGACGTTCGTGGGCGAGAATCGCTTTATCGCTGGCATAAACGCCGGACCAGTCCGGTCCGCGGTGGCGCATCAGGCGGGAAAGTTCCAGTGCCTTTTTACGCAGTTCGCCTGCGTCAGTTTTAATATCCAGTACGCCAAAAATAGAACACATAGCCTTCTCCGTTACCCTGTCATGTGGTGATGTTGTGCAGACCTCGTCTCTTGCAAGGTCTTAGTGCGTGTTAAAGAAAATGCCGTAAAGGAGAGTGGGGCGCAAGAGATTTACCGGCGGAAAAGTAAAAAGTGCAATACTGATTGTTGAATGTTGAAAAATGCGTATGTTTAGCGCAGCTTTATTGATGAATGTTTAGCAATAAGCCATTTTCATTAGATGAATCTATTTTTAGCGGCGCTATAAATAAAAAACCACGTCCTGGGACGTGGTTTCGGCTCAAAAAACGTCGATTTCGGCGACCGACGGATAAATCCACGACGGGCGGAACGGCATGCTATCGATATCGTCCAGCGTGGAGACTCCGGAGAGCACCAGAATGGTCTCAAGGCCCGCCTGGAAACCAGCGAGGATATCGGTACGCAGGTTATCGCCGACGATCACCGTTTGCTCGGAGTGGGCCTGCATTTTGTTGAGCGCGGAACGGATAATCCACGGGCTCGGCTTACCGACATAAAACGGTTTCCGGCCGGAGATTTTTTCAATCCCCGCACAGAGCGCGCCGCAAGCAGGGTAGTAGCCGCGACCGTGAGTATCCGGGTTGGTGGCGATAAAGCGCGCGCCGTTGGCGACAAAGAAAGCCGCTTTATGCATCATTTCCCAGTTAAAGGAGCGGGTCTCGCCAACGATGACGAAATCAGGATTAACGTCGGTGATGGTGAAGCCAGCCTTATACAATTCGTGGATGAGCGCGCCTTCGCCAACCACGTAGGCCTTCTTACCTTCCTGGCGACGCAGGAAATCGGCGGTGGCCATGGCGGAAGTGTAGAACGCGGTATCCGGCATTTCGATACCGGCGGTGGCGAAGCGGTTGGCCAGGTCCTGTCCGGTTTGCGAAGGATAGTTGGTCAGCATCACCAGCGGCATACCTTTATCCAGGATGCGCTTGATAAATTCAGCGGCGCCGGGAACAGCCACGTTATCGTGCATCAGCACGCCGTCGATATCACAAATTACGTTTTGAATGGTCATGAACAGTCCAACATCATTAACGAAAGGCGAAACTATAAAGCTGGATTAACTTTCCAGCAAATGCTGTAACAGGATGCCGTTGAGCATCGCGCGCTTGACCAGCGCAAAGGCGCCGATGGCTGAGCGGTGATCGAGCGTCGAGCGTACCACCGGCAGATTGTGGCGAAACGCTTTCAACGCCTGGCCGTTGATACAGCTTTCAATGGCCGGTAGCAGCACCTTTTCCGCCTCGACGATTTCACCGGCAATCACCACTTTTTGCGGGTTAAACAGGTTGATAGCGATGGCGATGGTTTTGCCCAGATGACGGCCAACGTATTCGACCACTTCGCAGGCCAGCGCATCGCCTTTATTTGCCGCTTTGCAGATAGTTTTGATATTGCAGTCATCAAGCGTGATACGGCTTTGATAGCCCTGCTCAAGCAGATGGCGGACACGGTGCTCAATAGCGGCGTTCGCGGCGACGGTTTCCAGACAGCCGAAGTTGCCGCAGTGACAGCGCTCGCCTAACGGGTCGACCTGGATATGGCCAATTTCGCCAACGTTGCCGTTACGGCCGATAAAAATACGCCCGTTGGAAATAATGCCCGCGCCGGTACCGCGGTGTACGCGCACCAGAATAGAGTCTTCGCAATCCTGGCTTGCGCCAAAATAGTGCTCGGCCAGCGCCAGGCTGCGGATATCGTGGCCGACAAAACAGGTGACGTTAAAGCGTTTTTCCAGCGCTTCGACCAGCCCCCAGTTCTCCACCTGAATATGCGGCATATAGCGGATAACGCCGCTTTCAGGGTCGACCAGCCCCGGCAAAATGACCGAAATGGCGATAAGCTCGCGGATTTTGCGCTGACAATTTTCAATAAAGGTGGCGATGATATTCAGCAGCGCGTGCTCGAGCGTTTCCTGGGTACGCTCCGGTAGCGGGAAGTGCTCTTCTTCCAGCGTTTTACTGCTTAAATCATAAAGGGTCAGGGTGGCGTCATAGCGGCCTAGCCGCACGCCGATAGCGTTGAAATTGCGGGTTTCCGCGATGATAGAGATGGCGCGGCGCCCCCCGGTGGAGGCCTGCTGATCGACTTCTTTGATCAGGCCGCGCTCAATAAGCTGACGCGTAATTTTGGTTACGCTGGCAGGGGCAAGCTGACTTTGTTCCGCTATCTGAATGCGCGAGATGGGACCATGTTGGTCAATCAGCCGATAGACGGCCGCGCTGTTCAGCTGTTTTACCAGATCGACGTTACCAATTTGAGCTTGTCCGCCTGCTGTCATACTTTTACTTACTCAGTGACGACCTCGTTACCATTAACGATGGTCTTGATGATTTTATAATCGCGGCTGAAAGCGGTCAGGTTAGCGACCATACCCGGCGCAATGCTACCGAGCTGCTTGTCCACGCCAATCGCGCGCGCCGGGTAGAGCGTCGCCATACGCAACACTTCATCCAGCGCCACGCCGCAATGTTCAACGAGGTTACGTACCCCTTCAATCATGGTCAGCGAAGAACCGCTGAGAGTGCCGTTTTCATCCACGCACAGACCATTACGGTAGTATATTGTTTTACCAGCAAAAATGAACTGGTCAATATTAGCCCCTGCCGGCGCAGTGGCGTCGGTCACCAGGCATAGTTTATCGCCTTTCAGCCGTTTCGCGTTACGCACGTTGGCGTAGTCGACGTGCATGCCGTCAACGATGATACCGCAGTAGACATCCGGCTCGTCGAAAATGGCGCCGGCCAGGCCCGGTTCACGGCCGGTAATATACGGCATGGCATTATAAAGGTGCGTCGCAAAAGTGATACCGGCGCGGAAACCGATTTTCGCTTCTTTCAGCGTAGCGTTAGAGTGGCCTGCCGAAACCACGATGCCGGCGGCGACCAGTTTACGGATCACTTCCGGCTCGACGCGCTCAGGGGCCAGCGTCACTTTGGTGATAACGTCGGCGTTGTCGCACAGGAAATCAACCAGCGCGGCGTCCGGTTTACGCACGTAGTCCGGGTTATGGGTGCCTTTCTTGACGATATTCAGCCACGGTCCTTCCAGATGCAGACCCAGCGCCTGGTTGGGGTGTTTTTGCAGGTATTCGCGCATCACGCGGATGCCTTGCTTCATCAGATCATCGCTGGAAGTAATCAGCGTCGGCAGGAAGTTGGTGCAGCCGGAACGTTCGTTCGCTTTCTGCATAATTTCCAGCGTTTCGACGGTGACCGCATCCGGACTATCGTTGAACTGCACGCCGCCGCAGCCGTTCAGCTGGACGTCGATGAAACCGGGGGCAATAATCGCGCCGTTGACCGAGCGTTGCTCAATTTCAGACGGCAAATCAGCCAGCGGACAGAGACGTTCGATACGGCCATTGGCGATAACAACCGCATGGTCATCGAGAATTTCATGACCGGTGTAAACCCGGCCCTGGGTTAATGCATACATTACGACCCCCGGTATATACGCCCCACCAGCTCAACTCGCATTGTTCTGGCGTTGCATACAAAGAAAAAGATGGTCCCACGCCAGGGCGCGGGACGGACTACATTACAGACCTTTAATATTTTCAGCTTCTAATTCGTTGAAATATTTCAGGGTCTTCACTTTCAGTTCCATCGTGGACGGCTCGTCGCAGACCACAACCGCTTTCGGATGCAGCTGCAGACAGGTGATGGTCCACATGTGGTTGACGTTACCTTCTACCGCCGCCTGCAGCGCCAGCGCTTTCTGATGGCCCAGCACCAGAATCATCACTTCTTCCGCATCCAGCAGGGTACCCACGCCCACGGTCAGCGCATATTTCGGCACCAGATCCACGTCGCCATCGAAGAAACGAGAGTTGGCCACGCGGGTGTCATGGGTCAGGGTTTTAATACGGGTACGGGATGCCAGAGAAGAGGCCGGTTCGTTAAACGCGATATGACCATCGTTACCTACGCCGCCCATGAACAGGTGGATTTTACCGTAGGAGCGAATTTTTTCTTCATAACGACGGCATTCTGCATCGATATCCGGCGCATTACCATTCAGCAGGTTGATATTTTCAGCCGGAATATCAACATGGTCAAAGAAATTGCGGTGCATGAAGCTATGATAGCTTTCCGGATGCTCTTTCGGCAGGCCAACATACTCATCCATGTTGAAGGTAACAACGTGCTTGAAGCTAACCTGGCCTGCTTTATGCATTTCAACCAGCGCTTTGTAAGCGGTAAGAGGCGTACCACCGGTAGGCAGACCCAGTACGAACGGACGGTCCGCGGTCGGTTTGAACGCGTTAATGCGGTTAACGATATGACGGGCAGCCCATTTACCTACTTGTTCAGCTGTTACCAGGGGGATCAGTCTCATTCTTCACCTCTATAGTTAAATTAGAACCTGGCGGATTGGCGCCAGCATACTATGAAGAGTATTGCAGCAACTGCGCCGACCGGGGTCAATCCGTGTTGATTTTTTGAATGATAAAATAAGTTTTCGATGTTAGCCAGTCAAAGGGAGGGGTGAATACGATATTTGGTGATTATAGTCACAAAAAATACCCGTTTAATTTGCGATACGAATTAATTTTTCACACACTTTGCCGGTAAGTGATAAATCCGACCTTGTTACACAATAAAAAAGTGGCTTTGAAATGAGCCTCATCGGGGTCTCATAGGGGGAATAAGATGAATATTTTAGGTTTCTTTCAGCGGCTGGGTAGGGCTTTACAGCTCCCTATCGCAGTGCTGCCGGTCGCGGCATTGCTGCTGCGATTCGGGCAACCAGATCTGCTGAACGTACCCTTCATCGCGCAAGCGGGTGGGGCAATCTTTGACAACTTAGCGTTGATCTTCGCCATCGGCGTGGCATCAAGCTGGTCCAAGGATAATGCGGGTTCTGCGGCGCTGGCCGGCGCGGTAGGTTATTTCGTGATGACCAAAGCGATGGTCACCATTAACCCGGAAATTAACATGGGCGTGCTGGCGGGTATCATTACCGGTCTGGTCGCGGGTGCTGTTTATAACCGCTGGGCCGGCATTAAACTGCCAGACTTCCTGAGCTTCTTCGGCGGCAAACGCTTCGTACCGATCGCTACCGGCTTCTTCTGTCTGGTGCTGGCTGCTATCTTCGGCTATGTCTGGCCGCCGGTACAGCACGCTATTCATGCGGGCGGCGAATGGATCGTCTCTGCGGGCGCGCTGGGCTCCGGTATCTTCGGTTTCATCAACCGTCTGCTGATCCCAACCGGTCTGCATCAGGTGCTGAACACCATTGCCTGGTTCCAGATTGGCGAGTTCACCAACGCCGCGGGCGCGGTCTTCCACGGCGACATCAACCGCTTCTACGCCGGTGACGGCACCGCGGGGATGTTCATGTCCGGCTTCTTCCCGATCATGATGTTCGGTCTGCCGGGCGCGGCGCTGGCGATGTATCTGGCTGCGCCGAAAGAGCGTCGTCCGATGGTCGGCGGTATGCTGCTGTCCGTCGCCATCACCGCGTTCCTGACCGGTGTGACCGAGCCGCTGGAATTCCTGTTCATGTTCCTGGCGCCATTGCTGTACCTCCTGCACGCAATCCTGACCGGTATCAGCCTGTTCATCGCAACGGCGCTGGGTATCCATGCGGGCTTCTCCTTCTCCGCGGGCGCTATCGACTACGTGTTGATGTACAGCCTGCCGGCAGCCAGCAAAAACGTCTGGATGCTGTTGGTGATGGGCGTGGTGTTCTTCTTCGTTTACTTCCTGTTGTTCAGCGCGGTTATCCGCATGTTCAACCTGAAAACGCCGGGTCGTGAAGATAAAACCGACGACGTCGTGACTGAAGAAGCTAACAGCAACACCGAAGAAGGTCTGACTCAGCTGGCGACCAACTACATCGCAGCCGTAGGCGGTACCGATAACCTGAAAGCTATTGATGCCTGTATCACCCGTCTGCGTCTGACCGTCGGCGACTCGGCGAAAGTCAACGATGCCGCCTGTAAACGTCTCGGCGCCTCCGGCGTGGTGAAACTGAACAAACAGACCATCCAGGTCATCGTTGGCGCGAAAGCGGAATCCGTGGGCGACGCGATGAAGAAAGTGGTGGCGCGTGGCCCGGTTGCCGCAGCGGCTGCCTCGACTGACAGCGCGCCAGCCGCCGCGCCTGTGGCCAAACCGCAGGCGGTTGCCAACGCTAAAACCGTCGAAGCGCTGGTTTCCCCGATTACCGGCGAAGTGGTGGCGCTTGAGCAGGTACCGGATGAAGCCTTCGCCAGCAAAGCCGTCGGTGACGGTGTCGCGGTGAAACCGACCGATAACATCGTTGTCGCGCCGGCGGCCGGTACGGTGGTGAAAATCTTCAACACCAACCACGCGTTCTGCCTGGAAACCGATAACGGTGCGGAAATCGTCGTCCATATGGGCATCGATACCGTCGCGCTGGAAGGGAAAGGCTTTAAACGTCTGGTTGAAGAGGGCGCACAGGTGAAAGCCGGCGAGCCGATTCTGGAAATGGATCTGGCGTTCCTCAACGCCAACGCTCGCTCGATGATTAGTCCGGTCGTCTGCAGCAACAGCGATGATTACAGCGCGCTGGTGATTCAGGCAACGGGTAACGTTGTCGCCGGCCAAACGCCGTTGTTCGAGATTAAAGGCAAGTAAGGCTCCTGAGTAGAGTTTTGCCTCAGCGGCGCAGCGAAACCTGCGCCGCTTTTTTTTGCAGCAAATACCCCCATATCCAACAACAGATACGTATTTTGCGTAACTAATAGTTGTCTCTGCGTCCTGCTTGTAAGATCATGTGCCGTTATACGTTGTTTACGCTTTGAGGAACCCGTGATGAGTGAGGCAGAAGCCCGCCCGACTAACTTTATCCGTCAGATCATCGATGAAGATCTGGCTACCGGTAAGCACACCACCGTTCATACCCGCTTCCCGCCGGAACCGAACGGCTATCTGCACATTGGCCATGCAAAATCCATTTGCCTGAACTTCGGCATCGCCCAGGATTATCAAGGTCAATGTAATCTGCGTTTCGATGACACCAACCCGGTTAAAGAAGATATCGAATACGTAGAGTCGATTAAAAACGACGTGCAGTGGTTAGGTTTCCACTGGTCCGGCGATGTCTGCTACTCCTCTGATTACTTCGATCAGCTGCATCAGTATGCGGTTGAGCTGATCAACAAAGGTTTGGCTTACGTTGACGAGCTGTCCGCCGACGAGATCCGCGAATACCGCGGTACTCTGAAAGAGCCGGGTAAAAACAGCCCATACCGCGATCGTAGCGTGGAAGAGAACCTCGCGCTGTTCGAAAAAATGCGCACCGGCGGCTTCGAAGAGGGCAAAGCCTGCCTGCGCGCCAAGATCGACATGGCGTCGCCGTTCATCGTGATGCGTGACCCGGTGCTGTATCGCATTAAATTTGCGGAACACCATCAGACCGGCAACAAGTGGTGCATCTACCCGATGTACGACTTCACCCACTGCATCAGCGATGCGCTGGAAGGTATCACCCACTCGCTGTGTACCCTGGAGTTCCAGGACAACCGTCGTCTGTACGACTGGGTGCTCGACAACATCAGTATTCCGGTGCATCCGCGTCAGTATGAATTCTCGCGCCTGAATCTCGAATACACCGTGATGTCCAAGCGTAAGCTGAATCAGCTGGTGACCGAGAAGCACGTTGAAGGCTGGGATGACCCGCGTATGCCGACCATTTCCGGTCTGCGCCGTCGTGGTTATACCGCTGAATCCATCCGCGAGTTCTGCAAACGCATCGGCGTGACCAAGCAGGACAACACCATTGAGATGGCGTCGCTGGAGTCGTGCATTCGTGAAGATCTGAACGAAAACGCCCCGCGCGCGATGGCGGTGATCGATCCGGTTAAACTGGTTATCGAAAACTATCCGCAGGGCGCAAGTGAAATGGTGGCGATGCCGAACCATCCGAACAAGCCGGAAATGGGCAGCCGCGAGGTTCCGTTCAGCGCTGAGATCTGGATCGATCGCGCGGACTTCCGTGAAGAAGCCAACAAACAGTACAAGCGTCTGGTGCTGGGTAAAGAAGTGCGTCTGCGCAACGCCTACGTGATTAAAGCGGAACGCGTTGAGAAAGATGCAGAAGGTAATATCACTACCATCTTCTGTACTTACGATGCCGATACCCTGAGCAAAGACCCGGCCGATGGCCGCAAGGTTAAAGGCGTTATCCACTGGGTGAGCGCGGCGCACGCGCTGCCGGTTGAAATCCGCCTTTACGATCGTCTGTTCAGCGTACCGAACCCGGGCGCGGCGGATGACTTCCTGGCGGTAATGAACCCGGAATCGCTGGTCATTAAGCAAGGTTTTGCGGAACCGAGCCTGTCGAAAGCGCAGGCGGGTAAAGCATACCAGTTCGAGCGCGAAGGTTACTTCTGCCTCGACAGCCGCTATGCCACCGAGAGCCATCTGGTCTTCAACCGCACCGTTGGCCTGCGTGACACCTGGGCTAAAATCGGCGAGTAATGCTCGCCGTATTCATGAAACGCCGCACCCTGCGGCGTTTTTTTATTGCAGAATCAGTGGATTAAAAACTGATATTTTTTCGATGCGAATTAATCTTATTAAAACGCAGTAATAATTACCCATCTCTTCCTGCCTGCATATTTACATTTAACCGTTTCAGCTTTCATCAATTATCAGTTTTTTTTCGATATAACCATGACTTATCGTTAAAAATACTGAGAAGTAAGTTTGTAACAAAACGACATAAATTATGTGCGCTTTGTCATAATCTTAAGCTTTGCTCTGCGAAAGAGATTGATAATTCGCGTCACGAAAAATAGTCTATCCATAGTGGTTTCGCGGCCTTTTAACCGCACCGCTTTTCAAATTTTTTTATTTTTTTAGCGAGCTGCCTTTGGCAATCGCAATTTTAAAACGTCAAAGAGGATATGCACATGCGTACGTTTAGTGGCAAACGTAGTACGCTGGCGCTGGCTATTGCCGCCGTCACCGCGATGTCGGGTTGGGTTGTGGCCCCACAGGCCAGCGCAGCAGGTTTTATCGATGATTCTACCTTAACCGGCGGTATCTATTACTGGCAGCGTGAGCGCGACCGTAAAAACGTAGAAACCGACAAATACGAAACTAACCTTTCTCATTCTACCTGGAACGCCAACCTGGATTTCCAGTCCGGCTACGCGGCCGACATGTTTGGTCTGGATATTGCTGCCTTCACCGCGATTGAAATGGCGGAAAACGGCGACAGCGGCCACCCGAACGAAATTGCTTTCTCCTCCAGCAACCGTGCCTACAGCGAAGATTATACCGGCGATAAGAGCGGGATAAGCCTGTATAAAGCGGCGGCTAAATTTAAATTCGGCCCGGCGTGGGCGCGCGCGGGCTACATTCAGCCGACCGGACAAACGCTGCTGGCGCCGCACTGGAGCTTTATGCCGGGTACCTATCAGGGGGCTGAAGCCGGGGCGAACTTCGACTACGGCGATAACGGCGCGCTGAGTTTCTCCTATATGTGGACAAACGAATATAAAGCGCCGTGGCATATCGAGATGGATGATTTTTACCAGAACGATAAGAAAACCAAAGTTGACTATCTGCACTCTGTTGGCGCGAAGTACGATTTTAAAAACGATCTGGTGCTGGAAGCCGCATTTGGTCAGGCCCAGGGCTATATCGATCAGTACTTTGCTAAAGCCAGCTACAAATTTGATATCGCGGGTTCACCGTTGAGCACCAGCTATCAGTTCTACGGTACCCGCGATAAAGTCAGCAACGGCGGCGTCAACGATATCTACGACGGCACCGCGTGGCTGCAGGCGATCACTTTCGGCTATAAAGCGGCCGATGTGCTGGATCTGCGTCTGGAAGGGACCTGGGTGAAAGCCGATGGCCAGCAGGGCTACTTCCTGCAGCGTATGACGCCAACCTATGCCTCCTCTAACGGTCGTCTCGATATCTGGTGGGATAACCGCTCTGACTTTAACGCCAACGGCGAGAAAGCGGTGTTCTTCGGCGCGATGTACGACATGAAGAACTGGGATATGCCGGGCTGGGCGTTTGGCGCGTCCTATGTTTACGCCTGGGATGCGAAGCCAGGCAGAATGGCATCCCCGGATGCTTACTACGATCCTAACTATCGTCTGAAAGAATCCGCCTACAGCCTGGATGCCATCTACACCCTGCAGGAAGGCCGCGCGAAAGGAACGATGTTCAAACTGCACTTCACGCAATACGACAACCACTCCGACATCCCAAGCTGGAGCGGCGGTTACGGCAACATCTTCCAGGATGAGCGTGACGTGAAGTTTATGGTTATCGCGCCGTTCACCATTTTCTGATGCCTGCGCGGCGGGCGTGAGCCTGCCGCCCCTCCGGGAGAATAACTATGAAAAAACTGCTGCTCATCGCCATCATGGCATCGGGTCTGGTCGCCTGCGCGCAGTCGCCAGCGCCGAAAGAAGATTCCAAATTGAAAGATGCCTATAGCGCCTGTATCAACACGGCGGAAGGTAATCCGGACAAGATCGAAGCCTGTCAGAGCGTACTGAACGTATTGAAACAAGAGAAACCGCATCAGCAGTTTGCGACGCAGGAAAGCGTCAGAGTGCTGGATTATCAGGCCTGTATTCAGGCGACGCGCACCGGTAATGACCAGGCGGTCAAAGCGCGCTGCGATAAAATCTGGCAGGAGATCCGCAGTAATAACACCACTAAGTAAAGCAGACGGTTAAGCGAAAACGGGCGGAGCGCACACTCCGCCCGTGGCTATTTTAACGCGGTATTTCCGCCGGCTGATAGCCGCGGCTTAGACGCATGAACAGCATGGCGGTGGCGGCGAATCCGCATAGCGCCGCGCACATCAGCCACCAGCCCGGCGCGCTTTTATCACCGGTGATTTCGACCAGCGCGGTGGAAATAGCCGGCGTCAGCCCGCCAAAGATAGCGGTGGCGAGGCTAAATGCCAGCGAAAAGCCCACGGTGCGGACGTAAACGGGCATCACTTCCGTTAGCGCCGCCACCATCGCGCCGTTATACATACCGAAAAAGAACGAGAACCACAGCAGCACCAGCGTCATGCGGGTGAAATCCGGCGCGGCGGTGAGCCATTGCATCACCGGCCAGGTGGTCAACAGCGCCAGGATGGTAATTCCCATCAGCACCGGGCGGCGGCCTATCTTGTCTGAGAGCGCCCCGCCAATCGGTAACCAGATAAAGTTAGAAATACCGACCAGCATCGTGACCAGCAAGCTGTCGCGCGCGCTCAGATGCAGTACCGCTCTGCCGTAGGTTGGGGTATAGACGGTAATAAAATAAAAGGTGGTGGTGGTCATCGCCACCAGTAAGGTGCCCGCGCTGATGATGCGCCAGTTTTTAACAATAGTGGTCAGTATCTCTTTCGTATCGGGACGATGCTTACGCTGCAGAAACGCTTCGGTCTCCTGCAGCGAACGCCGGAGTACGAAAATCAGCGGGATAATCAGGCAGCCGATAAAGAAGGGGATGCGCCAGCCCCATTCTGCAATCTCGTCGTGACCCAGCGTTTCGTTCAGCGCGTAGCCAATCAGCGCCGCCATGACGATGGCCACCTGTTGGCTGGCGGACTGCCAACTGGTATAGAACCCTTTTTTCCCCGGTTTGGCGATTTCCGACAGGTAGACCGACACACCGCCGAGCTCGACCCCGGCCGAGAATCCTTGCAGCAAACGGCCAATTAAGACCAGCACCGGCGCCAGCACGCCGATGGTTTGGTAGCCCGGCACCAGCGCAATCAGTAACGTGCCACAGCCCATAATCGCCAGGGTGACCATCAGCCCTTTGCGGCGACCGATCCTGTCAATATAAGCCCCTAATACCACCGCGCCGATGGGGCGCATCAGGAAGCCGGAGCCAAACACGGCAAAGGTGAGCATCAACGCCGCGAACTCGCTCTCTGCCGGAAAGAAGGTTCTGGCGATATAGGTGGCGTAGAAACCAAACAGAAAGAAGTCGAATTGCTCGAGAAAATTACCGCTGGTTACGCGGAGAATTGCGCCGAAGGTACCGGCGCGCGAGGTTGGTTGGGTCATAGGGTTTGCTCTCCATTGTCTTTATCTTGTTGTTATAGAGGTAAGAGGGAGCGGGTTAGTCGCCTGCGACTGCCGCCTGTTTTCCGCGCCGCTTCTCAATCGCCCACTTGAGTAACGCCGCACAGCGATAAAATCCGTGGGCAAATTTTCCGTAAGGCAGCGTTAAAAACAGCGCCATCACCACCCCGAGATGGATAGCGAGCAGAATGCCCATCCACGAGGTGTCCCGACCCGCCAGTAGCGCGAGCCCGGTAAAACTGGTCAGTAGCAACAGCAGGATAAAAGCGCGATCCATCGGTTTTTGTCGCGCGTCGCCGTGCAGCGGCGAGCGGCGCAGATTCAGCCATAGCAAACCCGCAGGGCCTACCAGCAGCCCGATGCCGCCGAGCGTGCCCAGCAGTACCGGTACGCTAAAGAACGGGTAGGGCGCCTCCCAACCGGCGAGATAGTGATAGCCCGTGGCCACAACCGTGGCGGCGAAACAGAGCATGAAACCGTAGAAAGTGAAGTGGTGAAAACGGCGGCGCATCAGGGTGAAGGCGTCATCGGCCTCGTTACAGCCTTTACCGTGTCCGCCGTCGAGATATTTCAACGTCAGCGCATCATGTGAGGCCCTGGCGAGATCGCCAGCCTGCGGTTGGCCCGGCGAGATCTCGCGCCAGAAACGAATCACCCCGCTCATCAGTAAACCGATGGCCGCAATGAAAACCGAACCGAACATCCACGCCAGCAGGTTATGCGGGAAAATCTGGTAGAAATCACCGGCCAGCGGCGGGTGCAACAGAGAGCCTTTGAGCCCCATCGCCAACAGTAGAAACAGGACAAGACCCGCGACCAGCGCCAGCACCGTGGCGATCCCCGCACGGCGATATAAACTGCCGAAAGCGGCGGGCCGGGCGTAATGTTGATAGGTTTCCAGCCGCACTTCCGCCATCGCTTTGGGAACATTAATCGCAAACTCGTGCGGCGGGGCATACTGGCAGGCGTGCAGGCAGGCGCCGCAGTTGTGGCACAGGTTCGCCAGATAGTTAATATCCGCCTTGCCAAATTCCAGACGCTGGGTCATGGCCGGAAATACGGCGCAAAAGCCTTCGCAATAGCGGCAGGCGTTACAGACCTGCATCACCCGTTCGACTTCCGCTTCCGGCTCGGTGATGATTTGCGCTTCGATGATCAGCTTTTCAAGCGACTTCATGATGTTTCTCCTGCTGTGCCGCCAGGACGGCTTGCTGACCGGCAATGCGGCCGAATGTGGTGCCAATCGACATGCCTACGCCGGCGGTATAGCCTTTGCCCAGTACGTTGCCGGCCATCATTTCGCCGGCGACAAACAGGTTGCGGCTCGGCTTACCGGCAAAGTGGACGGCGGCGTGTTGATTGACGTACAGCCCGAGGTAGGTGAAGGTGATCCCTGGACGCAGGGCATAACCATAATAAGGCGGCGTATCGATAGGCCGCGCCCAGTGGGTCTTCGGCGGCGTCAGGCCGGAGGTGGTGCAGTTATCAAGACGGGTATGGTCGAACTGGCCTGGCGTACAGGCGGCATTGTAGCTGGCGATGGTCTGTGACAAACGTTCGCCGTCCAGCCCCAATTGGCGCGCCAGTTCTGCGATGGTATTGGCCTGGGCGCCCGGAAATACCGGCGGCATAAATTGTCCAACGGCTTTGCTGTCGATGATCGAATAGCCGATTTGCCCCGGCTGGTGGGCGACCAGACGGCCCCAGATGGCGTAACGTTTGGGCCAGAAATCTTCCCCTTCATCATAAAAGCGCTCGGCATCGCGGTTCACCACCACCCCCAGCGACACGCAGTCGACGCGGGTACAGATGCCGCCGTCATAGAGCGGCGCCCGGGCGTCAATGGCGACGCAGTGCGACTGTGAAGGATCGCCGATGATATCGGCCCCGGCATCGATCATAAATTTGAGCAGCACTCCCTGATTAAAACGGGTGCCGCGGATGAGAAAGTTGTCTGCAGGCCATTCGCCGCGCTCATTTTGCCCCCAGGCTTCGCGCAGCCACTCGCGGTTAGATTCAAAACCGCCGGCGGCGAGCACGCAGGTTTTAGCGGCGATCCGCTCAGTGCCTGCCAGCGCGGCGACGAATTCGCCATCACGTAATTCAAGCGCCTGTACCGGGGTGTTATAGCGGATCTGTACGCCCATCTGTTCGGCGCTGCGGTAATAGGCATTGACTAGGGCTTTGCCGCCGCCCATAAAAAAGGCGTTAGTGCGGGCGACGTGCAGGGCGCCGGATAACGGCGGTTGAAAGTTAACGCCATGGCGGCGCATCCAGTCCCGACAGTGCGACGAGGTGCGGATCACCAGACGGGCCAGCGCTTCGTTGGTATTGCCGTCGGTAACGCGCAGCAGATCCTGCCAGTATTCTTCTTCCGGATAGCTGTCGACTAAGACATCCTGCGGCGCATCGTGCATACAACGCAGATTACGCGTGTGCTGAGAGTTACCGCCCCGCCATTCCCGCGGCGCGGCTTCCAGCAGCAGTACGGATGCGCCTGCTTCCCGGGCGGTTAAGGCGGCGCATAACGCGGCGTTGCCGCCGCCAATCACCAGTACATCCACCATTATCGGCTCCATTACGCTTTGACTAATTGTTAAATTTGTAATGGAAATGTAAGGTGCAGGGGCGGCAGGCGCTATGGCGTAAAGCTAAAGGGGGGTTTAGTGTGTGTAAAGACTGGCGCCCGGCCAGTTGCCGGATTCAACTAGCTGGCGCATGACTTTTGCCAGCATTACCCGTGCCGCAAGGCCTGCCGGGGTGAGTTCGTCATCGGAAAGACTGACCAGAAAATTCGGTCGGCTAAGTACCGGATTATCGACGCCGATCACTCTTAGCGCCTGGCTGTCGAGATGAGAAATCGCTGCGCCCGGCTGCAGCGTGGCGCCGAGCCCGTCACGAACGGCGCGCATCAGCAGGGCCAGGCCATCGATTTCAGCCACCACGTCAACGTTGATGGCGTGCTCCTGGCAAATAGCGTCCAGCCTGCCGCGCAGGCCATGCCCCTGGCTTGGCATAATCAGCGGGATGGCGGCCAGTTGGTTCGGGGAGATGCTATCGCCGGGCAGCGGCGCCAGCACGTCATGGGCGCCAATCAGGAACAGACGTTCCTCAAGAATGGGTCGGGCGCTCCAGCGCAGGATCTTCTCTTTCTGGAAAACGATGGCTAAATCGAGCTGGCGGGTGTTGATCATCCGTTCCAGATTGCCGGAGAGGCTCTCCACCAGGTGCAGGCGGACATCGGCGTAGCTTTCGCGCATGGCGTTGATAAAAGGTACGCCCAGTACAGAAGCGGTGCTCGGCGCCATACCGACGCTGACGTGACCGGAAAGGCGCGCCTCGCGCGCGGCGAGAATAGCATCGTCAGCATGACGCAGCGCCAGTTGCGCCTGCGAGTAAAATGCGAGGCCGGCGCTGGTGGGCATTACGCCGCGCGAAGTCCGTTGCAGCAGGCGGATAGCGAGTTCATTTTCCAGACGCGCCATTTGCTGGCTGAGCGCAGAAACGCCAATATTCAGATCGAGCGCGGCGCGGCCCATACTGCCGGTTTCCACAATGCGGACAAAATAGCGTAGCTGGCGCAGCTCCATATTGACTCTCCGTACAAGGCGTTATGCACTGACAGAATACGCATGCCGGTGGATTTCGCCCATAAAAAAGCCAACCTTGAGGTTGGCTTTTTACGACAAACGAGACGGGAAATTATTTATTCACCGCATCGTGGGCATGTTCATCTTCGCGGCAGTCGCCTTCCGCACAGTGGCCGTACAGGTACAGGCTGTGGTTGGTTAAGCGGATGCCGTGTTGCGCAGCAATTTCACGTTGGCGGGATTCGATAGAATCATCGCTGAACTCGATCACTTTGCCGCAATCGAGGCAAATCAGGTGATCGTGGTGGTGCTGCTGAGTCAGCTCGAATACGGATTTACCGCCTTCGAAGTTGTGACGAGTCACGATGCCTGCATCGTCGAACTGGTTCAGCACGCGGTAAACGGTAGCCAGACCAATCTCTTCACCCATATCGATCAGGCGTTTATATAAATCTTCCGCACTGACGTGATGGTTATCCGGTTCCTGCAACACTTCCAGAATTTTCAGTCGGGGAAGTGTGACTTTCAGGCCAGCCTTCTTTAATGCGATATTGTTGTCAGTCATGCGGAATCTGTCCTGTTGCTAAAGATCGGCTTCCTTCAAAGGGAAGCAATACAGAGAATCACCCGATGTAATGCGTCTCATTATAGAGCTGCAACTCTGAAATGAAAACTGCAACCATCGCGCCTTGTAAGCTGTCAAAAACGAATTACCAGCTACAAACTGTGTCACGTGACCTCGTGGAATCAGAGGACATTGTACAGATATGTGATGAAAAGTTAAAAACTTGTAGCTATTAGTTTGATTGCTTTTATCTATTAATTCAGCGCAGCTTAATAGCTGCGCTGTTTGATTCTTAGGCGTTTTTGATTTCTTCCAGATGCAGCTCTTCGGAAATCTGCTTCACCCACTTCTCAACGCGCTCGTTGGTCAGTTCCGGCTGACGGTCTTCATCAATCGCCAGACCTACGAAGTGATCGTCGTCTGCCAGGCCTTTAGAAGCTTCAAAGTGGTAGCCCGCGGTCGGCCAGTGGCCAACGATGGTTGCGCCGCGTGGTTCAATGATGTCACGAATGGTGCCCAGCGCATCGCAGAAGTATTCTGCGTAATCTTCCTGGTCGCCGCAGCCAAACACGGCTACCAGCTTACCGTTGAAGTCGATCTCTTCCAGCGTCGGGAAGAAGTCGTCCCAGTCGCACTGCGCTTCGCCGTAGTACCAGGTTGGGATGCCGAGCAGCAGAATATCGTGGCTTTCCAGATCTTCTTTGCTGCTCTTGGCAATGTCGTGAACTTCAGCAACGTCTTTACCGAGCTGCTTTTGGATCATTTTTGCAATATTTTCGGTGTTGCCGGTGTCGCTGCCAAAAAAGATGCCGATGATTGCCATGAGTAAAATAACCTCTTGAAACTTAATGATGTGGTAGTGGCATTATGCCTACAGTTAACGGCAATCATAGCAGAACAGGGAAGGGCGCGGAAACAGCAATAACGTCCTGGTGCACACTCTGCTACATGAAAGCGATTTTTTTGCGTTTTTCAGACTTCGCCCTGGTTACGCAGGCAGGCCAGTTGGTGCATCAGCATCTCTTCGATAAGATCGCTGCGGCTCATGTTGCGGGCTTCCGCCAGCTCATTAAGCGCGTCGACCGCATCGGCGTTGAGCTTCAACTCAACGCGCTTCAAGCCGCGAACTTTATCGCGTTTGAGCTGATTGCGTTTGTTGATGCGCAGTTGTTCATCGCGCGAAAGCGGATTGGTTTTCGGTCTACCCGGGCGACGCTCATTTGCGAACAAATCTAATGTCGTTCGGTCCGTTTGTTCTTTTGCCATGATTCAGAGTGACTTCGGGGAAACAAGCTGCCGGGCTATAGCCGGCGCAGATAGCGCGCCATAATACATCAGGCGAACCGCTGCGCCAACGACCGCGGGCATTATGCCGCGCGGTCGGGCGTTTTTTAGCCACTCAGGCTTCAATTGTGCTCAGATAACGGCGAATTGCGCGTAAAACCGCCTCGGGTTTTTCCGCATGCACCCAGTGTCCGGCGCCGGCAATGACGTGAGCGCGGGCCTGCGGGAACTGCGCCAGCAGCGCGTCGCGGTATTCATCGGTAACATAAGGGGAGTTGCCGCCGGGAATAAATTGCGCCGGGTGCGGCCAGGCTGGCACCGTTTCCCAGCCGACAATATGCGGGTATTGATCCCACAGCGCCGGCACGTTGAAGCGCCACGCGCCGTCGACAAAGGATTTCAGCAGAAACTGAATGACGCCTTCTTCATTTATATGCTCGCGCATCACCTGCGCCGCCTGCTGGCGGGTGCTGGCGGCGGATTCGCTGACGGCGTTAATCGCCGCGAAGATCTCATCATGACGGCGGACGTGATAAGCCACCGGCGCAATATCAATCGCCACCAGCCCGGCGATGCGATCCGGCGCCAGCGCGGTCAGCGCCATCACCGCTTTGCCGCCCATTGAATGGCCGATAAAGGTCGCTTTCTCTATCTGATGATCGTCAAGAGTATCCAACAGATCCTGCGCCATCGCGCGGTAGGTCATCTCCGGCGAACGCGGCGATAAGCCGTGGTTGCGCATATCGACCTGCAATATATCGTAGTCGGCGACCAGATCGCGGGCGAGGATCCCAAGGTTGTCCAGGCTGCCGAACAGGCCGTGTACCAGGACGATTGGGGATTTATTGTGCGGGTTTTGTGCAGATTGCGCTCGGCTATTTAATTTCATGGCAAAGTTCTTTTTTTCGCTCCGTCGGGTTAGGGTATTATGTTGGACATTCTGCCATTAGGCTGCAAGACCCGGAAGCATTCTGAGTTTTACCGCCATCCTGGTTTGACGCTATTCGCGGTTGGGATTTGTCCTCTATCTGATGCCTTTTGCGCAGTAGTGTGAAAGACAAAGGATAGTTAATCCCGACGACTTGTATTCAGAAACAAAGAAATCGCACTGGATTAAGATGAAAACAATCGAAGTTGATGATGAGCTCTACCGCTATATTGCCAGCCACACTCTGCATATCGGCGAGAGCGCATCCGACATTTTACGGCGCATGCTGAAATTTACCGCCGTTTCTCAACCTGCATCTGGCGCGCCTGCGGCGAAAGCCGCGCCGGCGGCTGCTCCTGCGGCGGCGCCAGTCGTCGAAGCGAAGCCGGCCAACCCGGTTAAAGATAAAGTCCGCGCCATGCGCGAACTGCTGTTATCTGACGAATACGCTGAACAAAAGCGCGCGGTTAACCGCTTCATGCTGGTATTGACTACGCTTTACTCGTTAGACAGTAAGGCTTTTTCAGAAGCCACTGAATCTCTGCACGGGCGCACCCGCGTATACTTCGCCGAAGATTCACGGACGCTGCTGAAAAGCGGTAATCAGACCAAACCGAAACAGGTTCCTGGTACGCCGTGGTGGGTTATCACCAATACTAATACCGGCCGTAAATGCAGCATGATCGAACATATCATGCAATCAATGCAGTTCCCTGCGGAGCTGATTGAAAAGGTTTGCGGCACGATCTAGTTAATTAAACTTTGCACCAGAAGGATCAGGCAATGGCAATCGATAAACGTGCGGGTCAGCCGGCACAACAGAGTGATTTGATTAACGTCGCCCAGCTGACCGCTCAGTACTATGTGCTGAAGCCGGAAGCGGGTAATGCGGAGCATGCGGTTAAGTTCGGCACCTCCGGCCATCGCGGTAGCGCAGGGCGCCACAATTTCAATGAGCAGCATATTCTGGCGATTGCGCAGGCGATTGCGGAAAACCGCGCGAAAAACGGCATCACCGGCCCGTGCTACGTGGGTAAGGATACCCACGCTTTATCCGAACCGGCATTCATTTCCGTGCTGGAAGTGCTGGCGGCGAACGGTGTTGATGTGATCGTTCAGGAAAACAACGGTTTCACTCCGACGCCGGCGGTCTCCAACGCGATTCTGGTGCATAACAAAAAAGGCGGCCCGCTGGCGGATGGTATTGTGATCACGCCATCGCACAACCCGCCGGAAGATGGCGGTATCAAATACAACCCGCCAAACGGCGGCCCGGCTGATACCAACGTGACGAAAGTAGTGGAGAACCGCGCTAATGAACTGCTGGCCGCCGGTCTGCAGGGTGTGAAGCGTATCTCTCTCGACGCCGCGCTGGCGTCCGGCCACGTAAAAGAGCAGGACCTGGTGCAGCCGTTTATTGAAGGGCTGGCGGATATCGTCGATATGGCGGCTATCCAGAAAGCGGGCCTTAAACTGGGCGTCGATCCGTTGGGCGGCTCGGGTATCGAATACTGGAAACGTATCGGCGAGCACTACAAGCTGGATCTGACCATCGTTAACGATCAGGTCGATCAGACGTTCCGCTTTATGCACCTTGATAAAGATGGCGCGATCCGTATGGACTGCTCCTCCGAGTGTGCAATGGCGGGTCTGTTGGCGCTGCGCGATAAGTTCGATCTGGCCTTCGCCAACGATCCGGATTACGACCGTCACGGTATCGTGACTCCGGCTGGGCTGATGAACCCGAACCACTATCTGGCGGTGGCTATCAACTACCTGTTCCAGCATCGCCCACAGTGGGGCAAAGATGTTGCGGTTGGTAAAACGCTGGTTTCTTCGGCGATGATTGACCGCGTGGTTAACGATCTGGGCCGTAAGCTGGTGGAAGTGCCGGTAGGCTTCAAGTGGTTTGTTGACGGTCTGTTCGACGGCAGCTTCGGCTTCGGTGGTGAAGAGAGCGCCGGGGCATCGTTCCTGCGTTTCGACGGCACGCCGTGGTCCACCGATAAAGACGGTATCATCATGTGCCTGCTGGCGGCGGAAATCACCGCGGTCACCGGTAAGAACCCGCAGGAGCACTATAACGAGCTGGCGCAACGCTTTGGCGCCCCGAGCTACAACCGTCTGCAGGCCTCCGCCACTTCCGCGCAGAAAGCGGCGCTGTCTAAGCTTTCGCCGGAAATGGTGAGCGCCGATACGCTGGCGGGCGATCCGATCACCGCGCGTCTGACCGCGGCGCCGGGCAACGGCGCTTCTATCGGCGGGCTGAAAGTGATGACCGACAACGGCTGGTTTGCGGCCCGTCCGTCAGGCACCGAGGACGCCTACAAAATCTACTGCGAGAGCTTCCTTGGCGAAGAGCATCGCAAGCTAATTGAAAAAGAAGCGGTAGAGATTGTCAGCGAAGTGCTGAAAAACGCCTGATTGTCCTATCAGCATCAGGCCCCCTGCGGGCCTGATTTTTTTCGCAAGGAATGCGATGAAATTACAACGGAAGTCCCTTTTTTTGTTCTGGGCGTGGATGGATCTCTTTTTCGTCCTGCAATTCTTATGGTGGAATATTTCCCACCGCCGTCTTCCTTTCTACGACGATCTACTGGCGTATCTTCAGCTGCTGCACACTTACGGCGCAGCGGCGGCCTGGCTGTACCCGCTGAATGTTCTGCTGATTATCAGCATTCCGCTGTCGATGATCCTATTTTTCCGTCAGAGCCGCTATGCGCTGTGGTTGGCCTGGGGGCAGGCGCCGCTCAGGCTGGTATTTATGCAGCCTTCGCTGTCGCTGGGTCTGTGGCTGATTCAAGCCGCCGGCGTCAGGAATTTAGCGATCCTGTCAGGCTTCCTGCTGCTCTCTGAAGGGCTGAAAATCGCCACTCTCTGGTACTGCAGAGGCGAATTTCAGGGCATAAAGCGATAGCCAATCCCGGTTTCGGTCAGCAGGTGCTGCGGCCGCGCCGGGTCAACCTCCAGCTTTTGCCGTAAGTGCCCCATATAAATCCGCAAATAGTGACTGTGTTCGACGGCGTTAGGCCCCCATACCTGATTCAGAAGCTGGCGCTGGGTGAGCACTTTGCCCGGATTGTTCAGCAGCGCCGCCAGCAGGCGAAACTCGATGGGCGTCAGGTGAATTTCTTCACTGCCGCGCACGATACGGCGGGCGGGGATATCGACGCTAATATCGGCAAAACGCACCACCGGCTCATCGGCCTGCGCGCTGCCGTGACGGCGCAGCGCGACGCGTAGCCGCGCCTGCAGTTCACCGATGCCGAACGGTTTACTGAGGTAGTCATCGGCGCCGGCGTCAAGGGCGGCGATTTTGTCATGCTCTTCGCTGCGCGCCGACAGCACGATAATCGGCATTTGGCTCCACTGGCGGACTTCGCGGATAAAATCATTACCATCCCCGTCTGGCAGGCCAAGATCGAGGATCGCTAAATCCGGTTTGCGGGTGGCGGCTTCGATTAGCCCGCGCTGCAGGGTTTCGGCTTCAAATACGCGCATGCCGTCAGCTTCCAGCGCGGTGCGCAGAAAGCGGCGGATAGCGTGTTCGTCTTCGATGATTAAAACGTTAATCACAATTCCTCGGTTAACTCTTCCAGTTCTGGGGGCGCTTCTCGCGGCAGTGTAACACGGAAACAGGCGCCGCCCTCCGGACGGTTGCTGGCGGTAATGCTACCGTCGTGCACCTCGACAATGGCCTGGCAAATGGCCAGCCCCAGGCCGACGCCGGGGATAGCAGACTCTTTATTACCACGGGCGAATTTATCAAAGATAGCCTGTTCCTGGCCTGCCGGGATCCCCGGACCATTATCCCAGACTTCAATGATTAACTGCTGCCTATCCGCTTCGGCGTGAATGCCAATCTGCGCCTGCGCGCCGGCGTATTTATGCGCGTTCTCCAGCAGATTAATCAGCACCCGTTCAAACAGCGGGCCGTCAACGTGGACCAGCAGCAGCGGGTCCGGCAGCGTCAGCTGGATGCGCTGGCCGCCAAGCCCAGGCTCCAGCATACGCAGGGCGCTGCCAACAACCTCTTCGAGGGTTAACCACTCTTTGTGCAGATTAAAACCGCCGGACTGGATACGCGCCATATCCAGTAGATTATTCACCAGCCGGGTGGTGTTGAGCACGTGCTGGCGAATTTCGTTGGCCTGCGGCGCGTGCTTCGAACCTTCACTGGCCAGATCGAGAGTGAGGATCTCCGCCTGGCCGAACAGGACCGTCAGCGGCGTCCGCAGATCGTGAGAGAGGGCGGCCAGCAGTGAGTTGCGCAGGCTTTCGCGTTCGCTGGTCAAGCGCGCTTGCTCTTCGCTGGCGGTCAGGGTCAGGCGCTCAAGGGCGCTGGCCACCAGCAGGGTAAAGGTTTCCAGCAGTCGCTGTTGTTCCGGGATCATCAGCTGACGCAGATTTTCCGGTTCGACCAGCAGCAGCCCCCAGGTGCGGGCGGCGCTTTGTAGCGGCAGAATTTGATACGGTACGCCGGGGAGAGTGTCGGTGCCGGCCCCGGCTGGCTGGCCTTTATCAAAACTCCAGCGGGCAATCGCATCATCCCACGAGAAAACGCCGGATTGCTGGGTCATCGGCTGCAGCTGCCCGTTCTCATCCGGCAGCAGTAGTTGGCTGCGGGCCTGAAAAGTGGAAGTAATAAAGCGTTCGCTGGTGGCGGCGATATCTTCGCGGCTGCGTCCGACCGCCAGCGCTTTCGACATTTCATACAGATGCCGGGTACGTCGCTCGCGATAACGCGCCACCCGCGCCTGGTAACGCATCCCGGCGGTCAGATTGCCGATCACCAGACCAACGGTCAGCATCACGCCGAACGTCAGCAGATACTGGACGTCGGAAACCGCCAGCGTACCGCGCGGAGCGACAAAAAAGAGATCGAAGCTAATGACGTTGATAAAGGTCGCCAGCACCGATGGCCAGCGGCCATACAGCAGAGCGATTATCACCACACCCAGTAGATACAGCATCACCAGGTTGGCGGCCTCAAAGGCCATCAGCCACTGCATGGCAACCACGGTGATAATGGCGCACAGCGCCACGGCCAGCAGACAGCCCTTCAACTGCTGGCGCCACTTATCGATCGCCGTGCGGTTGTCGTTCGCGCGGGCGGGCAGAGAAGCCGGTTTTTCATCCAGCGCGATCACCACCAGATCGAGGTCCGGGGCGCGGCGCGCCAGACGGTCGGCAAATCCGGCTCGTTCCCACCAGCGTCGCTCCCCCTGGCGACCAATCACAATTTTGCCGAGGTTATGTTCGCGAGCGTAATGCAGTACCGCTTTTTCTTCCGATGGATCGGAGAGGGTGGCGGTTTCGGCGCCTAACTCTTGCGCCAGCTTCAGCGCCGCGAGGATCGCCCGCCGTTTGGCCTCCGGTAGACGGTGCAGCGAGGGGGTTTCCACGTATACCGCGTGCCAGACGCTGCCGAGCCTGGCCGCCAGCCGGGCGGCGGCGCGAACCAGTTTTTCGCTGCCGGTGTTGTGGCCGATGCACAGCAGAATGGCGTCGCGGGTGTGCCAGACTTTTTCCTGCCCCTGGCGGTCGCGCCAGGCGCGCATTTGTTCGTCTACCCGGTCGGCGGTACGGCGCAGCGCCAGCTCGCGCAGGGCGATCAAATTACCTTTGCGGAAGAAGTTTTCGATGGCGCGTTCGGCCTGGCCGCCAATGTACACCTTGCCCTCATTCAGGCGCTGGCGCAGATCGTCCGGCGGTAAATCCACCAGAACTACATCATCGGCGGCGTCGAAGAAGGGGTCGGGGACGGTCTCGCGCACCTGCACGCCGGTAATACCGCTGACCACGTCATTGAGGCTTTCAAGATGCTGGACGTTGACGGTGGTGAAGACGTCGATACCGGCTTCGAGCAGCTCTTCGACGTCCTGCCAGCGTTTCGGGTGGCGCGAACCCGGCGCGTTGCTGTGCGCCAGTTCGTCCACCAGGATCAGCGCCGGACGGCGGGCCAGCGCGGCATCAAGGTCAAATTCATGGACGTAGCGTCCGCGATGGGAAATGCGTTTTTGCGGGAGGGTGCTGAGCCCCTCCAGCATGGCGGCGGTATCTTTGCGGCCGTGGGTTTCCGCCACGCCGATCAGAATATCCAGCCCCTGAGCGCGCAGCCGCTGCGCTTCCGCCAGCATTGCCCAGGTTTTGCCCACCCCGGCGCAGGCGCCGAAAAACACCTTCAGCTTGCCGCGATGCGGCGCAGCGGTTTGTTGCAGCAGACGGTCAGGGTCCGGACGCAGCGGCTCGTCACTCATTGATTAATCCTTTAGGGCATCCAGCGCCATATTCAGTTGCAGTATATTTACCACAGGTTGACCGAGAAAACTGAGCAACGGTTTTTGCGTCGCCTGATCCACTAGCTGTTTCACCTGCGCGTCGCTGAGATTGCGCGCTTTAGCGACGCGCGGTACCTGCCACAGCGCCGCGGCAGGGGTCAGGTTGTTATCCAGCCCGCTGGCCGATGCGGTAACCAACTCGACCGGCACCGTTGGGTTCGCTTGCGGGTTCGCGGCGCGTAACGCCTGTACCCGTTCGCTAATCGCTTTATCCAGCGCCGGATTGCTGACCGCCAGATTACTGCCGCCAGAGGCCAGCGGATTATCCGCCACCTCGGCCGTCGCGGAAGGGCGGCCGTGGAAATAACCGGCTGCGGTAAAGTTCTGCCCGATCAGCGCGGAGCCGCGCACTTCGCCGTCGATCTGGATCAGCGAGCCGTTAGCCTGCTGCGGGAACCACCACTGCCCTAAGGCGGTAGTCAGCAACGGATACAGGCCGCCAGTGAGCAGGGTTAACAGAATAAATAGCACAAATGCCGGACGAATCAATGACATGGTAGTTTCCTCACACCAGACCGGTCAGGGTCAGCAACAGGTCGATGGCTTTAATACCAACGAAAGGCACAATCAGGCCGCCGAGGCCGTAAACCCACAGGTTGCGGCGCAGCATCGCCGATGCCGACAGCGGACGATAGCTCACGCCCTTCAGCGCTAAAGGGATCAGGCAGACGATAATCAGGGCGTTGAAAATAACCGCGCTCATGATCGCCGAAGAGGGCGAGTGCAGATGCATCACGTTCAGCATCGCCAGCTGCGGATAGGCGGCGGCGAAGGCGGCCGGAATAATCGCGAAATACTTGGCGACGTCGTTGGCGATACTGAATGTAGTTAACGACCCACGGGTCATCAGCATCTGTTTACCGATATGCACCACTTCAATCAGCTTGGTCGGGTTTGAGTCGAGATCCACCATATTGCCCGCCTCTTTCGCCGCCTGGGTGCCGGAGTTCATCGCGACCGCTACATCAGCCTGCGCCAGCGCCGGGGCGTCGTTGGTGCCGTCGCCGGTCATCGCCACCAGCCGTCCTTCCGACTGATACTGGCGAATCAGCGCCAGCTTGGCTTCCGGCGTCGCTTCGGCCAGAAAATCATCAACCCCCGCTTCGGCGGCGATGGCGGCGGCGGTCAGGCGGTTATCACCGGTGATCATCACCGTTTTAATGCCCATTTTGCGCAGCTGGGCGAAACGCTCTTTAATGCCGCCTTTGACGATATCTTTAAGCGAAATAATCCCCAGTACGCGCTCGCCTTCCGCGACGACTAGCGGCGTGGCCCCCTGGCGGGCGACCTCTTCTACCTGCTTATCGACATCGGCCGGGAAGTGGCCGCCGTTAGCTTCGATATGGCGGCGAATCGCGTCTACCGACCCTTTGCGGATCATACGTTGGTCGATGTTGATACCGCTCATACGGGTCTGGGCGGTAAAGGGGACAAATGTGGCGTGCAGCGACTGCAGGTCGCGTTCGCGCAGATTAAAGCGCTGTTTCGCCAGCACCACGATGCTGCGGCCTTCCGGCGTTTCATCCGCCAGCGACGACAGCTGGGCGGCATCGGCCAGCACGCGCTCTTCGACGCCGCGCGCCGGCAGGAATGCCGAGGCCTGACGGTTGCCGAGGGTGATGGTACCGGTTTTATCCAGCAACAGTACGTCGACATCGCCGGCGGCTTCCACCGCGCGACCGCTGGTGGCGATAACGTTGGCGCCGAGCATTCTGCTCATCCCGGCGACGCCGATAGCGGAAAGCAGGCCGCCGATGGTGGTTGGGATCAGGCACACCAGCAGCGCCACCAGCACGGTAACGCTAACCGCATTACCGCTCCACGCCGAGAAGGGCCAGATGGTGGCGGTAGCCAGCAGGAATACCAGCGTCAGGGCGATCAGCAGGATCGTCAATGCGATTTCGTTCGGCGTTTTACGGCGCTGCGCCCCTTCAACCATGGCGATCATCCGGTCGAGGAAGGTTTCACCAGGGTTGACGCTGCAGCGGATCACCAGCCAGTCAGAAAGGATCCGGGTACCGCCAGTGACCGAGGCGAAATCGCCGCCGGACTCGCGGATCACCGGCGCGGATTCCCCGGTGATGGCGCTTTCATCTACCGAAGCGCCGCCTTCGATCACTTCGCCGTCGCAGGGGATAATGTCGCCGGCTTCCACCAGCACGATATCGCCTTTGCGTAACTCTTCCGCCGGGACGTGATCCATCGGGGCATCGTGCTGGGGGGCGCGCAGCTTACGGGCGAAAGCGGTTTTCTTCACTCCTTTCAGGCTATTGGCCTGCGCTTTGCTACGTCCTTCGGCCATGGCTTCGGCGAAGTTGGCGAACAGTACGGTAAACCATAGCCACAGGCTGACGGCGGCGGTAAAACCGGCGTGACCCGCGAGATACCCCCCGGCCATGGCCATCGCCAGCAGGGTGGTCAGCACGCTGCCGATCCAGACGATAAACATTACCGGGTTACGCCACTGCACCGAGGGGCTGAGTTTTTTCACCGCATCCAGCAGCGCCTGACGCACCAGCGTCGGCTCCAGCAGGGCTAATTGTTTGCGACTCATAACAGGCTGCTCCGCATCGCTTAAAGTAAAGAGAAGTGTTCCGCCACCGGGCCGAGCGCCAGTGCGGGGATAAAGGTCAGGGCGCCGACCAGCAGGACGGTGCCGATCAGCAGGCCGATAAACAGCGCATCGTGGGTGGCGAGCGTCCCGGAGCTGGCTGGCTGAATTTTCTTATTCACCAGCGACCCGGCAATCGCCATCACCGGGACGATCACCCCGAAGCGGCCCACCAGCATGCAGAACGCCAGCAGCAGGTTCCAGAAGGTCGTGCCGGCGCTTAAGCCGCCGAAGGCGCTGCCGTTGTTGTTGGCCGCCGAGGTGACCGCGTACAACACTTCGCTAAAGCCGTGCGGCCCAGGATTCAGCATGGCGCTGCGTCCGGCTTCGGTCATCATCGCCAGCGCGGTGCCGAGCAGTACCAGCGTCGGGGTCACCAGAATCGCCAGCGCGATCATTTTCATTTCGCGCACGTCGATTTTCTTGCCGAGATATTCCGGCGTGCGGCCAATCATCAGCCCGGCGATAAATACCGCCAGCATGACGAACAGCAGCATGCCGTACAGCCCGGAGCCCACGCCGCCGAAGACCACCTCGCCAATCTGCATCAGCCACATCGGCACCATGCCGCCCAGCGCGGTGAAGGAATCATGCATCGCGTTGACCGCGCCGCAGGAGGCCGCAGTAGTGACTACCGCAAACAGGCTGCTGGCGAGAATGCCAAAGCGGCTCTCTTTCCCTTCCATATTCAGGCTGCTGTCGGCGCCAAGGCTGAGCAGATGCGGATTTCCGCGGGTTTCCGCCCACATCACCACCGCCACGCAGACCACGAAAATCAGCGCCATCGCCCACAGGATGGCGCGCCCCTGACGGCGATCGCCGACCGCTTCGCCAAAGGCAAAACACAGCGCCGCCGGGATCAGGAAGATCGCCAGCATCTGCACCAGGTTGGTTAACGCCGTCGGGTTCTCAAACGGATGCGATGAGTTGGCATTAAAGAAACCGCCGCCGTTGGTACCGAGCATTTTGATTGCTTCCTGCGAGGCGACTGGCCCCATCGGCAGCCACTGGCGAACCCCTTCCAGGCTGGTGAATGGCTGATAAGCCTGCAGGTTCTGCGGCACGCCCTGTTGCACAAAGAACAGCGCGATCAGCAGAGCGACAGGCAGTAGCAGCCATAGCGTAATGCGGGTCAGGTCGACCCAGGCGTTGCCGAGGGTGCTGACTTTTTGTCGCGCCCAGGCGCGGGTCAGTACGAAGATCACCGCAATACCGGTCGCGGCCGACAGGAAGTTTTGCACCGCCAGGCCCGCCATCTGGCTGAGATAGCTCATGGTGGTTTCCCCGGCGTAGGCCTGCCAGTTAGTGTTGCTGACGAAGCTTACCGCGGTATTCAACGCTAAATCCCATGACAGGTTGGGGAAGTGCTGCGGATTGAACGGCAGCCACCCCTGACACATTAGCAGCGCCATCAGCGCCGCGAGACCAATAGCGTTAAACAGCACAATGGCTATCAGGTACTGCCGCCAGTCCATCTCCTGGCTGCGAATCCCCGCCAGCCGCCAGATACCGCGCTCAACGCCGGCAAGCCCTGGAAGCGGGACGTCGTTGATCATTTTCGCCAGCAGCGAACCGAGTGGCCGCGCCAGCACCAGCAGTACCAGCAGGAAGCTGGCGATAAGTAAGAACCCTTGCGCGGCCATCAGAACGCCTCCGCATGTATCAGGGCATAGACCAGATACGCCAGCAGCAGGAACACCAGCGTTACGCCGGCAATGATGCCTGTAGTCACTTTCCACCTCCGGGTGTGTCTCTTATTGATATACCGAGAGGGTAGGAATTTCGGCGCAAAGATTTCGCAAAAATCGCCGCGGGCGGTGTAAAAAAAGTATAAAAATGGCTAAAGGCACAATTTAACTAATGATTAGTATTAATTTAACTTTTTTGTAACTCAATTACGCCATGAATGTAAATTAAGTATAAATAAGTGCTTTTTAGTGGTCGGATGAGTAGTAAAATTACAACCAGCGCGGTACTATTTGTGCAGACAAACATTGTGACATTTACCGGCGTTGCTTGCCGGCCTGACAAAGGGGAGAGAAATTATGGCGTTGTACAAAGCTTATCCTGCTCACATTATCCTGATGCGTCGCGCTTTCGCCGTCGTGGCCGGGGTTGCTGCGCTGCCGGTGATGCTGTTCTGGAAAGATCGTGCCCGTTACTACAGCTGGCTGCATCGCGTATGGGCGAAAACCAGTGAGCAGCCGGTATGGATGGCGCAGGCGGAAAAAGCCGCGCACGATTTCTACTAATCCGCGCTGCTGCGACGAATATAGAAACCGCCGGTTGACGACCGGCGGTTTTTTTTCGTCTGCTGTCTACACTTAGCTTTCACGCGCCGTGGCAGAATTGGCAGGTGCTTATTTTGCCGCAGCGCGCTATTTTGCCGGCCTGAGTGATGAGTTTTGCTTACGGAGAGTGAGGAGTTTTATGGCCACCCATCTGGTCTGGTTTCGCATGGATTTACGCCTTCACGATAATCTGGCGCTGGCCGCCGCCTGCCGAGACCCGCAGGCGCAGGTGCTGGCGCTGTATATCGCCACGCCAGAGCAGTGGCGCCAGCATCATATGGCGCCGCGCCAGGCGGCCTTTATCGCCAGCCATTTACGCAGCCTGCACGCGGCATTAGCGGAACGCGGTATTCCGCTGCTGGTAGAAGAAGCGGACGATTTCGCCGCCAGCATCGAGCTGCTGACGCGCTTCTGTAAACAGCACCAGGTGAGCCATCTATTTTATAACTATCAGTATGAGTTTAATGAGCGCCGGCGCGACGCCGGTGTTGAGAAAAGCCTGACAGAAGTTACCTGTCAGGGGTTTGACGACAGCGTGCTGTTGCCGCCGGGCAGCGTGATGACCGGCAACCGCGAGATGTATAAAGTCTTTACGCCGTTTAAAAATGCCTTTATCCGCCGCCTGCGTGAAGGGCTGCCGGAGTGCGTGGCGGCGCCTAAACCACGCCCGTCAGCCGCCCGTCAGGCGCCGCCGCTGCCTGAAATCAACTATCCGCAAACGGCATTTGACACCGATCTGTTCGCGGCGGATGAAAAAACAGCGCTCGCTCGATTGCGCGCGTTTTGCCAGCAGCCGGCGGCGGATTACGATCAGCAGCGCGATTTCCCGGCAATAGAAGGAACCAGCAGGCTATCGCCGTGTCTCGCGGTAGGCGTACTGTCGCCGCGCCAGTGCCTGCATCGCTTGCTACGGGAGCAGCCCGGCGCGCTGGATGGCGAAGCGGGCGCAAGCTGGCTGAACGAGCTTATCTGGCGCGAGTTCTATCGTCATCTGATGGTTTACTACCCGAAACTGTGTAAAGGCCGGCCCTTTGTCGCCTGGACCGACAAGGTCGCCTGGCGCAGCAATGAGGATGAACTGCGGGCCTGGCAACAGGGGCAAACCGGTTTCCCCATCGTCGATGCCGCCATGCGGCAGCTTAACGCCACCGGCTGGATGCACAACCGCCTGCGGATGATTGTCGCCAGCTTCCTGGCGAAAGACCTGCGCCTCGACTGGCGGCAAGGCGAGCGCTATTTCATGAGCCAACTGATCGACGGCGATTTGGCGGCCAACAACGGCGGCTGGCAGTGGGCGGCCTCGACCGGTACCGACGCAGCCCCTTACTTTCGTATTTTCAATCCGACGACCCAGGGGGAGAAATTTGATAAGCAGGGCGAGTTTATTCGCCGCTGGCTGCCGGAACTGGCGGAAGTACCAGAGAAAGCGCTGCATCAGCCGTGGCTGTGGGCGGATAAACAGGGGGTAGCGCTGAAGTATCCGCGCCCGCTGGTTGACCATAAGCAGGCGCGGCTGGAGACGCTGGCGGCCTGGGAAGCCGCCAGATAGTTTTTATTCTACCGCCAGTTGGCGGGTTTTGACCTTCACGGAGTGATACAGCCAGATGACCAGCACCAGGCCGACGCAGGCCAGCGCGCCCCAGGTGATCTGGCTGAAGACGTCGATATAGGCTTCAATCGAATAGTTAACCGCGCCGGCGGCATCAAACGACGCCTGCGACGTCTGGTCGGCGATGACGCCGGCCAGATAGTTGGCGATCGCCCCGGAAAGCAGCATATAGATACCGGTCAGCACTCCGGTGACGCCGGGGATTTCGATCCGGGTGATTTGCGACATCGCTACCGGATCGATAAACAGTTCGGCGAAACCCATCACCGCCAGCCCCAGTACCATTAGCGGCATGGAGGAGTGGCCATACGCGGCCGACCAGCGGGCGCTTAAGGTCAGAATGCAGAACCCGGCGCTCATTAGCCCCAGACCGAGGGCGAATTTCCCCCAGATACGCACGGTGCGGTTGCCCTTGATGTTCTCTTTGACCAGCCATGCCAGCACCATACCGCAGAGCATTACCGCGAAGGCGTTAACCGACTGGAACATCGCGGTTGGTACTTCATAGCTCATGACGTGGCGGTTCACGAAACGGTCGATATACAGGCTGATGGAGCTGCCGCCCTGCTGGGCAAAGGCCCAGAACAGCAGGCTAAAACCGGTGAGGACGATAATCAGACGCAGCTCTTTACGCTGTTTGTCGTTCTCCGCGCGCAGGTAAATACGCGCCAGTACCGCCAGGCCAATCACCGTCGCGACGATCAGCGCATACACCGACCACTCCTGCCAGAACAGCACGGTAATCAACAGCGGCGTCGCCACCAGCAATACCAGCAGCCATCCCCAGTTCGGCAGGAGGAAGGTCCGCGCGCACAGCGCCTCGCGGTTAACGCCGGTGGTATGGCGGAAGTGGCGACCGCCGCAGAGGAAGATCACCAGACCGGCAATCATACCGACTGCCGCCAGCGCAAAGCCCATCGCCCAGCTGTACTCTTCCTGCACGTAGCCGCAGGCGATAGGCGCGATGATCGAACCAATATTCCCCGCGGCGTACATCAGCGAGAAGCCGCCATCGCGGCGCGGATCGGTCGGCTCGTACAGTTCGCCAAGCAGGCAGCTAACGTTGGATTTAAACAGTCCGTAACCGCAAACGATAATCGCCAGCGACAGATACAGGAAGGTGGGAGCGACTTCGCTGGCGCCGAGCACCAGGTGACCGATAGCCATGAGTAGCGCCCCGAGCATCACCGCCATGCGGTTGCCGAGCAGTTTGTCGGCGAGGAAGCCGCCGAGAATAGGGGTGACATAGACCAGGGAGCAGTAGGCGCTAAAAAGGGTATAAGCGTGGTTATCGTCGTACTTGAGCTGGTTGGTGAGGTACAGGATTAACAGCGCCCGCATGCCGTAAAAACTGAAGTATTCCCAAATTTGCAGCGCAACGACGTAATAAATCGCCCGTGGCTGTGAAGTTTGTCTGTTCATGTAACGTTCATTTCCTGGCCGTAAAACGAAAGTCGATCTTTCTGCATGAATAGCGTTTGTCTGGTGTTATTCATGGCCTAAATGGCTTTCTGGTTATTTAATATGCTTTATAAGTGCATAAATATACACTAATGCGCGGTGAGGGGAAGAGGCAATTTGGGCGATTACGCGAATGGCTGAAATGGACCCTTTGGCGTCGCTATCGACGACTCGGGCGGATGTGGTTATGTTATAGGTTTGTGCAAACTGATTTTCTGATGGAGCGGCAATGAAAAATAGCGAACTGGAACAATTAATTAACGAAAAACTGAATAGCGCGGCCATCAGTGATTACGCCCCGAACGGCCTGCAGGTGGAAGGGCGGGAGACGGTGCGGAAAATCGTCACCGGCGTGACCGCCAGCCAGGCGCTACTTGATGAAGCCGTTCGTCTGCAGGCGGATGCGGTGATTGTGCATCACGGTTACTTCTGGAAAGGCGAGTCGCCGGTGATCCGCGGCATGAAGCGCAATCGGCTGAAAACGCTGCTGGCCAACGATATCAACCTTTATGGCTGGCATTTACCGCTGGATGCGCATCCGGAACTGGGCAATAACGCCCAGCTGGCGCAGCTGCTGGGGATTAATGTAATGGGGGAAATCGAGCCATTGGTGCCGTGGGGCGAGCTGTCTATGCCGGTATCCGGGCTGGAACTGGCATCGTGGATTGAAGCGCGATTAGGGCGTAAACCGCTGTGGTGCGGCGATACCGGGCCGGACAAAGTTACCCGCGTCGCCTGGTGTACCGGCGGCGGCCAGAGCTTTATCGATAGCGCGGCCCGCTTTGGCGTCGATGCCTTTATTACCGGCGAAGTGTCTGAGCAGACGATTCATTCCGCCCGTGAGCAGGGGTTGCATTTTTATGCCGCCGGCCATCATGCCACCGAGCGCGGCGGTATTCGCGCCCTGAGCGAGTGGCTGACGGAAAATACCGACCTGGACGTCACCTTTATTGATATCCCTAACCCGGCCTGATGAGAGAGAAAAAAGTGCAGCGAGCGCGTTGTTATCTATTAGGTGAAACGGCGGTGGTCCTGGAGCTTGAGCCTCCGGTGACCCTGGAGAGCCAAAAACGTATCTGGGGCCTGACGCAGCGGTTGACCGATCGCGAAGAGGTGGTTGAAGTGATCCCGGGGATGAACAACATCACCGTTGTGCTGCGTCGTCCGCAGGAGATGGCGTGGGAGGCGATTGACAAGCTGCAGCGCTGGTGGGAAGAGAGCGATGCGCTGGAGCCGGAATCCCGTGAGATAAGTATCCCGGTTATCTACGGCGGCGAGGCGGGGCCAGACCTTGGCGACGTCGCGCGCCATAGCGGGTTGAGCGAAAAGCAGGTGGTGGAGCTGCACTCTTCGGTGGAGTACATGGTGTGGTTTCTGGGTTTCCAGCCGGGGTTTCCGTACTTTGGCGGCCTGCCGGAGCAGCTGGCGATGCCGCGTCGCGCCGAGCCGCGCGTACTGGTACCGGCGGGATCGGTAGGTATCGGCGGATCGCAAACCGGTATTTATCCGCTGGCGACGCCGGGCGGCTGGCAGCTGCTGGGTCGCACGCCGCTGGCATTATTCGATCCAAAACGTGAAGAGCCGGTGCTGCTGCGTTCTGGCGATCGCGTGCGCTTTGTGCCGCAGAAGGAGGGGGTATGTTGAAATTTATCCGCGCCGGCATGTACACCTCGGTCCAGGATGGCGGCCGGGAAGGCCAGCGCCAGTGGGGAATTAGCCGCTGCGGCGCGCTGGATAAACCGGCAATGACTATTGCCAATCTGCTGGTGGGCAATGCGCCGGAGACGGCGGCGCTGGAAATTACGCTGGGTCAGGTCGATGTACAGTTTACCCGCCATTGCTGGTTCGCGTTGACCGGAGCCGCCTGTGAAGCGACGCTCGACGGCGCGCCGGTCTGGTTGGGCTGGCGAATGGAAGCGAAGGCCGGGCAGCGGCTGGTGTTGAAAACTCCGCAGCATGGGATCCGCAGCTACCTGGCGGTGGCGGGCGGTATCGACGTGCCTGAAGTTTTAGGTTCCCGCTCTACCGATCTGAAAGTCGGTATCGGCGGAATCGAAGGGCGCCGGTTGCAGGATGGCGATCAATTGAAGATTGGGAAATCCTCCCGCCGCTTTAGCGCCTCGCGCGGCGTTAAACAGCTACCGACCGGTAATATCATTCGCGCGCTGCCGGGGCCGGAGTATCACGAATTCGACAGCGTGTCGCAGGAGTCTTTCTGGCGTTCGCCGTGGCGCCTTAGCCCGCAGAGCAACCGTATGGGCTACCGCCTGCAGGGCCAGCCGCTCAAACGCACAACCGACCGGGAAATGCTCTCCCATGGCCTGCTGCCCGGGGTGGTACAGGTGCCGCATAACGGCCAGCCGATTGTGTTGATGAACGATGCGCAGACCACCGGCGGCTATCCGCGTATAGCCTGCATTATTGAAGCCGATATGTACCAACTGGCGCAAATTCCGCTGGGTCAGCCGATCCATTTCGTCCCCTGTTCGCTGGAAGAAGCGCTGAAAGCGCGCGCCGACCAGCAGCGTTACCTTGAACAACTGGCCTGGAGATTAAGCGATGAAAATTGATTTAAATGCCGACCTCGGCGAAGGCTGCGCCAGCGATAGCGCGCTGCTGCAGCTGGTCTCTTCCGCCAATATCGCCTGCGGCTTTCACGCCGGTGATGCGCTGCTCATGCAGCAGTGCGTGCGCGAGGCGCTGAAAAACGGCGTTGCTATTGGCGCGCACCCAAGCTTCCC
This sequence comes from Klebsiella sp. 141251, assembly GCF_050600725.1. Taxonomy (NCBI): domain Bacteria; kingdom Pseudomonadati; phylum Pseudomonadota; class Gammaproteobacteria; order Enterobacterales; family Enterobacteriaceae; genus Klebsiella; species Klebsiella sp. 141251. The sequence goes on from NZ_JAQIRG010000001.1 coordinate 512,380, forward strand.
GGACCGGGAAAATTTCGGCCGCACCGCGATGCAGTTACCGCCAGAGACGGTCTACGCCCAGGTGCTGTACCAAATTGGCGCGCTGGCGGCGATTGTACATGCCCAGGGCGGCGAGCTGCGGCACGTCAAACCGCACGGCATGTTGTACAACCAGGCGGCGAAAGAGCCACCGCTGGCCGATGCCATCGCTCGCGCGGTGCGCGATGCCGACGCCGGGCTGGTACTGGTCGGGCTGGCGGGGAGCGAGCTTATCCGCGCCGGACAGCGCTATCAGCTGACGACGCGCCAGGAAGTCTTCGCCGATCGCGGTTATCTCGCTGACGGTAGCCTGGTGCCGCGCAGCCAGCCGGGCGCGCTGATTGAGAGCGAAGAACAGGCGTTGGCGCAAACGCTGGAAATGGTGCAGCACAACCGGGTGCGCAGCCTGAGCGGCGAATGGGCGCATGTGAAGGCGGAAACGGTCTGCCTGCATGGCGATGGCGCTCATGCGCTCGATTTCGCCCGACGCTTGCGCGCTGCTTTCGCAGGGCGCAATATCGACGTCAGCGCGGACATTGATTAATAGTCCGCCTTAGTATTATTAATAATAATTAAATCAAATAACTAACAACACTCACAACTCAACAGGACGTTATTATGCAAGAGGTGATATCCCTCTGGCCGCTGATCGGCATTGCCGTGATTGTGGTCGGTTTTCTATTACGCTTTAACCCGGTGCTGGTGGTGATTATCTCCGGGATCGTCACCGGCGTGGCGGCGCATATGCCAATAGCCACTATTCTGGAGAAACTGGGCGAGGGCTTCCTCAATACCCGTAATCTGCCGTTTATTCTGCTGTTGCCGCTGGCGGTGATCGGGCTGCTGGAGCGCCATGGTCTGAAAGAGCGGGCGCAGGCGTGGATCGCGAAGATCCATAGCGCGACTGCCGGACGACTGCTGATCGTCTATCTTTTCGTGCGCGAAGCCACCGCCGCCCTGGGCTTGACCAGCCTCGGCGGACATCCGCAAATGGTGCGCCCGCTGCTGGCGCCGATGGCGGAAGGGGCGGCGGAAAAGCGCTTTGGCCCGCTGCCGGGCAATGTGCGCTACCGGCTGCGCGCAATGTCGGCGGCGACCGACAACGTTGGCCTGTTCTTCGGTGAAGATATTTTTGTCGCCTTTGGCGCGATCATCTTCATGCACAACTTTATGCTGGAGTCGGGCGGGATCCAGACCGAGCCGTTGCATATTGCCCTGTGGGGGATCCCGACGGCGATCTGCGCCTTCCTGATCCACGCCGCGCGCCTGTGGCGCCTCGATCGCCATCTCCAGCGCGAGCTGGACCGGGTTAACGCCGGGCAGGCGAAAGGCGGTGCGGCATGAACTTCCAACAAACGTATTTATATTGGCTGGCCGGCGCGGTACTGCTGGTCGTGGCTATCATGTCCTGGCGCGACAAAAGCAATCCGCGGCGCCTGACAACCGGCCTGTTCTGGGGCCTGTACGGGCTGGTGTTCTTGCTCGGCGACTGGACGTATCAACTGGTGGGCGATAAGCGTACGGTGAATATCGCCGTCGGCGGGGTGGTGGTGGTACTGGCGCTGATCGCTGGCTTTGGCGGTGTGCGCCTCGGCAGCTACCATCAGCGAACCCAGGAAGAGAAAACCGCCAGCGCGAAACGCCTCGGCAACAAACTTTTCTATCCGGCGCTGGCGATCCCGGTCGTCACCGTCATTGGCGTACTGCTGTTTAACAATCTGCCTTCATGGCAGGTGGCGCTCTTCGGGCCGGGCAACCACGCGACGCTGATTACCCTGTTCTCGATGACCGTCGGTACGCTGATTGGCCTGGCGATGGCGATTCGTATGACCCATGAAACGGTGGCGCAGCCGATGCAGGAAGCGCGCCGTTTGCTGGATTCCGTCGGCTGGGCCTTTATCCTGCCGCAAATCCTCGCGGTGCTGGGGCTGCTATTTACCGCGGCGGGCGTCGGAACCAGCATTTCATGGCTGACCGAGCACTATCTGGCGGTAGATAACCGCTTTATCGCCGTGGCCGTGTACGCCATCGGCATGGCGGTGTTGACGATGGTGATGGGCAACGCCTTTGCCGCTTTCCCGATCGTGACCGCCGGGGTTGGCATTCCGATTTTAGTCCTGCAGCATGGCGGCAATCCGGCGGTAATGGCGGCGATTGGTATGTTTTCCGGCTACTGCGGTACGCTGATGACGCCGATGGCGGCGAACTTTAATATCGTACCGGCGGCGCTGCTTGAACTGCCGGATAAAAACGCGGTGATTAAAGCCCAGGTGCCGACCGGTATCCTGCTGCTGATCGTCAACGTATTCTTACTCTATTTCCTGATGTTCCTGTAAGGAGGGATGATGGCTGGCGTATTAATTACCGGTTTTGAGCCGTTCGGCGGCGAAACGGTTAATCCTTCGTGGGAAGTGGTTAAGCAGCTTGATGGCGCGATTATTCGCGGACAGCAGGTGGTGGCTAAACAGTTACCCTGCGTGTTCGGCGAGGCGCTGACGGCGCTGAAGGCCGCGCTGGAGACTTATCAACCGCAGCTGACGATTGCCGTCGGGCAGGCCGGCGGCCGTGTCGATATTACCGTCGAACGTGTGGCTATCAACGTCGATGATGCGCGGATCCCCGACAATAAAGGGCAGCAGCCGATCGATGAGCCGATCGTCGTTGATGGCCCCGCGGCCTGCTTCAGCACGCTACCGATCAAAGCGATCGTTAGCGCGCTGCGCCAGCAGGGGATCCCGGCCTCGGTGTCGCAAACCGCGGGCACTTTTGTCTGCAATCACGTGATGTATGGTTTGCTGCATCAGTTGCAGGGAAAAAGCGGGCAGAAGGGCGGTTTTATCCATATTCCGTATCTGCCTGAACAGGCGGCGGCCCACCCTGGCGAGCCGAGTATGTCGGTCGCGACGGTACGCGCGGCACTGGAAACGGCGATTGCCGTCGCTCTTGAACAGAATGACGATGTCAAAATTGGCGGCGGCGCCACGCACTAATAGAAGGACGATACTATGCCTGAAGGCCCGGAGATCCGCCGTGCGGCGGATAACCTGGAGGCGGCTATCAAAGGCGAACCGTTAACCGAAGCCTGGTTCGCCTTTCCACAGTTGCAACCCTATCAAAGCCAGTTGATTGGCCAGCGGGTGACCCATATCGCCACCCGCGGCAAGGCCCTGTTAACCCACTTCTCCGGCGGATTGACGCTGTATAGCCATAACCAGCTATATGGCGTCTGGCGCGTGGTGGATGCCGGCGTTGAGCCGCAATCGAACCGCGTGCTGCGCGTCAGACTGCAGACCGCACGCAAGGCGATTTTGCTCTATAGCGCCTCGGAGATTGAGATATTGACGGCGCAACAGCTGGCCCATCATCCGTTTTTACAACGGGTCGGGCCGGATGTGCTGGATATGACGTTAACCGCCGGGCAGGTCAGAGAGCGGCTGTTATCGGCGAAATTTCGCAATCGCCAGTTTTCCGGCCTGTTGCTGGACCAGGCGTTTCTCGCCGGGCTTGGTAACTATTTGCGGGTAGAGATCCTGTGGCAGGTGGGGCTGACCGGGCAGCATAAAGCCGCCGAGCTCAATGAAACGCAGCTCGATGCGCTGGCGCACGCGCTGCTGGATATCCCGCGCCTTTCTTACCGTACCCGCGGCCAGGTGGATGAAAACAAACATCATGGCGCGCTGTTCCGCTTTAAGGTCTTTCATCGCGAGGGTGAGGCCTGCGAACGCTGCGGCAGCATCATTGAGAAAACGATGCTGTCATCGCGACCCTTTTACTGGTGCCCCGGCTGCCAGCACTAATGCCAGTTGTTGAGCGATTAAAATTTATTTGCACGTTTAAATAAAAAAATCGGGGAAGATCCCCGATTTTTTTATTGCTAACCCCGACAGGGTTAAAATTACTTCTTGAGATCGGACTTGAAATCGCGCTTCTGGTAGCCGGTATACAGCTGACGCGGACGGGCAATTTTCATACCGTCGCTGTGCATTTCGTTCCAGTGGGCAATCCAGCCGACGGTGCGCGCCATCGCGAAGATGACGGTAAACATCGAGGATGGAATACCCATCGCTTTCAGGATGATGCCGGAGTAGAAATCGACGTTCGGATACAGTTTCTTCTCGATGAAGTACGGGTCGTTGAGCGCGATATGCTCAAGTTCCATCGCCACTTCCAGCAGATCGTCCTTGGTGCCCAGCTCTTTCAGCACTTCGTGGCAGGTTTCACGCATAACGGTGGCGCGCGGATCGTAGTTCTTGTACACGCGATGGCCGAAGCCCATCAGGCGGAAAGAGTCATTCTTGTCTTTCGCGCGGCGCACGAATTCCGGAATGTGTTCAACGGAGCTGATCTCTTCCAGCATTTTCAGTGCGGCTTCGTTGGCGCCGCCGTGCGCCGGTCCCCACAGGGAGGCGATACCCGCAGCGATACAGGCGAACGGGTTAGCGCCGGAAGAGCCTGCGGTACGGACGGTAGAGGTTGATGCGTTCTGTTCGTGGTCAGCGTGCAGGATCAGGATACGGTCCATCGCGCGTTCCAGCACCGGGTTAACCTCGTAGGTTTCACACGGCGTGGAGAACATCATATTCAGGAAGTTACCCGCGTAGGAGAGATCGTTGCGCGGATACACGAAAGGCTGGCCGATAGAATACTTGTAACACATCGCTGCCATGGTCGGCATTTTGGACAGCAGACGATAGGCGGCGATTTCCCGGTGGCGCGGATTATTCACGTCCAGGGAGTCGTGATAGAACGCCGCCAGTGCGCCGGTAATACCGCACATCACCGCCATCGGGTGAGAGTCGCGGCGGAACGCGTGGAACAGACGGGTAATCTGTTCGTGGATCATGGTGTGGCGGGTAACGGTAGTTTTGAATTCGTCGTACTGCTGTTGAGTCGGTTTTTCGCCGTTCAACAGGATGTAGCACACTTCAAGATAATTTGACTCGGTAGCCAGCTGATCGATCGGGAAACCGCGGTGCAGCAGGATCCCCTCATCGCCGTCGATAAAAGTAATTTTAGATTCACACGAGGCTGTTGAAGTGAAACCGGGGTCGAAGGTGAAGACACCTTTTGAACCAAGACTACGAATATCAATAACATCCTGACCGAGCGTGCCTTTTAGCACATCAAGTTCAATAGCAGTGTCACCACCCAGGGTGATTTTTGCTTTAGCATCAGACATTTATGGTCTCCTTAGCGCCTTTTATTGCTTAAGACTGCCGGGTGGTGGATTTGCATTCGGCCCGAACCTGACTACGTTACCAGATTGTTATGTTGCTCACAGCTCTGTGTCGCGAAAATTGCAGGGTACAGAGCGCAGGCGCTTGATGGTACGTCTTCAGCCCGGGAGTGAAACGGCAGCAAATCAGCGTTTTAGCAGCCCGAATATTAAAACCTGTATACCACTAATAACTGTCCTGATTACATCGGTCAATACCATCACACTGTTACATAACTTATTCTCAGGTGAAAGAGTGACCCCATAACTTTTGGGCATTATTGCATTAATCTAGTAATGGTTGTAACAAGAATGTTTAATATTTGTCAAATCAGGTGATTAAAATTTAAAATAATGTTGTAATCGTGACCTTGATCACTGTTCCGGACAAAACCCGACAAACTATATGTAGGTTAATTGTAATGATTTTGTGAACGGCCTATACTGCCGCCAGGTCTCCGGAACACCCTGCAATCCCGAGCCACCCAGCGTTGTTTGGTCACGCTTTTACTCCTGGAAAGGGGTTTTAACATGACTTCTGGTTATAGAAAGGACGCTGTCTGACCCGCAAGCAGACCGGAGGAAGGAAACAATAAGAACAGCATGTGGGCGTTATTCATGGTAAGAAATGTGAAAAAACAAAGACCTGTCAATCTGGATCTACAAACGATTCGATTCCCAATCACGGCGATAGCGTCCATTCTCCATCGCGTATCCGGTGTGATCACTTTTGTGGCGGTCGGTATTCTGCTTTGGTTGCTGGGCACCAGCCTTTCCTCTCCGGAGGGCTTCCTGACGGCCGCTTCCATCATGAATAGCTTCTTCGTGAAGTTCATCATGTGGGGCATCCTCACCGCGCTGGCTTACCACGCCGTTGTCGGTATCCGCCATCTGCTGATGGACTTTGGCTATCTGGAAGAAACCCTCGAAGCAGGGACACGCTCCGCCAAAATTTCTTTTGTTATTACTGTCGTGCTTTCACTTCTCGCAGGAGTCCTCGTATGGTAAGCAACGCCTCAGCACTGGGACGCAACGGCGTACATGACTTTATTCTGGTCCGTGCTACCGCCATCGTTCTGACCCTCTACATCATCTACATGGTTGGCTTCTTCGCCACCTCCGGTGAGATCTCCTGGGAAATCTGGACCGGATTCTTCTCCTCCGCGTTCACCAAAGTCTTTACCCTGCTGGCTCTCGTTTCCATCCTGATTCACGCCTGGATCGGTATGTGGCAGGTGTTGACGGACTACGTTAAACCACTGGCCGTGCGCTTAGTTCTGCAACTGATTATCGTTGTGGCGCTGGTGGCTTACGTTCTTTATGGATTTGTTGTGGTGTGGGGTGTGTAATGAAATTGCCAGTCAGAGAATTTGATGCAGTTGTAATTGGTGCCGGCGGCGCAGGTATGCGCGCGGCGCTGCAGATTTCCCAGAGCGGACAGACCTGTGCGCTGCTCTCTAAAGTTTTCCCTACCCGTTCCCATACCGTTTCCGCGCAGGGTGGCATCACCGTCGCGCTCGGTAATACCCATGAAGATAACTGGGAATGGCACATGTACGACACCGTAAAAGGGTCGGACTATATCGGCGACCAGGACGCCATCGAATATATGTGTAAGACCGGCCCGGAAGCGATTCTTGAGCTGGAACATATGGGCCTGCCGTTCTCCCGTCTTGATGACGGCCGTATTTATCAGCGTCCGTTTGGCGGCCAGTCGAAAAACTTCGGCGGCGAGCAGGCGGCACGCACCGCGGCGGCGGCCGACCGTACCGGTCACGCGCTGCTGCACACCCTGTATCAACAGAACCTGAAAAACCACACCACTATCTTCTCCGAATGGTATGCCCTCGATCTGGTGAAAAACCAGGACGGCGCGGTGGTTGGTTGTACCGCACTGTGCATCGAAACCGGTGAAGTGGTGTACTTCAAAGCCCGCGCTACCGTGCTGGCGACCGGCGGCGCAGGCCGTATTTATCAATCCACCACCAACGCCCACATCAACACCGGCGACGGCGTCGGTATGGCTCTGCGCGCGGGCGTTCCGGTGCAGGATATGGAAATGTGGCAGTTCCACCCGACCGGTATCGCCGGGGCAGGGGTGCTGGTCACCGAAGGTTGCCGCGGCGAAGGCGGTTACCTGCTGAACAAACACGGCGAGCGCTTCATGGAGCGTTATGCGCCGAACGCGAAAGACCTGGCGGGTCGTGACGTGGTGGCGCGTTCCATCATGATCGAAATCCGCGAAGGCCGCGGCTGCGATGGTCCGTGGGGCCCGCACGCTAAGCTGAAACTGGATCACCTGGGTAAAGAAGTGCTGGAATCCCGTCTGCCGGGCATTCTTGAACTGTCTCGTACCTTTGCCCACGTTGACCCGGTTAAAGAACCGATTCCGGTTATCCCAACCTGCCACTACATGATGGGCGGTATTCCGACCAAAGTAACTGGCCAGGCGCTGACCGTGAACGAGAAGGGCGAAGATGTGGTGATCCCGGGCCTGTTCGCCGTTGGCGAAATCGCCTGCGTATCGGTACACGGCGCCAACCGTCTGGGCGGCAACTCGCTGCTGGACCTGGTGGTCTTCGGCCGCGCGGCGGGTCTGCATCTGCAGGAATCCATCGCCGAGCAGGGCGCGCTGCGCGCTGCCAGCGAGTCCGATGTCGAAGCTTCCCTGGACCGCCTCAACCGTTGGAACAACACCCGTTCCGGCGAAGACCCGGTCGCTATCCGCAAAGCGCTGCAGGAATGTATGCAGCATAACTTCTCGGTCTTCCGTGAAGGCGACGCGATGCATAAAGGTCTGGAACAGCTGAAAGAGATCCGTGAGCGTCTGAAAAATGCGCGCCTGGACGACACTTCCAGCGAGTTCAATACCCAGCGCGTCGAGTGTCTGGAGCTGGATAACCTGATGGAAACCGCGTATTCCACGGCGGTATCCGCTAACTTCCGTACCGAAAGCCGCGGCGCGCATAGCCGCTTCGACTTCCCGGAACGTGATGATGAAAACTGGCTGTGCCATTCCCTGTATCTGCCAGAGTCGGAATCCATGACGCGTCGAGCGGTCAACATGGAACCGAAACTGCGTCCGGCATTCCCGCCGAAGATTCGTACTTATTAATGCGGAGACAGGAATATGAAACTCGAGTTTTCAATTTATCGCTATAACCCGGATGTTGACGACGCTCCGCATATGCAGGATTACACCCTCGATGCGGAAGAAGGTCGCGACATGATGCTGCTGGATGCGCTTATCCAGCTGAAAGAAAAAGATCCGTCGCTGTCGTTCCGCCGCTCCTGCCGTGAAGGGGTGTGCGGTTCCGATGGTCTGAACATGAACGGTAAAAATGGTCTGGCGTGCATCACGCCGATCTCCGCGCTGAATCAGCCGGGTAAGAAAATTGTTATCCGTCCGCTGCCTGGATTGCCGGTTATCCGCGATTTGGTGGTAGACATGGGGCAATTCTACGCACAATATGAGAAGATCAAGCCTTACTTATTGAATAATGGGCAAAATCCTCCGGCTCGCGAGCATCTGCAGATGCCTGAGCAGCGCGAGAAACTCGATGGTCTGTACGAGTGTATTCTGTGCGCATGTTGTTCGACCTCTTGCCCGTCGTTCTGGTGGAACCCGGACAAGTTCATCGGCCCGGCAGGCCTTCTGGCCGCGTATCGCTTCCTGATCGACAGCCGCGATACCGAAACCAGCGAGCGTCTGGAAGGTCTGAGCGATGCTTTCAGCGTATTCCGCTGTCACAGCATTATGAACTGCGTCAGTGTTTGTCCTAAGGGATTGAACCCAACGCGCGCCATCGGCCATATTAAGTCGATGCTGTTGCAGCGCAGCGCGTAAGCAACACGGTCTGTCCCGGATGGCGCTTGCGCTTATCCGGGCTACCAAAGCAGTAGCCCCGGCAAGCGTTAGCGCCGCCGGGGGACAGATAGCAGGAAATCTTTAAAAACCGCCAAATATGTACCAGTAATGCGTAGGCCTGATAAGCGAAGCGCCATCAGGCAATAGAGATAGCAGGAAACCTCTAAAAACTGCCCCTGATAGTTAGACAGTTTTTAAAGGTTCCTTAGCGGATAGAAACCACAACTCGTCCGCAACAAGTGAACCCCGGCACGTGCACTCGGTGTGCGTGGTAGTTTCTACGGCGAAATAAGCATAAAAATGCTTAAGGGATCACGATGCAGAACGGCGCAATGAAAGCCTGGCTGGACTCTTCTTACCTCTCTGGTTCGAACCAGAGCTGGATAGAACAGCTCTATGAAGACTTCTTAACCGATCCTGACTCTGTTGACGCCAACTGGCGTTCGATGTTCCAGCAGTTACCTGGCACCGGAGTTAAACCGGATCAATTTCATTCGAAAACACGTGATTATTTCCGTCGACTGGCGAAGGATGCCTCACGTTACACTTCTTCGATATCCGACCCTGATACCAATGTGAAGCAGGTTAAAGTCCTGCAGCTCATCAACGCATACCGCTTCCGCGGTCACCAGCAGGCGAATCTCGATCCGCTGGGACTGTGGCAGCAAGAGAGAGTGGCGGATCTCGATCCGGCTTACCACGATCTCACCGAGGCCGATTTCCAGGAAAGCTATAACGTAGGTTCTTTCGCCATCGGAAAAGACACGATGAAGCTGGGCGACCTGATCGCGGCGCTTAAGCAAACCTACTGCGGCTCCATCGGCGCGGAATACATGCACATCACCTCTACTGAAGAAAAACGCTGGATCCAGCAGCGCATTGAGTCAGTAGCAGGCAAAGCGAGCTTCACCGCGGAAGAGAAAAAGCGCTTCCTGAGCGAACTGACCGCCGCGGAAGGCCTGGAGCGCTACCTCGGCGCCAAATTCCCGGGCGCGAAACGCTTCTCGCTGGAAGGCGGCGATGCGTTAATCCCGATGCTCAAAGAGATCATCCGTCACGCCGGTAAGAGCGGCACCCGTGAAGTGGTGCTGGGCATGGCGCACCGTGGTCGTCTGAACGTACTGGTCAACGTGCTGGGTAAAAAACCGCAGGACCTGTTTGACGAATTCGCGGGCAAACATAAAGAACACCTCGGCACCGGCGACGTGAAGTACCACATGGGCTTCTCTTCCGATATGGAAACCGAAGGCGGTCTGGTTCACCTGGCGCTGGCGTTTAACCCGTCGCACCTGGAAATCGTCAGCCCGGTGGTTATCGGCTCCGTACGCGCCCGTCTGGATCGTCTGGACGAGCCGAGCAGCAACAAAGTTCTGCCAATCACCATCCACGGCGACGCCGCGGTAGCCGGCCAGGGCGTAGTTCAGGAAACCCTGAACATGTCCAAAGCGCGTGGTTACGAAGTGGGCGGTACCGTGCGCATCGTTATCAACAACCAGGTTGGCTTCACCACGTCCAACCCGCTGGATGCGCGTTCTACGCCGTACTGCACCGATATCGGTAAGATGGTTCAGGCACCGATTTTCCACGTTAACGCGGATGACCCGGAAGCGGTCGCTTTTGTTACCCGTCTGGCGCTGGATTTCCGTAATACCTTCAAACGCGATGTCTTCATCGACCTGGTGTGCTACCGCCGTCACGGCCACAACGAAGCCGACGAGCCGAGCGCAACCCAGCCGCTGATGTACCAGAAAATCAAAAAGCATCCGACTCCGCGCAAAATCTACGCTGACAAGCTGGAGCAGGACAAAGTCGCGACGCTGGAAGACGCTACCGAACAGGTTAACCTCTACCGCGATGCGCTGGATGCCGGCGATTGCGTGGTAGAAGAGTGGCGTCCGATGAACATGCACTCCTTTACCTGGTCTCCGTACCTCAACCATGAGTGGGATGAGAGCTACCCGGATAAAGTTGAGCCAAAACGCCTGCAAGAGCTGGCCAAACGCATCAGTACGGTGCCGGAAACCGTTGAGATGCAGTCTCGCGTAGCGAAAATCTACGGCGACCGCCAGCTGATGGCCGCCGGTGAGAAGCCGTTCGACTGGGGCGCGGCGGAAAACCTGGCGTACGCCACCCTGGTTGACGAAGGGATTCCGGTACGTCTGTCCGGCGAAGACTCCGGTCGCGGTACCTTCTTCCACCGTCATGCGGTTATCCATAACCAGAGCAACGGCTCTACCTATACGCCGCTGCAGAACGTACACAACGGCCAGGGCCAGTTCCGCGTCTGGGACTCCGTGCTGTCTGAAGAAGCGGTGCTGGCGTTCGAATACGGTTACGCCACCGCGGAACCACGCACCCTGACCATCTGGGAAGCGCAGTTCGGCGACTTCGCCAACGGTGCGCAGGTCGTTATTGACCAGTTCATCAGCTCCGGCGAGCAGAAATGGGGCCGGATGTGCGGCCTGGTGATGCTGCTGCCGCACGGCTATGAAGGGCAGGGCCCGGAGCACTCCTCCGCGCGTCTGGAACGCTATCTGCAGCTGTGCGCTGAGCAGAACATGCAGGTTTGCGTACCGTCCACTCCGGCACAGGTTTACCACATGCTGCGTCGTCAGGCGCTGCGCGGTATGCGCCGTCCGCTGGTGGTGATGTCGCCGAAATCTCTGCTGCGCCACCCGCTGGCGGTTTCCAGCATGGATGAACTGGCGAACGGCACCTTTATGCCGGCTATCGGCGAAATCGACGAGCTCGATCCGCAAGCCGTGAAACGCGTCGTACTGTGCTCTGGTAAGGTTTACTACGACCTGCTGGAACAGCGCCGTAAAAACGAGCAAAAAGATGTCGCCATCGTGCGTATCGAACAGCTCTATCCGTTCCCGCATCAGGCGGTGCAGGAAGCGCTGAAAGCTTATTCGCACGTCCACGATTTTGTCTGGTGCCAGGAAGAGCCGCTCAACCAGGGCGCATGGTACTGCAGCCAGCACCACCTTCGTGAAGTAGTTCCATTTGGGGCCTCTCTGCGTTATGCAGGCCGCCCGGCCTCCGCCTCTCCGGCGGTAGGGTATATGTCCGTTCACCAGAAACAGCAACAAGATCTGGTCAATGACGCGCTGAACGTCGATTAATTAAAGGATACACAATGAGTAGCGTAGATATTCTGGTTCCCGACCTTCCTGAGTCCGTAGCTGACGCAACCGTCGCCACCTGGCACAAAAAACCGGGCGACGCGGTAGTCCGCGACGAAGTTCTGGTCGAAATCGAAACTGACAAAGTGGTACTGGAAGTACCGGCATCAGCGGACGGCATTCTGGATGCAGTACTGGAAGACGAAGGCGCCACCGTGCTGTCTCGTCAGATTCTGGGCCGCCTGCGTGAAGGCAACAGCGCCGGTAAAGCCGCTGATGCGAAAGCTGATACTAAAGAGTCCACCCCGGCTCAGCGTCAGCAAGCGTCTCTGGAAGAGCAAAGCAACGACGCGCTTAGCCCGGCTATCCGTCGTCTGCTGGCTGAACACAGCCTCGACGCGGCGGCGATTAAAGGCACCGGCGTTGGCGGCCGTCTGACCCGCGAAGACGTTGAGAAGCATCTGGCGAGCGCGCCGGCGAAAGCTGAAGCGAAAGCGCCAGCCGCTGCTGCGGCGCCGGTTGCGCAACTGGGCCACCGCTCTGAAAAACGCGTACCGATGACCCGTCTGCGCAAACGCGTTGCCGAGCGTCTGCTGGAAGCGAAAAACTCTACCGCCATGCTGACGACGTTCAACGAAGTCAACATGAAGCCGATTATGGATCTGCGTAAGCAGTACGGCGAAGCGTTCGAAAAACGTCACGGTATCCGTCTGGGCTTCATGTCCTTCTACGTGAAAGCGGTGGTTGAAGCGCTGAAACGCTACCCGGAAGTGAACGCTTCCATCGATGGCGATGACGTGGTTTATCACAACTACTTCGACGTGAGCATGGCAGTTTCTACGCCGCGCGGCCTGGTGACTCCGGTTCTGCGTGACGTTGACCTGCTGGGCATGGCGGATATCGAAAAGAATATTAAAGAGCTGGCAGTGAAAGGCCGTGACGGCAAGCTGACCGTAGATGACCTGACCGGCGGTAACTTCACCATTACCAACGGCGGCGTATTCGGTTCTCTGATGTCCACGCCGATCATCAACCCACCGCAGAGCGCCATCCTGGGTATGCATGCCATTAAAGACCGTCCGATGGCGGTGAATGGCAAGGTAGAAATTCTGCCGATGATGTACCTGGCGCTCTCCTACGACCACCGTCTGATCGATGGACGTGAATCGGTAGGCTTCCTGGTAGCGATTAAAGAGCTGCTGGAAGATCCGACTCGTCTGCTGCTGGACGTGTAGTCAGTAAGAGTATTACCTACCGTAGGCCGGATAAGGCGTTCGCGCCGCCATCCGGCGTTGATGAGATGTCTGATGGCGACGCTTGCGCGTCTTATCAGGCCTACAGGTTTAAAGATAATTATTACCTGAAGGATGGACTGAACACATGAACTTACATGAATATCAGGCAAAACAACTTTTTGCCCGCTATGGCTTACCGGCGCCGGTGGGTTATGCCTGTACTACTCCGCGTGAAGCAGAAGAAGCCGCTTCAAAAATCGGCGCGGGTCCGTGGGTAGTGAAATGTCAGGTTCACGCTGGTGGCCGCGGTAAAGCGGGCGGTGTGAAAGTAGTTAAGAGCAAAGAAGAGATTCGCGCTTTTGCTGAGCATTGGCTGGGCAAACGCCTGGTGACTTACCAAACAGATGCTAACGGCCAGCCGGTAAACCAGATTCTGGTTGAAGCGGCGACCGACATTGATAAAGAGCTGTATCTGGGCGCGGTTGTTGACCGTAGCTCCCGTCGCGTGGTGTTCATGGCGTCTACCGAAGGCGGCGTGGAAATCGAAAAAGTGGCGGAAGAAACCCCGCACCTGATCCACAAGATCGCTATCGATCCGCTGGCGGGCCCGATGCCTTACCAGGGTCGTGAACTGGCGTTCAAACTGGGTCTGGAAGGCAAACAGGTTCAGCAGTTCACCAAGATCTTCATGGGTCTGGCGACCATCTTCCTGGAGCGCGATCTGGCGCTGATCGAAATCAACCCGCTGGTTATCACCAAGCAGGGCGACCTGATCTGCCTCGACGGCAAACTGGGCGCTGACGGCAACGCGCTGTTCCGCCAGCCGGATCTGCGTGAAATGCGCGACCAGTCTCAGGAAGATCCGCGCGAAGCTCAGGCGGCGCAGTGGGAACTGAACTACGTTGCTCTCGACGGCAACATCGGTTGCATGGTTAACGGCGCAGGCCTGGCGATGGGCACCATGGACATCGTTAAGCTGCACGGCGGCGAACCGGCTAACTTCCTCGACGTTGGCGGCGGCGCCACCAAAGAGCGCGTAACCGAAGCGTTCAAAATCATCCTCTCTGACGACAACGTTAAAGCGGTTCTGGTTAACATCTTCGGCGGTATCGTTCGTTGCGACCTGATCGCAGACGGCATCATCGGCGCGGTTGAAGAAGTGGGTGTTAACGTACCGGTTGTTGTACGTCTCGAAGGTAACAACGCCGAACTGGGCGCGAAAAAACTGGCTGACAGCGGCCTGAATATTATTGCAGCGAAAAGTCTGACGGACGCAGCACAGCAGGTTGTTGCCGCAGTGGAGGGGAAATAATGTCAGTTTTAATTAATAAAGACACCAAGGTTATCTGCCAGGGCTTTACCGGTAGCCAGGGTACATTCCACTCTGAACAAGCGATCGCTTACGGCACTCAGATGGTTGGCGGCGTAACGCCAGGTAAAGGCGGCACCACTCACCTGGGCCTGCCGGTATTTAACACCGTCCGTGAAGCCGTAGAAGCCACCGGCGCGACTGCGACCGTCATCTACGTTCCGGCGCCGTTCTGCAAAGACTCCATTCTGGAAGCTATCGACGCGGGCATTAAGCTGATTATCACTATCACTGAAGGTATCCCGACCCTGGATATGCTGACCGTGAAAGTGAAGCTGGACGAAGCTGGCGTTCGCATGATCGGCCCGAACTGCCCGGGCGTTATCACTCCGGGCGAATGCAAAATCGGCATCATGCCGGGTCACATCCACAAGCCGGGTAAAGTGGGCATCGTTTCTCGTTCCGGTACCCTGACCTATGAAGCGGTTAAGCAGACCACCGACTATGGCTTTGGCCAGTCTACCTGCGTCGGTATCGGCGGCGACCCGATCCCGGGCTCCAACTTCATCGATATCCTGAAAATGTTCCAGGAAGACCCGCAGACCGAAGCGATCGTCATGATCGGTGAAATCGGCGGCAGCGCGGAAGAAGAAGCGGCAGCTTACATTAAAGAGCACGTGACTAAGCCGGTTGTCGGCTACATCGCGGGCGTTACCGCGCCGAAAGGCAAGCGTATGGGCCACGCAGGCGCCATCATCGCTGGCGGTAAAGGTACTGCTGATGAGAAATTTGCTGCGCTGGAAGCGGCCGGTGTGAAAACCGTTCGCAGCCTGGCGGATATCGGCGAAGCGCTGAAAGCTATCATCAAGTAAACCCTCACTGCTCTCAGGAGCAGACTAATGTCCGATTTCGACATGGTTGGCCACCGTCAGGTGGCCTTTTTTTTGCCTTGTCGTCAGCCGCAGGCGCTCTCTTACGTTAAAAAACGCTATTCTATTGATTTGATGAATATTATTGGGAATAATCACTCGCCGCTTGTCCGGGGGAGGGGAGGTGGTTAATTTTATGTGAAAATAAACAGGAAAACGCAGACGTTATTTTTTTGCATTTCGATTGGGAAAAATAGTGTGACCGGTCTAACATTATTAGGATCGCATCATTTCTTGCCTTAAATTGGTTAAAGTTAAAATTATATTACCTATAATTCTCATTTCCCCCTTTTTAGTAACCGCTAGCGGCAGACTTTAAACACATTTTTAACATCAATTTCACCGTTATTCTTTATTGCGCCACATAATTAACATAAGAAGAAAAAATTGATTTATATCAATGCTTAATCCTTGGAAAAAATCACCAAAAAACGTTAAATTGTCGCAAATCAAATTGGCCTATTCCGGGCATTTTCGCTATATATTGATCACCGTCGAAAAATGTAAAGCTGGAACAATAAAATCCTATTTATTGTAAGGTTATTGCGGCGTAATATATTAGAGAATCATTTGGTTTTTTCGTTAACGTATTTGTAACCTTTGCGAGGGCACTGTTTCATCGCCAGATGAGCAGTAACGTACCAGGGAGCAAATAATTTTGTATTGGGGCATGCGTATGAACCTGAATTATTGGGTTCGTTCTCGGAGTCTTCATGCGATGAGCAAGGAGTCATGATGTTAGATATAGTCGAACTGTCGCGCTTACAGTTTGCCTTGACCGCGATGTACCACTTCCTTTTTGTGCCGCTAACGCTCGGTATGGCGTTCCTGCTGGCCATCATGGAAACGGTCTACGTCCTTTCCGGCAAACAGATTTATAAAGATATGACCAAGTTCTGGGGCAAGTTGTTTGGTATCAACTTCGCTCTGGGTGTCGCAACCGGTTTGACCATGGAGTTCCAGTTCGGGACTAACTGGTCTTACTACTCTCACTATGTGGGCGATATCTTCGGTGCGCCGCTGGCCATTGAAGGTCTGATGGCCTTCTTCCTCGAATCTACCTTTGTAGGTCTGTTCTTCTTCGGTTGGGATCGTCTGGGTAAAGTTCAGCACATGGCGGTGACCTGGCTGGTCGCTCTGGGGTCTAACCTCTCCGCGCTGTGGATCCTGGTGGCCAACGGCTGGATGCAGAACCCGATCGCATCGGATTTCAACTTTGAAACCATGCGTATGGAGATGGTCAGCTTCTCCGAGCTGGTCCTGAACCCGGTTGCTCAGGTTAAATTCGTCCACACCGTGGCTTCCGGCTATGTGACTGGCGCGATGTTCATCCTTGCCATCAGCTCCTGGTACATGCTTAAAGGCCGTGATTTCGCCTTTGCTAAACGCTCCTTCGCGATTGCTGCAAGCTTTGGTATGGCCGCTATCCTCTCCGTTATCGTCCTCGGCGATGAGTCCGGTTACGAAATGGGTGACGTGCAGAAAACCAAACTGGCGGCGATTGAAGCGGAATGGGAAACCCAGCCGGCGCCGGCTGCCTTTACCCTGTTTGGTATTCCCGACCAGGAAGCGCAAACCAACCACTTCTCCATCCAGATCCCATACGCGCTGGGTATCATCGCTACCCGCTCGGTGGATAAGCCGGTTATCGGCCTGAAAGATCTGATGGCGCAGCATGAAGAGCGTATTCGTAACGGGATGAAAGCCTATGCGCTGCTGGAACAGCTGCGCGCCGGTTCGACTGACCAGGCGGTTCGCGATCAGTTCAATAACGTTAAGAAAGACCTCGGTTATGGTCTGCTGCTCAAGCGCTATACCCCGAACGTCGCTGACGCCACGGAAGAGCAGATCGCCAAAGCGACCAAAGACTCTATTCCGAGCGTAGCGCCGCTGTACTTCGCCTTCCGTATCATGGTGGCGTGCGGCGTACTGATGCTGTTGATTATCGGCGCCTCTTTCTGGACCGTGATTCGCAACCGTATTGGCGAGAAAAAATGGCTGCTGCGCGCCGCGTTCTTCGGCCTGCCGCTGCCGTGGATTGCCGTTGAAGCGGGCTGGTTTGTTGCCGAGTATGGCCGTCAGCCGTGGGCGATTGGTGAAGTGCTGCCAACCGCGGTGGCGAACTCGTCGCTGACCGCGGGCGATCTGATCTTCTCGATGTTGCTGATCTGCGGTCTGTATACGCTGTTCCTGGTGGCTGAACTGTTCCTCATGTTCAAGTTTGCCCGCAAAGGACCGAGCAGCCTGAAAACGGGTCGCTATCACTTTGAACAGTCCTCCGCGGCTATTCAGTCGGCACGCTAAGACAGGAGTCGTCAAATGATCGATTATGAAGTATTGCGTTTAATCTGGTGGCTACTGATCGGCGTTCTGCTGATTGGCTTCGCCGTCGCCGACGGTTTCGACATGGGGGTGGGCATGCTCACCCGTTTCCTCGGTCGTAATGACACCGAGCGTCGAATCATGATCAACTCCATCGCCCCGCACTGGGACGGAAACCAGGTGTGGCTCATCACCGCCGGCGGCGCGCTGTTTGCTGCCTGGCCGATGGTGTACGCCGCCGCGTTCTCCGGCTTCTATGTGGCGATGATTCTGGTGCTGGCATCTTTATTCTTCCGTCCGGTGGGCTTTGACTACCGTTCTAAGATTGAAGATACCCGCTGGCGTAACATGTGGGACTGGGGCATCTTCGTGGGGAGCTTTGTGCCGCCGCTGGTAATCGGCGTGGCTTTCGGCAACCTGCTGCAGGGTGTACCGTTCCATATCGATGAGTATCTGCGTCTGTACTACACCGGCAACTTCTTCCAGCTACTGAACCCGTTTGGTCTGCTGGCCGGTATCGTCAGTGTGGCGATGATCCTGACGCAGGGCGCGACCTACCTGCAGATGCGTACCGTAGGCGAACTGCACCTGCGCACCCGTACCGTCTCCACGGTGGCGGCGCTGGTGACGCTGGTCTGCTTCGCGCTGGCGGGCGTTTGGGTCTACTACGGCATCGACGGCTACGTGGTGAAATCGGTGCTGGATCATACCGGCCCGTCTAACCCGCTGACCAAAGAAGTGGCGCGTGAAGCCGGCGCGTGGATGGTGAACTTTAACAACATGCCAGCGCTGTGGGCCATTCCTGCCCTGGGCGTGGTGCTGCCGCTGCTGACCGTCGCGTCAACAAAAGCAGATAAAGGCGCCATGGCGTTCCTGTTCTCCTCGCTGACGCTGGCCTGCATCATCCTGACCGCGGGTATCGCGATGTTCCCGTTCATCATGCCGTCCAGCACGATGCTGAATGCGAGCCTGACGATGTGGGATGCCACCTCCAGCCAGCTGACGCTGAATGTGATGACCTACGTGGCTATCGTGTTTGTGCCGATTATCCTCGGCTACACCACCTGGTGTTACTGGAAGATGTTTGGCCGCATTACCCGCGAAGACATCGAAAAGAACACCCACTCGCTGTACTAAGGTAAGGAGCTATATATGTGGTACTTCGCATGGATTTTGGGAACGCTGCTTGCCTGTGCCTTTGGGGTGATTACCGCGCTGGCGCTTGAGCACGTGGAAGCAACCAAAGCAGGTAAAGAAGAGCATTGATGAAAATTATCGCGACCCTTTACGCGATGATGGACAAGCGCCCGTTAAGGGCGCTTTCCTTATTAATGGCGCTGCTGCTGGCAGGCTGCATCTTCTGGGATCCGTCGCGCTTTGCGGCGAAGACCAGTGGGCTTGAAATCTGGCATGGTTTCTTGCTGATGTGGGCGGTGTGCGCCGGCGTCATTCACGGTGTGGGCTTCCGTCCGAAAGCCGTGCACTGGCAGGGGATTTTCTGTCCGCTTATCGCTGATATTGTTCTCTTTGCAGGCCTGATCTTTTTCTTCTTTTGAAAGATAAGAGTATAAGAGAAGTCTGTTAACCGCATGGGCTTGCATAAGCCCATAAAAATTTACTCGCCGTTTACTTTCTCCCATTCCAAACCACGATTCCCGCGCGTATAGTAGCGAAGTTTGAAAGCACTACTCTTTTTTTGCATTACCGGGATGTAAAGTGAATACAACGCTGTTTCGATGGCCGGTCCGGGTCTACTACGAAGATACCGATGCCGGTGGTGTGGTTTACCACGCCAGTTACGTCGCTTTTTATGAAAGAGCACGCACAGAGATGCTGCGCCACCATCACTTCAGTCAGCAGGTTCTGTTGGCTGAACGAGTTGCCTTTGTCGTTCGCAAAATGACGCTGGAGTATTTTGCGCCCGCCAGACTCGACGACATGCTCGAAATCCAGACGGAAATTACCTCGATGCGAGGCACCTCTTTGGTTTTCACGCAGCGAATCGTCAACGCCGAGAATACAGTTTTGAACGAAGCTGAAGTTCTCATTGTGTGCGTTGATCCACTCTTAATGAAGCCTCGTGCGCTTCCCAAGTCTATTGTCGCGGAGTTTAAGCAGTGACTGACATGAATATCCTTGATTTGTTCCTGAAGGCGAGCCTTCTGGTTAAACTTATCATGTTGATTTTGATTGGTTTTTCTATCGCTTCCTGGGCTATTATTATTCAGAGAACGCGTATCCTCAATTCCGCCAGCCGCGAAGCCGAAGCGTTTGAAGATAAGTTCTGGTCCGGCATTGAACTGTCTCGCCTGTACCAGGAGAGCCAGGGCCGTCGCGATAGCCTCGCCGGTTCCGAGCAGATTTTTTACAGCGGCTTTAAAGAGTTCGCGCGTCTGCATCGCGCCAACAGCCATGCGCCGGAAGCGATTGTCGAAGGGGCGTCGCGCGCGATGCGTATCTCGATGAACCGCGAACTGGAAACGCTGGAAACGCATATTCCGTTCCTTGGCACCGTGGGTTCCATCAGCCCGTATATCGGCCTGTTCGGTACCGTCTGGGGGATCATGCACGCCTTTATCGCCCTCGGCGCGGTGAAGCAGGCGACGCTGCAGATGGTTGCGCCGGGGATCGCGGAAGCGCTGATCGCCACGGCAATCGGTCTTTTCGCCGCCATCCCGGCGGTTATGGCCTACAACCGTTTGAACCAGCGCGTGAACAAACTTGAACTGAACTACGACAACTTTATGGAAGAGTTCACCGCCATTCTGCACCGTCAGGCGTTTACCAGCAGCGAAAGCAATAAGGGGTAAGCCATGGCCAGAGCACGTGGACGCGGACGTCGCGAACTGAAGTCCGAGATTAACATCGTTCCGCTGCTGGATGTCCTGTTGGTGCTGTTGCTGATCTTCATGGCGACAGCGCCGATCATTACGCAGAGCGTGGAAGTCGATCTGCCGGACGCCACGGAGTCGCAAGCGGTGAAAAGCAACGATGAACCACCGGTTATCGTTGAAGTCTCCGGAGTAGGGCAGTACAGCGTGAAAGTCGGTCAGGAAACGTTGTCCCAACTGCCGCCGGAGCAGGTCATTGCTGAAGCGAAGCGCCGACTCGAAGCGAATGAGAAGACGGTGTTCCTTATCGGCGGCGCGAAAGATGTGCCTTACGATGAAATTATTAAAGCGCTTAACCTGTTGCATAGCGCAGGGGTTAAATCGGTTGGCTTAATGACCAAGCCTATTTAATCGGCCCGCGAAGCGAGCGGCGGTGGATATCGATAGCATTCCGCCGCTGCTTTTAAGCGGCAACAGGCGAACAGTTTTTGGGAACCGATAGTGTCAAAGGCAACCGAACAAAACGATAAGCTTAAACGAGCGATCATAGTTTCAGTGGTGCTGCACATCATTCTGATTGCGCTACTGATCTGGAGTTCGTTCGATGAGCATCTGGATACTTCCGGCGGCGGCGGAGGTTCGTCCATTGATGCGGTGATGGTCGATCCTGGCGCGGTAGTCAACAACTACAACCGCCAGCAGCAACAGCAGTCCAGCGCGCGTCGCGCGGCCGAACAGCGTGAAAAGCAGGCTCAGCAGCAGGCCGAGGAACTGCGGGAAAAACAGGCTGCCGAGCAGGAACGCCTGAAGCAAATGGAACAAGAACGTCTGCAGGCGCAGGAAGCGGCGAAAGAAGCGAAAGAACAGCAGAAACAGGCTGAAGAGGCCGCAGCCAAGGCTGCCGCCGCGGCAAAAGCGAAAGCGGATGCCCAGGCTAAAGAGGCGCAGGAAGCTGCCGCCAAAGCCGCCGCCGATGCCAAAGCGAAGGCCGATGCCCAGGCGAAAGTCGCGGAAGCGGCTGCCGCTAAGGCGGCTGCCAAAGCGGCAGCCGACGCCAAGAAGCAGGCGGAAGCCGAAGCGGCGAAAGCCGCCGCGGATGCGCAGAAGAAAGCCGAAGCGGAAGCGGCGAAAAAAGCTCAGCAGGAAGCAGAGAAGAAGGCGCAGCAGCAGGCCGAGAAGAAAGCTCAGCAGGAAGCGGCGAAACAGGCTGCGGCAGAAAAGGCCGCCGCTGAAAAAGCCGCTGCCCAGAAAGCTGCCGCGGAAAAAGCAGCCGCCGAGAAGGCCGCTGCTGAAAAAGCCGCAGCTGCCGAAAAAGCCGCTGCCGCCAAAGCAGCCGCCGCAGAAAAAGCGGCGGCTGATAAAGCGGCCAAAGCCGCAGCCGCGAAGGCCGCCGCGGCCAAGAAAGCCGCTGCAGCTAAAGAAGCAAGCGGTGTTGACGATCTGCTCGGTGACCTGAGCTCAGGTAAGAATGCGCCGAAAACCGGCGGTGGAGCTAAAGGCAATGGCCAGCCATCGAAAGATAGCGGCGCCTCTGGCGCCAACGGTGGGGCTACGGGCGCTGATATCAGCGCATACGCAAAGCAAATACAAATGGCTATTCAAAGCCGCCTGTATGATGCCAGCCTCTATCAAGGCAAGCGTTGCGTGTTGCATATCAATCTTAGGCCTGACGGTACATTGAAGGATATCACCTCTGAAGGAGGCGACCCAGCGCTGTGTCAGGCGGCATTAACGGCAGCACGTACTGCGAGTATTCCTAAACCGCCAAGTCAGGCTGTTTATGAGAAAATAAAAAATGCCACACTAGACTTTAAACTGTAATCGTTTTTCCCCGTGCAAGCGGGGAAAAACAATCTATGGTAGTCACAGGGTTTTGGTAGTTTTGTGTATTTGGGTTTGTTAACATTCTGCTAAATTATCGTGGGCTTTCCGCCCGGATAAGGGAGATATGATGAAGCAGGCATTACGAGTAGCATTTGGTTTTTTGATGCTGTGGGCGGCGGTGCTGCACGCAGAAGTACGCATCGAGATCACCCAAGGGGTGGACTCGGCGCGCCCCATCGGTGTGGTGCCATTCCAGTGGGCTGGCCCGGGCGCTGCGCCTGAAGATATTGGCGGCGTGGTAGCGGCTGACCTGCGCAATAGCGGTAAGTTTAATCCGCTGGATCGCTCGCGCCTGCCTCAGCAGCCGGGTAGCGCTCAGGAAGTGCAGCCTGCGGCATGGTCCGCGCTTGGCGTTGACGCCGTGGTCGTAGGCCAGGTGACGCCAAACCCTGACGGTTCTTACCAGGTTGCCTATCAGCTGGTGGATACCGGCGGTGCGCCGGGTACCATCCTGTCGCAAGGCTCTTTCAAAGTGACCAAGCAGTACCTGCGTTATGCCGGACATACTGCCAGCGACGCGGTATTCGAAAAGCTGACCGGGATTAAAGGCGCTTTCCGTACCCGTATCGCTTACGTGGTTCGCACCAACGGCGGCCAGTTCCCGTATGAGCTGCGCGTTTCTGACTACGATGGCTACAACCAGTTCCTGGTTCACCGTTCATCGCAGCCGCTGATGTCGCCGGCATGGTCTCCGGACGGTTCTAAACTGGCCTATGTGACCTTCGAAAGCGGCCGTTCTGCGCTGGTAGTCCAGACGCTGGCGAATGGCGCAGTCCGTCAGATTGCTTCCTTCCCGCAGCACAACGGCGCGCCGGCCTTCTCGCCGGATGGCAGCAAACTGGCATTCGCACTGTCGAAAACCGGTAGCCTGAACCTGTACGTGATGGACCTCGGCTCCGGCCAGATTCGTCAGGTGACTAACGGTCGCAGCAATAACACCGAACCGAGCTGGTTCCCGGATAGCCAGAACCTGGCATTTACTTCCGACCAGGCTGGCCGTCCTCAGGTGTATAAAGTCAACATCAACGGCGGTACGCCGCAGCGTATTACCTGGGAAGGTTCGCAGAACCAGGATGCTGACGTCAGCGCTGATGGTAAAATTATGGTAATGGTAAGCTCGGCCAACGGTCAGCAACACATTGCTAAGCAAGATCTGGAAGCGGGTGGTGTGCAGGTTCTGTCATCAACGTTTTTAGATGAAACGCCAAGTCTGGCACCTAACGGCACTATGGTAATCTACAGCTCTTCTCAGGGGATGGGATCCGTGCTGAATCTGGTTTCTACAGATGGGCGTTTCAAAGCGCGTCTTCCGGCAACTGATGGACAGGTAAAATTCCCTGCCTGGTCGCCGTATCTGTGATAATAAATAATTGATTATTAAAGGAATCAAAGAAATGCAACTGAACAAAGTGCTGAAAGGGCTGATGATCGCTCTGCCGGTTATGGCAATCGCGGCGTGTTCTTCCAACAAGAACGCCAGCAACGACCAGAGCGGTGAAGGCATGCTGGGTGCCGGCACTGGTATGGACGCTAACGGTAACGGCGGCAACATGTCTTCCGAAGAGCAAGCGCGTCTGCAGATGCAGCAGCTGCAGCAGAACAACATCGTTTACTTCGATCTGGACAAGTACGATATCCGTTCTGACTTCGCTGCAATGCTGGATGCGCACGCTAACTTCCTGCGTAGCAACCCGTCCTACAAAGTGACCGTAGAAGGTCACGCGGATGAGCGCGGTACTCCGGAATACAACATCGCTCTGGGTGAGCGTCGTGCTAACGCCGTTAAGATGTATCTGCAGGGCAAAGGTGTTTCTGCTGACCAGATTTCCATCGTTTCTTACGGTAAAGAAAAACCTGCAGTACTGGGTCATGACGAAGCGGCATATGCCAAAAACCGTCGCGCCGTACTGGTTTACTAAGAGAATTGCATGAGCAGTAACTTCAGACATCATTTATTGAGTCTGTCGTTACTGGTTGGCATAGCGGCCCCCTGGGCCGCTTTTGCTCAGGCGCCAATCAGTAGTGTCGGCTCAGGCTCGGTCGAAGACCGCGTCACTCAACTTGAGCGTATTTCCAATGCTCACAGCCAGCTTTTAACCCAACTCCAGCAACAGCTCTCCGATAACCAAAGCGATATTGATTCCCTGCGCGGTCAGATTCAGGAAAATCAGTATCAGCTCAATCAGATTGTCGAACGCCAGAAGCAGATTCTGCAACAGATCGACGGGCTGACGAGCGGTGGCGGAGCAGCGGCAGCAGGCGCGCAGGCGCAGGCTCAGTCATCTTCCGGCGATCAGAGTTCGGCTACCGCCAGTACAGCGCCGGTGGCCTCTTCTGGGGCGCCAGCGATGACCGGGGATGCCAACACCGATTACAACGCGGCTATTGCGCTGGTAAAAGATTCGTCCCGCCAGGATGACGCGATGGTGGCGTTTCAGAACTTCGTCAAGAAGTACCCGGATTCAACTTATCAACCGAACGCCAACTACTGGCTCGGACAGTTGAACTACAATAAGGGGAAAAAAGACGATGCGGCATACTATTTTGCCTCGGTGGTGAAAAACTATCCGAAATCCCCGAAAGCGCCGGATGCGATGTTTAAAGTCGGCGTCATCATGCAGGACAAAGGCGACACCGCGAAAGCGAAAGCGGTTTACCAGCAGGTGGTCAGCAAATTCCCTGGCACCGATGGTGCGAAACAAGCGCAAAAACGTCTTAACGCCCTGGGTTGATTATGGCATGACCAGAAATCGCGTTATTTCTGGTCTTGTCGCGCGAATCCCAAGCAGTTAAGTGATCTTTATCGAAATTTTAGTTGCGCTGAAATCTGAAATCAGTAATATATGCCGCCGTTGCCAAGGGATATCGAACAAGCCCAAAGCGACGCCAGAGTGGGTCGTTAGCTCAGTTGGTAGAGCAGTTGACTTTTAATCAATTGGTCGCAGGTTCGAATCCTGCACGACCCACCACTTAGTAGAAGTATCCAGCGCAGTATCGGGTGATTAGCTCAGCTGGGAGAGCACCTCCCTTACAAGGAGGGGGTCGGCGGTTCGATCCCGTCATCACCCACCACCGGGTCGTTAGCTCAGTTGGTAGAGCAGTTGACTTTTAATCAATTGGTCGCAGGTTCGAATCCTGCACGACCCACCATCTTTAGCATCGAACTTCGGTGTTAAACGTGAAGGATAACGTTGTTTCAGCAACGGCCCGTAGGGCGAGCGAAGCGAGTCATCCTGCACGACCCACCAATCGTTCTGGTGGAAGCAGTATCGGTAGTATCCAGCGCAGTTTCGGGTGATTAGCTCAGCTGGGAGAGCACCTCCCTTACAAGGAGGGGGTCGGCGGTTCGATCCCGTCATCACCCACCACTCGGGTCGTTAGCTCAGTTGGTAGAGCAGTTGACTTTTAATCAATTGGTCGCAGGTTCGAATCCTGCACGACCCACCATCTAAAATGATGGTGCCGAGTACAAAATCTTTCAGGTAACACCCTTAGGGTCGTTAGCTCAGTTGGTAGAGCAGTTGACTTTTAATCAATTGGTCGCAGGTTCGAATCCTGCACGACCCACCAATCTTTAACGGTGGTTTCTGGTAGAACGTGAAGGATAACGTTGCGATAGCAACGGCCCGTAGGGCGAGGCAAAGCCGAGTCATCCTGCACGACCCACCATCCTGAATGATTACAGCAGTAAAGTCCCGCAAGGGGTCGTTAGCTCAGTTGGTAGAGCAGTTGACTTTTAATCAATTGGTCGCAGGTTCGAATCCTGCACGACCCACCATTCAACATTGAACTTTGATGTTGAACGTGAAGGATAACGTTGCGTCAGCAACGGCCCGTAGGGCGAGGCGAAGCCGAGTCATCCTGCACGACCCACCAATGTAAAAAGGCGCCCTAAAGGCGCCTTTTTGCTATGCGTCATTCTCTACAATCGACTCCATGTTCGCACTACGCTTGCCGTGGCTCAATAAGGCACGAACCGGTAGCCCGGGAAGATGCGCAGCATCGTCCCCGGGGAATACAAAATTCATCACGACATTTCGCTTGCGATCGGCTATCTTGTTTAGCATATAAAACACAGAAACCGTATTAAGGCGATACATAGCGATATTTACGGTTTCAAAGTTAAGCCAGTAAAACGAGATTGCATGATGAGCGTAATGTTTGATCCTGAAACGGCGATTTATCCTTTCCCGCCAAAACCACAACCGTTGAACCGTGACGAAAAAGCGTTTTACCGCGAGAAAATTAAACGCCTGCTGCGTGAACGCGACGCCGTGATGGTGGCGCATTACTACACCGATCCTGAAATTCAGCAACTGGCCGAAGAGACCGGCGGCTGTATTGCCGACTCGCTGGAAATGGCGCGTTTTGGCGCGCGTCACCCGGCCTCCACGCTGCTGGTTGCCGGAGTGCGTTTTATGGGCGAAACGGCCAAAATTCTTAGTCCGGAAAAGACCATCCTTATGCCGACGCTGAATGCGGAGTGCTCGCTGGATCTCGGCTGTCCCATTGATGACTTTAATGCGTTTTGCGATGCTCACCCGGATCGCACCGTGGTGGTCTATGCCAATACGTCAGCGGCGGTAAAAGCGCGCGCCGACTGGGTGGTGACCTCCAGCATCGCGGTGGAGTTGATTGAACATCTCGATAGCCTCGGACAAAAGATACTTTGGGCGCCGGACCGCCATCTTGGTCGCTATGTACAGCGCCAGACCGGGGCCGACGTGTTGTGCTGGCAGGGCGCCTGCATCGTCCATGATGAATTCAAAACCCAGGCGCTGGCGCGCATGAAGGGGCTCTACCCCGATGCGGCGATCCTGGTGCATCCGGAATCACCGCAGGCGATTGTCGACATGGCGGATGCGGTAGGATCAACCAGCCAATTAATTGCCGCGGCGAAAAGCCTGCCGCAGCGCCAGCTTATCGTGGCCACCGATCGCGGGATCTTCTATAAAATGCAGCAGGCGGTACCGGAAAAAGAGCTGCTGGAAGCGCCTACGGCAGGTGAGGGCGCAACCTGTCGCAGCTGCGCCCATTGTCCGTGGATGGCGATGAACGGCCTGAAAGCGATAGCGCAAGGGTTAGAGCAGGGCGGCATTGAACACGAAATTCACGTCGACGCCAAACTGCGTGCCGGGGCATTAATTCCGCTTAACCGTATGCTGGAATTTGCGGCTACACTACGGGGATAACTCATTACCGCGTCGCGTTACGCTTAGGGGATAAAATGGATTTTTTCAGTACGCAGAATATTTTAGTGCATATACCGATCGGCGCCGGCGGCTACGATCTGTCGTGGATTGAGGCGGTGGGGACCATCGCCGGCCTGCTGTGCATCTGGCTGGCGAGCCTGGAAAAAATCAGCAACTATGCCTTCGGCCTGGTGAACGTAACGCTTTTTGCGATCATCTTCTTCCAGATCCAGCTGTACGCCAGCCTGCTGCTGCAGCTGTTTTTCTTCGCGGCGAACGTTTACGGCTGGTACGCGTGGTCAAGGCAGACCAGCGATAACGAAGCGGAACTGAAAATTCGCTGGCTGCCGCTGCCAAAAGCGCTGGCCTGGCTGGCAGGCTGCGTAGTGGCTATCGGCCTGATGACGGTGTTTATTAACCCGGTATTTGCCTTCCTGACCCGCATCGCCGTCAACCTGATGCAAATGCTCGGGCTACAGGTGGCGATGCCGACGCTGGAACCCGATGCTTTCCCATTCTGGGATTCCTGCATGATGGTGCTGTCGATTGCCGCGATGGTATTGATGACGCGTAAATACGTGGAGAACTGGCTGCTGTGGGTGATCATCAACGTCATCAGCGTGGTGATTTTCGCTCTGCAGGGCGTGTACGCGATGTCGCTGGAGTATTTGCTGCTCACGTTCATTGCCCTGAACGGCAGCCGGATGTGGATTAACAGCGCGCGTGAGCGAGGTTCTCACGCGCTTTCACGTTAATGGTGATGATGATGCTCATGTCCGGAATGCGCCAGATTCAGGTGGCATTCCGGGCCGCTGCAGGGGCGATACTCCATCTGTACCGTCACATGCTCAATTTCATATTTATGCTCAATAAAATGCTGGATGCTATCAAGTAGCGCATCATGATCGTGTGGCGGCACGACCTGTACATGTAGCGTCATCACCGGTTTTTCCCCTACCAGCCAGACGTGAACGTGATGAACGTCGCGGACTTCAGGTATCGAGCGGCGTAGATCGCGGCCTAATGCTTCGACATCCAGCGAGCGCGGCGCCCCTTCCAGCAGCTCATTCATACTCTCCTGCAGCAGCCGCCAGGCGCTACGCAGCACTAAACACGACACCAGCACCGAGAGGATCGGGTCAATCGGCGTCCAGCCGGTCATCAGAATCACGATAGCGGCCACGATGGCGCCGACGGAACCCAACAAATCGCCCAGTACATGTAGCGCCGCCGCGCGAACGTTAAGATTACTTTCGGCGCTGCCGCGATGCAGGATCCAGAAGGCGAGAATATTGGCCAACAGTCCGGCGACGGCGATAACCATCATGGTTTTTCCCGCGACCGGCTGCGGATGGTTAAAACGCTGTACCGCTTCCCAGAAGATGAAAATGGTAATGACTACCAGGGCGATGGCGTTGACGAAGGCGGCGAGAGTGGTTAAACGCAGCCAGCCAAAGGTGTGGCGGCTATTTGGCGGCCGGCTGGAGAAGCGTACCGCCAGCAGAGCGAACAGGAGGGCGGCGGAGTCGGTGAGCATATGTCCGGCATCGGCCAGCAGGGCCAGCGAACCGGAAATGACGCCGCCGATGGCCTCAATAATCATAAAACCGGCGGTTACGATAAAAGCCCAAAGCAGCCGGTTGGCGTTACTGTTTTCGCCAGCAGGGGTCGGTGAATGTGCATGCGCCATGATGTCATCCTTTAATAGTTATCATTATTACACTATGACATCTTACCGAAATTCAGCGAACAAAGGGATCGAGGTGAACGTTGGTCACCTCGATCCCTTTTCTTACCCGTTTCAATTACTGCGTAGTGCCATCCGTTTTGCTGGCATCGTGGTTCATACCATTGCCGCTTTCCATTTTTTTATCCGTATCCGGACAGCGTCCATCTTTGCACATGCTGTTTTTATGGACCTCGTCGCTCGACATTCCGTCATGATTCATCGTCGAACCATCAGGGTGAAGCATGGTGCCACCGGAGTTAATTTTGTCGTTATCGACATTATTAGGCGCCACGTTTTCACGGGCATCGGGCGCAACCTGTCCGGCATCAGCGGCGGAATTGGCCTGGCCGTTGTTCGATTGCGCGCCGCTATCGGCGGCCAGTGCGGCGCCGCTGGCTAAGCTTAAGGTGGCGGTGATAAGTAGGGCTGTGAGTTTATTCATATTCATCGGATACTCCTGCTTAGTCGATTTGTTGGCTAAACGCGGCCAACAGAGATGTGCCAGGGATCTGCGGTGCTATGGTTTAACACTCCGCCTTAGCGTGAGGATTTAAAATATAATACTGAAAATAAACATTTAATTGGATGTTGCAGTTAAAAATTGTAGTTGGCTGGCGGGATTTCGCTACTTTATGGCGTATTTTTCCCTAATTCCAGGATTATTCCATCGTCAGTGTAAAATCACGTTTACACTTTTTGACCGAAGAGATAGATTGGAAGGATTGCATTTCATTGTATAAGTATGGCAACGCCTGGAAAGAAGATGAATTATCAGAACGACGATTTACGCATTAAAGAGATCAACGAATTATTACCTCCCGTTGCGCTCCTGGAAAAATTCCCCGCTACCGAAAATGCTGCCAATACCGTTGCACATGCTCGCAAAGCGATCCACAACATCCTCAAAGGCAACGACGATCGTCTGCTGGTGGTAATTGGTCCGTGCTCTATTCACGACCCTGCCGCGGCGAAAGAGTACGCCAGCCGCCTGCTGACGCTGCGTGAAGCGCTCAAAGGCGAGTTGGAAATCGTTATGCGCGTCTATTTTGAAAAACCGCGCACCACCGTCGGTTGGAAGGGGCTAATTAACGATCCGCATATGGATAACAGCTTCCGCATCAACGACGGGCTGCGTATCGCGCGTAAGCTGCTGCTGGAAATCAACGACATCGGTTTGCCTGCGGCGGGCGAGTTCCTTGATATGATCACCCCGCAATATGTGGCGGACCTGATGAGCTGGGGCGCAATCGGCGCGCGTACCACTGAATCCCAGGTGCACCGTGAACTCTCTTCCGGCCTCTCGTGCCCGGTTGGCTTCAAAAATGGCACCGATGGCACCATCAAGGTCGCTATCGATGCGATCAACGCAGCTGGCGCGCCGCACTGTTTCTTATCGGTAACGAAGTGGGGCCATTCCGCTATTGTGAACACCAGCGGCAACAGCGATTGCCATATCATTCTGCGCGGCGGTAAAGAGCCGAACTATAGCGCTCAGCACGTTGCCGAAGTTAAAGTGGGTCTGGCAAAAGCCGGTCTGCCGGCGCAAATCATGATCGACTTCAGCCACGCTAACTCCAGCAAGCAGTTTAAAAAGCAGATGGAAGTCGGCGCCGACGTGTGCCAGCAGATTGCCGGCGGTGAAAACGCGATTATGGGTGTGATGATTGAAAGCCACCTGGTGGAAGGCAATCAGAGCCTGGAAAGCGGCGAACCGCTGACCTACGGCAAGAGCGTGACCGACGCCTGCATCGGCTGGGAAGATACCGAGACCATCCTGCGCCAGCTGGCGGATGCGGTTAAAGCGCGCCGCGGCTAGCCTGTGCTTTGCCATCGCTGGCTGCCTTCGCGTTGCGCCAGCGATAGCTAAAAACAAAAAAGCGTGGAAAATTCCACGCTTTTTTGTTGCCGAAATAATTCAGTTGCGTATTACTTCGCTTTACCCTGGTTGGCGACGGCCGCGGCCTTCGCAGCGATTTCGTCAGCATTGCCCAGGTAGTAGTGTTTGATCGGCTTGAAGTTTTCATCGAACTCATACACCAGCGGTACGCCGGTCGGGATGTTCAGTTCGAGGATTTCGTCTTCGCCCATGTTGTCGAGGTATTTCACCAGCGCACGCAGGGAGTTACCGTGAGCGGCGATAATGACGCGCTCGCCGCTTTTCAGGCGCGGCAGAATGGTTTCGTTCCAGTAAGGTACGACGCGGTCGATGGTCAGCGCCAGGCTCTCGGTGGTCGGCAGTTCCGCATCGGTCAGCTTCGCGTAACGCGGATCGTGGCCCGGATAACGTTCGTCATCTTTGGTCAGTTCCGGCGGGGTGACGGCAAAGCCGCGACGCCACTGTTTAACCTGCTCGTCGCCATACTTCTCGGCGGTTTCGGCTTTGTTCAGGCCCTGCAGCGCGC
This sequence comes from Klebsiella sp. 141251, assembly GCF_050600725.1. Lineage (NCBI taxonomy): Bacteria > Pseudomonadati > Pseudomonadota > Gammaproteobacteria > Enterobacterales > Enterobacteriaceae > Klebsiella > Klebsiella sp. 141251. The sequence goes on from NZ_JAQIRG010000001.1 coordinate 544,439, forward strand.
CGTAATGACGTTCGTTCAGTTTCCAGGATTTCTCAACCGGCAGCCAGGCCTGATCCAGTTCGTCCAGCACGTTCCACAGGGTGTGGATGGCACGTTTCAGCACGGAGGTATAAGCAAAATCAAAGCTGAAGCCTTCTTCCTTCAGCAGTTTACCCGCCGCTTTCGCTTCGCTAACGCCTTTTTCAGACAGGTCAACGTCGTACCAACCGGTGAAACGGTTTTCGTTGTTCCATTGGCTCTCGCCGTGACGGACTAGTACCAGCTTAGTTACAGCCATTCTCTTACTCCTCCTACACGCAACCCGACTACTGTGGTGTATGTGTTTATTGATTGATAACTATTCTCATTATATTGCCGTGATTTACCTCACGGCAATGCTTATCCCTAACCATAGCGAAAATAGTGACGCAGTGTAAGATGCTTGTAAAACACAGGTTAGCTTTTTGTCTTTCAACGGTGCAAATTACAGCAAAAAGGCGAAAAAAAACCCTCCGCAGGGAGGGCTATGGCGTTATCTGGCGATCAACTGATATTCCGTCAGGCTAACGTACTCGGCGCCGGGCCGTAATACGCAATCTGGCTGCGGCCAGTGCGGATGATTGGGGGAGTCCGGCAGGAACTCGCTCTCCAGCGCCAGCCCTTGCCAGTCGCCGTAAGGTTGACTGCCGCGCGATGGCGTGCCGCCGAGATAGTTACCGGAATAAAACTGCAGCGCCGGGGCCGAGGTATACACCGTCAGCTGTAGCTTTTCATCCTGCGACCAGACATGCGCCGCCGGCTGGCGGGCGTCGCCTTTGGCCTGCAGCAGAAAGGCGTGATCGTAACCTTTCACTTTTTGCTGGTCAGCATCGGCAAGAAACTCTCCGGCAAGCACCTTCGGCGCGCGGAAATCAAAACTGGTGTACTCCACGTCGCGCAAATCGCCATACGGAATACCGTCGCTCTCTACCGGCAGATACTGATCGGCGAAGATCTGCAGGCGGTGGTGGCGCACATCGCCCTGCACGCCGTCGAGATTAAAATAGACATGGTTAGTCATATTGACCGGGCAGGGCTTATCAACTGTGGCGCGGTACTCAATGGCGATACGATTATCGTCAGTCAGGCGATAGCGCGCGGTTGCCTGCAGATGGCCCGGGAAGCCCTGATCGCCATCGGCGGAGTCGAGCGCAAATAGCGCCTGGCTGTCGTCGTGGCTGACAATTTGCCAGCGGCGCTTGTCGAAGCCGTCCGGCCCGCCGTGGAGCTGGTGGCCGGCCTCGTTCGACGGGGTTAAATTCACGATTTCGCCATCGAGCGTGAAGCGGCTGTTGGCGATACGGTTAGCGTAGCGGCCGACGGACGCGCCCAGAAATGCCGCCTGCTGGCGATATTGCTGCGGCGTGGCGCAGCCAAGTAACGCTTCGCGCAGGCTGCCATCGGCAAGGGGCACTTGCGCGGAGAGTAGCGTCGCGCCCCAGTCCATCACCGTTACGGTCATCCCGGCGTTATTACGCAGCGTTATCACGTTCCACGGCTGTCCGTCGGGCGCGAGTTCGCGGGTTGGCGTTAGCATTGGCCGGCTCCCTGGGATGGTTTGCAGACGTAAAAAGTCTCTTTAATGCCGGTTTTCGCTTCATACTGAGCGGCTACCGCCTGCTGTACTTTTTCAACCAATGCTTCCGGCATCAGGGCAACGATACAGCCGCCAAAGCCGCCGCCGGTCATCCGCACGCCGCCCTTGTCGCCGATAACCTCTTTGACAATCTCAACCAGCGTATCAATTTGCGGTACGGTGATTTCAAAATCATCGCGCATGGAAGCGTGAGACTCCGCCATCAGTTCGCCCATGCGCTGCAGGTCGCCGTTTGCCAGCGCCTTCGCCGCTTCAACGGTACGAGCGTTTTCGGTTAATACATGACGCACGCGTTTCGCCACAATCGGATCCAGCTCGTGGGCCACGGCATTAAACTGCGCAAGCTCAACGTCACGTAGAGCGGGCTGCTGGAAGAAACGCGCGCCGGTTTCACACTGTTCGCGGCGGGTGTTGTATTCGCTGCCCACCAGCGTGCGTTTAAAGTTGCTGTTGATAATCACCACCGCGACGCCTTTCGGCATCGACACCGCTTTGGTGCCAAGGGTACGGCAGTCGATCAGCAGCGCATGATCTTTTTTACCCAGCGCCGAAATAAGCTGGTCCATAATGCCGCAATTACAGCCGACGAACTGGTTTTCCGCTTCCTGGCCGTTAAGGGCGATTTGCGCGCCGTCGAGCGGCAGATGATACAGCTGCTGGAACACGGTGCCGACGGCGACTTCCAGCGACGCCGAGGAGCTTAACCCCGCGCCCTGCGGTACGTTGCCGCTGATGACCAGATCGGCGCCGCCGAAGTGGCTATTGCGCTTTTGCAGATGTTTGACCACGCCGCGGACGTAGTTTGACCACTGTTGGGTGTCGTGGCTAACGATGGGCGCATCGAGGGAAAACTCGTCGCGCTGGTTGTCATAATCGGCGGCAATGACCCGCACGATACGGTCGGAACGCGGCGCGCAGCTGACTACGGTTTGATAGTCAATGGCGCACGGCAGCACGAAACCATCGTTGTAATCGGTATGTTCGCCAATCAGGTTGACGCGGCCCGGCGCCTGAATGACGTGACTGGCAGGGTAGCCAAACTGTTCAGCAAACAGCGCCTGGGTGTTCTCTTTCAGACTCATTGTTCAACTCCTGATTCACGAAAATGGATATCGCTAACGGCACGTAACTTTTCGGCGGCTTGTTCCGCCGTGAGATCGCGCTGGGTTTCGGCTAGCATTTCGTAACCGACCATAAATTTGCGCACCGTGGCGGAGCGCAACAGCGGCGGGTAAAAGTGAGCGTGCAGCTGCCAGTGTTGATTATCTTCGTTATTAAACGGCGCGCCGTGCCAGCCCATGGAGTAGGGGAAGGAGGTCTGGAACAGGTTGTCGTAACGGCTGGTCAGCTTTTTCAGCGCCAGCGCCAGGTCGTGGCGCTGGGCTGCGGTTAAATCGGTCAGGCGCTGAATATGCGCTTTTGGCAGCAGCAGCGTCTCAAAGGGCCAGGCTGCCCAATAGGGGACCACGGCCAGCCAGTGTTCGGTTTCTACAACGGTACGGCTGCCGTCGGCCAGTTCGCGTTGCACATAATCCACCAGCATCGGTGAACCCTGCTCAGCGAAATATTTTTTTTGCAGACGGTCTTCACGTTCCGCTTCATTAGGCAGGAAGCTGTTGGCCCAAACCTGGCCGTGAGGGTGCGGGTTGGAGCAGCCCATCGCCGCCCCTTTATTTTCGAAGACCTGGACCCAGGGGTAACTTTTCCCAAGGTCCGCGGTCTGCTCTTGCCACGTTTTAACCACGCCTTCCAGTGCTTCAATGCTCAGTTCCGGCAGCGTTTTGCTGTGGTCTGGCGAGAAGCAGATAACCCGACTGGTGCCGCGCGCGCTTTGGCAGCGCATCAGCGGATCGTCGCTCTCCGGGGCGTCCGGCGTATCGGTCATCAATGCCGCAAAATCGTTGGTAAACACGTAAGTGCCGGTGTAATTCGGGTTAGTGTCGCCGGTGACGCGGGTATTACCCGGGCACAAGAAACAATCCGCATCGTGCGCGGGCAACGTTTGTTTTGCCGGCGTCTCCTGCGCCCCTTGCCAGGGGCGCTTGGCACGATGCGGTGAAACCAGAATCCACTGCCCGGTTAACGGGTTATAACGACGGTGCGGATGGTCGACGGGGTTAAATTGCGTCATGGTATTTCCTTAGAGCCTTTCCTTTAGGCGATTAGTCCGGATAACCCTGCGGATGACGGGACTGCCAGTGCCAGGTGTCCTGCGCCATTTCGTCAAGGTTGCGCGTCACGCGCCAGTTCAGCTCGCGGTCGGCTTTGGCGGCATCAGCCCAGTAGGCTGGGAGATCGCCATCGCGGCGCGGCGCGAAGTGATAATTAATCGGTTTACCGCAGGCTTTGCTGAAGGCGTTGACCACGTCCAGCACGCTGCTGCCGACGCCTGCGCCAAGGTTGTAGATATGCACGCCGGCTTTATTCGCCAGTTTTTCCATGGCGGCGACGTGGCCGTCGGCGAGGTCCATCACGTGGATGTAGTCGCGCACGCCGGTGCCGTCTTCGGTCGGGTAGTCGTTACCGAAAATCGCCAGTGATTCGCGACGGCCGACGGCAACCTGCGCGATATACGGCATCAGGTTGTTCGGGATACCCTGCGGATCTTCGCCCATATCGCCTGATGGATGCGCGCCGACCGGGTTGAAGTAGCGCAGCAGCGCGATGCTCCAGTCCGGTTGGGCTTTCTGCAGGTCGGCGAGGATCTGCTCAACCATCAGTTTGCTTTTACCGTAGGGGCTTTGCGGGGTACCGGTCGGGAAACTTTCAACATAAGGGATCTTTGGCTGGTCGCCGTAGACGGTCGCGGAGGAGCTAAAAATAAAGTTTTTAACGCCGGCTGCGCGCATAGCGGAAACTAATTTCAGTGTACCGGTGACGTTATTGTCGTAATATTCCAGCGGCTTGGCGACGGACTCGCCGACGGCTTTCAGGCCGGCAAAATGGATCACCGCTTCAATGGCGTGATCGTGCAGAATTTCCGTCATCAGCGCTTCATTACGAATATCGCCTTCGACAAAGGTGGCTTTCTTGCCGCCGAGACGTTCAATGACCGGCAATACGCTGCGTTTACTGTTGCAGAGATTGTCGAGAATAATCACATCATGTCCCTGCAGCAGCAGCTGTACGCAAGTATGACTTCCAATGTAACCGCTACCACCTGTGACCAGTACTTTCATGATTCGCTCCAATAGGCTTATCGTGTGAGAAGAAGATAGCATACCAAAGAAGGCAAAAGTGTGACACAGGCTAAAATAGTGGAATCGTTTACACTTGGTGCAACATTAAGACTGATTTTATATAATCTTTTATAAAACAGTTAGTTGTTGTGATTCTTGGTTATTTCTCTGAAAAAATACAGGGATCCGCAGACCCCTGTATAGCGCTATTCTGCCAGTGTGCCGAGGTGGTAAGTGTAACCGTCTCCACTACGAATAAACTCCAGACGGTGGGTAATGCAGTCAGGGGCATCTTCGGCATGATGCGATACAAACAGCAGCTGCGTGGCCCCTTCGCCAATCAAAACATCAACGAAACGACGTACCAGTTGACGATTCAGCGGATCTAAACCCTGTAAAGGTTCATCGAGTATCAGTAAGGTCGGGTGTTTAACCAGCGCGCGAACGATCAGCGCCAGCCGCTGCTGTCCCCACGACAAACTATGGAACGGGGCGTCGGCGGTGCGTTTATCAATGCCCAGAATATCCAGCCAGCGCTGGACCAGCTTGTGCTGTTTATCAGAGACCGCCTGATAAATGCCGATCGAATCAAAATAGCCGGAAAGGATCACGTTACGCACGTTAGTGCTGACGCGGTATTCCAGATGCAGGCTGCTACTGACATAGCCAATATGTTTTTTGATATCCCAGATGGTCTCGCCGCTGCCGCGGCGGCGGCCAAACAGCGTCAGGTCGTTGCTGTAACCCTGCGGATGGTCGCCGGTGATCAGGCTCAGCAATGTGGATTTGCCCGCGCCGTTGGGACCGACAATTTGCCAGTGTTCGCCGGGATTCACCGTCCAGCTTAGCTGATTAATGATCGCTTTATCGTTATACGATACCGTGCCGTCGTTAAGAATGATAAGCGGAGCGTTCTCCGCTAAATCGTGTCGCGCGGCGGGAGCATCCGGTTCCGGGAGCGTCATGCCAGTAAGCTTCTCGCTGTGCGCCAGTTGGGCAATCAGCGCCTGTTGCAGTAAGGCCTGTTTCTCGCCGATTTCGCTCAGCGTGCAATCCGCCAGCACGCCGGCATATTCAATAAACTCCGGGATCTCATCAAAGCGGTTGAGAACCAGTACCAGGGTGATGCCATCCTGATGCAGGCTGGCCAGCAGGTCGGCCAACTGTTGGCGAGAAGCGACATCCAGGCCATCAAACGGTTCGTCGAGGATCAGCAGGTCGGGATCGCTCATCAGCGCCTGACAGAGGAGCGTTTTGCGGGTTTCGCCCGTCGACAGATATTTAAAGCGCCGCGTCAGCAGGTGGCTAATACCAAACTGCTCCGCCAGCCGGGCACAGCGTTCCGGGTCGCGTTTTTCATCTTCGATGATTTCTGCGGTAGTGCGTCCGGTGTCTTCTTCGCCGGGGCTAAGCATATCGGTGTTGTTGCGTTGCCACTCGTCGCTGACCAGTTTCTGCAGCTGTTCGAAGGAGAGGCGAGTCGTACGCTGAAATGTGCTTTCGCGCTGCCCGTTGAGTAGAGTCAGTTCGCCGGCCAGCGCTCTGGCCAGCGCCGATTTACCGCTACCGTTACTGCCGACGAAAGCCCAGCTTTCGCCAGCACGTAGCGTGAGGCGATCGATATGTAAGGTTTTTATATCGCTAAGGCGAAACGTGCCTTGCGAAATTTGCAATGATGACATTGTGTATCCCACTTTTTGCAGCGTTGTACTTCAGGGATACGTCTTCACGGCAATAAAGTCAATGCCATTAGCATAAGGTGGCCAGAATGATGCGATCGGCATTGAAGTAAGCGATCGCCTGCGCGCCCTCCTGCAAACCGTCAATTTGCGCCGTTGACAGCGTGGCGCACAGGTTTTGCCCATCCGGCAACGCCATGATGACTTCACACCGATCCGGGCCGCGTTCAATGTGGCTAATGCGCCCGGTAAGCTGGTTGTCCGCCTGCTGCGCCACGGCGTGATCCAGCGTGATGCCGACCCACGGCGCTTTCAGCAACACCAGCACTTCCTGGCCTTCATCGAGCCCGAGACGGTCGGCGCTTTGTGCGGTAATGGCGACTTTAAAACGGGTTTGGCCGTCCGCCAGCAGCACGTCGACATGTTGCTGTACCTGCTGGTGGTCGCGACCGGTGATGGTGCCGAACCACTGGTTGCGGGCGCTGGTTTGTAACGAGAAGCGGGAAATCGCCGCCAGCAAACTGTCGAGGGGCAGGGCGTCATCGTCGCTTAGTACGTCGAAGGCTTTTTGTTGAATCTGCGCCAACAGATCGTACAACTGAATCAACCGCTGGCCATAGCGGGTCAGCACCGCGCCGCCGCCGCCTTTACCGCCGGTGGCGCGGTCGACCAGCGACTGCTCGCTGAGCTGGTTCATTTCGTTGATCGCATCCCATGCGCTTTTATAGCTGATACCGGCGTTCTTCGCCCCCTGGCTAATTGAGCCAGTCCGATCGATCTGCTTGAGTAGGGCGATCCGGCGAGGATCGGCGAACAGGCGCTGCTGAAGTTTAAGCGTAAGAAGGATTTCGGCCTGCATAATCAATTCCTGACGTAAAAAGCGTATTGTGAACGATAGCGCCTATCTTGCAACAGCCATCTGCCGCGGCGGCGAGGCACCGCACAAATGGGGCGTGTTTTTCCGGCCAAAATGGTTACAATGAAATATTCGTACTATCTGGAGCCAACCATGTTAGAGCTGTTGAAAAGTCTGGTATTTGCTGTCGTCATGGTACCTGTGGTGATGGCGGTCATCCTCGGTCTGATTTACGGTCTCGGTGAAGTGTTCAACCTTTTCTCCGGCGCCGGTCATAAAGACAGCAGCCAGCAAAACCACTGATTTCCCCAACGCCCGGCCCGCCGGGCGTTTTCTTTTGTCCTCATCCTGATTACCCTTAATTGGCGCTGTGAAATTCTCACCATAGTCGTTATATTATTTATTACATAACGAATAAGCAGGAGTTTCCAATGGCAGGTCAATGGTCGCGTTTTCTCACCGGGGCGGTATTAACGCTCTGCGTTTCTGGTCATGCGCTGGCGCAGGACGGCAAAATAACCGTTTTTGCCGCGGCGTCGTTAACTAACGCTATGCAGGATATCGCCCAGGCGTATAAAAAAGAGCGTCATGTCGAGGTGGTTTCTTCCTTTGCCTCTTCCTCTACGCTGGCGCGCCAGATTGAAGCCGGCGCGCCTGCCGATCTATTTATTTCTGCGGATCAGAAATGGATGGACTATGCCGTAGACAAAAAATCAATCGATACGGCTTCCCGCACCACGCTGCTGGGCAATAGCCTGGTGGTGGTGGCGCCGAAAGCCAGCGATCGCGGCGATATCGCCATTAATGATAAAACCGACTGGGTCAGCCTGCTGCAAGGCGGGCGTCTGGCGGTCGGCGATCCGGATCACGTGCCGGCGGGGATTTACGCGAAAGAAGCGCTGCAGAAACTGGGTGCCTGGGAGACGTTGTCGCCGAAGCTCGCGCCGGCAGAAGATGTGCGCGGAGCGCTGGCGCTGGTGGAGCGCAACGAAGCGCCGCTGGGCATCGTCTACGGCTCTGATGCCGTCGCCAGCAAGGGGGTTAAAGTGGTGGGCACCTTCCCGGAGGATTCGCACAAAAAAGTCGAGTATCCGCTGGCTATCGTTGATGGGCATAAAAATGCTACCGTAACCGCGTTTTACGACTACCTCAAAGGCCCGGAAGCCTCGGCTATCTTTAAACGTTACGGATTCACCACACAGCAATGATTTTAAGCGATCCCGAATGGCAGGCGGTACTGCTGAGCCTGAAAGTTTCATCCCTGGCGGTGGTTTGCAGCTTACCTTTTGGGATCTTTTTCGCCTGGCTGCTGGTGCGCCGCCATTTTCCCGGCAAAGCGTTACTCGATAGTATTATACATCTACCGCTGGTGCTGCCGCCGGTGGTGGTCGGCTATCTGCTACTGATTTCCATGGGGCGACGCGGCTTTATCGGTAGTTGGTTATACGACTGGTTTGGTCTGACTTTCGCCTTCAGCTGGCGGGGGGCGGTACTGGCGGCGGCGGTGATGTCATTCCCGCTGATGGTGCGGGCGATTCGCCTCGCCCTTGAAGGGGTGGACGTAAAGCTTGAACAGGCGGCGCGCACCCTCGGGGCTAATCGCTGGCGGGTATTTTTCACCATCACGCTGCCGTTGACTCTGCCGGGCATTATTGTCGGTACGGTGCTGGCCTTCGCCCGTTCGCTGGGGGAGTTTGGCGCGACGATCACCTTTGTCTCAAACATTCCTGGCGAAACGCGCACGATTCCTTCCGCGATGTATACCCTGATTCAAACGCCAGGCAGCGAAGGCGCCGCCGCGCGGTTGTGCATCATCTCTATTGTCCTGGCGCTGGTATCGCTGCTGGTCTCCGAATGGCTGGCGCGCCTTAGCCGTAAGCGGATGGGAAAATAACTATGCTGGAGCTCGATTTTAGCCAGACGCTGGGCAACCACTGTCTTGAAGTACATGAAACCTTGCCCGCCAGCGGCATTACCGCAATTTTCGGCGTCTCGGGCGCGGGCAAAACCTCGCTGATTAATGCGATCGGCGGGCTGACGCAGCCGCAGCAGGGGCGCATTGTGCTCAATGGTCGGGTACTCAATGACGCGCGACAGCGCATCTGCCTGGCGCCGGAGAAGCGGCGCATCGGCTATGTGTTTCAGGACGCGCGGCTGTTTCCTCACTATAAAGTGCGCGGCAACCTGAAATATGGGATGGCCAAAAGCATGGCCGCGCAATTTGATAAGCTGGTGGCGTTGTTGGGCATTGAGCACCTGCTTGAACGACTGCCCGGTAGTTTGTCTGGCGGGGAAAAACAGCGGGTGGCGATTGGCCGCGCCCTGTTGACCGCGCCGGAATTGCTGCTGCTGGATGAGCCGCTGGCCTCGCTGGATATTCCGCGCAAGCGCGAATTACTCCCCTATTTACAGAGACTGGCGCGCGAGATCCATATCCCGATGCTATATGTCAGCCACTCGCTCGATGAAATTCAGCACCTGGCCGATAACGTGCTGGTGCTGGAGGCGGGGAAAGTGAAGGCGTTTGGCGATCTCGAAACGGTCTGGAGCAGCAGCGTGATGCATCCTTGGCTGCCGCAGGAGCAGCAGAGCACAATTCTTAACGTCTCGGTGATCGCGCAGCATCCGCAATATGCGATGACCGCGCTGGCGCTGGGCGATCAGCAACTATGGGTTAATCAACTGGCGCGGGAGCCGGGCGAAGCGGCGCGTATTCGTATTCAGGCGTCGGATGTGTCGCTGGTGCTGGAGCATCCGCGACAGACCAGTATCCGGAATATTCTGCGCGCACAGGTTGTTGGCTGCGTGGAAACCAACGGTCAGATTGAGGTACAGCTTACGGTCAGCGGCAAAACGCTATGGGCGCGAATTAGCCCGTGGGCGCGGGATGACCTGGGTGTCAGCCCAGGCCAGTGGCTGTATGCGCAAATTAAGAGCGTGTCGATCGCGGCCTGATTACAGCAAGTTACGATTGATAAAGTCGGCGATGCTGGTGGTTTCGTTTTCGCCGATCACCACCTTGGCCCGCGCTTTTACTTCCTCAACCGCGTTACCCATCGCCACGCCGGTCCCGGCGGCTTCCAGCATGCTGAGGTCGTTGTAGTTATCGCCAAAAGCGATAACGTCCTGCATGGATAATCCTTGCGCGGCGACCCACTGCGCCAGGCGTTTGCCTTTACTATTGCCGGCGCGGGCGATATCAACCTGATCGTGCCACGACCATTCGCATTCCAGGCCCAGTTTCTGGCCGACGGTCTGCGCGAAGGCCTGCAGTTTCGGGATATTTTCGTCGGTAAGGGCGAATTTCCATACCGCTTGTACTTCACGCGCCGCCTGCGCCAGAGAATCCACCTGGGTGAAAACCGGGCGTTGTTCAACCGGCAACGACTGCGCCCAGTTAGTGGTGCGGATCACGTGGCCGGTCGGACGTTCATAAAGCATGGCGTTATCGACGTACATCAGACCGTGAATATCGTGTTCGGCGAGCATGTTGGTCAGGCTGAGGGCTTTATCCACCGGCATCGGATCGGACTCGAGAACCTTTTTTGCATGATAATCATACAAAGGAGTTGACCATTTTCCAAAATAACAATATGGTCCGACCAGAGAAATATACAGCTTTATCCGGGAGTTAGCCACGATGATCAAGACATTCATTTACAGCCGTGTATCTAGTTAGGAACAGTTATCCGGCGGTGGTCTCGACCGCCAAGAGCAGGACATCAAAAACTACATACAGAATAATGGACTGGATAAACACGAAATCGTAGAAATGGTGGACCGTGGAATTAGTGCTTACGATGGGACCAACTTGCGTTCGGGGGAGATAAGTAGATGGTACCAGGAAGCCATTACGGGTATCTATTGGGGATCACATCTCGTAGTGGAGGCAATAGACCGTATCAGCCGCAAGAAAACGAATGAGGCAATGGAAGATATCCTACGTCTCATGAATAAGGGTGGTATTCAGATTCATCTAGTACGAATGAATATGATCGTGAATAACAATCCAATCATCCTATCCGTATACTCCCAATTGGCTAATGAAGAATCACAACAAAAGAGCGAACGAATTGCCAAGGGATGGAAACGCCGTCGGGATATTGCATTGGCAACTGGTACTGTAATCACCGAAAGAACACCATATTGGATCGATATTGAGAATAATCAATATAAGGCCAATAAACATACCGTTACGGTACTGAAAGCATTTAATCATTATAAGTCTGGTTTATCATGTGGATTGATTGCCAAGAAATTAAATGAAGATGGTGAATACTTCCCGTACATGTGGACAAAATTATCAGTACAGAAGGTTGTAGATGGATTGGGTGCGGCGGGGGTAATTGATTCGGCAAGTGCAATTAAGATCATTATTGGACTTCGTAAGGGCGGAATGTCATGTGAGGATATCGCCAAACATATGAATGCAAATCATCACTATCTTAAGGAATGGAATACTGCATCCGTACATAAACTACTCCAGAATAGAAGTGTTACAGGATTGGTAGAGATTCAGAAGAATAAGATGGTAGATGATATTGATTCATATGGACGTCCATTCAAGCGAGAAAAGGAAGATCACGAACGTATCTATGAAATGGTATACGAGCAGATCATTACTATCGAAGATTATGAGATCATCCAGAAGTTACTAAGTTCGAATCGTAAGGTGAAAGATTCGGTAGGCAATTCACATACCACTACAAATGACGATGGTGAATATGTAAAAAATTCCATTTTCTCGACTATATGTCGATGTGGTAAATGTGGCGGGGCAATGTATAACAATATCGTGAATGCTCGTAGAAGTAATGGAAAGATTGATACATATAACTACCTGCGATGTATTAATGAAAAGGATGGTATTTGCGATACCAAGTCAATGAACTATTCGGTACTGGAAAAGGGGATAATCCAACATATTAAGGGATTGAACTTCGATACACTTGTAAAGAGTGATAACAATAGTGAATTGGAACTACTAAGATTGCAGGAAGTCGAGCTATTACGCGATGTAGCATTTTATGATGAAAAGATTAAGACGGCAAAGGCGGCAGGTAAGAAGGTGAATCCGACCTACCGCGAAGGTATTGCAGAGGCAGAGGAAGCATTAGATGAAGTACAAGCCAAGATTGGTGCACTACGTGATATTCATATCAACGTAGAAGAGCTTGTAAGCGTCAATGAGAGCATCTTTGACACATCCGAATACGAACTACGTAATGCCATCGAGAGCGAGCTACAGAAGCTTATAGAGCGTTTGGAGTTCCATCATATAGATAAAAATAAGTACAGTGTCGATATACACTATCGTGGTGGTAATACTACATTCCATCGTTTGGGGATCTCCAAGAAGGAGGGCGTATACTTTGTCCTCGAAGTTGGCAAGGATGGAAGTGCATACACCTCACATGGTGATGTGATTACGGAAGAAGATAAAAAACCAACTAACATCAATACATTTAAAAGCACAGGTATCCTATGAAAAAATTACTAATACTTACCCTATTGTTATGTGGTTGTGCAGGACAACCTATTGTGGTTGGTACTCATGTATTCAACAAACCCGAACCAGTTAAGGTACAACAGAAGCCAGTACCGGAGTATATGAAACCTCCTGTAATTGATTATGGGAAGTGTTCTAAGGCAACCGGGAGTGTATACCCCAATGGAGAGAATGCACCAGTATGTGCCGTCACAGGACAGGATATCCGCGATAATGCCGAATGGAAGCAATGCGGTAGATTGTCCCATCTCATTACTACATATGTGATGAATGGTCAGGAAGTACCGAAAGAACTATTACCGAAGGTTGAATACTGTAAGAAATTGCAGAAACGATTATTCAATGAATAAATCAATGCCGGGATATATCCGGCTTTTTTATGTCTGAATAAAATAATTTTGAACAAAACGAAATAAATTTCCTATAGTGTAGATAACAGCGGCATTATGACGTGTTTTTTTATATTGGTACTAAATACTTATGTAATTATAAATTAATGGAGATACTTGAAATGAGTAGAGGTAAACCAACTAAGACAGAACGTATTAACATGGTAGTATCACCACATGTATTACAATGGTTAAAGGACAATGGGGGAATTAGTAAGGTAATTGATAAACTAATTCAGGAGGCGATGAAAAGATGATTATGTTTTTATGTGGATTACTAATAGGGGCAATAATATTCAATATTAAATTTTAGTAGTAAAAAGGCTTAATACGCAGCCGTAATCACATAGCGTATACGAATCAAATGGAATGATTCGTTGTTTACATGGAGTAGTAAATTATGAACATTGGTCTAAAACACACAACAAAGGATGGTGTAGTAACAATTCATACTTTCAGTTATAAAGATAATGGAAGTTATTTTTCCACTGGAAATTTTGAAATTTATAAAAATGGTGGACTTGTTCGTAATATCAGTACTGGAACTGATAGAGTTTTAACACCAAACAATAAAAACTATGATGGTACTGGTAATGGATATAAACAATTATGTCTAACAATTGATGGTAAACTATTCAATTATCCAATCCATAAATGGTTAATGGTCATGGATTATAAAGGCCAAATTCCCGAAGGTTTTGAAGTGGATCATGAGGATGGTAATATTCATAATAATGATATTTCAAATCTACGAATTGTAACACGCGAATATAACCGTAATAAAGGCTATAAAAAATTAGTAGATAGTGCAATGAGTAAGTTTTTCATCAAATAAAAAATGCCAGTACTGCGGATAATTCAGTACTGGCAACATGGAGTAAAAAATATAACAAACTACGGAGGTATTTATGGCTAGACCAAAAGCAACACGTGATAATTCGAATGTCGTTACATTTCTAAATGGTAAGTCCTATTCAAGATTGTCCAACAAGTACAAAGCGATTATTCTAAGCAGTACCGATAAATCTAATTTCGGTAATACTAAGGGAATAAAAGTAAGATACGTATTAGATGCATTAAGAAAGGTATCAGTACTGACAAATGAAAATGTTGGTAAATGCATTAATGAATTCATTACAGAAACATATCTTTCAAAGGTAATTAATAAATTTAGTAATGAAGATATCAAATACATTCGTAATAGTATGCTTGATTCGGATGGTTTCGTTAACATCCAATGGTTGAAATGGTTTAGTACCGAATTTGAAGGATTGAAATTATTAGGTAGGGCTAGTATTGAAAATTATGGAAAAGCATGTAGAGAGGCAAGTATGAACATTGAGAAATTGATTAAGGTTCCGGTACTGGATGATTCAGTTAAACAGTACCTGGATAATCTATTGGCAAATGGGGTTGAACCAAAGCTAATAATGGATTATTTAAAGCGTAAGTGATGATTAAGGTGGTAGGAAAACCACTACGGTAGAATGCGGGTTACAGTGGTTTTCCTACCTATTAAAGATATAATATGTGTTGTAATAAATGGTTTAAACTGCCCGCAGGGGCTACTGTCCATATCTCATTTCTTGAAGGTCTGCCTTACGTCAGCCCTTTAAAAATTAAGATAAGATCGTTTTTATTTGGCTTTTCGCCGTCGCCTCCGGCAACTGCGACAAATACAATAAAATGGTTTTTCATTGACTTCTAGAGATCTGATACTTTCTTGTTTTTGTTTTCTAGTACCTGATTTAGAGAAATACTTGTTTGGGGATCTTATTCTGGAGTGAAGAAGGTCAAGAGATGGAAAGGCTAAAGCCATTACTTCAGTACTGATATACTTCTTCTTAAAAGCGATAGCAATACTGATTGGCGAAGCCGTTATATTAAAGTGTTACGCAGTCGCCACCTGTGCCATATGGCTCTTACTATTATATGACAGACATAAATCATGTTCCATACTTTGAAATGATTATTAACAATGAACTAAATGATGATGGTTGGTACTACGGAAACTTATATAATAGTCCTGATGGTCAGGTTAGCACCGATTTAAGATGTAAGAAAGACTAACCATCATTTGTGATTTTGTCCCTTGCACAATATCTAGTGCAAGGGACAAAAAGAATTATTTAAATGTGAATATATTCTCAATGTTATCATCAAGCAACAAATAGGTCGAATGAAGATTGTCTTTTAACTCATTCAATTTCACGCTTTGGTCATTGTTAAGATGTTTTAATTCATTTAATAAAATTGATGCTGCAATAACATCAGTATCTTTTTTGTAGTAAGCTAAGTGTTCAACAGCGGCATTGCAATATTCACTTACTTTCATTTTAAGTGTTCCCCTGTATTCTTCTTTCATTGTATAACCAAAGCGTTTAGTACTATTAAGTAAAGTGAGAAAATTCATTGATTGTTTACGTAGATCTCTCAATCTATTATCTAAATTATTCAATTCTACACTGGAAATATTAATGTCTTGATTGGTATTTTCTTTCGCATTATAAAGGTGTTCCACCTTGCATGTTGTTTCTTTTAATAAATCAAAATGGAACATTTCAATATCAACTTTCACATCATTAAATCTAGCCAAAAGGTTTTGAGCATGATCAATTGCTTGTGCTCTAAAGAAGTTAATAGCCTTAGCCCCGGCATAAAGAGCAGCCCCAGCCATACAGATGTTTGCACCTGCACTAATCCAATCTGTTAATGAGCCTAGTTCCATTTTCTTATCTGTGCTGTAGTAGATAGTACTGATCAAAAGCAGTACTAAAAGAGTGAGTAGTACTATAACAAGTCCGGTGATTATTCTATTAGTCCATTTCATTTAACGTACTTCCACACTAGCGGGAATCTTATCATACAATTTACCCATAGTGAGTTCTGCCAGCCGATGATCAGCGGCTGAATAGAAAGTTTCTAACTCATCATTAGAAAGTTCATACTTGTTTTTATCAATGACTTTATCGAGTGTTTCAATACAAATACAACGGCGAAGTTGCATTATCCAATCTTGTTTGGTCATACAGTCTCTGTGCTATAGGAAGGAACAAATACTGATTCTACACCAAGGTTGCGACGTTGGCGATACAGATCAGCGAGTGATAACATTCAAAATGTCCCGGCCATTGGGTTATATAATAGGTTAATTACTAAAATGATCGGGACAAAATGAGTTTTTTTAATTATTAATGACTTATCTACTACTTTATGCATTGGGCAAACCATGTGAAGGGAGAATGGAGAGGTGAAACTTTCCTCTCCAAATAAGTTACTTACCATGCATGATATTGATTAAGTTATGAGTTATGCTCTAGTTCAGTAATTTTATCTAGGAGGGTAGTATATTCATCAAAGATGGATATATCAGAACCTTTTACGCTTTCCGTCATACTTTCAAGTATATTCCTTGAGAGTTGATAAATTAAACGTAATAGGCTTTCTGATGTGACGCCTGCTGAACTATTACCTTTAGTATAGGTGATTTTTTTGTTGTTAAGAAATAAAAGGGATCCTAATTCACCTGTTTTAAAGAACTTATCTTCGCATATATAAAACTCTTCATTTTCTGATTTTATTTTATTGTAATCCTCAAGCAGTAATCTTTTAAGAGTAGAATCACCAAGCATGAAATTTTGATCGGGTTCAAATCTGAGGTAAGGGAAGTTTTTTATATTACCACTATTTGTTATAATACGAGGAGCATAACTAAAATTCATTGCGTTATGCTTAATGTAGTTATTCAAGGTAAATATAATTTCGTAGTCACCATTAATTAAGAATTTAATGGAACGATCAAATGTATCATTGCAACGTTGTGCATATACTTCTCTAAAGTCATCTCTGGATTTTAATAAAACAGAAAGTTGATAGTGTTCAAATAATTCAAACTTAGCTTTATCATAACCTTTTTTGTCTATGTTTTTTCTAAATCCATCAAATCTTGGAGCTATTGGCTCAGGAAGAACAGTTCCTATGATCGAGTAAATTACGCAGGGGAGATAATATTCTGCTAGAGATGCTGCATTGTTAATAATAGCATCAAAATAGTAATGGCATTCTGTCTCTAAATAATGAGTTTCTCGCGGCTGAGTCAATAGGATATTAAATTTTTCGCAAAAATATATTAACTTATTGAACTGATATTTTAGAGATATCTCATAAACAGTTTTGGCAGGGATTGTTCCAGTTCGAGGTTCGTATTGAGGTAAAATCATGATCATCCGTATTCGGTTAATTTAAATAAATTCATTATAACATTTTTTAGTTCAGTTCAGAGATTATTAATTTTATCACCTCTCTATTGTGGAACTTGTATTGTCCTTACTATTAGCAGCTAATAATATAGTACTATTGAGCCGGGTTGTTGTATCACGTAGCTGTGCTGCTTTTATTTTTGGAATTTAAAAATATGATCGATATCACGAAGAAAAAAATCTCTATCATTGATAATCTCATCTCGTATACCAGTTAAATGTTGTTGCAATTGATATGCCCTATTATAATCACCAAACTGCTGGATGGCAGCAACGTCTAATGCCTTTGAATAAAAATCAAGAATTTTTTTGAAGTGCGTCTCTACTTCAAGTGGGTACTCGATTTTCCATCTTTTACAAGCTTTAAGTTTTGATTCTAATGAGAAATAATTTTCAGTACATTTATTAATTTTATTCCTTATTTCTTGTTGATTAGAAACAGTAATAGCACCAGGGAACACATCCCAGTAAATATTACGCAATTCCAAAACAATGCTATCATAGTCTCTAAGCATCGAGCTAACATGATTGAAACCTTCTTCATTTTGCTTTTCACGAATCCATAGTGGAGCCGATTTATACGCGAGATAAGCAATTACTAGAGTACCGAGGGAACTCAAAGAACTGATGATATCTGTAAGGCTACCTACCTCGATAGTACTAATCAAGTTTGTAATACCAGTTCCATAAGCTAAAACTTTAATAAATGTAACTATAGCTACAATGAATAATAAAAGAACGGTAGAAAGCAGTATGTTATTCCAAAATATCATGAGTGATGATACTTAGTAATAATAAAAGATAAATGATACAGAAATAATTATCTTAATCATAAATCCATTTTCCAGCTTTAGCACTTTCAATAAACATTTGTACCGTCAATGGTTCTGGTTTGTGGTGGTCTGTTTTGAGGTATTCAGGAAGGATAGCGTTTGGCAGAAACCAAATACCAATATTAGGAAAATAGCGACGAAATTTAAAACTCTGGATATCTACATGCAATGATTGAGAGTAGTCATTTAGAAATGAGTCCATATCTTCTGGAAGCACTACATTATCACCATCACTCAGTGATGTATCATTGTCCATCTTCCAAAAGTGCTTTTCGATCAGTCTGTGAACAGTAGCATCAATATCCATGCCTATTTCCCCGTAATTAATCGATAACGGTGAACGACATTAGTAGTAATGACACCAATATCGTAAACAGTGATCATAACACCAATCCACGGTACCCAACGTCCAATGTAGCCGCCAATACTGGTAGTGTATGCCCAATCCTTGCGGAGTATCGACTTAATAGTAAGTGTTTTCTTACGTGTCTCAAAGGAACCAGTGAACACCTTACGAAAAACCAGGGAGAGTGGGCTTGTACCTCTAGTTGCACGCCGATAGTCTACCTTGCCCCGTACTGGAACAAGAGGAAGACTAAGAATCATTGAGCCCCACGCGAAGTAATCCAGCAAATCACCAAACTGTTTATAACTCTCATCCATGAGTAGCCAAAACAACAGTTCACTTTCGCTTAGATTTGACTTCCCATCGAAGTAATATCCATTTATCTGTTCTGTAGTATCCAATGCATTCTCCTTGATACATATGTATTGCTAGTATAGTAACTTACTCATCTACTAAGTACCTACGTTTTATTAATGACACTGGTTTAGAATTGCATCCTGGTGTGGGTATCGATACGAGCATTTACAAAGATGAATGGAACGGTACAAAGGTTATATGTGAAAGTGTGTTAGTAGATTATGACGGTACAAATTTATAATTTTTACCGCCATAACAAGATGTATATCACATTACTTGATTTTAAAAATATTGGTTAATTATTTGAGCAATACCAGTCTCTGTATTGTCCCCTATTACTAAATCAGCACTGGCTTTTACTTCATCAACGGCGTTACCCATAGCAACACCCAAACCAGCATTTTTCAACATGCTTAAATCGTTGAAATTATCGCCAAAGGCTATTACTTGGCTCATAGATAAACCTTGTGATTCTACCCATTGTGCAAGGCGTTTACCCTTACTATTTCCGGCTTGTGCTATGTCTACTTGGTCATGCCAAGACCATTCACAAGCAAGACCAAGCTCACGCTCTACGATCTGACCAAAGCTATGTAGTTTTTCAGTATCAGAATCAGTAAGGGCGAATTTCCAGATAGCATCAACATTTTGCGATACTTCACTAAGAGAGGGGACTTGTTTGAAGATTGGACGTTGTGACGCTGGAAGAGATTTAGCCCAATTTTCTGTACGGACAATATGCCCCGTTGGTTCTTGGTAGAACATGGCATCATCGGCATACATCAAACTATGAACACTATAACTATCGAGCATGGCAATCAATTTTGTGGCTTGTTCTGCTTGCAATGGATCTGAGTCAATTACTGTGTTTTGGCAATAATCGTACAATAAAGCACCATTGCAACATATTGCAGGTGTATCAAGAGCTAATGCCTGATAAAAAGGGTGAATAGCTACATAATGTCGCCCAGTTACGATTATTACTCTTGCCCCCGCGTTTTGAGCTTTCTGTAGGGCAGTTAACGATTCGGGAAGGATTTTTTTTTCGGGTGTTAGTAGTGTTCCGTCCAGATCAAGGGCGATTACTTTATAGTTCATGTCCAGATTCGCTATGTTTCGGTAGGGAGATATTCGATAGTACAATGCTTAACATTTACGTCAAAATTGTTACCATCATTAGGTAGGTGCTTTGGTAGTTCAGGTCTGAATTTTCAATGTCTTATCGAATGTTGTAAATCATGCGACACATGCAAATAGGTACCATTACAACAAGTTGCAGGTGTATCGAGAGCCAGTGCCTGATAAAAAGGATGGATAGCGACGTGATGTCGGCCGGTTACGACGATCACCTGATATCCAGCCTCCCGGGCGCGAGCCAGCGCATCGAGCGACGCCGGAAGAATCGTTTTTTTCGAGGTCAGTAGGGTGCCGTCTAAATCGAGGGCGATCACGCGTGAGGTCATGTGTTGGTTCCGGTAAATGATGAAAAGTTGTCTGCCATGATGGTACACGGCTTCGTCTCAGGGGCAAATTTTTCAGCATCTACCGTTAAAAACGTCTATACCATTCATCGTTGCGTCGCGCGCCGGATGAAATGTATAACGATGTCCACGAGCAGTTTCACGAGCAGTGAGGAAAGGAGTAGTCATGAAACAAACCGTATATACCGCCAGCCCGGAGAGCCATCAGATTCACGTCTGGAGCCTCAATGCTGAGGGAAATCTGACATTGGTTCAGGTTGTTGATGCCCCGGGCCAGGTGCAGCCGATGGTGGTAAGCCCGAACAAAGAGTATCTCTATGTCGGCGTTCGTCCGGAGTTTCGCGTCCTGGCTTACCGCATTGCGCCAGATAATGGCGCGCTGACTTTCGCCGGTGAAGCCGCGCTGCCGGGGAGCCCGACGCATATCTCCACCGACCATCAGGGCCGTTTTGTTTTTAGCGCTTCCTACAATCAGGGTTGCGTGAGCGTGACGCCATTGATTGACGGCCTGCCGGGCGAAACGGTCACCGTCGTCGAGGGGCTGGAAGGCTGTCACTCGGCCAATATTTCGCCGGACAACCGCACGCTATGGGTACCGGCGCTGAAGCAGGATCGTATTTGCCTGTTTAACCTGAGCGACGACGGCTATCTGGCCGCACAGGAGCCGGCGGAAGTCACTACCGTTGAAGGCGCCGGTCCGCGGCATATGGTGTTCCATCCGAACCAGCAGTACGGCTACTGTGTGAATGAACTGAACAGCTCCGTTGACGTGTGGGAGCTTAAAGATCCGCACGGGAAAATTGAGTGCGTGCAGACGCTGGATATGATGCCGCCAGATTTCACCGGCGTGCGCTGGGCTGCGGATATTCATATTACGCCGGATGGCCGCCATCTTTATGCCTGCGATCGTACCGCCAGCATTATTACCATCTTCAGCGTTTCTGAAGACGGTAGCGTACTGTCTATTGAAGGCTATCAGCCGACCGAAGCGCAGCCGCGCGGCTTTAATCTCGATCACAGCGGTAAGTATTTGATTGCCGCCGGGCAGAAATCGCATCATATCGCAGTATATGAAATTGCCGGCGAGCAGGGGCTGTTAAAAGAGAAAGGGCGTTATGCCGTTGGTCAGGGACCGATGTGGGTAGTGGTTAACGCGCATTAATGTGCTACTGATGGAATAAAAAAACCTCGCGCCGCGAGGTTTTTTTATTCGGACTGACAGGCTTAAATATCATCCATCGTATAGCCGACGACAATTTCCAGCGTCTTGCGAATCACATCCGCGGTGACCACGTTATCGGTGGTTTCCAGGGCATTGATCAACCATAAAATAAGCGCCTTATTGCTCAGATGCCCATCTGAGCTGAGGATGCTGTCGATTGCCAGCGACATTACCGCAGATTCATCGACTAATTTATCTCCGGCGGCGCGGAAATATTCTGAGAGCGCTCTATCCTGCAGTCCTGCGTAAATATCTGATTGCTGATGCATAGTCTGTCTCATCATATTCTCACTTGTTTATTAAACTTGATTGGGGATCAGTGTATTTTTTTACCCGTCGGTTCGACGTTACCATCCACAACAACGGCTCTGTTTTCCCACTGGCCGTTAATCTTTTTAATGACCGGAGCGTGATTGCCGCGCGTCGTGAGTCTGACGCTAATTTCATCAATAACGGCAATAATTGCATTCCTTCGCTGGTGGTTCGTTTCCGCTGCCTGCATTAACCGAAGTTTGACTAGCAGCGTCGGAATATTAATTGGCCGGTTTGTTTTAAGAAGGGATAAAACCGCCTCGCCAATAATCTCATCGCTAACCCGTTCTGATCGACTGCTTTTCATCATCGTCCCTCTGCATGCCTCGTTGTTCCTGTAAGCCAGGTCAGGTGCAGGCCGACAGTCAGCGTTTACTCCTGACGCTCAAACAGCAGGCCAATCAACGTTTGATAATGATTTTCTTCTTCCGGAGCTCGTGCGACGTCAAGACGGCTCAGTAACTTGGTGCAGAGCGCTTTGCGGTTTAAATGCCGCCCTTCGGTGAGTATGTCCATCACGATTTCGCCCAGCGTCTCCTGCTGGGAAGGTAACGATGCTTTGTTGAAATACTGGGCTATCGCGTTCGCTGTATCTGGAATGTAACCATTCTGCTGCATATGCGCTCCTTTAATTTCACTCATCTGTTAACTGTGAGTAAACTTATACAATAATCTTTAACTTGTACATAGCGTGTTGCGCAATAAATTGTGATTGGAGTATAGTTTGTTGAAAACTAACGATAAATTTGTTGTTTTTTTATTTTGTGTAAAATTGCGATGAGGATTCTAAGCGTGACAGCTTGTACAAGATTATACGGCCTGGCGGCGTTGTGTGTTCAATTTTTGTTAATATAAATACTTGTTTCGCAAGACGTATCGAACAGTAACTGCTACTGTGAATGCTTATACCTCTCATCTGGAATCGCTATGCTCACCACCATCATTTATCGCAGCCATATCTGCGACGATGTCTCATTCAAATCGCTCGAGTCGATGGTTGCTGCGGCTAACGAGAGAAATGGTCAGGCGGATGTCACCGGTATTTTACTTTTTAACGGTACGCATTTCTTCCAACTCATTGAGGGACCGGAAGAAAACGTACAGCAAATCTATCGGCATATTTGCGCGGACCCGCGTCATTACAATCTGGTGGAGCTTTTGTGCGATTACGCGCCGTCTCGCCGCTTTGGTAAGGTCGGCATGGAGCTGTTTGATTTAAGGGAACACGATCGCGACGCGGTATTACAGAACGTGCTGGATAAGGGGACGACAAAATATCAGCTGACTTACGACGACCGGGCGCTACATTTTTTCCGTACCTTTGTCGAAGCGACGGAAAAAGAGAATTATTATGAAATTCCGTCAGCTGATAGCTGGGATTTTACTGCTGATGAGAGCTCGTTTTACCCGGCCGCGCCCTGTATCGACCGCGCTGAATCATGCTGTTTTGCTTTTCAGCCGGTGGTTGACCCTTTTGCCTGTGAAATAGTCTCCTGGGAAGCGCTGCTACGCACCGTTGACGGAGAGCCGCCTGCGGCCTATTTTGCCGGTTTGTCCAGCGATGAGGTTTACGTCGCGGATTTGCAATGTAAACGGGTTGCGTTGGCCATTGCCGGTAAATTAGGCCTGCGTGAACGTACGCTGACCATCAACCTGCTGCCGATGACGCTGGTGAAAGTGGCGGATGCGGTGCCATTTCTGCTAACGGAAATTCAGCGCAACGATCTGATCCCGGAACAGATTATTGTTGAATTCACCGAGCGTGAAGTGATCTCGCGAATGGATGAGTTTACCGATGCCGTACGCAAATTGAAGGGGGCGGGAATTCGCGTCGCTATCGATCACTTTGGCGCCGGTTTTGCCGGGCTATCGCTGCTGGCGCACTATCAACCGGATCGAATTAAAATTGATCAGCAGCTGATCCGCAATATCCATCGTGACGGGCCGCGTCAGGCTATCGTGCAGGCGATTATTAAATGCTGTCACTCGCTGGAAATTTCCGTATCGGTGGTTGGCGTTGAGCAGGCGGAGGAGTGGATGTGGCTGGAGGCGGCGGGTATTTCTCATTTTCAGGGAAATCTGTTTGCCAGTCCGCGACTGGGTGGCCTGCCGGCTATCGCCTGGCCGGGGAAAATATGATCCACTCTGAGATAGCGTAAACGCACTTTCATCCTTTTTCCCGCAAGCTGTGAGCTACAACCTGATATCTTTATCTGTACAAGAAAAGAGAGTTGTACAGTATGCCTAAATTCGTTAGTTTAGGCGCTAAAGTATCAGGTTGAGAAAAGGCGGCTTATGGCTTTTTACAGTATCGGTGAAGTAGCCGAGCGTTGCGGAATCAATCCGGTCACCCTTCGAGCCTGGCAGCGGCGTTATGGTTTGCTGAAACCGCAGCGTAGCGAAGGCGGGCACCGTCAGTTTGATGAAGAAGATATTCAGCGAATCGAAGAAATTAAGCGCTGGATAGAGCGTGGCGTTTCAGTGGGCAAAGTGAAGGCGCTGCTTGAAGGCCAGCTACCTGCCGCCCGTGACGAATCCGCACAGTTGCAGGAAGAGATGATGAGTATCCTGCGCTATATGCAGCCGGCAAAAATCCGCGCCAAAATCACCGCATTAAGCCATCAGCATCCCGTCGACACCCTGCTTGATAGCCTGTTCGCGCCGGTGCGCCAGCGGCTGAAACTCGATCAAAATACCTCAATGGTCATTAGTAGCATGTTGGATGGCATATTGATTGATTGCGTGGCGCTGTTTTTAGCGGAATCGCGTAAAAAAAATGGTAAGGAGACGCTGCTGGTGGGGTGGGGGAATGAAGACCGCACCGGCCTATGGCTGGAAGCCTGGCGCCTTTCTCAGCGTGGCTGGCACGTCAACGTGCTGGCGGAACCGTTAGAATCTCCTCGCCCGGAGCTGTTTCCTGGGCAACATATCTTCGTCTGGACCGGGCGCCCCGCTTCGCCGCTGCAACTGGAGCTGCTGGGCCACTGGCAGGAACAGGGTTTCAGTATTCACTTCCACGGTAACGAATAAAAAAACCTGCCTTTTAAGTGAGGCAGGTTTCTGTTTGCTCACGCCACGCGCGCTTACAGATGGATTTGACTCCAGGACTTAAATGTTTCGCTACGGCTGATATTAAAGAAATCTGTCCTGCCGCTGCAGCCAAGTTTTTTTATCAGATTCAAGCGGATTTGATAAATAGTCTTAATATGCAAGTTTAGCGAGCGACCAATACTGGCAATGGCTTCGCCATTACTGATGAGCTGAATGACTTTCTTTTCTCGCTCGGTAAACTGTATCAGTTCGCCAGGAGAAGTATGCGATTTATAATATCGGGTCGGTTGATTGAGAAATGTTTTTAATTCAGCAGGGGTCGATCTGGCGGGGATGCGTAACATTGGCAGTTCGCTAAGGAAATTAAGATCGTTGCCTTCAGTTAATAAAACAAAAACCGTCTCCCGGCGATTGTATTTATGCTGTAATACCGAAAAATAACTGTCGCTGGTAAAAAAGACATGTTTTTTACTGAAGCATCTTTCTGGCAGCGTACGCAGAATGAGGCTGATGCCGCTCAGAAGATAGTGGTTGTCAATCCACAGGTCATAGCGTTCGGAACAAATGTGCGTGTGTTTACTGAACATTTTGGTCTCCACGAAGCGGATGGACGGATTAATGATGAACACCACAGCGCAGAATATCCAGCGCCTGTAAATAGAGGTCGGCAAGGATTTCATTACTTTCTGTTTGTAACCGTTGATTAATCTCGCTAATTAATTGAAGGTCATCCACGGTTTTATTTTCCTGCAATAAGCTATTTTCAATGTTTTTCAGCAATGCGCAGTTAGCTATAAACTGCACAGGGATCGTATTTTTGATATGCATAACCCTGAATCTCCCACGCGATAAATAAAAGCCGCTGGCGTAAACGATTTGCACATCGTTTACGCCAAAACATTGCGGACAGGCAACGGTAAAGCAGGAACCACCTCAAAATAACCGCGGCGTTGGCGCAGAGTGCTGACCCGAGCGCGCGCGTAAAATCGAGCTACCCGTCAACTATAGACGCTCAGGGAAAAGTTGTACAAATTTCTGCGAATTAATTTGTACAAATTAGCGATGGGTTAATGTGTTTTTGTTTATATTATTGATATATATGATTTTTATTTTCTTCTTTCTTGTACAGTCCAGGCGGTAAATCTCTCTGAAAAACGACGAATGCTCTCTGCGCGGGGTTATACTTGTCTGCCAGGAAAGAGAAAAAGGAGGGAATGCGATGAAACTATGGCCAATTCTGACCGGGGTTGCGGTATCGCTGGCGTTAGTCGCCTGTAAGACTCCCACGCCGCCTCACGGAGTAAAACCGATAAACCATTTTGACGCCAGCCGCTATCTGGGGCGCTGGTATGAAGTCGCGCGCCTGGAAAACCGTTTCGAACGAGGTCTGCAGCAGGTAACGGCAACTTACAGCATGCGTGATGACGGCGGCATTCGCGTACTTAATCGAGGATTTGACCCGCGAAACAACCGCTGGCGCGAAAGCGAAGGCAAAGCCTATTTCACCGGCGCTTCCACCACGGCAGCGCTGAAAGTCTCGTTCTTCGGTCCCTTCTATGGCGGATATAACGTGATCGCGCTCGACGAGGATTATCAATACGCGCTGGTGAGTGGGCCTAACCGCGACTATTTATGGCTGCTTTCGCGCACCCCGGATATTCCGTCCCACATCCGACAACAGTACCTTGCCCTGGCCGCTGAGCTCGGTTTCGCGGTTAACAAACTGGTCTGGGTGCCGCAGGCGAAGGCTTAAACTATCGCCTGCAGCAGGGTGTGCGCCGCATCGTTGAGCGCGGGGGTCGGCATACGGCCGATCAACGCAAACTGGTAGCCGCCGTGGCGCCACCAGCGCAGGTTCATGCCCTGACGCTGCTCATTTTGCGGCGGCGAGGCGGTTTCCCGGGCGGCGGGTGAAATACACAGCGCGACCGGGCCGTAACCGGTATGCAGCCAGAGAATTTGCGTGATCGAGGTACTTTCGTAGCGCAGCATACGGACCATTTTCAGCTCCGCCTCAGGCAAGGCGAGCTGGCGTCGTTCTAGCAACAGTCCTGTATCCTGCGCCGAACGACGCAGGCCACGGTCGATCATCTCGGGTGAATTATCAACATCGGCCACGGTTTCCGCGCTATATAGCGACATGTACTGGGCTTCAAGACGGCGAATATTCTCGTCATCGTCCTCCTGCGGCGCAGGCCGCCAGAAGTAACTTGTTGCGCTACCGATAATCAACAGGCCCAGTGAGGCGGCGATCAGCGCGCGGCGGCTGAAGCGCGCCTGATTTTGCGCTTCACTTTCCGGCGCGGCGAGATAGGGCGCCAGTTTCGCCTGCATCCGCGCCACGGGCGCTTCATCAAGCAGGGCGGCGAAAGCATGTTGATAAGGCTGATGATTATTCATCAACGTGGCGGTGCGGTTGGCGAGCTGCGGGTCGCGGGCAAAGGTTTCGCTAAAACGGCGGGCGTCCTCCGCGCACATTTCGCCATCAAGCCAGGCGACAATGGCCTCGTCCTGCCAGGGTGGGGAAAAGCGAATAGGGTTCATGAGCGTTTCTCCTGCGCCGGGGAGGAAATCGCCGGCGTTTTGGCCAGCGTTTCCCGCGCGGCGGCCAGCCGACTCATAATGGTGCCAATAGGTACCGATAGCGTCTCAGCGGCTTCCTGATAACTAAACCCCTCGACATACACCAAAAAGACGGCATTACGCTGCGCCTCGGGCAGTTGATTAACCTGCAGCATAAGTTGCCGATAGCGCCACCGCGTATCGTCCTGTTCGCCCGGCTCGGGGGCGGCCAGCTCCTCACACTCGACAAACCCCTGGCCGAGGCGGACCTGGCGGGCGCGCAGCTCTGAAATCCAGATTGAGTGCAAAATGGAAAATAGCCACCTGTCGATGCGGGTGCCGGGGGTAAACTGCGCGCTCTTTTCGAGCGCGCGAAGGCAGGTGGCCTGCACCAGTTCCTCGGCGACGTCGCGGTTGTGCGAGAGTACGAGGCCGTAGCGCCACAGGCGAGGAAGATGGGCGGCCAGTTGGCTATCAACGATACGGTTAGCGATGTTCTTATCCTTATTGATTCTGGCGAATCACGACTATCAGGATTCAGGATGTCCGTTTATTGCCGACTGAAGATCGCGGTACTCTTCGCAGCTTTGGCCGCAAATGCCGGCAATCGCCGCCAGCTGCTGCTTAGCCAGATCGGGGCGTCCTTTAACCATCCATGCTTCGCCAAGGTATTCGCGGGCTTTCGCGTAGTCCGGTTTCAGCGCCAGCGCCCGCTGATAATAGCCAATTCCTTCATCGGTTCTGCCGAGCTTACGTGTGGCGTAGCCGCGATAGTTCCACGCCTCAGGCGTATTGGCGTTGTGCAGCGTATCCAGCAGGTTAAGCGCGGCCTGATATTCCCCTTTTTTCGCCAGATGCCAGGCATAATTGGTTTTATCTTCATCGCTAAGGCTGCTGGTTTTTTGCGGAACGCATTTTTGGCTCACGCTGTCGTAGGCCTGACCGCTCGGGCAATCCGGGGTTTGTTTGCTCGGGCTGTTATCGCCCATGGCCAACGCCGCCGGGGTATATAACAAAAATAGCAGCGCCGGAACGACTAAGCGCCTGATGGGAGAAATTTGTGCGTTCATGGTGACCTCCAGGAGGGCGAGAGACGCGATAAAGCATCGCGTTGTCGGTTCTGAGGAGTAAACGCGCGAGCGGGAGGATTTATTCGCCGTTGGCGAAAATTATTAATTGGGGTTGTGGTGAGAGTATGCGTTAACAAGAAAAACCCGCGCCTGGGGAGAGCGCGGGCCGATAATATTACTGTTTCGGAGCGGCAACCACAAAGCTGCCCACGCCGCGGTTGTTATATTCCCACATGCGGTTGAAGCCGTTGTCGTTAAGGTTACGCTGCGGGTTGCCTTTATCATCCTGCGCGCCAACGTTACCGCTGAAAGCGCGGTTAGAACCGACCGCCGCCGCCCATGGTTGAGCAATATTAAAGCCTTCATTGATGACGCTATCGCGAATCACCACCTGGCCATTGCTGTTGCCGTCGACGTCCAGCGCGCGGCCAAGCTGCGCGACGTTATCGCCGGACGCGGTGAAGCGGCTATTGGTCGCCAGGAAGCCGTAGGTCATGCTTTTCAGCGTTGCTGGTGCGAAAACGTAGGCTTCTTTCTGCGTACGCGAGTTCACGACGCGGAAATCGGTATTATCGAATACCACCGCGCCGCGACCGGAAACGATATCCACATCGCCTTCAATATAGCTATTGGTCACCAGCGTGCGGGTCTGACGGTTGTCCTGCAGACGGTTCTGCACGCCGCTATTGGTCACAAAGAAGGTGTTCTGGCGGCCAAGAATGTTGACCTTGTTGATCTGCACCTGGTCGCCATCGCTGCGCAACGCCACCGCCTGGTGGGTACCGGCATCGACGCTATCGCCGAGATTGTTGGCGATAGTCAGGTTCTGCAGCTGCAGGCCATTATTCTGCGACCAGAAGACCGCGGAACACATCACGCCCACGGTGGCGGCGGATTTGCTCTGGCAGCTGTCGAACATATACCACGCGGGCTTGCCCGGCATGTATTTGCCGCCCGGATTGACCAGGTGACGCCAGCTATTGCGGTCCATTTCGGAATCAATCGCTTCGCTGATTTTGACGTCGGCAGGGTTTTCACCGGTACCATAAATGGTCAGCGCGCCTGGCGCGGCAGGCACATAGACGGTACCCGCATATTCGCCCGGCATAACGGCGATGAACAGGCGACGCGCGGAGTGACGGGCAATCGCCGCATCGACCGCGGCCTGAATAGTCGTGTGGGTCACGCCCTGGGCGCCCGCCGGGCCGACGATGAAATCAGGCTGTGCCGGCAGGCTGATCGCGGATGGCGTCCAGGCGGCGGCATTCGGCGTCAGCGACTGGAAATAAGCTGCCTGAGTGAAGTTTTTCGCTTCATCGGCGCTAAGAATTGGCCGTGCGGTATTGCCCGGTGCAGTCTGCGTTGAGGGCTTTTGATCGGCAGGCGTCGAGCTACAGGCGGACAGCGTCACGCCGAAGGCCAGCGCCAGCGCCAGACGGGAAACGGAATATGTGTTCATGTTGCTCCGGGCGATAATATGCAAAGTTACATACCCTTTGTGCGCGACAGGGTATAAGTCCTTTAAAACCTGCTGTTTTATACTAACTTGAACGAAACGGGAAGATGCCAGTTCAAAAACTTCACTTCTTTACGCAATACCTGGTGACAGTGGAACGTCTGTAGTCACAAAAAAATAACATTTACCCGCGCTTTTATTGACATTACCGGCGTTATGAAAATAAATGTCTATACAACCCATGACAAGTTGAACGCTATGACTGAAGCCACCTCTGAACTCGTTATCTGGCGAAACGCGCGTCTCGCCACCCTGAACCCTGATTATTCCCAACCGTACGGCCTGCTGGAGCGCCATGCGCTGCTGGTGCGTAACGGCCGCATTGAGGCGATCGTCGACGATGCTGATGCCCCGGCGGGGCGTCGTATCGACCTCCAAGGCCGGCTACTGACGCCGGGCCTCATTGACTGCCACACTCACCTGATTTTTGGCGGTAGCCGGGCGCAGGAGTGGGAGCAGCGGCTGAACGGCGTGTCGTATCAAACCATCAGCGCCAACGGCGGCGGCATTAACTCCACCGTGCGCGCCACGCGCGAAAGCAGCGAAGCAGAACTACTGGCGCTGGCGCAGCCGCGTCTTGCTCGCCTGCTGCGTGAAGGGGTGACAACGCTGGAGATTAAATCAGGCTACGGTCTCGATCTGCAAAACGAACGCAAAATGCTGCGGGTCGCCCGACAACTGGCCGACGACAATGGCGTAGAACTGTCGGCGACGCTGCTCTCCGCCCACGCCACGCCGCCGGAATATCATGGCGACGCCGATGGCTATATCTCGCTGGTCTGCGAGACCATACTGCCGACGCTGTGGCAAGAGGGACTGTTTGAAAGCGTTGACGTCTTCTGTGAAAACGTCGGCTTCAGCCCACAGCAAACCGAGCGCGTCTTTCAGGCCGCGCAGGCGCTGGGCATTCCGGTAAAAGGCCACGTTGAGCAGCTCTCGTCGTTGGGCGGCGCTCAGCTGGTGAGCCGCTATCACGGGCTTTCCGCCGACCATATCGAGTATCTGACGGAAGAGGGCGTGGCGGCGATGCGCGAAAGCGGCACCGTGGCAGCGCTGCTCCCCGGCGCGTTTTACTTCCTTAACGAAACCCGCAAACCGCCGGTGGAACTGCTGCGCAAGTACCAGGTGCCGATGGCGGTGGCGACTGATTTCAACCCGGGCACCAGCCCCTTCGCTAGCCTGCATCTGGCGATGAACATGGCCTGCGTCAAGTTTGGTTTAACGCCGGAGGAGACCTGGGCCGGGGTGACTCGCCATGCCGCGCGGGCGCTGGGGCGACAGGAGAGTCATGGTCAGCTGGCGGCGGGCTTTGTCGCAAACTTCGCTATCTGGGATGCCGAGCACCCGGTCGAGATGGTGTATGAGCCGGGGCGCGCGCCGCTCTGGGGGCGCGTGGTACGAGGAGAACTGCAATGATGCTGTGGCAAGCTACGCCCGCCAACCTTTGGCAGGGGCGTGATGATAGCGCGGAAGCGCCCAATGCGCTGCGCCTGTTCCAGACCATCGCCCGCGCGGAACGCTTCGCGCCGCAGGAGATGCCCGGCGATATCGCGCTGCTCGGCTTCGCCTGCGACGAAGGCGTACGGCGTAATAAAGGTCGTACCGGCGCCGGACATGGTCCGGAAACGCTACGCCGGGCGTTGGCCAATATGGCCAGCCATCAGGGCCATGACCGCTGCGTGGATATGGGCACGATTAGCGTCGACGGTGAACAGTTAGAAGCCGCGCATCAGGCGCTGCGGGAGGCGGTGGCCGCCTGTCAACGCGCCGGCAAACGCACGCTGGTGCTGGGCGGCGGCCACGAGACGGCCTTCGGCCACGGCGCTGGGGTACTGGATGCCTTCCCGGGCGAAAACGTGGGCATTATTAATCTCGACGCGCATCTGGATTTACGCTTTGCCGAATGCGCCAGCTCCGGGACGCCGTTCCGCCAGCTGGCGCTGGAGTGTGAGGCGCAGCAGCGAGGTTTTCACTATACCTGCATCGGCGTGAGCCGGGCGGCGAACACCCAGGCGCTGTGGGATGAAGCGGCGCGCCGCCAGGTGGCTATCGTTGAGGATCTGGAGGTGCTGGAGGCCTTCGAAACTCGCGTGTTGCCGGAGCTTGAGCGCAATATCGCGCAATTCGACCGTCTGTATCTGACTATCGATCTCGACGTGCTGCCGGCGCGCGAAATGCCGGCGGTTTCCGCGCCAGCGGCGCTGGGCGTGCCGCTGGCGACCCTGCTGCGGATCGTAGAGCCGTTGTGCCGCAGCGGTAAGCTACAGGCGGTGGATTTGGTCGAGTTTAATCCGCAATTTGACATCGACGGACAGGGCGCCCGCGCGGCGGCCCGTCTGGCATGGCAAATCGCCCATTGGTGGCGCTAGCGATCCGCGCTATTATTTTCGTTTCGCCGCTCCGCTTATTACGCATAAGGAAAGCCAGGCCATGTTTGCACAACAACCTCGTTCCGCGCCCGCGCCTTTCTATGAAAAGGTGAAGCAGGCGATCAGCGAAAAGATCCACCGCGGCGAGTGGCGTCCGCACGACCGAATTCCCTCGGAGGCTGAACTGGTCGCCCAGTTCGGCTTCAGCCGCATGACCATCAACCGCGCGCTGCGCGAACTGACGGATGAAGGCTTGCTGGTGAGGCTACAGGGAGTCGGTACCTTCGTCGCCGAGCCGAAAGGGCAGTCGGCGCTGTTTGAAGTGCGCAGCATAGCCGATGAGATTGCCTCCCGCCGTCACCAGCACCGCTGCGAGGTGCTGCTTTTAGAGGAGACCGAAGCGGACGTTATCCAGGCGGAGGCGCTCAACGTCGCCGAAGGCACGCGTATCTTCCATTCGCTGATGGTGCATTTCGAAAACGAGGTCCCGGTACAAATTGAAGATCGCTGCGTCAATGCCGCGGTGGTGCCGGACTATCTACTACAGGATTACACCGCCACCACGCCGCATGATTATCTGTCGCTCATCGCGCCGTTAACCGAAGGCGAACATATCGTCGAGGCGGTGCAGGCGACGTCAGAAGAGTGCGCGCTGCTGCGCATCATGCCGCACGATCCCTGTCTGCTTATTCGCCGCCGCACCTGGTCGACGACGCATATTGTCTCACACGCTCGCCTGCTGTTCCCCGGCGCGCGCTACCGCCTGCAGGGCCATTTCAGCTCGTAATTTACCCTGGCGTCAGCAAAACGTGATTGCTGACGCAATATAACAAAATTGTATCATTTCTGTTAAATCCTGGCTTGCGTAGAGTTGTATAGACAAGTATATGTATCTACGTACACAACGTTAATTGTCAGGAGAAACCCCGATGTCGCAAAGCAAATATCGCCAGCTGGACGTACGTGCCCCGAGAGGCACGACGCTGACCGCCAAGAGCTGGTTGACCGAAGCGCCGCTGCGTATGTTAATGAACAACCTCGATCCCGATGTCGCCGAAAACCCGCATGAGCTGGTGGTCTATGGCGGTATTGGTCGCGCTGCGCGCAACTGGGAATGCTATGACGCTATCGTGAAGGCGCTGAAAAACCTGGAAAGCGATGAGACCCTGCTGGTGCAGTCCGGTAAACCGGTCGGCGTATTTAAAACGCATGAAAACTCGCCGCGCGTGCTGATCGCTAACTCCAACCTGGTTCCGCACTGGGCCACCTGGGAACACTTCAACGAACTGGATGCCAAAGGGCTGGCGATGTACGGCCAGATGACCGCCGGCAGCTGGATCTACATCGGTAGCCAGGGCATCGTACAGGGCACCTACGAAACCTTCGTCGAAGCCGGTCGCCAGCACTATCAGGGCAGCCTGAAAGGCCGCTGGGTGTTAACCGCCGGTCTGGGCGGTATGGGCGGCGCGCAGCCGCTGGCCGCGACGCTGGCAGGCGCCTGCTCGCTGAACATTGAATGTCAGCAGAGCCGCATCGATTTCCGTCTGCGTACCCGCTACGTGGATGAACAGGCCACTTCTCTGGATGACGCCCTGGCGCGCATCAAAAAATATACCGCCGAAGGCCGCGCTATCTCCATCGCGCTGTGCGGCAACGCCGCGGATATCGTTCCGGAACTGGTGAAACGCGGCGTGCGCCCGGATATGGTCACCGACCAGACCAGCGCCCACGACCCGCTGCACGGCTATCTGCCGAAAGGCTGGAGCTGGGAAGAGTATCAGCAGAAAGCCGAATCCGATCCGCAGGGCACTATTCTGGCGGCCAAACGCTCGATGGCCGACCACGTTCAGGCGATGCTGGCCTTTAATGAAATGGGCGTACCGACCTTCGACTACGGCAACAACATCCGCCAGATGGCGCAGGAAATGGGCGTCAGCAACGCCTTCGATTTCCCGGGCTTCGTGCCGGCGTATATCCGCCCGCTGTTCTGCCGTGGTATCGGCCCGTTCCGTTGGGTGGCGCTGTCCGGCGATCCGCAGGATATCTACAAAACCGACGCGAAAGTGAAAGAGATCATTAAAGATGATAAGCATCTGCACCACTGGCTGGATATGGCGCGCGAGCGCATCAGCTTCCAGGGACTGCCTGCGCGTATCTGCTGGGTAGGTCTGGAGTGGCGGCAGAAGCTGGGGCTGGCCTTTAACGAAATGGTGCGTAGCGGCGAAGTCTCCGCGCCGATCGTGATTGGCCGCGATCACCTTGATTCCGGCTCCGTCGCCAGCCCGAACCGCGAAACCGAAGCCATGCGAGACGGCTCGGATGCGGTATCCGACTGGCCGCTGCTCAACGCACTGCTTAACACCGCCAGCGGC
Organism: Klebsiella sp. 141251; assembly: GCF_050600725.1. Taxonomy (NCBI): domain Bacteria; kingdom Pseudomonadati; phylum Pseudomonadota; class Gammaproteobacteria; order Enterobacterales; family Enterobacteriaceae; genus Klebsiella; species Klebsiella sp. 141251. The sequence goes on from NZ_JAQIRG010000001.1 coordinate 579,416, forward strand.
GCGACCTGGGTGTCGTTGCACCACGGCGGCGGCGTAGGCATGGGCTTCTCGCAGCACTCCGGGATGGTTATCGTCTGTGATGGTACCGATGAAGCGGCGGCGCGTATCGCTCGCGTCCTGCATAACGACCCGGCGACCGGTGTGATGCGTCATGCCGATGCGGGTTACGATATCGCCATTGAATGTGCGGCGGAACAGGGTCTGAATCTTCCGATGGTTGCGGCAACGCAGGGGAACGCTAAATGAAATCTTTAACGCTAATTCCGGGGCAACTGAGCCTGTCGCAGCTCCGCGACGTTTACAGCCACCCGCTGAACATCACCCTCGATAGCAGCGCGTTTGCGGCAATCGATGAGAGCGTGGCCTGCGTTAACGCCATCCTTGCCGAAGGGCGGACCGCCTACGGTATTAACACCGGTTTTGGCCTGCTGGCGCAGACCCGTATCTCGACGGAAGATCTGGAGAATCTGCAGCGTTCGCTGGTGTTATCCCATGCGGCGGGCGTTGGCGAGCCGCTGGACGATGACCTGGCGCGCCTGATTATGGTGCTGAAGATTAACAGCCTGTCCCGCGGCTTCTCCGGGATCCGCCTGAGCGTGATCCAGGCGCTGATTGGCCTGGTCAATGCCGGCGTGACACCGTGGATCCCGGCGAAAGGTTCCGTCGGCGCCTCCGGCGACCTCGCGCCGCTGGCGCATATGTCGCTGACGCTGCTTGGCGAAGGCAAAGCGCGGGTACGCGGCGGCGAATGGCTGCCGGCGACGGAAGCGTTACGTCAGGCGGGGCTGGAGCCGATTACCCTGGCGGCGAAAGAAGGTCTGGCGCTGCTGAACGGCACCCAGGCGTCGACGGCTTTTGCGCTGCGCGGCCTGTTCGAAGCCGAAGATCTGTTCGCCTCCGCGGTCGTTTGCGGAGCGTTAACCACCGAAGCGGCGCTGGGTTCGCGTCGTCCGTTCGACGCACGTATTCACGAGGTGCGCGGCCAGCGTGGCCAGATTGATGCGGCGGCGCTGTATCGCCATCTGTTGACCGATGACAGCGCGATTTCGCAGTCGCACCATAACTGCGCCAAGGTGCAGGATCCGTACTCTCTGCGCTGTCAGCCGCAGGTGATGGGCGCCTGCCTGACGCAGATTCGTCAGGCGGCGGAAGTATTGTTAGCCGAAGCGAACGCGGTCTCCGATAACCCGCTGGTCTTTGCCGCCGAAAATGACGTCATCTCCGGCGGTAACTTCCATGCCGAACCGGTAGCGATGGCGGCGGATAATATCGCGCTGGCGATCGCGGAAATCGGCTCGCTCTCCGAGCGCCGTATCGCGCTGATGATGGACAGCCATATGTCGCAGCTGCCGCCGTTCCTCGTCAAAAATGGCGGCGTCAACTCCGGCTTTATGATTGCTCAGGTCACGGCGGCGGCTTTAGCCAGTGAAAACAAAGCGCTGTCGCACCCGCATAGCGTTGACAGCCTGCCAACTTCCGCGAACCAGGAAGACCACGTCTCGATGGCGCCGGCTGCCGGTCGTCGCCTGTGGGCGATGGCGGAAAACACCCGTGGGGTGCTGGCCGTCGAGTGGCTGGCGGCGGCGCAGGGGCTGGATATGCGCGAAGGACTGACCACCAGTCCGCTGCTGGAAGAGGCGCGTCATCTGCTGCGCGAACGCGTGCCGCATTATACCCAAGACCGTTTCTTCGCTCCTGATATTGAAAATGCCACCGAGCTTTTGGCCGCACGTCACCTGACGCGTCTGCTGCCTGCCGTATTGCCTGGCCTGAATTAATCACCGTTGTTCTCTGTACCCGCGTCGGGGGGATGTCATCCCCCCGGCCGTCCTACATCGCATATTTGTCGTCATATAAAAAAACCAGGACACCTGTATATGCAACAACAACACAAACCGCATCTGCTGCGCGGGCTGAATGCCCGACACATTCGTTTTATTGCGCTCGGTTCCGCTATCGGCACCGGGCTGTTCTACGGTTCGGCCTCCGCCATTAAGGCGGCGGGGCCGGCGGTACTGCTGGCCTATCTGATAGGCGGCGCGGCGGTCTTTATGGTGATGCGCGCGCTGGGTGAAATGGCGGTGCGCAATCCGGTTTCCGGCTCTTTCGGCAGCTACGCCCGCCAGTATCTTGGGCCGCTGGCCGGATTTATTACCGGCTGGACCTATACCTTTGAAATGGTGATCGTGGCGCTGGCCGACGTCACCGCATTCGGTATCTATATGGGGTTGTGGTATCCCGATGTGCCGCGCTGGATCTGGATCCTCAGCATCATCTTCTTTATTGGCGCGATGAACCTGTGCAACGTGCGGGTGTTCGGCGAGATGGAGTTCTGGCTGTCGCTGATTAAAGTGGTAGCGATTATCGCCATGATGGCGGCGGGCGCGGGGATCATCTTCTTTGGCTTTGGCCATAGTTTCCCGGCCACCGGGCTGGAAAATCTGTGGAGCCACGGCGGCTTTGCGCCAAATGGCTGGCAGGGGATCATCGCTTCCCTTGGCATCGTGATGTTCGCTTTCGGCGGCGTGGAAATTATCGGCGTCACCGCGGCGGAAGCGCAGAACCCGAAGAAGGTCATCCCGCAGGCCATCAACACTATTCCGCTGCGTATTATTCTGTTTTACGTCTGCACCCTGGCGGTGCTGATGGCGATCTTCCCGTGGAATAGTTTTGGCGAGCAGGGCAGTCCGTTTGTGCTGATCTTCGATGGTCTCGGGATCCCGGCGGCGGCGACCGTGCTGAATATCATCGTGATTAGCGCCAGTATCTCGGCGATTAACAGCGATATTTTTGGCGCCGGACGCATGATGTACGGTATGTCGAAAGAGGGGCTGGCGCCGAAGTGCTTCCAGCGGATCGCCAGCAACGGCGTACCCTGGATGACGGTCGTGGTGATGGGCGTGGCGCTGCTGGTGGCGGTGGTGCTTAACTATCTGATGCCGGAACAGGTATTTGTCCTGATTGCCTCGCTGGCGGCGTTCGCCACCGTCTGGGTGTGGCTGATGATCCTGCTCTCTCATTTCTCGATGCGCCGCGGTTTGTCGGCTGAAGAGCGCAGTAAGATCGAATTCCCGATCCCCTTCTGGCCGGTTGGCCCGCTGTTGACGCTACTGTTTATGGGGCTGGTAATCGCCGTGTTGGGAATGGTGGAAGAGACGCGCGTGGCGCTGTTAGCCGGGCTGGTGTGGCTGGGGCTGCTGACGGTGGTGTGGTACGCGCGCGTGCGTAAAACCGCGTTGCAGGTGGCCACTGAACAGTAAGGTCAATTTCCCCGGTGGCGCTGCGCTTACCGGGGCTACAAATGGCACTGACCATAGCGAGTAGCCCGGCTAAGGCGCAAGCCGCTATCCGGGGGGATAATTAACTGAACAGGGCGGTGATGGAAGCGCTGGCGAGCGAATGGAAATGGACATTAAAGCCGACCATCGCGCCGCTCGCCTCGGCGTCGATATCAATCTTATCGATATCCAACGCGTGTACGGTAAAAATGTAGCGGTGGGTTTCACCCTTCGGCGGCGCGGCGCCGCCGTAGCCGGCCTTACCAAAATCGGTGCGGGTCTGAATGGCCTCTTCCGGTAGCTCCGCCTGACCGGAACCGGCCCCTTGCGGTAAAACCCGGGTATCGGCAGGCAGGTTGGCTACCACCCAGTGCCACCAGCCGGAACCGGTCGGCGCATCCGGGTCGTAGCAGGTGACGACAAAGCTTTTGGTTCCTGCGGGAACGTCGTCCCACATCAGATGCGGCGAAAGATTATCGCCATCGTACCCCATACCGTTGAATACGTGACGATTAGGCAGCTTGCCGCCGTCTTGCAGATCGTGACTGGTCAGTTTCATGCTTCATCCTCATTGATAATGCGCTGATTAACAAAGAAGTGTAGCCTTCCCGACGGCGCAATTCCGCTGTTTATTCGCTAAAAAATGTTTCTTCTTGTACCGCCATATTGACCGCACGGGTCAGGCGAGTCAGCTGTTGTGGGCTGATGATGTACGGTGGCATCAGATAAATCAGGCGGCCAAACGGGCGGATCCATACCCCTTGCTCAACGAAAAAGCGCTGCAGAGCGGCCATGTTGACCGGATGACGGGTTTCAATCACGCCAATTGCGCCGAGTACGCGCACGTCGGCGACCCATTCTGACTCGCGCGCCGGAGCCAGCTCGGCCTTCAGCTGGGCTTCAATCGCCGCCACCTGCTGTTGCCATTCGCCGCTCTCCAGCAGGCGCAGGCTTTCGCTTGCCACCGCGCAGGCCAGCGGATTGCCCATAAAGGTGGGGCCGTGCATAAAGCAGCCGGCTTCGCCATCGCTGATGGTTTCAGCTACCGTTCGGGTGGTGATGGCGGCGGAAAGGGTCATGGTACCGCCGGTCAGCGCTTTACCCAGACACAGAATATCGGCGGAGATACCGGCATGCTCGCAGGCGAACAGTTTGCCGGTACGGCCAAAGCCGGTGGCAATCTCATCGGCGATCAGCAAAATCCCTTCCCGGTCGCACATTTTACGCACTCGCTTTAGCCACTCCGGATGGTACATGCGCATCCCGCCGGCGCCCTGGACTACCGGTTCGAGGATCACCGCGGCGATTTCGTGGCGATGCGCGGCCATCAGGCGGGCAAACGGCACCATATCCATCTCATCCCACTCGCCGTCGAAGCGGCTTTGCGGCGCGGGGGCAAACAGGTTATCCGGCAGATAGCCCTGCCACAGGCTGTGCATCGAGTTCTGCGGATCGCAGACCGACATCGCGCCGAAGGTGTCACCGTGATAGCCGTTGCGGAAGGTCAGGAAACGACGGCGCGGTTGGCCTTTAGCCTGCCAGTACTGCAGCGCCATTTTCATCGCCACTTCTACCGCCACCGAACCGGAATCGGCGAGGAAAACGTACTCCAGCGATTCCGGCGTCATCGCCACCAGCTGGCGGCAGAGCGCCACCGCCGACGGATGGGTGATCCCGCCGAACATCACGTGCGACATCTGGTCGATCTGCGCTTTCATCGCCGCATTCAGGCGCGGGTGATTGTAGCCGTGGATCGCCGCCCACCAGGAGGACATGCCGTCAACCAGCTGTTCGCCGCCGGCGAGGGACAGCTCGCAACCGTGGGCGGAAACCACCGGGTAGACCGGCAGGGGGGAAGTCATAGAGGTGTAGGGGTGCCAGATGTGGCGCCGATCGAAAGCGAGATCGTCCAGTGTCATAAGCGACTTGTAAACCATTTTGAAAACATTTAGGTTTACGAGTATAAACCGAACCGTAAATTAACAAAACCCTTTGGAGAGGCTAATGGCTCACCACGCACGCTGGACAATGTCGCAAGTTACTGAGTTATTTAATAAACCGCTCATCGATCTGCTATTTGAAGCGCAGCAAATCCACCGTCAGCATTTTGACCCGCGTCAGGTGCAGGTCAGTACGTTGCTATCGATTAAAACCGGCGCTTGTCCGGAAGACTGTAAATATTGCCCGCAAAGCGCACGCTACAAAACCGGCCTTGAATCCGAGCGCCTGATGGAAGTCGAGCAGGTGCTGGAATCGGCGCGTCAGGCGAAAAACGCCGGCTCGACCCGTTTCTGCATGGGCGCGGCGTGGAAGAACCCCAACGACCGCGATATGCCGTACCTGGAACAGATGGTGAAAGGCGTCAAGGCGCTGGGGCTGGAGTCCTGTATGACGCTCGGTACCCTTACCGATAGTCAGGCACAGCGTCTGGCCGGCGCGGGGCTGGATTACTACAACCATAACCTCGACACCTCGCCGGAATTTTACGGCAACATCATCACCACCCGTACCTATCAGGAACGTCTGGATACGCTGGATAAGGTACGCGATGCCGGGATTAAAGTGTGCTCCGGCGGCATTGTCGGGTTGGGGGAAACCGTGAACGATCGCGCCGGGCTGCTGCTGCAGCTGGCCAATTTGCCAACGCCGCCGGAAAGCGTGCCGATCAACATGCTGGTGAAGGTCAAAGGTACGCCGCTGGCGGATAACGACGATGTCGACGCCTTCGATTTCATCCGCACGATCGCTATTGCGCGCATCATGATGCCTACCTCCTACGTGCGTCTCTCCGCCGGGCGCGAGCAGATGAACGAGCAGACTCAGGCGATGTGCTTTATGGCCGGGGCGAACTCGATTTTCTATGGCTGCAAGCTACTGACGACGCCTAACCCGGAAGAAGATAAAGACCTGCAGCTGTTCCGCAAGCTGGGGATCAATCCGCAGCAGACGGCGGTGCTGGAAGGCGATAATGAGCAGCAGCAGCGCCTGGAGCAGGCCTTACTTACCCCCGACACAGAGGAATACTACAACGCGGCGGCGCTATGAGTTGGCAGCAACGAATCGATCGGGCACTGGATGAACGGCGGGCGGCGGAGGCTTTACGCCGCCGCCTGCCGGTAAGCCACGGCGCCGGACGCTGGCTGGAGCGTGAAGGGGAGCGCTGGCTCAACTTCTCCAGTAATGACTACCTCGGCCTGAGCCAGCATGGCGCGATTATCGCCGCCTGGCAGCAGGGGGCGGAACGTTATGGCGTCGGTTCCGGCGGGTCGGGCCACGTTAGCGGCTATAGCGAGGTGCATCGCGCGCTGGAAGAGGAACTTGCCGACTGGCTGGGCTATCCGCGCGCGTTGCTGTTTATCTCCGGCTTTGCCGCGAATCAGGCGTTGATTGCCGCGCTGGCGGAAAAAGACGATCGGATTGTGGCCGATCGCCTGAGCCATGCCTCCCTGCTGGAGGCGGCAAGCCTCAGCCCGGCGCAGCTGCGCCGCTTTACCCACAATGACCCGCAACAGCTCGCTCAACTGCTGGCGAAACCGCTGGACGGCCAGCAGTTAGTCGTTACCGAAGGGATTTTCAGCATGGACGGCGACAGCGCGCCGCTGGCTGACATTCAGGCGGCAGCCCGCAGCACCGGAGCATTATTACTGGTTGATGATGCTCACGGAATCGGGGCGATTGGCGATGAAGGGCGCGGAAGCTGTCATACGCAGGCGGTTCGTCCGGAGCTGCTGGTGGTCACCTTCGGCAAGGCGTTTGGGGTGAGCGGCGCGGCGGTACTGTGCAATGAATCGATGGCCGACTATCTGCTGCAGTTTGCCCGTCATCTTATCTACAGCACCGCGATGCCGCCGGCGCAGGCGGTGGCGCTGAGCGCGGCCCTGCGGGTCATTCGTAGCGATGAGGGCCAGCAGCGGCGGGAAACCCTGACCGCCCGCATCCGTCACTTCCGTGCAGGAATGGGCGATGTTGCGCTGGGGCTGACCGATTCCCGGAGCGCGATTCAGCCGCTGATTGTCGGCGACAACGCGCGAGCGCTGGCCCTGGCCTCCAGCCTACGCGGGGCCGGCTGTTGGGCTACCGCCATTCGCCCGCCGACGGTTCCCGCCGGCGGCGCGCGTCTGCGCCTGACTCTGACTGCCGCTCATCAGGCCGAGGACATTGCGCGTTTACTGGAGGTGCTGCATGGCCACGGTGAATAAGCAGGCTGTGGCCGCGGCGTTTGGTCGGGCGGCCAGCGGCTATACGCAACATGATGAGCTGCAGCGCCGCAGCGCTGAATTGTTGCTGCGCCAGTTGGCGAGGAGCGATTTTTCCCGGGTGCTCGATGCCGGCTGCGGCCCCGGCAGCATGAGCCGTTACTGGCGCGAAGCGGGAAGCGAAGTTACCGCGCTGGATCTCTCCGCCGGGATGCTGGCGCAGGCGCAACGCAACGACGCCGCGCAGCATTATCTGCAGGGCGATATCGAAGCGCTGCCGCTGCCGGATGCCTGCTTCGATCTGGCATGGAGTAACCTGGCGGTACAGTGGTGTGACGAACTAAGCGCGGCAATCGGCGAGCTGTACCGGGTGGTGCGGCCCGGCGGGCGAGTAGCGTTCACCACGTTGCTCGCCGGATCGCTACCGGAACTCAATCAAGCGTGGCGGGCGGTCGACGACCATCCCCATGCTAACCGTTTTCTCAGCGAACAGGCGGCAAGGGCGGCGCTGAGCGGCCTGCGCGCCGAAGGCGTGGTGCATCAGATTAGCTTACCGTTCGCCGACGCGTTAAGCGCCATGCGCTCGCTAAAGGGCATTGGCGCCACCCATTTACACCAGGGGCGGTCGTCTGCGCCGCTTAGCCGCGGCAAGCTGCGCGAACTGCAGCTGGCCTGGCCGCAACAGCAGGGCCAGTGCCCGCTGACGTATCATCTTTTTACAGGAGTCATTGAACGTGACTAAACGTTTCTTCGTTACCGGAACCGATACTGAAGTCGGTAAAACGGTCGCCAGCAGCGCGCTGCTGCAGGCGGCGAATCAGCTGGGATTTAACACCGCGGGCTATAAGCCGGTGGCTTCCGGTAGCGACCTGACCGCACACGGGTTACGCAATGAAGATGCGCTGGCCCTGCAGCGCAATAGCCGGGTAGCGCTGCGCTATGAACAGGTTAACCCTTATACCTTTGCCGAGCCGACCTCGCCGCATATTATTAGCGCCGATGAAGGACGACCAATCGCCGCGACCACGCTTTCCTGCGGCTTACGCGAGCTGGAACGCCTGGCCGATTGGGTGCTGGTGGAAGGGGCGGGCGGCTGGTTTACGCCGCTCTCGGAAACCCTGACCTTCGCCGACTGGGCGCAGCAGGAACAACTGCCGGTGATTTTAGTCGTCGGCGTTAAGCTTGGCTGCATCAATCACGCGATGCTCACCGCCCAGGCGGTACGCAAGGCAGGGCTGCCGCTCGTGGGCTGGATCGCCAATGATATCCAGCCGCCGGGTAAACGCCATCGCGAATATCTGCAAACCTTAACGCGGGTATTGCCAGCGCCGCTGCTGGGGGAAATTCCCTGGCTTGCCGACGCATCGCAACGTCAGGATCTCGCGCAGTACCTGAATCTGAGCCCACTGCAATAATCCCGCATAAGCCTGCGAGACGGCTCTATTTTTTGTTGACAGGACGATGAAATGTGGTCCAGAAAACGCAAAAAATCCAGCCGTCTTTAGCTGATAAATATCAAAAAAAATTCGATAATTTTTTTTAGCCGCGGGCTTTGGTCCGATGAGACTTTTCTGCCGGGTGGCAGACCTCGCGGCCTGCAGACAGTTATCCACTATTCCTGTGGATAACCTTGTGTATTAGAGTTAGAAAACTTGCGGTAAGCTAGAGAGTACGCGGCCTGCGAGCAAATTGGCGCGAAACCCGTCTTTTGGTAAATTATGTTTTATTTCAGTAAGTTAAATAAAAGCAATGGCTGTCAGAAAAGTGTCACCGGCTGCCATAAAAGATTCATTACCTTGCTTGACAAATGTTAAATGATAAATGTTTCTGGGGATAACCACACAGGCTGGTGGATTATTCCGCAAAGCGCGCATTTTACGCCCGCCGTCAGAGTACAACGCGTCCGTTTACCGCCATACAATAATGCGATACTGTTTTTATATCCAGTATTATTTATTGGCAAAAGTCAAACTGAAGGGTAGAATTAAACACCTGCTGGCCAATCCCATCTTCAGGTCCTGAAATATGAGCAAACCGTTCAAGCTGCACTCCGCATTCCGTCCTTCCGGCGATCAGCCCGAAGCCATCCGCCGCCTGGAAGAGGGGCTGGAAGATGGCCTTGCGCATCAGACCCTGCTTGGGGTAACCGGTTCGGGGAAAACCTTCACCATCGCCAACGTTATCGCTGATTTACAGCGCCCGACGATGGTGCTGGCGCCGAACAAAACCCTGGCGGCGCAGCTGTATGGCGAGATGAAAGAGTTCTTTCCCGAGAATGCGGTGGAGTATTTTGTCTCCTATTACGATTATTACCAGCCTGAAGCCTACGTTCCGAGCTCGGATACCTTTATCGAAAAAGACGCCTCGGTGAACGAACACATTGAGCAGATGCGTCTGTCGGCCACCAAAGCGCTGCTCGAACGGCGCGACGTGGTGGTGGTGGCTTCGGTTTCCGCCATCTACGGTCTTGGCGATCCGGATCTGTATCTGAAGATGATGCTGCACCTGACCACCGGCATGCTGATCGACCAGCGGGCGATCCTGCGCCGGCTGGCCGAACTGCAATACACCCGCAACGATCAGGCCTTCCAGCGCGGCACTTTCCGCGTGCGCGGCGAAGTTATCGATGTCTTCCCGGCGGAATCCGATGATATCGCGCTGCGTATTGAACTGTTTGACGAAGAGGTCGAACGGCTATCGCTGTTTGACCCGCTGACCGGCCACGTTGAATCGTCCATTCCACGCTATACCATCTATCCGAAAACCCACTACGTTACGCCGCGCGAGCGTATCGTTCAGGCGATGGAAGAGATCAAAGACGAGCTCGCTGACCGCCGCAAGGTACTGCTGGCGAACAACAAACTGCTTGAAGAGCAGCGGCTGAGCCAGCGCACTCAATTCGACCTCGAGATGATGAACGAGCTGGGCTACTGCTCGGGAATTGAGAACTACTCGCGCTTTCTCTCCGGCCGCGGGCCGGGCGAGCCGCCGCCGACGCTGTTCGACTACCTGCCGGCGGATGGCCTGCTGGTTATCGATGAATCGCACGTGACTATCCCGCAAATCGGCGGTATGTACCGCGGCGACCGGGCGCGTAAAGAGACGCTGGTGGAGTATGGCTTCCGCCTGCCGTCGGCGTTGGATAACCGGCCGATGAAGTTCGAAGAGTTTGAAGCGCTGGCGCCGCAGACTATCTACGTTTCGGCGACGCCGGGCGCCTATGAGCTGGAAAAATCCGGCGATGAGGTGGTAGATCAGGTCGTCCGCCCAACCGGGCTGCTGGATCCGGTCATCGAGGTGCGTCCGGTGGCGACGCAGGTCGACGATCTGTTATCTGAAATCCGTACCCGTGCGGCGATTAATGAGCGCGTACTGGTGACGACGCTGACCAAACGCATGGCGGAAGATTTAACCGAATACCTGGAAGAGCACGGCGAGCGGGTGCGCTATCTGCACTCCGATATCGATACCGTCGAGCGCATGGAAATTATTCGCGATCTGCGTCTTGGCGAGTTCGACGTGCTGGTGGGTATCAACCTGCTGCGCGAAGGGCTGGATATGCCGGAAGTATCGCTGGTGGCGATACTTGATGCCGATAAAGAGGGCTTCCTGCGTTCCGAGCGATCGCTTATCCAGACCATCGGCCGCGCGGCGCGTAACGTTAACGGCAAGGCGATCCTTTACGGCGATAAAATCACGCCATCGATGGCGAAGGCGATCGGTGAAACCGAACGCCGCCGCGAGAAGCAGCAGCGTTATAACGAAGAGCACGGTATTGTGCCGCAGGGGCTTAATAAGAAAGTGGTCGATATTCTGGCGCTGGGTCAGAACATCGCGAAGACCAAAGCCAAAGGCCGCGGTAAAGCCCGTTCTCCGGTGGAAGCCGATAGCGTCGAACTGACGCCGAAAGCGCTGCAGCAGAAGATCCACGAGCTGGAAGGGCAAATGATGCAGCACGCGCAGAACCTTGAGTTTGAGGAAGCGGCACAGATTCGCGATCAATTGCATCAGCTACGCGAACTGTTTATTGCGGCATCGTAAGGGCGATACGAGGAACGGTTAAAAAATGACGGCAATGCGTAATTTGCAATTGCCGTCACGCTATTATCTTAGGGTCTTAATGTTGGCTTAATTTTCTTCAGCCAAACTATCCTCAGTTTAATGAGGATAGCGCCATGCAAAAACTGACCAACCGTGAATATCTGGCCATTGCGACCGCCTTTGTGATTGTGATCGCCTTCTTACATCAATGGGTATTAACCTTCTGACGCGAACTGCGTGGGAACAGCACCCAGGCGCGGACGCCCGGCCCGGGCTGGCGGTTATGTAAAAAGAATTGCGCATCGTGAAGTTGAGCGATGCGGGTGACAATGCTTAAACCGAGGCCTATTCCGCCATAGCGGCTGTCCATGCGGACAAACGCTTTACTCAGTTCGCCGCTCTTGGCCTCATCAATGCCCGGCCCTTCATCTTCTACTGCCAGAATCGGCGTATTTCCCGGTTTTACCGAAATCTTAATCTTCGATCCCGCGGGGCTATAACGGTGCGCATTCTCCACCAGATTGCGTAAAATCACCCGCGCCAGCGTCGCATCTCCGGAAATGAGATCCTCGCCTGCGCCGCTTTCTATCTCCAGCGTCTGCTGGCGCGCTTCGAGCATTGTTTTCAGCTCATCCTGTAGAGGCTCCACCACATCTTCGTGCAAATGAACCTGCTGGTAACTGCCGGCGGAAAACGACTGCCCAACGCGCGCCAGTTGTAGCAGCTGAGAAATGCTGTTGGTCATCTGATCGAGACGTTGAATTAAGGGATCAACGCTGACGCCGTGAACCTTCGCCAGCAGTTCCAGATGCAGGCGCAGCCCGGCAAGAGGGGTACGCAGTTCGTGGGCGACGTCGGCGGTAAACAGACGCTCGCGATCGAGCGTCATGGTCAGCCGCGACACCAGTTGGTTAATCGCCATAGTCACTGCGGTCACTTCCGGCACCGACTCCTGCAGAATAATGGGTTGCAGATTATCCGGCGTCCGGCTTTCCAGCTCGCTCTGCAGATTTGATAGCGGGCGGGTGATTTTCTTCACCGCCACCAGGCTGATATACAGCGCCAGCCCGATGATCAGCAGGCTGGGTACCAGCAGGCTGGCGACCGCCTCGCGTACCTCATGCTCGACGTGCCTTTGATTGTTATGACCCTCAATGGCGCTGGCAACCAGCAGCTGGATTTGCTCTTTGCTTTCATGCCATAGCCAAAATACGCTGATCAGCTGGCAGACCACCAGAATCGCGCCGATGGTCAGCAGCAGGCGGTGGCGCATGGTCCAGGTTTCGGTCGCAAACAGTGCCATAGCGTTATTCTGACTCCGTATTATTCACCAGCATGTAGCCAAAGCCGCGGACGGTGCGGATCCGCGCTTTACCAATCTTGTCGCGCAGATTATGAATATGCACTTCGAGGGTATTGGTGGCCGGTTCGTTATCCCAGCTGTAGATATCATTGTAGAGAATTTCGCGATGCACCGGGCTGCCGGCCTTCATCATCAGGCGCGAGAGCAGGGCATACTCTTTTGGCGTCAGCTCCAGCGATTCGCCGGCCAGCCACACCTGACGACGGGTAACATTAAGGCGCAGGTTGCCGACGGTCAGCTCATTATCGCCCTGATTATTATGACGACGCAGCAGCGCGCGAATGCGGGCGTTGAGCTCTTCCAGCGCGAAAGGTTTCACCAGGTAATCATCTGCGCCGGTATCCAGCCCGCTGATGCGGTCGCCCACGGTATCGCGGGCGGTGAGGATGAGCACCGGCTGGGTGAATTTCTCCCGGCGCATACGCGCCAGGAAATGCAGACCGTCTTCATCCGGCAGGCCCAGGTCGAGCACCACCAGACTGTAATGGTTGCTGGCTAGCGACAGCGCGGCTTCGTGCGCGGTGGCGACGCCATCGCAGACATAGCCTTCGCTTTGCATGGCCAGGATTAACCCTTGTAACAGGAGCGCATCGTCTTCAATGACTAAGATTTTCATCTGCCGGTCTCTCTACATGGCGTTAAAAGGTCGTCTTTTGCCTGATACTCGCGGGTGTCTACCCCGAGCAGGCCAAGCAGGGTAGAAAACAGATTATCTTGTGAATAATCGTTCGTCTTCGCCTGTTGTTGCAAACACTGGCTGGATACGCCATAGCGTTGCTGGTAATCCGGCGACAGCCACAGCAGCATCGGCACGTGTTTTTGCGTGTCCGGCGCAATTGAGTAAGGCAGGCCATGCAGATACACGCCATCTTCACCCAGCGATTCGCCGTGGTCAGATAAATACACCAGACTGGTGGTAAATCTATCTTGTTTTGATTGCAGCAATTTTATCGCTTTATCAACCACATAGTCGACATACAAAATGGTGTTGTCATAGGTATTGGTCAACTGTTGTTGCGTACAACTTTGGATTTCATTGGTATTGCAGGTTGGGGTGAATTTTTTGAATTCAGCCGGGTAGCGGTTGTAATAGGTCGGGCCATGACTACCAATGGTGTGCAGAACGATAATGCCATCCTGCTGTAAATTATCGATATAGCTATCAAGATTATGGAACAGCACGTCATCGTAGCACTCGCCATCAATGCACTGGCCGCTAAGGTTCAGGTTGGTGACGTTTTGGTGCGGTACGCGGTCACAGGCGCCCTTACAGCCGCCATCGTTGTCGTTCCACAGCACCTGTACACCGGCGCGCTGAAGAATATCCAGAACGCCTTCCTGATGGTGCGCCAGTTCTTCATCGTAATGCGCGCGCGGCATATTGGAGAACATGCAGGGGACGGAAACCGCGGTCGCGGTGCCGCAGGAGGTGGTTTTCGGGAAGTACACCACGTCGTCCTGCTTCAGGCGTGGGTTAGTTTCGCGATCGTAACCGCCCAGCGAGAAATTCTCGGCGCGCGAGGTTTCTCCCAGCACCACGATGGTCAGATTTTTACGCGCGCCGTTATGCATCACCGCTTTCTGTTTGGCATCTTCGCCGATCTTCACCAGCGGCAGGTTGTCCATCCGGTTATGCGCATACCATGAGTTCAGCGCCACAATGCTGTTGGAGGGACTTAACGATTTCACCAGCTCTTTATTGTTACGGAACACCGAGGCGTAATCTTTGTAGAACAGCGCCGCCACCAGCACAATCAGCAGTGCTGAAACGGCGATATTGAGCAGGCGCATCGCCGCGCCGCGCCAGAAAGAGGCCGGTTTACGAACTTTAATCCACCAGGCGACCAGAACCATCAATAGCCCGGAGAGGCCCAGTATGATGACCATTTTCGTCGACAGCAGAGCAAAGCTTTCCGCAGGTGTCGTATCGAAGATATTGGCGATCATCGAACGATCGATCACCACGCCGAAGGTCCAGATAAAGTACTGCGCCGAGGCGCTCAGCAGAATAAACAGGCTGATGACCACCCGGTCGAGTTTTAAGAACGAGGCGAGGGTGGTGATGATGTTCATCACGCTAATCGCCACGATCGGCATACTGAGGAAAACCAGCCAGTTATGGAGATTGTTTACCGGCAGTAGCGGGAAAACCTGGCGATAAAAGGCCAGGTTAAGAAAGATACCGATATAACAGGCAAAGAGAATCAAATAAGCCGTGCGGCCGAGTACCGGCCGACGTAAAGAAATAAACGACATAACGAATACCCGTAGTAGGAGATGCTCGTTATGTTGACAGCGATATTTTAAGACAACCTTAAGATTTTAATCTGAGGCGTAGTCTTGTTTAAAATAGTGCCGCTTGAGGATTAACCTAATGCCTGAATAGCCTGCTCCAGCGCCTGGCGAAGCAGTACGCGGTCATGCCGATAGGTGACATCGCTGGCATCCAGCGCGGTTTGAATCACCAGTCGTTCTTCCATACCCTTAACATCGGCTTTCGGCCCGACGATGGCGGCATCAATCACTTTTTTGCCGACGTAATGTTCCAGAATAGTAATTCTGTCCGCCAGCGTCAGATTGGCGGCTGGGCTATGTTCCTTACCCAGGTTATCGATAAACACCATGGGCGCCGGGGTCCGCCGCAGCGCCTGGGCCATTTCGTCGAGCAGTAAAATGGGCAGCAGGCTGGTGTAGAAGCTTCCGGGCCCAATCAGGATCAGATCGGCCTCGGCGATGGCCTCAACCGCTTCGCGAGTCGCCGGCACCGGTGGGCTGAGCATCAGTTCCTGAGGCACGTGATCCAACTGATCGATATTCACTTCACCATAAACTTCATGGCCTTCATGATCGAGCGCCACCAGATCGACCGGTTGTTCCGACATCGGGATCAGGAAAGCATCTACTTTAAGCAGATTTCTGATCAAATTGATGGCCTCTAAAGGCCGTACGCTCAGGTGATCCAGCGCCTTTAACATCAAATTTCCGAGGTTATGTCCGGAAAGCTCGCCATTGCCGCCAAAACGGTACTCAAACATTGCTGAAGCGACGCTGGGTTCGGCGATTAATTGATTAATGCAGTTGCGCATATCGCCCCAGGCGATCCCCCCTTCCGAGCGGCGAATTCGCCCCGTTGATCCGCCGTTATCGGTGGTGGTCACGATGCCGGTCAGGCGCGAGCCGAGCGACGAGAGCGACGACATCACCCGCCCCAGACCATGGCCTCCGCCAAGGGCGACGACGCGGTCCAGATCGGCGAAAGTGCGATTGCGCATACGAATTCCTTCTGTTCAATGTTCGGGTTTAGCGTATCCGATCTACCCCTAAAAGATAATGCCCGGTTTCCGTCAAACTGACCGATATCAATGTTAAAGTGTGATTTTTGGCTATTCTGTACTGAAAATGCAAGATATTAGCGATATATAGATGATTATATAGCGAAAATGAAAATGGCGAAACCATCGTGAAAGCGCTACTATCGGCATAACCAACTAACACTCTAGCCTTAGTACCTGTGTCGCAAGATATGGTGCTCTGGCCGCGGCAGCCGCGCTGTCGCCAGGGCGTGGAAAGAAATGACCACGCCTCCCGTACTTGGAAAGGTGTATATGGCCTCACAGCTTACTGATGCATTTGCGCGTAAGTTTTATTACTTGCGCCTGTCGATTACCGACGTGTGTAACTTTCGTTGCACCTACTGCCTGCCGGATGGCTACAAGCCCGGCGCCGTGACCAACAAGGGCTTTCTTAGCGTAGACGAAGTGCGCCGCGTGACGCGCGCTTTTTCCGCCCTTGGCACGGAAAAAGTCCGCCTTACCGGCGGCGAACCCTCTTTACGTCGCGACTTTACCGAGATTATTGCCGCCGTGCGTGAAAACAGCGCGATTCGTCAGATCGCGGTGACCACCAATGGTTACCGTCTGGCTCGCGATGTCGAACGCTGGCGCGATGCCGGGCTGACGGCGATAAACGTCAGCGTCGATAGCCTCGACGCTCGCCAGTTCCATGCCATTACCGGTCAGGATAAATTCCAGCAGGTGATGGACGGTATTGACGCCGCCTTTGCCGCCGGTTTTGAAAAGGTTAAGGTCAACACCGTGCTGATGCGTGATGTCAACCATCACCAGCTCGACACCTTCCTCGCGTGGATCAAACCACGTCGTATTCAGCTGCGTTTTATTGAGTTAATGGAAACCGGCGAGGGCAGCGACCTGTTCCGCCGTCACCACATTTCCGGCATGGTGCTGCGCGATGAACTGCTGCGTCGCGGCTGGATCCACCAGATCCGTCAGCGAAGCGATGGCCCGGCCCAGGTCTTTTGCCATCCGGATTACGCCGGCGAAATCGGCTTGATCATGCCCTATGAAAAAGACTTCTGCGCCACCTGTAACCGTCTTCGCGTCTCATCCGTTGGCAAACTGCACCTGTGTCTGTTTGGCGAAGGCGGCGTAGATCTGCGCGACCTGATGGCCGAGGACGAGCAGCAGGCCGAGCTGGAAGCGCGGATAGCCGAAGCCTTAACCCATAAAAAGCAGACCCATTTCCTGCACCAGGGCAACACCGGTATTACGCAGAATCTATCGTATATTGGCGGATAATCGTTTTCGAAAGGAGCATTCAGATGAGCCAGGCTAGCGCTGAGTTTATCCCGACCCGTATTGCTATTCTTACCGTTTCCAACCGCCGCGGCGAAGAGGACGATACCTCCGGCCACTGGCTGCGCGATGCGCTGCACGAAGCGGGACATACCCTCGTCGATAAGGCGATTGTGAAAGAGAACCGCTACGCGATTCGCGCCCAGGTCTCGGCGTGGATTGCCAGCGATGAGGTGCAGGTGGTGCTGATCACCGGTGGTACCGGTTTTACCGACGGCGATCAGGCGCCGGAAGCGCTGCTGCCGCTGTTTGACCGCGAGGTCGAAGGTTTTGGCGAAGTGTTCCGTATGCTTTCGTTTGAAGAGATTGGCACCTCGACGCTGCAGTCCCGCGCCGTTGCCGGCGTTGCCAACCGCACGCTGATTTTCGCCATGCCGGGCTCGACTAAGGCCTGCGCCACCGCGTGGGACAATATTATCGCGCCGCAGCTGGATGCGCGCACTCGCCCGTGCAACTTCATTCCTCATTTAAAGAAATAGTTTATGTCACAACTGACCCACATTAACGCCGCGGGCGAAGCCCACATGGTTGACGTTTCCGCCAAAGCGGAAACGGTGCGCGAGGCGCGCGCTGAGGCTTACGTTGAAATGCAGGCCGCAACGCTTGCGATGATCATTGACGGCAGCCACCATAAAGGCGATGTGTTCGCCACCGCGCGTATCGCCGGGATCCAGGCAGCGAAACGTACCTGGGAGCTGATCCCGCTGTGTCATCCGCTGATGCTCAGCAAAGTAGAAGTGAACCTGCAGGCGCAGCCGGAACATAACCGCGTGCGCATTGAGTCACTCTGCCGCCTGACCGGTAAAACCGGCGTAGAAATGGAAGCGCTGACCGCGGCCTCGGTTGCCGCGCTGACCATCTACGATATGTGTAAAGCGGTACAGAAAGATATGGTGATTGGCCCGGTACGTCTGCTGGCGAAAAGCGGCGGTAAGTCCGGCGATTTTAAGGTGGAGGAAGCCCATGATTAACGTCCTGTTTTTTGCCCAGGTGCGCGAACTGGTTGGCACCGATACCCTGACTCTCGACGCCAGCGAATTGCCGACCGTTGAAGCCGTGCGTCAGCAGCTTGCCGCGCGCGGAGACCGCTGGGCGCTGGCGCTGGAAGAGGGAAAATTGCTGGCGGCAGTCAACCAGACGCTGACCTCGTTTGACCATCCGGTCGCGAGCGGCGACGAAGTGGCGTTTTTCCCGCCGGTGACCGGGGGCTAAGATGACGCAAACTCGTATCGTGGTTAGCCCGGCGCGCTTTTGCGTCGGTGATGAGTATCCGTGGCTGGCCGAGCGCGATGAAGACGGCGCGGTGGTCACCTTCACCGGCAAAGTGCGTAATCACAATCTCGGCGACAGCGTGAAAGCGCTGACGCTGGAGCACTATCCGGGCATGACCGAGAAATCGCTGGCGGAAATCGTCGAACAGGCGCGGGAGCGTTGGCCGCTTGGCCGGGTGACGGTTATCCATCGCATTGGCGAAATGTGGCCGGGCGAAGAGATTGTTTTCGTTGGCGTGACCAGCGCCCACCGCGGCAGCGCCTTCGCCGCCGGCGAGTTCATTATGGATTACCTGAAAACCCGCGCGCCGTTCTGGAAACGCGAGGCGACGCCGGAAGGCGAACGCTGGGTCGATGCCCGCGACAGCGATCATCAGGCGGCAGAGCGCTGGTAGTGTGATACGCTTACTGAGAGAAACTTGTTAATCAGGAGATAGTCATGGACAGATTCCCTCGTTCCGATTCAATTGTTCAGAGCCGCAGCGGCCTGCAGACCTATATGGCGCAGGTTTACGGCTGGATGACGGTCGGATTGTTGTTAACCGCGTTTATCGCGTGGTTTGCGGCGAATACCCCGGCGGTCATGATGTTCGTCTTTTCAAGCAAAATCACTTTCTTCGGGCTGATTATCGCCCAACTGGCGCTGGTGTTTGTGCTCTCGGGGATGGTGCAGCGCTTAAGCGCGGGCATGGCGACAACGCTATTTATGCTTTATTCGGCGCTGACCGGACTAACGTTAGCGAGCATCTTTATCGTTTATACCTATTCGTCTATCGCCAGCACTTTTGTGGTGACCGGCGGGATGTTCGGCGCGATGAGCCTGTATGGTTACACCACCAAGCGCGATCTGAGCGGCTTCGGCAGCATGCTGTTTATGGGGCTGATTGGTATCGTGCTGGCGTCGTTGGTTAACCTGTGGCTGAAGAGCGAAGCGCTGATGTGGGCGGTGACTTACATTGGTGTGGTGGTGTTTGTCGGCCTGACCGCCTACGACACCCAGAAGCTGAAAAACATCGGCGAGCAGATTGATACCCGCGATAGCGCCACGCTGCGTAAATATTCGATTCTCGGCGCTTTAACGCTGTATCTGGACTTCATCAACCTGTTCCTGATGCTGCTGCGTATCTTCGGCAACCGCCGTTAATGTTATCCCGGATAGCGGCGCGATGCGCCTTATCCGGGCTACCAATCCAGGCAATCCGCAAAAATGTCGCCCGGTAAGCGCAACCGGGCCGTTTCATCCGCGGGCCAGCTTGCGTTCGTTCTTCTGCCGCAGCTTTTTCGCCCGACTCTCCAGCACCAGATAGGCGACGGTCGCCAGCAGCAACGGCAGAAAATAGTACAGCGCGCGCCACGCCAGCAGAGCGGCGATTATCGCCCCCTTCGAAATCGACTCGCCGGAGAGCATGGCGATAAACACCGCCTCCAGCACGCCAATTCCGGCGGGAATATGAACGATAACGCCGGCGATACTGCTCACCAGCAGCACGCCCAGCACCAGAAAATAGTTAATCTCGCTGCCCAGGAGCAGCCAGATAATCGCCCCCATCACCATCCAGTTCGCCGCCGAAATCCCTATCTGTAGTAGAGCGAAACGAAAAGAGGGCAGCACCAGCCGCTGCCCCTTAATCGTCATGTGGCGGCGTTTAGCGAAGGCGCAAGCGAAAAGATAGAGCAGGGTAAAAAGCAGCAGAACGCCGCCAATAATACGTAGCGTGGTTTGGCTAATGTACCAGTGCGGCGGCAGCGTCACCAGATTCGCGGTGAATATGACGCCGCCCAGCAGAATATAGCCCAGCCAGTTAGTGGTAATGCTAAGCGAGAAAATACGGGTAATGGTGCTGCCGTTCAGCCCCAGCCGCGAGTATAGCCGATAGCGCATTCCGATCCCGCCGACCCAGGTACTCAGCGTCAGGTTAAAGGCGTAGCAGATAAACGACACCAGCATCACCTGTTTTTTTGCCAGCTTATGGCCGCACCAGGCTCGCCCGAGCAGATCGTAGCAGCCATAAATCAGGTAGCTGACGATAACCAACCCAACGGCGCTAAATAGCGCCAGACGATCGTAGCCGCGGATAACCTTCCATACATCCTGCCAGTCGACCTTTTGCGCGTAAATCACCAGCAATACGATAACGGCGATAAAAAAGAGCACGGTCAGCACTCTTTTCACCATCCGCCAGCGGGGATGCGATTTGCTCATAGCGGATTGTCTCTGGTTTGCGTTTCTACCCGGTCCTGGGTTTCGATTTCCGGCTGCACCGGCGGGCTGACCCTGGCCAACTGCGGGGTATGCGCCGGCAGCCAACCGACCCAGGCGGGGAAGTGGCGCAGAAAGTGGAAGGCCAGCACGCTGACGCCGAGCCGCCACCAGTTGCGTTTTGGCAGCATAGACTTATCTATCTGCTGGCAATCTCTGGCGATAAGGCCGTTGAGGTTATCGCGCAGGGTCTGGTTGAACTCGCGGTCGTGGATAATCAGGTTGGCCTCCAGATTCAACGACAGGCTCAGCGGGTCGAGGTTACTGGAACCGACGGTGGCCCAGTGGTCGTCCGCCAGCGCTACCTTGCCATGCAGCGGACGGCGGCGGTATTCATACACCTGAACGCCGCCTTTAATCAGGTAGTGGTACAGCAGATGGGCGCCAAACTTAACAATCGGAATATCCGGCTCGCCCTGGACAATCAGCTTGACCCGTACGCCGCGCCGGGCGGCATTGCGCATGGCGTGCAGCAGACGGTAGCCGGGAAAGAAATAGGCGTTGGCGATGATGACCTCGCGGCGGGCGCTGGTCAGCATCTTCAGATAGTGACGTTCAATATCGTCACGATGTTCGTGATTATCGCGCCAGATAAATAGCGCCTGCGCTTCGCCAGGGGTTTGGTTAATTTCCGGCTGATGGCGACGGCGACGCCACCAGCGGCGGGCTGCCTCGCTGGTGGGCAGGTTCTCCAGCTCGAATTGTAGAATATCGAGCACCACCGGCCCCTCAACCTGCACGGCATAATCTTGTTTCGCCTCCGGACCGTAATCGCTCATGTGCTCGGCAGAGTAGTTGATGCCGCCGACAAACGCCGTTGTGTCGTCAATCACCACGATTTTTCGATGCATGCGGCGGAATAAATTGGTACGCATACCCATTAGCCGGGGGCGCGGATCGTAGTAGCGGAAGACCACGCCAGCGGCGGTGAGTTCGCCAACAAACTCATCGCTGAGATCAGGCGAGCCGTAGCCGTCGAGCAGCACTTCCACCTGAATACCGCGGCGGGCGGCTTTCAGCAGCACCGCATGCAGGCGCCAGCCCACCTCATCTTCAAACCAGATAAAGGATTCGAGGATCACCTTGCGCTGCGCGCGGCCAATGGCGGCGAATAACGCCGGATAATACTGGTCGCCATTCTCCAGTAGGGTAATACGATTGCCTTCCTGCCAGCGACATTTCACAGATGTATCTCCACGCTCAGGGGCGCATGATCGGACAGATGCCGCCAGTG
The DNA here is from genome assembly GCF_050600725.1 of Klebsiella sp. 141251. NCBI lineage: Bacteria > Pseudomonadati > Pseudomonadota > Gammaproteobacteria > Enterobacterales > Enterobacteriaceae > Klebsiella > Klebsiella sp. 141251. The sequence continues at coordinate 601,711 of NZ_JAQIRG010000001.1, forward strand.
TTTAAGAGCCAGCGCCTTCGGATGGCTGGCATGAGCATTCTTAACGTAAATACGATCGAGGCGCAGCAGCGGAAAAGCGACCGGAAAGGTGCGCACCGGCCGCCCGCGGGCGCGAGTAAAAATCTCTTCAAGCCCCGCCTGCGCTTTTAAGGGCTGATTAGCCTGCTGGCGCCAGTCGTTGAAATCACCAGCTACTACCACCGGATCGTCTGCCGGTAGCGTATTGACCCACTCCGCCAGCATCGTTAGCTGTGCCTGCCGCTGGTGCGCGCGAAGACCGAGATGCACGCAGATGACGTGGATCGTCACGCCGCTGCGCGGAGGTACGATGCGACAGTAAAGCAGGCCGCGTTTTTCGCCATTGCCGACTGAGATATCGCGATTTTCATAGTATTCAATGGGAAAGCGCGACAGTACCGCATTGCCGTGATGGCCTTCGGGGTAGACCGCGTTGCGCCCGTAGGCGTAATCGCTCCACATGGTGTCGGCAAGAAACTCGTAATGGGTGGTGTCAGGCCAGTTTTCGATATGCAAAGGGTGCACTTCGTGCGCGCCCATCACTTCCTGTAGGCAAACTATGTCGGCGCTGACGCTGCGAACGGCCTCGCGCAGTTCGGGCAAAATAAAACGCCGATTAAACGCCGTAAAGCCTTTATGAGTGTTAATTGTCAGCACGTTCACCGAAATTCGCGACGTTGGCTCAGCCATAATTCTCCAGTTAATGTCACTTTCCTGAATAAAATAGTGTAGTAGACGTCACAAAAAGATGCGGTGATACGGAATTTTCCGTAAAGTGCGGTACTCTGAGTAGCAGAGAAAAATCCTTCAGGAGAGAAGCCATGAAGTGGCAACAACGTGTACGCGTCGCAACAGGTCTTAGTTGCTGGCAGATTATGTTGCATCTACTGGTCGTGGCAGTACTGGTGATGGGTTGGATGAGCGGCGCGCTGGTGCGCGTCGGATTAGGGCTGTGCGTACTGTACGGCGTCACCCTGCTGGCGATGCTGTTTTTACAGCGTCACCATGAAGCGCGCTGGCGCGACGTGGGGGACTTCCTTGAGGAGCTCACCACAACCTGGTACTTCGGCGCCGCCATGATAGTGCTCTGGTTGTTGTCGCGCGTGCTGCACAACAACCTGCTGCTGGCCCTCGCCGGGCTGGTCATACTGGCAGGCCCGGCGGTGGTATCGCTGCTGGCGAAAGATAAAAAACTAGGCAATCTTTCTTCGGAACATCGCATACGCCGCTGAGCCGGTGGTGGCCGCTATCACCAATAGCGGCCACAAACTTCCCCATACAATCTTCAGACTCGCATCCTTCAGATAAATTTGTTTGGTGATATCGGTAAAGTGCCGGATAGGGTTGATCCAGGTGATGTCCTGCAGCCACTGCGGCATGTTTTCTACCGGTGAAACGTAGCCGGAAAGCAGAATCGCCGGCATCATAAAGACGAACACGCCGATAAATGCCTGCTGCTGAGTTGAACACAGCGAAGAAATCAATAAGCCAAAACCCACCAGCGAGAGTCCGTAAATCAGCATAGTGAAATAGAACAGCAGCAGCGAGCCGGCAAATGGGATCTGATAGGCCCAGATGCCGATTGCCAGCACGATAGTCGCCTGCATCGTGGCGACTATCAGCGCCGGTACCGCTTTGCCAACGAAGATTTGCCAGGTGGCGAGCGGTGAAACCAGCAGCTGATCGAGGGTACCCTGTTCGCGCTCGCGTGCCACCGACAGCGAGGTGACGATCATCACCCCGATGGTGGTGATCATGGCGATTAGCGACGGCACCACGAACCATTTATAGTCGAGATTCGGGTTGTACCAGTTGCGCACCACCAGTTCGCTGTTGTTCGGTTTCGCTTTGTCCTGCAGCAGATCCTGCTGATAGTTTTTAACAATCTGCTGTAGATAGTTAGCGGCGATTTGCGCGCTGTTGGAGTTACGCCCGTCGAGCAGTATCTGTAGCGGGGCGGTTTGGTAGTTGTCGAGATTACGCGAGAAATCTGCCGGGAAGCGCACCACGAGCAGGGCTTTTTGTTCATCGATGGTCGGCTGGATCGCCTGCGGGCTTTTCAGCAGCAGGACGTGGGTAAAGGCCTTTGCGCGGGCAAAGCGCTGGGTGAGCTCCACCGCATGGCGGCCGCTATCTTCGTTATAGATAGCGATGGTAGCGTTGGTCACCTCAAGCGTGGCAGCAAAGGGAAACAGCAGTACCTGAATCAGCACCGGCATGATTAAAATCATCCGCGTTTGCGGTTCGCGCAGCAGCGACTGCAGCTCTTTGCGGATTAATGTCCATAAACGATGAAACATAGAACCTTCCTCATGTCGGACCCGGGCGACCGAAACCTATCGTAGGCCCGTTAAGCGTAGCGCCACCGGGCAAAATTCGAGCGCCAGGGTTAATCCAGACGCCGTTTGGTTTTAAGCCACGTCAGGCCGATAAACATCACCGCCGAAGCAATCAAAAACAGCACGTTCACCAGCAGCACCACTGGAATATTGCCCGCCAGAAACAGGCTTTGCAGGGTGTTAACGAAATAACGCGCCGGGATCACGTAGGTCACCGCGCGGATCACCGCCGGCATACTGTCTATCTGGAAAATAAACCCCGACAACATAATCGACGGTAAAAAAGCGGCGTTCAACGCGACCTGCGCGGCGTTAAATTGGTTGCGGGTAATGGTCGAGATCAGTAGCCCCATTCCCAGCGTACTGAGCAAAAACAGGCTGGTGATGACAAACAAAATTAGCAGCGAGCCGCGATAGGGCACGCCGAGAATAAATACCGATACCAGCATACACAGCAACATCGCCAGCATGCCAAGGAAATAGTAGGGAATTATCTTGCACAGCAGCAGTTCGGCGCGGGTGATTTCGGTGGATAGCAGCGCTTCCATGGTGCCGCGTTCCCATTCGCGCGCTACCACCAGCGAGGTCAATATCGCGCCGACCACGGTCATGATGATGGTAATTGCGCCGGGGATAATAAAGTGCTGACTGATGGCCGCTGGGTTAAACCAGTAGCGCATCTGCACGTCAATAAGCGGTTCAAAGGTTTCACCGCGGTCTTCCGCCCGCTGCTGTTGCCAGATCTGCCAGATACCTTCGACGTAGCCCTGCGCGAAGTTAGCGGTGTTAGGCTCGCTGCCGTCGGTAATCAACTGAATCGGCGCATTGGCGCCGGCGCGGGCCATCTGACGGTCAAAATCGACGGGAATGACGACCATCGCGCGAATGCGCCCGGCCTGCATCAGCTCAATCAACTGCTGGCGATTATCGCTGACGGTGGCGTCGATGTAGGGCGAGCCGGTCATGGTATGGACAAAGTCCAGCGCCTCTTCGCTCTGCTGTTCCAGCAATACGCCGACCCGCAGTTTACTGGAGTCGAGGTTAATGCCGTAGCCGAAGATAAACAGCAGGAGTAGCGGGATCACCACCGCAATCAGCCAACTGCTGGGATCGCGGACGATCTGCCGGGTCTCTTTGACGCACAGCGCGCGAACCCGTCGCCAGGAGAGAATGCTATTGCTCATGACCGTTTTCCTTGTCCCATTGGTTAATCAGGGTAATAAACGCCTGTTCCATGGTGGGATCCGCCTGACTGTCATTCGCCGCCTGCGCCTTCAGCGCGTCCGGCGTGCCGCTGGCGATAAGCTTACCGTGGTAGACCAGCCCGATGCGGTCGCAGTATTCCGCCTCATCCATAAAGTGGGTAGTCACCATCACCGTAACCCCTTTATCGACCATGCTGTTGATATGCAGCCAGAATTCGCGGCGAGTAAGCGGGTCGACGCCGGAGGTGGGTTCATCGAGAAACAGGATGTCGGGTTCATGCATCAGCGAGCAGGCCAGCGCCAGCCGCTGCTTGTAGCCGAGCGGTAGCTCATCGGCGGCGTGGCTGGCGATACTTTTCAGGCCGAAGGCATCGCTCATGCGCGCGATTTTTTCATTTTGCGCCCGGCCGCGTAGGCCGTAAACGCCGGAGAAAAAACGCAGGTTCTGCTCGACGCTGAGGTTGCCATACAGCGAGAATTTTTGCGCCATGTAGCCCAGATGCTGGCGCGCTTTACCGGAGCTAACCTTGAGATCCATCCCCAGCACCAGCGCTTTTCCGTCGGTCGGCACCAGCAGGCCGCACATCATTTTGAAGGTCGTGGATTTACCGGCGCCGTTGGGCCCGAGCAGGCCGAAAATCTCACCGCGCTTAACCTGGAAATCGACGTGATCGGTGGCGGCGAAATCACCAAACTTTTTCGTTAACGACCGTGCTTCAATGACCGTTTCGTCTTTGCTGCCGTCCACGTGATGAATAATCTCTCCCAGCGGCGACTCGGCGGTTCCGGCGCCGCCTAACAGGTCGATAAAGGCGTCTTCAAAACGCGGCGCGGTTTCGGCCACCTGTAGCGGCGGCATGTCGTTATGTTGCTGAACTTCATCAATGCGGGCTTCCTTTTTCAGAATCAAACGCACCGATTTGCCCTGAATCACGCCATCGCTAATTTGCGGGAGTTTCAGCGCTCGCTGCAGCAGACGGCGGTTGTTTTCCTGCGGGCTGGAGACCAGAAAGCTGCGCCCGGCCATGGTTTGCGTCAGCGCCTTCGGTTCGCCCTGGTAAAGCAATTTACCTTCGTTCATCAGCAGCACATCGCGGCACTGCTCGGCTTCATCGAGATAAGAGGTGCTCCACAAAATAAGCATGCCGTCGCCGGCCAGTTCGTGGACCATCTGCCACAGCTCGCGGCGCGAGATAGGATCGACTCCGACGCCGGGCTCATCTAACAGTAGCACTTTCGGATCGCCTACCAGCGTACAGGCGAGCCCCAGTTTTTGCTTCATGCCGCCGGAGAGTTTGCCGGCTAATCGCCCGGTGAAAGGGCCAAGAGAAGTGAATTCCAGCAGGCGCTCGAATATTTTCTTCCGCGCCTCGCCGGTGACGCTGCGCAGATCGGCGTACAGGTTCAGGTTTTCCATCACCGTCAGATCTTCATACAGGCCGAATTTCTGCGGCATATAGCCGAGCGCCGCGTGCAGCGCGCTGTCGTCCTTGAGCGGATCGAAGCCGATAACGCTGGCGCTGCCCTCATCAGGCTTAAGTAAACCGGCCAGCATTCGCATCAGGGTGGTTTTACCCGCGCCATCGGGGCCGACGAGCCCTGTGACGTAGCCTGAGTGAATCGTACAGTTCAGCGGCGCGACCGCGGGTCGGTCCATACCGGGAAAACCGCGTGTCAGTCCGGTTAAAGTTATCGCGTCCTTACTCATGCCCGTTTCCGTTGCTGAAGGAGACGGTGACCGGCATGCCCTGACGCAGCGCGCCGTCGGCGTCGTTCACCACGATGCGTAGGCGGTAGACGAGATCGGTACGCAAATCCGGTGTTTCCACGGTCTTCGGCGTGAATTCGGCGCTGGGGGAGACAAAGCCGATTTTACCATGATAGGGCTTGTTCGGCCGGCTATCGGTATACAGCAGTACTTCGCGCCCCGGCTGCGCCTGGCCAAGGTTTTTCTCGTCAACGTAGGCGCGTACCCAAACCGGATGGGTTAACGATAGCGTCAACACCGTGCCGCCGGCGTTCAACATGGTGCCGGGCTCTACGGCTCGGGTCATCAGGGTACCGTCGGATGGCGCGGTCAGTACGGTATCGTGCAGGTCCAGTTTGGCCTGCGCCAGGGCCGCCTGCGCCTGTTCAAGGCTGGCTTTGGCCTGGGCAATTTCCTGCGGGCGGTTACCGGCGCGATATTGACGCAGTTTGTCCTGCGCCGATTTTAGGGTCGCCTGCGCCTGATCGCGTGAAGAACGGGCGTTTTCGAGGTCGTTGGCTGAAATCGCGCTGCTGGCGCGCAGGCCGAGCTGACGTTGATAAAAATTCTGCGCATAGACCCAGGCGGCCTGCGCCTGATTAACCGCGGCCGCCGCCTGCGCAATCTCTTCGGCACGGTAGCCCGCCATCATCAAATCGTACTGCGCCTGGGCGGTGGAGACGTTGGCCTGCGCCTGCTGCAGCGCGTTCTCATACGGCGCGCGGTCAAGTTCGCCGAGGGTTTGCCCGCGGCGAATTTCATCGCCTTCATCGACGTTCAGGGTTGCCAGCCGTCCGCCGACGCGGAAGCTCATATTCACAGTGCGAATATCGACATTGCCATAGAGAGTGAGATCTTTCGCCTGGCTGCTTTGATACCACCACCAGGCGCCGCCGATCGCGGCGAGCACGATGACGACCAGTAGAACGACGACGGGTTTTTTCATGATCCCAGGCTCCTTTGCGCTAACCCTTGCAGAATGAAATCGATATGACAGGTAATCACCTGAAAAATTTGTTCAGCCTTTTGTTGATCGAACTGCGCCCAGCCGGTACGCAGTAAAATGGTTTCCCGCCCGAGGCGGAAGGCCAGCACCTCGCCAAGCAGGGCGTGGGTGTGCAGAATCATTTGCGTATCGTTGGCATCGCGCCCGGTCCAGGCGGCGATAAGCCGCGTCAAATAGCTATGTAGCGGGGCGATAACCTGCTGGTGGATAAGCTGGTAAGCCGCCGTAGGGGAGAGCTGCTCGCGAGAGATAAATTTGCTGAGGTTGACCGTGTCGTCCTGGGTCAGCAGCAGACTCATATCGCGGCAGCTGCGCAGAATCAATTCCCGCAGCGCCGGTTTGTCGGGGGGCGTCTGGGCGAGCAGGGCTTCGGCCGCTTCGGCATGCGGGCGGAAATTCTCGCCGATACAGTCGGCGATCCACTGCGCGCAGGCGAGATACAGGTCGTCTTTCGAACCGAAATAATAGGTGATAGCGGCGATATTTTGCCCGGCCTGCGCGGCGATATCGCGGGTCGTCGCATGGAGGCCATATTCGCCGAATTGCGCGATGGCGGCGGCGATAAGCTGGCTTTTGGCTTGTTCGCCTTTACTGGTGACGGAAGTACTGTTCATCGCACTCTAAAAAATTAATCAATCGATTGATTAAGAATAGAGGTGATTCGCATATCTGTCCAGAATGATGAATACTGAAGATAACGCCGCGCGGGCGAGCATTATTTTGCCGCTAAATCCTCCGGGGATATTTTATGCGGTTCGTCACAAAATCTGCTAAACTGCGCCCCTTCATGGCATTGTGGTTTTTGCCATCTCTATCGCAATAATCTCCCTGAAAACTACGCCCTTAAACGGGCCGGGGCGGTTCGGAGTTGTTATGTCTTTTGATTCCCTTGGCCTGAATCCCGATATCCTGCGCGCCGTCGCCGAGCAGGGCTACGTTGAGCCGACCCCTATCCAGCAGAAGGCGATCCCGGCTGTACTGCAGGGTCGCGACCTGATGGCCAGCGCCCAGACCGGTACCGGTAAGACCGCTGGTTTTACGCTGCCGCTGCTGCAACGTCTGATTCAGAACGAGCCGCACGCGAAGGGCCGTCGCCCGGTTCGCGCGCTGATCCTGACGCCGACCCGCGAGCTGGCGGCGCAGGTGGGCGAGAACGTCCGCGACTACAGCAAGTATCTGAATATCCGCTCGCTGGTTGTTTTCGGCGGCGTAAGCATTAATCCGCAGATGATGAAACTGCGCGGCGGCGTCGATATCCTCGTCGCCACCCCGGGCCGTCTGCTGGATCTCGAACATCAGAATGCGGTTAGCCTCGATAAAGTTGAAGTGCTGATTCTGGATGAAGCCGACCGCATGCTGGACATGGGCTTTATCCACGACATCCGCCGCGTGCTGGCTAAACTGCCGCCGCGTCGTCAAAACCTGCTGTTCTCCGCTACCTTCTCCGACGAGATCAAAGCCCTGGCGGAAAAACTGCTGCATAACCCGCTGGAAGTTGAAGTGGCGCGCCGCAACACCGCCTCTGAGCAGATCACCCAGCACGTTCACTTTGTGGATAAGAAACGTAAGCGTGAACTGCTCTCGCAGCTGATTGGCGAAGGCAACTGGCAGCAGGTGCTGGTCTTTACTCGTACCAAGCACGGCGCCAACCATTTAGCCGAGCAACTGAATAAAGACGGTATCCGCAGCGCCGCTATCCACGGAAATAAGAGCCAGGGCGCGCGTACCCGCGCGCTGGCCGACTTTAAATCCGGCGGCATTCGCGTGCTGGTAGCGACCGATATCGCCGCCCGCGGCCTTGATATTGAAGAGCTGCCGCACGTGGTGAACTACGAGCTGCCGAACGTGCCGGAAGATTATGTCCACCGTATCGGTCGTACCGGCCGCGCGGCGGCGACCGGCGAAGCGCTGTCGCTGGTATGCGTTGATGAGCACAAGCTGCTGCGTGATATCGAGCGTCTGCTGAAAAAAGAGATCCCGCGTATTGCTATTGCCGGTTATGAGCCGGATCCGTCAATTAAAGCGGAGCCGATTCAAAACGGCCGTCAGCAGCGTAGCGGCGGTGGCCGTGGTCAGGGTCAGGGCCGCAGCGGTCAGGGCCAAAACCAGGGTCGTAGCCAGCAGGCTGCGCCGCGCCGTCAGGATGGCGAAGCGCCGAAGGCGCGCGCCCAGGACGGTAAACCGCCGCGCCGTCGTCGCCCGCGTAAACCTGCCGGCGAGTAATACGCTGATACCTGGGCTGCGGCAGCGCGTCCAGGCTCAAAACGGCCCGTCTGTCCGCTTGCGCGGCGGCGGGCCGTTCTTTTTGCTTTTTGCATCGCGTTTTATCGAGCACGCTTCCACACTCAGTAGAAAGCAATACCTCCGGGCCGCTAAAAATGGCACAATAGTGGCTGTTTATACAGTATTCAGGTTTTCTCATGGCTTTGACCGCTGCGCTAAAAGCGCAAATCGCCGCCTGGTATAAGGCGCTTCAGGAACAGATCCCGGACTTTATCCCCCGAGCCCCGCAGCGGCAGATGATTGCCGATGTGGCGAAAACGCTCGCGGGGGAAGAGGGGCGGCATCTGGCTATCGAAGCCCCGACCGGCGTCGGTAAAACGCTGTCATACCTTATCCCCGGGATCGCCATCGCTCGAGAAGAACAAAAAACGCTGGTGGTCAGCACCGCCAACGTCGCTTTGCAGGATCAAATCTACAGTAAAGATCTGCCGCTGCTGCGTAAGATCATTCCCGACCTGCGCTTTACCGCCGCCTTTGGCCGCGGGCGCTACGTTTGCCCGCGTAATCTGACGGCGCTGGCCAGCACCGAGGCGACGCAGCAGGACCTGCTGGCGTTCCTTGATGACGATCTGACGCCAAAAAACCAGGCCGAACAAAAGCTGTGCGCGACGCTGAAAACCGATCTCGACGGCTATAAATGGGATGGCCTGCGCGACCATACCGATAAGCCCATTGATGATGCCCTATGGGGGCGTTTGAGCACCGATAAAGCCAGCTGTCTTAACCGTAACTGCCACTATTATCGTGAATGCCCATTCTTCGTCGCGCGACGGGAAATTCAGGAGGCGGAAGTGGTGGTGGCCAACCATGCGTTGGTGATGGCGGCGATGGAGAGCGAAGCGGTGCTGCCGGAGCCGAAAAACCTGCTGCTGGTGCTCGACGAAGGCCATCATCTGCCGGATGTCGCCCGCGACGCCTTAGAGATGAGCGCTGAGATAACCGCTCCCTGGTACCGGCTGCAGCTGGATCTGTTCAGCAAACTGGTGGCGACCTGCATGGAGCAGTTTCGTCCGAAGACGACGCCGCCGCTGGCTAACCCCGAGCGTCTCAACGAACACTGTGAAGAGCTCTATGAGCTTATCGCCTCGCTGAACAATATTCTCAATCTCTATATGCCTGCAGCTCAGGAGGCGGAACATCGTTTCCCGATGGGCGAACTACCGCAGGAGGTGATGGAAATTTGCCAGCGGCTGGCGAAGCTCACCGAAATGCTACGCGGGCTGGCGGAGCTGTTCCTGAACGACCTCAGCGAAAAGACCGGCAGCCACGATGTGGTGCGTTTGCATCGTATTCTGCTGCAGATGAACCGGGCGCTCGGTATGTTTGAAAGCCAGAGCAAGTTGTGGCGGCTGGCGTCGCTGGCGCAGTCCTCCGGCGCGCCGGTAACCAAATGGGCGACCCGCGATGTCCGCGACGGCCAGATACATGTCTGGTTCCACTGCGTCGGTATCCGCGTCAGCGATCAGCTCGAACGCCTGCTGTGGCGCAGCGTGCCGCATATTGTCGTTACCTCGGCGACCCTGCGTTCGTTGAACAGCTTCTCGCGTCTGCAGGAGATGAGCGGGCTGAAAGAGAAAGCTGGCGATCGTTTTGTGGCGCTGGATTCCCCGTTTAATCACGTCGAGCAGGGGAAAATTATTATTCCCCAGATGCGCTATGAACCGACGATTGATAACGAAGAGCAGCATATTGCCGAAATGGCGGCCTTTTTCCGCGAGCAGGTCGAGAGCAAAAAGCATCCGGGGATGCTGGTGCTGTTTGCCAGCGGACGGGCGATGCAGCGATTCCTTGAGCATGTTACCGATCTGCGCTTACTGCTGCTGGTTCAGGGCGACCAACCGCGTTATCGGCTGGTGGAGCTGCATCGTAAGCGCATTGAAGGCGGCGAGCGCAGCGTGCTGGTCGGCCTGCAGTCCTTCGCCGAAGGGCTGGATTTAAAAGGCGAGCTGCTAAGCCAGGTCCATATCCATAAAATCGCCTTCCCGCCAATCGACAGCCCGGTGGTGATTACCGAAGGCGAGTGGCTGAAAAGCCTGAACCGCTATCCCTTTGAGGTGCAAAGCCTGCCAAGCGCTTCTTTCAACCTGATTCAGCAGGTTGGGCGCCTGATCCGTAGCCATCAGTGCTGGGGCGAAGTCGTTATTTACGACAAGCGGCTGCTGACCAAAAACTACGGCGCGCGCTTGTTAAATGCGCTACCGGTATTTCCTATAGAGCAGCCGGGCGTTCCCGAGGTTATAGTAAAAAGCAAAGCAAAACAGACGCGTCGCCGACGCCGCTAAGCGGTCCGGTCGGCAAAGCATACCGCTGGAGGGAGCAAGTCGATGGATTACACCAAAATCATCAAAGAAGTCGGGCGTGGAAAGAATCACGCTCGCGATCTGGATCGGGAAACGGCCCGCGCGCTGTATACGCGGATGTTAAACGGCGAAGTCGGCGAACTGGAGCTGGGGGCGATCCTCATCGCGCTGCGCATCAAGGGCGAAGGCGAAGCGGAAATGCAGGGCTTCTATGAGGCGATGCAGCTACAGACTATCCGCCTGACGCCGCCGGTTGCTAAACCGATGCCTATCGTCATTCCCAGCTATAACGGCGCGCGCAAACAGGCCAACCTGACGCCGCTGCTGGCGGTGCTGTTGCATAAAATGGGCTTTCCGGTAGTGGTGCACGGCGTCAGCCATGACCCTACTCGCGTCCTGACGGAAACCATCTTTGAGCTCATGGGGATCCCGGCGACGACCCATGCCGGGCAGGCTCAGGCGCGTCTCGACGGCCATGAACCCGTCTATATTCCGATTGGCGCACTGTGTCCGCCGCTGGAAAAGCAGCTGGCGCTGCGCTGGCGGATGGGGGTGCGTAACAGCGCACATACCCTGGCTAAGCTGGCGACGCCATTTGCCGAAGATGCCGCGCTGCGTCTGTCGAGCGTCTCGCATCCGGAATACGTCGATAAGGTCGCGAAGTTCTTTACTGAAATCGGCGGACGCGCGCTATTGATGCACGGTACCGAAGGTGAGGTTTACGCCAATCCGCAGCGTTGTCCGCAAATCAATCTCATTGATGCGGCGGGGACGCGAGCGCTGCATGAGCGAGCCGATGAAAGCCAGCAGGACAAGGTGGCGCTGCCGGAATCTAAAGATCCCGAAGTTACCGCGCGCTGGATTGAGCGCTGCGTGAGCGGTAGCGAGCCGGTTCCGCAGTCGCTGAAAATTCAGCTCGCCTGCTGCCTGGTCGCCACCGGTCAGGCGACTTCGCTCGCCCATGGTCTGGCGCAGGTTGCCGAACGCTGGTAAACGGACAAAAAAAAGCCCGTCCGGTGGCTCGGACGGGCAAACAAGGGTATTTAAAAGGTCTTTTCAGGGTTAATTCAGTGGCATTTCAGAGTGTTGCTGCGATTATTTGTAGATAACCGCGGTACCGCTAACTTTGTTGTTGGTGTTAGCGGAGGTGATGCTGTAGCCGGTTGCGCCAGCGGCATCTGCTTTAGCAGCCAGTTTGGCTTCCAGACCATCCAGCGTCGTTGCGCCTTCAGCGGAAACAACACCGATTTTATTCATGCTTTCTGCCTGTGACGGGGTTACCGGCTGAGCGGCGAATGCGCCGAAGGACAGAGCGGAAAGGGCGATAGCAGCGGCAGCGTATTTGATATTTTTCATGATTAATTTCTCGCATTATGTTCTGTAGAGGACGATGTTCCGTCGATGTGATAAGTATCACGTTTTTTGCCGCGAGATAAAATCGAAGGAAATTCACAGTCTTCATCGAATTTTTTGAATAATGAATAATTTATTGAATATTAATAAATTATTTTCCGCTATTGCCGCGGGCGAGGGGTAAACTAATTGCCATGGCAACTAAAGGCACATTTTGCCACTTTTTTCGCCAAAAAACGTGCGCGAAAAGATAACGCGATCGGCGGTAATGAACGGTAAAGGAAGGTCAGCGTAGCTGGCTATCTTTGGAACCACGGCGATTATATCCTGAATATGTATTGTTATGTAAATCTTTATCCTGTTGGCACTTCACGCAGTATCTGACCCCGGGAATTGCCTTGCGCCGGGCCTCGGGAATCGGCTCTGCGCATTCTTCACAAAATTTGTTGCTCTCACCGCTTGGCAGCTCGCTACGGGCGCGGGCAACGGCATCGTTTACCGTGCTGTCGATTTGATCCTGTACGGCCCCATCGTTTGCCCAACCTGACGCCATGATGTGCTCCTCATCTCAATATCTGTTTAAAGTATAGAAAAGATGGGGGCAAAAAATGACCAGACAAGGTTTAGGTTGCTTAGATTTCCGACCATTCCCGCAGCAGGTTGTGGTACAGGTTGAGAAGCGACAGCACCTCATCGCTCTCGCCGTGGCGGCTCTTTAACTTCTGAATATTACCATCGAGCTCGAACAGCATTGCGCGACGCTTATCGTCGCGGATCATCGACTGGATCCATAGAAAAGAGGCGATGCGTTCGCCGGAGGTGACTGGAGTTACGCAGTGCAGGCTGCTTGAAGGATAGAGCACCAGATCGCCGGCCGGCAATTTTACCTTGTGCTGGCCATAGGTATCATTGACCACCAGTTCGCCGCCGTCGTAGCTTTGCGGATCGTTAAGGAACAGGGTGGCGGAGAGGTCGGTGCGCATCCAGCCGCCCTGACCGTGGCTGCGTACCGCGCCATCGACGTGAAAACCGTAGGTTTCTTGCTGCTGGTAGCGGTTAAACAGCGGGGTGGAGAGCGTTTTGGGTAACGCCGCGGCGAAGAACAGCGAACTGCGGTTCAGCGCCGCCTGGACCTTAGCCTGTAGCTCGCCGTATAACGCGCTGCGCGTATCGACCTGCTGATTGTTTTTTACCTGCGCCCCCTGGGCGCCGGTGGTCACGCGGCCGTCAACCCACTCGGCCTGCTGTAGCTGAGCGGCGAATTCGGCGACTTCCTGAGGCGTCAGGACGGCGGGGATATGGTACATCATGGCTCAAGCTCCTGAGAAAACGGGGCGTTTCCGCCCCGCATCGATTAGAAATGCACGTTAGCAGTTAACAGGAAAGTGCGTGGCTCGCCCGGGTGATAACGATAGCCGCTCTTGTTAATAGACGCGACGTAATTGGTATCAAACAGGTTATACACGTTCAGTTGCAGGTCGAGATTGCGATTAACCCGATAGCCCATTTTCGCATCCGCTACCCAATAGCCTTCGGTGTAGGACGGCGTGCCAACCGCGCCATCTTTGCCACGGTGCATGCTGCCAATGTAGCGGGCGCCGGCTCCGACGGAGAGGGCATCGGTGGCCTGGTACTGGCTCCAGACGGTAAAGGCGTGTTCCGGCGTATACGGCATTGAGCTGGTGCCATCCTGAGCGGCATCGGCGCCTTCACGGATCGTCGCATGCTGCTGGGTGTAACCGCCAATAACCTGCCAGTCCGGGGTAATATTACCGGCCAGTGAAATCTCATAGCCTTCGACCCGCTTCTTACCATACTGCGAGTAAGTACCGTCGTCGTTTTGTTCGACCTCGTTTTCTATATCGGTGCGGAACAGCGCCGCGGTCAGCAGCAGGCGCTTATCCATCAGTTCCCACTTGGTGCCCAGTTCGCTGGTCTTCGCTTTTTGCGGCTGGAAGTCGGTGCGGTTGGCGCTATTGCCGCTGCCGCTTTGGGCGAGGGTGAAGTTGCTACCGCCCGGCGGTTGTTGCGAGATTGCGTAGTTAACGTACACATTGCCGTTATCAGTCAGATGATACAGCGCGCCGGCTTTCCAGTTGACCAGGTTGCCGCTGGTAGAGGTGTCCACGGTGGTGACCGGCGTATCTTTAGCGACGCCGGTCGGGCAGGCGATGGCTCCACGACCGCTGCCGCCGCACAGGCTGGCGCTATCGTATTTGGTTTGATAGGTATCGAGGCGGATACCGCCGTTCAGCTCAAAATCGCGGGTGATCTGCAGAGTATCGAAAGCGTACAGGCCGAAGGTATCGGTCTGACCGTTGGCGTTAGCGCCGCTGCGGTTCAGGCCGCCGATCGAAATATCGCTATTCGGATGATAGATATTCACCGCCGGCGGGGTGATCGGATAGACGCCGTAGTTAGTCTGCGTTTCGCGGGTAAATTCTACCCCGGCGCTGACGTCATGGCCGACGGATCCGGTGAAAAATTTGCTCGTCAGATTGGTCTGGTTGGTTAGGATCTTGTTGCTGGTGTCTTTGGTGTTTGCCAGACGTGACCAGGTCCAGGTATTGACGTTATTGGGATCCGGTTGAGTAATGTTTGACGCGCCGCCCATGACCGCGGTCATCAGGTAATCCTGTTTCACCCGCGACCAGCGCGTGATGTTGCGGATCGTCGCGTTGTCATTGATATCGTGTTCGAAACGCATGGTCACGGTATCGGTGGTCGAGTCGTCGTAATCAGAGTCCGTACCGTAGAAGTTGCTGGTTGCGACTTTACCAGAGTGGTTCAGCGCATCGGTGGCGGTGTTTGGCGCCGAGTAGCCCGGCAGGCCGATGGTTGGAATACCGCCGTCCGGTGTATTGTGCTGGGTGACGTGCAGATAGTTCAGGTACAGGCGATTCTCAGTGCCGAGACCAAAGGCGACGGATGGCGCGATGCCGTAACGTTCATTTTTAACTTTATCGCGGCCGGCATCGTGGGTTTTCTCTCCCATCAGGTTCAGGCGCACGGCGCTGGTATCGCCAATGGCTTCATTGATATCGAGGGTGCCGCGGCGCATCCACGCGCTGCCGACGCTGGCGGAAGCATCGATCCCGGAATCCAGACGCGGCTGTTTGCTGATCATGTTGATCGATCCGGTTGGCGCGCTGCGGCCGTAGTCGGAACCCGATGGCCCTTTAATCACTTCAACCTGCTCGGTATTAAAGGTATCGCGAGTGACGCTGCCGATATCGCGAATGCCGTCGACATAGATACTGTTGGAGGTATCGGCGCCGCGCATATAGATGGTGTCGCCGGTGGTGGAGTTACCGTTTTCGCCGGCGAAGAAGGCGCCCACGCCCGGCACGTTTTTCAACGCATCGGTCAGGTTAGTGACGCCCTGGTCCTTCATGACCTGCTCTGATACCACCGTGACGGTGCGGGTGGTGTCGGCGATGGGGCGGGAGAATTTTGGGTCAGCGGAATGCGTTGGCGCATACAGCGATGGCGTTTGCGCTTCAACGACCAGGGTTTCGCCGCCTTTCTGTTCATTGCTGTCTGCCGCCAGTACCTGACCCGTCGGGGAGAGGCTCAGGCATAAACCGGTGAAAATCGTCAGTGAACGGAAACTGCTAAAAGGGAGATTGTTATTTTTTTCCATATCCATGAGCAACTTATAGTTTTAATTTGGCCCTGTTTCCCAACATCGTTGTATTGGCGGAAATGAGATGCGCCAATTAACGTCTGCCAGGGTGGGGCGCTTTGCCGATGCGACCGTAAACGGAGTCTGTCTCGTTTCGACCACTGCAGGTGTTCTTAACAATAGCAATGCGTTTGATAATGATTTTGATAACCATTATCAAACAACAGCGGATTTTTATCACTCATTTATAAAAAAATAAATACATTTGTTTACATGGGCTGCATTATTTATACATAAAGGGCAGAAAGCATGATATTCCACGGGTCGAAGTGGGTGTTTTTCGCCCCGTCAGGCTTAGTGCATCAAGCGCGCTATTTATAAATTATCGCGCTTCCCGCCAATTTATTACCGCCGCCGGCGGCGTTAATTCTCCAGGCGAGCGCGCCCTGCTGGTGGGCTTTTTGCGCCAACTGGGCCTGCAAATCGTCAAGGGTGCTGGCGCCGGAGGCGGATACGGTGCCGGACGGGCGAAGCGGACCGGTCTGGGTAAGCGCAGATTCAGGCGTGTCGGCCAGGGCATAGGAGGAGGGGGCGGCAAGCGCGATAAAGAGCAGCGAGAGCAGAGATGTTTTCATGGGTATATCCTCATTAACAGCATGGGACATACCTCAAGTATAGGCCGTTTCGCGAAGAGAATCAGGGTATAACCGGCGGGCAAACAATGGCTTTTTGTCTCACCGCACCTGTTGATGCGAACCCGGTGCGGTGAGGTACGGCGCGTCGGGATTCGCGGTCAGCGAGCGTCCGGACGGGTTAGATCGAAGCGCTGGCTTTCATCAATGCTGTAGTAGGCGGTTGGCCCGCCGGCGCGTAAAATCGGCTGCGCTTTCGCGGTTTGATAGATCCCGTCTTCCAGCAGCGACTCATCAATATGTACGGCGACCACTTCTCCCAGTACCAGCCAGCTATCAATGGCTTCGCCGCTGGCGCGCGTCAACTGAATACACTGCGACAGGCGGCATTCGAAGTGGACCGGGCTTTCCGCCACGCGCGGGGCGCGGACGATCCGGCTCGGCGCGGCGGTTAATCCGGCGCGCAGGAATTCATCTTCATGACGCGGAATGGAGGCGGAGGTTTCATTCATCGCTTCGGCGAGTGGCCGGGTAGCCAGATTCCAGACAAACTCTTTTGTTTCAACAATGTTCTGCACGCTGTCTTTCCAGCCGCCGCTGGCGAAACCGATGATCGGCGGCCGATAGTTAAAGCAGTTGAAGAAGCTGTAGGGGGCGAGATTACGTTGCCCTGCGCTATCGAGCGAAGCGATCCAGCCGATGGGGCGCGGCCCGACGATGGCATTCAGCGGGTCGTGCGGTAGGCCGTGGCCTTCGGCAGGTTGATAGAAGTACATAGAGCACCAGAAAGCGAAATAAGAAGATATCCAGACTCCCTTATTTACCGCGCCGCCGTCAACGGGTATCTTACGCGGCTGTTGAAAGGAGATTGCCATGAAAGCCGAAAAGCCGGGGTTGCACCCGCGTAACCGCCATCACCAACGCTATGATTTGCCAGCGTTGTGCCAGACTCATCCCGAGCTACAAAGCTACATCACCCTGAATCCGGCCGGTGAACAAACCATTGATTTTGCTAACCCATTGGCGGTGAAGGCGCTGAATAAGGCGCTGCTGGCGCACTTTTACGCGGTAAAACACTGGGATATTCCTGACGGCTTCTTGTGCCCGCCGGTGCCGGGACGCGCGGACTACATCCACCATCTGGCCGACCTGCTGGCGCAGGATAGCGGCGAGATCCCGAAAAATGCCACCATTCTCGATATCGGTACCGGCGCGAACTGCATCTATCCGCTGATTGGCGCGCATGAATACGGCTGGCGCTTCACCGGTAGTGAAGTGAATCCGCAGGCCTTTGTCAGCGCCCAGGCGATTATTAACGGCAACCCAGGACTGACGCGGCAAATTCGTCTGCGTCGTCAGAAAGAGGGTCAGGCAATCTTTACCGGGATTATTCATAAGAATGAAACCTATGATGCGACCCTCTGCAACCCGCCATTCCACGACTCCGCCGCCAGCGCGCGTGCCGGCGGCGAGCGTAAACGCCGTAATCTGGGGCTGGGGGAAGATAGCGTACTGAACTTTGGCGGCCAGCAGCAGGAACTATGGTGTGAAGGCGGCGAAGTGGCCTTTATTTCGCAAATGATCCGCGAAAGCCAGCAGTTCGGCCGCCAGGTTAAATGGTTTACCTCGCTGGTCTCCCGCGGCGATAATTTGCCGCCGCTGTATCGCCTGCTGACCGAAGTCGGCGCGGTGAAAGTGGTGAAAAAAGAGATGGCGCAGGGGCAGAAACAGAGCCGCTTTATCGCCTGGAGTTTTATGGACGACGCAAAGCGCCGCCGTCCATTTTAAGTCTCTGCCGCCGGGTTTGTGTTGCCCGGCGGCGGCAATACCTGCCAGGTTTGTACCGGCGCGCGCACGCCGGCGCGGTCGAAATGCTGCTTCACCTGGGTATCGAGGGCAAAGCGTACCGTCCACTGCTTCAGCGGCAGCGTCGTAAAGCTGACGCGTAAGGTAAACGCGGTATTGCTCAGCCCTACCAGCCCGGCGAACGACGGTTCGCCAATAATCAGCCCGCGGATCTCCTCCTGCGCCATCAGATCGTCTACCGCCGCCTTCAGCGCCTGATTGGCTTTATCCAGGTCCTCCTGCCTGTCGACATCATAGTTGGCGACCACCGAACCGATCCCGCGCACAAAGTTGGCGAAGGTGGTTATCGAAGACCAGGGAATAATATGGTACGCCCCGGTATCCTGGCGCACGCCCACCGAGCGGATCGACATCCGTTCCACCGTGCCGGTTAATGGCCCGATGGTCACCAGATCGCCGGTGTTCATCCCGTTCTCAAACTGGATAAAGATGCCGGTAATAATATCTTTGACCAGCGTTTGGGCGCCGAAAGAGATGGCCAACCCTAACGCCCCGGCGCCCGCCAGCAGCGGCGCGATGTTCACCCCGACTTCCGACAATAAGATCATTATCGTTATGGTGGTAATGACCACCGCCAGCGCGTTGCGAAACAGCGTCAGCAGCGTTCTGGCGCGAGCGCTGGGCAGCGGGCGTCCATGAATGTCCGATGACAGGCGGTTCTCAATCAGGCTTGCCAGTAGGGTCCAGCCGACGGCGGAGAAGAACAGGATTAGCGCGATACGAATCAGGACATCTACCGTTTTTTGCCCGGCATCATTGTGTAGCCATTGCTGAAAATCAAACAGTCCCCAAGCGCTCAGCAACAGCATCACCGCCACGCATACCGTCAGGATCCGCGCGGCTTTCAGCGAGGCGGAGATCCAGCCGTTGAGCCGCTTTTGCAGCTCCGGGTAGTGGCGTTGCGTTTCTGGCGACAGGGTGATGGTTTTGGCTATCCAGCGTGACAAAATACCGGATACCAGCGCCGCGGCGCCGACAATAGCCAGGCTACGTAGCGTCGCGCCCATCATAAATTTGAGGCTGTTGCCGGGGTCAAAGAGCGAAAAGAAGAACAGCACGATAAAGTAAGCGCAGGCCAGCCAGTGCCAGACCAGCGCAAAAGCGCGAATAAACAGGCTGAAGAAGGGCAGCGAGCGGTCGGCAAGATGGATAAGCCCCTGAGTGATGGCGCTTTTGTTGTGGAAAATCAGATACAGCGCCCACACCGTAATGCACAACATTATGATGACGTTGGCCAGCGCGCCAATCTGCACGTTAACCTGATTGGAGATAATCGGCACCGCTACGATCAGCCCGTAACCAATCAGGCTACTCAAGGCGCTGAGGCGTAAGTTCCAGTACGTTGCGTGTTCGTTGCTGATATTGAAGGGGCGTAAATCGGCAATCCGTGGGCAAAAAATCACTCGCAGGATGGCTTTAAAAAACTCGATCAGCGCGAAGGCGTTAAGAAACAGGCTTTGTTGAAAAGCAATGGTGCGGTTGCCGCCGTTTAAACGATCGCTTAACAGCTGCCCGATAAACAGCGTTAGCGCCAGCAGCAGCAGGTCGATGATGAAAGCGCCAGCAATGGTGGCCGGTAACTGCAGCCAGTTATTGCGCTCACGGTTTTTGTGCCTTCCCCAATGGCCCATTTTGCGATAAAGCGGCAGCGCCGCCAGGCGTACTAACCACCAGAAGGCAAATACCAGCCCGGCCAGCAGCAGGAAGTCGCCAGCGGCATTGCGAAACGCATCGGCATGGAAAGGCTTATGGGGTGAGCCGGTGATATTGCGCCATAGCTGAGAAAACCGCGACGACAGGCGCTCGCTATACTGACGACTTACTTCCGTCACGCTTTCCAGAACGGTTTGCTCGTCTTTAACTTCTGGCGGGGTCAGCGTGGGGGCGGCGGCAGGCGGCTGGGTGGCGGCGGCTTTACGCAGCTCATCGATTAACTCCTGCCGCGACTGCGGATTATCCAGCACGTCAGCTAATGCCGCCCAGGCGGCTTTTTTCTGTTCGAGGTCAGGCTCGCTGGCTGTGCTTTTGTCGGTTGTCGCCGCCGGTATGCCGGGCAATGACGCCGCCGACAGCGGAGAAATCCACAGCGCAGCGAGCAACAGTAGGATCCACGGCATGGGCGCCTCCATTGCATCTCAAACTGCTAAGTATAGAAGGGGTCAGACGAGGAGGAGCGTTGGGATGAATCTGGAAAGCGGCTCTCCCCTTGCCGGGGAGAGCCGGGCGCATCAGGCTACGTGCTGTAAAAACTCGCGCAGACGCGGGCTTGGCGGGTTCTTAACCAGAACCTGCGGGTCGCCGTCTTCGGCGATGCGGCCTTTATCGATGAAGATCAGCCGCGACGCCACTTTTTCAGCAAAGCCGATTTCGTGGGTTACGATGACCATCGTCATGCCTTCTTCGGCCAGGTCCTGCATGACTTTCAGCACTTCATGGCGCAGTTCCGGGTCAAGCGCCGACGTCGGCTCATCAAACAGCATCATTTTCGGTTTCACCGCCAGCGCGCGGGCAATGGCGACGCGCTGCTGCTGACCGCCGGAAAGTTCGGATGGATAGTGGTGCGCGCGTTCCGCGAGACCCACCTTCGCCAGCAGCTCTTTCGCCAGCGTTTCCGCCGCCGCCTTCGACGCGCCGCGCACGCGCTGCGGGCCGAACATCACGTTCTCCAGCGCCGTCAGGTGCGGGAACAGATAGAACTGCTGGAATACCATTCCGGCTTCCTGGCGAATTAAGCGCTCGTCAACTTTCGGGTCGTTCACCTTCAGGCCATCGACGATAAGATCGCCGCTGGTGATCTCTTCCAGTTTGTTGATGCAGCGCAGCAGCGTGGATTTACCGGATCCGGACGGCCCGATGATCACGACCACTTCACCTTTGTCGATCTTCAGATCGATATCGTGCAGCACTTTAGTCGGGCCAAAGTGTTTGGAAACGTTTTTAAATTCAATCACAGGATTTTCATCCTTCTTTCAAGACGACGCAGAATGAAGCTCAACACCAGGGTGATGATCAGATAAATGACGGCGACGGCGCTCCAGATTTCCAGCGCGCGGAAGTTGCCGGCAATAATTTCCTGGCCCTGACGGGTCAGTTCGGCGACGCCGATAACGATGAACAGCGACGTATCTTTGATACTGATAATCCATTGGTTACCGAGCGGCGGCAGCATACGACGCAGCGCCAGCGGCAGGATCACGTGGCGGATAGTTTCGCGACGGGAGAGCCCCAGCGCCAGACCCGCTTCGCGGAAGCCTTTGTGGATGGACAGCACCGCGCCGCGGGTGATTTCCGCGATATAGGCGCCGGAGTTGATCATGATGGTCACCACCGCGGCGGTGAATGGGTCGATGCGTAAGTCGCTAAACGCCATCGGTAGCGCGAAGTAGATGAACATCACCTGCACCACAATTGGCGTGCCGCGGATGATTTCAATAAATACCAGCGCGACGTGGTTGGCTATCCAACCGCCGAAACAGCGGGCGAAACCGGCCACCAGACCGATGATAAGGCCGCCAACCAGGCCGAGGACCGAAATCCACAGCGTCATTTTGGCGCCTTCCAGCAAAATAGGAATGGCGGGCCAGATGGCACTCCAGTCAAACTGCATAATGTGTTCCTGTTACTGTTACCGTGTCGAAAGCAGAGAAAGCCTCTGCGAATACGGCGCCGGGGAATGAAACCCTGGCGCCGTGGAGCCCGCGGCGGATTGGCCGCGAGAAGTAGGCCTAATTATTATTTTGGTTCAGTACCGAACCATTTTTTGTAAATTTCGTTGTAGGTGCCGTTTTCACGCAGCGTTTTCAGCGCGCCGTTCACTTTTTCGCGCAGTTCGTCGCTGCCTTTCGGGAAGGCGATACCGTAGCTTTGCGCTTCCAGCGATTCGCCTACCGCTTTGAACTTGCCCTGACCGGCGGTTTTAATGAAGTACAGGATGTTTGGCGTGTCGTGCAGTACCGCGTCAGCGCGGCCGGTGCCCAGTTCCATATAGGCGTTATCAATGTTCGGGAACTGGCGCAGATCTTTGGTTTTGATGTTGGCTTTCGCATAATCAACGGAGCCGGTGCCGCTCTTCACGGCGACCACTTTGCCGTTCAGATCTTTCACGTCTTTGATGTCATTGTTTTTCGCGTTCACCATCACCAGCAGGCCGCTTTTGTAGTAGCCGTCGGAGAAGTCGATTGCTTTTTTACGCTCGTCGGTGATGGTGATCCCCGCCAGCGCCAGATCGATGTTTTTGGTCTGCAGCGCGGGAATGATGCCGCTGAAGTCCATTGGTTTCAGGGTGTAGTCCAGTTTCAGCTCTTTGGCGACCGCGGCCCACAGGTCAATATCGAAGCCGACGTATTTATCACCTTGCTTAAATTCAAACGGAACAAACGCCGTATCGGTGGCGACTACCAGTTTTTTATCTGCGGCGTGAGACGAAACCGCAAAAGCCAGGGTCAGTGCAGCCAGTGACACTTTTAATACAGACTTCATAGTATTTCCTTTTTTATCCACGGGACGAGCCCCTGCGAGAACGTGTAGCCTAATGAAAAAATCGTGCCAGTTTTACAAGCCATTGTTTTTCAACAGGAGCTTTCATATCACTTGCACAATTTCGGTTATCCGATAAGGCAAATGCACCGTAACAGGGCGTCATTTTGGTGCAATATAAACGTAGCGAATAACCAGAGCATTTTTAACGCAAACCCTGATGGGAAAACAATCTTGCTGTAACGATTGTGTGAGGTGATTATTACAATTGTTTTACTTTAGTACGTATTGTGTACAAGGTGGTGCACCAAAAGAGGGCGAGCTAAGCGATTACGGGGGGAAGCGTGGGAGAAATGGAAAATGCCGCCAGCGGGCGCTGACGGCTGCGGACATTTATTCGATATTCGCTTCGATGAACCACAGGAATTTATCCAGGTCACGGGAAGCCGCGGTAAAGATATCGGCGGTGTCTTCATCCTTCGCTTCGCTGATCGCTTTACGCACATCATTGGCCACGATGGCATAACGGTCGGCCAGTTCTTTCAGATGTTCCTGAACGGTGTGAATATCCAGCGGGTAGCTTTTCAGCGGGCTTTTGCTGTTGATGACCTGAGTGGTGCCCAGAGCGACGCCGCCCAGTTGAACGGCACGTTCAGCCATCGTATCAAGGTGATCGGTGAGCGCAGTGCGGAAACCATCCAGCATTTCATGAACGGCAATAAAGTTGGCACCGCGCATATTCCAGTGGGCCTGCTTGGTAATCAGCGACAGGTCGATGAACTGGATCACCTGGCGATTCAGCAGCTCAACGGTAGCTTTCTTCTCGTTGTCTGCGACATCGTTACGGGTATAGAGCAGGTTAGACGCTTTAGTTTTAACCAGTTTTGCGGTACTCATAGTTTCATATCCTCTTGATATTGATACTCGTCATACTTCAAATTTGAATTATGTAGAGCGTTTGTCCCAAATGACTTCGGGACTAATTATAGCAAGGGATATTGGATATGAGGCATCGGCTGTCCATATCAGTCCGATAGCGCAGAGTTGTTGGCTATTTAAAAAGATTTATAAAATCAGATAATTAAAAGTAAATAGCTGGCTCGCTATGAACGCGAGCCAGTGCGGTAACAAAATCTTAATTTATATCGACTTTCTCGATTTTGCTTTGCCGCTGCATGGTCAGCGTCGAACCCATTGAGGCGATGATAATCGCCCCTAACGCCAGAGTTTGCGTCAGGGTCAGCGTCTCGCCGAGGAACACCATTCCCGACAGCGCCGCCAGCGCCGGCTCCATGCTCATCAGCGTGCCGAAAGTGCGGGTGGGCATCCGCGTCAGGGCGATCATTTCCAGCGAGTAGGGCAGGGCGGTGGAGAGAATGGCGATGCCAAGCCCCAGCGGCAGCAGCGACCATTGCAGCAGCGTATCGCTGGCCTGGACGATACCGATGGGCACAAAAATCACCGCCGCGATGAGCGAGCCCATGGCCACCGTCGCCGGGCCGTGTTCTTCGCCCGCGCGCTGGCCGGTAAGAATATAGACCGCCCAGAATGCGCCGGCGCCGAGCGCGAACAGCGCGCCGACTAAATCCACTTCCCCTACGTTTTGCCCAAGCGGCAGCAGGAACCACAGCCCGAGCACCGCCAGCGCCACCCAGACGAAATCAAGCGGGCGGCGTGAACCGAAGAGCGCCACCGCCAGCGGCCCGGTGAACTCCAGCGCGACCGCGACGCCGAGCGGGATCCGCTGCAGCGATAAATAGAAGAGATAGTTCATCGCCCCTAGCGCCACGCCGTAAAAGAACAGCGGCAGCCGCTGCTGCGGGGCAAAACGTAGTCGCCACGGCTTAAAAATAACGACTAAAATTAAAGTGCCGAGCGTCAGGCGCAAAGCGGTGACGCCCGGTGCGCCAATCAACGGGAAGAGCGATTTCGCCAGCGATGCACCGCTCTGAATCGAGACCATGGCGATCAAAATAACCAGTATCGGCAACCACGCCGGAACTTTACGGGACGAGCCGGGCATCCTTTCTCCTGTCAGGGTTTGTCAAAAGAGGTAAAGGTTCCAGTGTACTGGAATAACCGCTTAACGGTTTAGCGATTGTTGAAAAAAGAGGGTGGAAAAACAGTACAATGGCGTAAAATACGTAGGGGAATGCCTTCACGGCTAAGAATAATCTGGATGCGCAGCGTTTGCTGCTGGTAATCGTTAAGCACTTTTTGCGCGAAAAGTGTTTGATTTCCAGATTGTTACGAAATCGTGGAAACTTTTGCTTACATGAAAAAGTATGTTAGACAATGTAAAGTCAAAAGAGTTTCCCAAAAGTTTTTGATATATTTAAGACTTAGGACTTATTAGAAACACATTTGAGGTGGTTATGAATAAAATTGCACGTCTTTCAGCACTGGCCGTTGTTCTGGCTGCATCCGTAGGTACTACTGCTTTCGCTGCAACTTCTACCGTTACCGGTGGTTACGCTCAGAGCGACATGCAGGGTAAAGCCAACAAAGCAGGCGGTTTCAACCTTAAGTACCGTTACGAGCAAGATAACAACCCGCTGGGCGTTATCGGTTCCTTCACCTACACCGAAAAAGACAACACCAGCAACGGTACTTACAACAAAGGTCAGTACTACGGCATCACCGCTGGTCCGGCTTACCGTCTGAACGACTGGGCGAGCATCTACGGCGTAATCGGTGTTGGCTACGGTAAATTCCAGAACAACAACTTCCCGAACCAGAAATCCGACATGAGCGACTACGGTTTCTCTTACGGCGCTGGTATGCAGTTCAACCCGATCGAAAACGTTGCCCTGGACTTCTCCTACGAGCAGTCTCGTATTCGTAACGTTGACGTCGGCACCTGGATTGCCGGTGTAGGTTACCGCTTCTAATCACTTCGGTGATATAAAAAATCCGCCTCAAGGGGCGGATTTTTTTTGCCTGTGATTCGGCGATGCCGTTTAGTTGACGGTAAACTCGTCGCTGCCCAGATGGTTGTAGTCCACCTTCTGTAACTGGAAATTGGTGATATACACCGGTCCGGCTTTCTGTTCTGAGATAAAGCGATAGCGCGGGGTAATTTCCTGCGCGCTGATCCCGGTCCACTGCGCGAAGAAGCTGAGAAAATCATTCGCCGAGCGGCGGGCTTTAATCATCTTATGCGCTTTATCGTCGCTGGAGAGCACCATAAACGGCACCTGGAAGTTCTGTTGATATTTGTCATCATGGGCGAGATATTGCACCGCTTTACCGCGCTCTTTAAACGCCAGACCGTGATCGGAAAAATAGGTGAGCGAGAAAGTGCTGCCGGAATTCTGCAGCTGACCGTAGAGCTTCGCCAACAGCGCGTCGGTTTGCGTCACGCTGTAGAGATAGCATGAGGTCTCCTTTGACTGCACAAAGGTGGTGTATTTGCCTTTGGTACGATCGCAGGCCTGCGGGTGCGAGCCCATGATATGCAATACGATCAGCTGCGGCTGGCTGCGCTCGACTGATAAGACTTGCTCGGTCAGTTTCAGCAGTTGCTCATCCTGAGTATTTTTATTGGCTTCAAAATCACCGTTTTTCAGGAACTGCACCTCATCGGCACGTTTGGCGATGCTAGCGATAGCGGTGTCGTATTCACCAATTTGTCCCTGATTGGAGAACCACCAGGTCTGGAAGCCCGCGCGGTTGGCGAGGGTGACGAAGTTGTCCTGATACTGGGGTTTACCGTCAACCACCCGGTTGAGGGTCAGGCCAAGCGATTTCTGCGTGGAGCCGCTGGCGGCCACGTAGTTTTTAAACAGATAGCCGTTGACCGAGCTGGCGAACGGCGTGTTGTCCCAGTGGCCACCGAACGCGCCAAGCGCATCGCGGCGCGCGCTCTCGCCAATCACCACGACATAGAGATGGTACTTCGGCTTCACCGCCAGCACGTGCCAGCTATCTTTCATGTTAGCCAACTGCGCCATCCGCGCCTGTTCATCCAGCACTTCGTTGTTATTAACGATCACGTCTTTTATGAAGCGCACGGCGGGATAACCGCTATCAATGACTTTAAAGACGCCGCCCCAGGCCAGATTCTGCACAGGCTGCAGGAAAAAGATGCCGATGCTAAACAGCAGTCCCAGATATTCCACTTTGCCAAGGCGCGCGGGCGGCTGCGGTTTGCGCCGTACGGCAATGACGCCGAGAGCGAAGATGAATACCGCCAGCAAATAGTTGTACCACGGGAAAATAGTGAGAATTTCCGTCGACTCTTCAACATTCGTGGCGTGCAGCGCCAGCAGCGTATTGAAGTTTGGCGCGCCGTAAGCCTGGCCGAAGGGATAGTACATCGCGGCCAGCAGGGAAAAGAGGCCAACTACCCCTTTTTGAACGCGCGGGAAGGTGCGCCAAAGCAGATGGAGTACGCAGGTAAACGCAACGGTATAGAGCAAGCTAAATTCATACCCAAGCGCCAGATTAATCAACAGCGACTGTAAAAAGTAGAATCCTGTCCACGGGTTCAGGGCCAGTCTGCGGGCGGCCAGCGTTTCTTTCAGAGTGACATTCATAATTCGTAATCAACAAGACGCCATGTTCGTCCCCTGGCATCAAGGGGGTAAAACCTGCTGGACAGTGCGTGAAGAGGGTCTCTGCGAGCCGCAGTAGTGGCAGGGCTGACAAACGATAGGGCCTGCGAATGGTAAGGTCAACTGTTCATAACAGATTGTTTTGCGAGAAAGCTTACAAAACTTGAAAAAAGCGCTGAAAGGCGAGGTAACCAGATAGGTTAGCGGGGAAAGATGACAAAAAAATGAAGCGGCGTACCGCGACGCCGCGTTAATGTTTAGGTTTGTCCTGCTGCGGTTTGCCGTTGATCATGTCGCACAGCATGCCGATCAGCATTAAGCGTACTTTGAAGGGTGAATGGCTAAACACGTTTAAGCACCTCTTGAATTCGTTCATGGTTATTCCTCCTGCCTTTTCGCGCCGTCAAATCCGTGATGGCTGTTTGCATTACATACAGATATAGCACAGGCTATATTTTATAGCTATGGCTAAAACGTTAATTTTTTGTGCTATGAGCGCAATCCATTACAATGTGGATCCTTTTATATGATGCTTGATGCGTCACACCAACGAGGAAGCACAATGAACCGTCGCGCAGGTAAGCCCATAACTAAAAAAGTGACGCAGCTGGTTAATGTCGAAGAACACGTAGAGGGGTTCCGTCAGGTGCGCGAAGCGCATCGCCGCGAGCTGATTGATGACTATGTGGAGCTGATTTCCGATCTGATTAACGAAGTGGGCGAGGCGCGCCAGGTGGATATGGCTGCGCGTCTTGGCGTTTCGCAGCCGACGGTGGCGAAAATGCTTAAACGTCTGGCGAGCGTCGGCTTGATCGAACAGATCCCCTGGCGCGGGATCTTCTTAACCCCGGAGGGGGAGAAGCTGGCCCATGAAAGCCGCGAGCGTCATCAGATTGTGGAAAACTTTCTGCTGGCGATTGGCGTGAGTCCGGAGATTGCCCGCCGCGATGCGGAAGGAATGGAACACCACGTTAGCGAAGAAACGCTGGCGCAATTCAAGCTGTTTACCCAGAGATTACACGCAGAATGAATCTCCCTTTTGTGCAGTCGCTTGCCCGTGACCGTTTCCTGCATCTTTTGTTACTTATCGCCGTTATCCTTAGCCTGTTCGTTCCTTTCGCGCCTCAGCGCTGGGGACAGGCTATCGACTGGCACACTATTATTACTCTCAGCGGGCTAATGCTGCTGACCAAAGGGATTGAACTGAGCGGCTATTTTGATGTGCTGGGGCGCAAAATGGCGCGCCGTTTCGTCACCGAACGCCAGCTGGCCATCTTTATGGTGCTGGCTGCCGCGCTACTTTCCACCTTTCTGACCAACGACGTCGCCCTGTTCATTGTCGTTCCGCTCACCTTGACGCTAAAAAAATGGTGCGCCATCCCGGTCAACCGGCTGATAATTTTTGAAGCGCTGGCGGTTAACGCCGGCTCTTTATTAACACCCATCGGCAATCCGCAGAATATCTTACTGTGGGGGCGCTCCGGGCTGTCTTTCCTCGCTTTTATCGGCCAGATGCTGCCGCTGGCGGCGGCGATGATGCTTACCCTGCTGGTGCTATGCTGGTGCTGTTTCCCCGCCGCGCGGCTCAATTATCAAAGTAGCGACAAAGCGCCGGAGTGGCGGCCGAAGCTGGTGTGGAGCTGTCTTGCTTTCTACCTTGTCTTTCTGGCGGCGCTGGAGATGAAACAGGAGCTGTGGGGGCTGGCGCTCATTGCCGTCGGATTCCTGTTGCTGGCGCGAGCGGTGATTATCAACGTCGATTGGTCGCTGCTGCTGGTGTTTATGGCGATGTTTATCGACGTTCACCTGCTGACGCAGCTGCCGGTGCTGCAGCAGTGGCTGAACGGCGTCGGCCAGCTCTCTCCCGGCGGGCTGTGGCTGACGGCAATCGGACTGTCGCAGTTTATCAGCAACGTGCCGTCGACTATTTTGCTGCTCAACTACGTGCCGCCAACGATGTTATTAGCCTGGGCGGTGAACGTCGGCGGCTTTGGCCTGCTGCCCGGATCGCTGGCGAATCTGATTGCGCTGCGGATGGCCGGCGACCGCCGGATCTGGTGGCGCTTTCATCTTTATTCCATTCCGCTGCTGATCTGGGCGGCGCTCACCGGTTACGCCTTGCTCGCGCTGTGGCGCTGATTTTCAGAGGATTGGGCAAGAAACGGGCAGGAACACCCCATTCGCGATGACGACGCTCGGGCTATAACTATCTGGCTGACGTTAATCATCCGAATGAGGACACTGCTATGCGTTATCAAAAACTGGGAAATACCGGCCTGTTTGTCTCTGAGCTGTGCCTTGGCACCATGACCTTCGGCGGCGAAGAGGGGATGTGGGGAAAAATCGGCCAGTTGCGCCAGGCGGAAGCCGAACAGCTGGTGGGGAGCGCGCTGGATGCGGGCATCAACTTCATCGATACCGCCAACGTCTATTCAGAAGGACGCTCGGAGGAGATCACCGGCCAGGCGTTAAAGAACCTGAAGATACCGCGTGAAAACGTGGTGGTGGCGACTAAAGTGTTCGGCGAAACCGGCACCGCCGGGGTGAACTCGCGCGGCAGCTCCCGCTATCACATCATGGGCAGCGTGAAAGAGAGCCTGCGCCGCCTGCAGCTCGATCATATCGATCTCTACCAATTGCACGGCTTCGATCCGGCGACGCCTATCGAAGAGACGCTGTCGGCGCTGGATACGCTGGTGCAGCAGGGGCACGTGCGCTACATCGGCGTTTCTAACTGGGCGGCCTGGCAAATCGCCAAAGCGCTGGGCATCGCGGAACGCCTTGGGCTCTCGCGCTTTGCTTCTCTGCAGGCTTACTACACGATTGCCGGGCGTGACCTGGAGCGCGAACTGGTGCCGATGATGCAAAGCGAAGGTCTCGGCCTGATGGTCTGGAGCCCGCTGGCGGGCGGTCTGCTGAGCGGTAAATATCGCCGCGATGGGCAGGCGGAAGCGGGCGGTCGTCGCCTGGAGTTTGACTTCCCGCCGGTGAATAAAGATCGCGCCTTTGACTGCATTGATGTCATGCAGGTGATAGCCGAAGCGAAAGGGGTGTCGGTGGCGCAGATTGCGCTGGCGTGGCTGCTGCATCAGCCGGCGGTTACCAGCGTTATTATTGGCGCCAAACGGGCCGAACAGTTGCAGGATAATATTGCGGCCACCGCTATTCGCCTGAGTGAAGATGAGTTACGCCAGCTTGACGCGGTCAGCGCGCTGCCGCGCGAGTATCCGGGTTGGATGCTGGAGCGCCAGGGGGAATATCGCCGTAAGCAGCTTGACGCGCAGTAACGCCGTTTTTTCCGTGCTTATAAAGATCGCCGCTTGCGGCGATCTTTTTTGTTTGTATGGCTCACAGAAAACGATCCTGCTTTTGCTTCGGCGGTGGTTTTTCTGTATATGACTAGTCATAACTTTTAAATGACTAGTCATATACAGAGGCGAACCATGAAAGACAAACTACCGGCCGATTTTTTATGGGGCAATTCGGTCTCCAGCATGCAGACCGAAGGAGCGTGGAATGAAGGGGGGAAAGGGATGTCGGTGTACGATATCCGTGAACCGTCGGAGTTCGCCTCGGACTGGAAGGTGGCGACCGACTCTTACCATCGCTTCCGCGAAGATTTCGATTTAATGCAGGATCTTGGCATGAACTGCTATCGCTTCCAGATAGCCTGGAGCCGCGTCTGCCCGCAGGGTGATGGCGAGTTCAATGAAGAGGGGATTGCGTTCTACCATCAGTTTATTGATGAGCTCATTGCCCGCGGTATTGAACCAATGATCTGCCTCTATCACTTCGATATGCCCTTGTCGCTGGCGGAGCGCTACAACGGTTTTACCGACCGCCGGGTAATGGACGCCTTTATCCGCTACGGTCAGAAGATGATCGACTGCTACGGCGATAAGGTGAAGTACTGGCTGACCTTCAACGAACAGAATCTTTACCATTCGCCGGAGGCTTTTCTGATCACCGGCTATCTGCGTGGCGATAAAACGCTGCGCGAGCTTTACCAGATCCAGCACCACGTGATGATGGCCCACGTCCATCTCACCGACTATCTCCATCAGGCCAAACCGCAGTGTCTGATGGGCGGAATGCTGGCCCATGCGCTGGTCTATCCGGCGACCTGTAAGCCGCGCGATATTCTGTGCGCCCAGCAACTGGACGAGTTTTTAAACCAGAACCTGCTGCGCGCCTACGCGGGCGAGGGTTATAGCCCGGAAGTGATGCATTTTGTCGCCCGTGAAGGCTTTGACGATATCTATCGCCCTGAAGATATCGCGCTGATGGCGACGGTGAAGGTCGACTATCTGGCATTCAGCTACTACGCCAGCCGCGCGCTCAATAGCGACGCGATTCCGCCGGGTACGGCGGTGAACAACTACATGTTATTCGGCAACCAGGACAATCCGTACCTGAAAGCGACGGAATGGAACTGGCAGATCGATCCGCTGGGATTCCGCATGATCATTACCCGCTATTACAATGACTGGCGGCTGCCGGTCTTCCCGATTGAAAACGGTATCGGGGTAATCGAATCCTGGGACGGCGAAAACCCGGTCGCCGATGATTATCGTATTGCCTATCACCGTGATCATATTAACGCCATGAAAGCGGCAATGTTTGAAGACGGGGCGCAGGTAATAGGCTATCTCGGCTGGGGATTAATCGATATTCTTAGCTCGCAGGGCGACATGCGTAAACGCTACGGCGTGGTGTACGTCAATCGTGAAAACCACGATCTTAAGGATCTCAAGCGGGTACCTAAGAAAAGCTACGCGTGGCTGAAGCGGGTTATCCACAGTAATGGCGAAGAGATGTAACGGCGAGCGGGCGGTGTATGCCGCCCGCCAGCCATTCACAAAATGTTAAAGGATCGGAGAATGACGGCGAAGTATCTTAATATCGCGCGGGAAATAAAAAAGCGGATCATTAGCCAGCAGTATCCTGCCAGCGCGCCGTTACCCGACCAGTTTGCGCTGGCGGCAGAGTTCAATACCAGCCGGATGACCATCCAGCAGGCAATGCGTCAGCTGATTGTCGAGGGTCTTATCTACACCCGCAAAGGTCAGGGTACCTTTGTACGGAAAAATTTCCTCCAGCTATCGCAGTGGGAACTGCCCGGCAGCGACTATTTTGGCGCCACTAAAACCTGGGAGCATCTTGGCGAGGTGCAAAGCGAAGTGCTGCGCTTTGAGCTGCGTTTTCCCAGCGAGAAGGAGCAAAGTTCGCTGCTGATCGACGCCGATGCGCCGGTGTATGACTTCGTCCGCCTGCGGTTGCTTAACGGCGAGCCGGTCTCGCTGGATCTTACGGTAATGCCGGTGGCGCTGGTGCCGGGGCTCAATAAAAGCCATCTGCAGAGTTCGGTGTTTCGTTACGTGCAGGAGACGCTGGGGCTGAAGCTGATGGGGTCTTATCGGGTGGTGCGGGCGAAGAAGCCGGATGATCTGGATAAATTACATCTTAACTGCGAGCCGACCGATCCGGTGCTGGAGGTTGAGCAGGTGATTTATCTGGAAGATGGTACGCCGCTGGAGTACGCGCACTGCCACTACCGCTACGATCATGGCGGGGTCATTCTGGTCAATAACGGCTAGCGGGAAGATTTGCCCTGCTGGCGCTGCACTTAGCAAGGTTACGGTTGAGCAGATAAAAAAACGGCGGGCACCTGGCCCGCCGTTTTCATGTGCTAGCTGAAATTAGTTCAGGCGCACCGGCATCCCTGAACGGTTCTGGATCGCCTGATCCATTACGCTCTGGTCAACGTCAGGCTGGCTGGTCACCGACTGCACGGCCTGAGTCAGGCTGATAGGCACGATTTCGCCGCCTTTGAACTGCGCTTCGGTGGTCGACAGCGGGTTGTGTACTTCGACGTAGCGGCTGCCATCCGGTTCGGTCGTGGCTTTCACTGGCTCATCGATAAACTGCACGCGGGTGCCGACCGGCACGTTCTCAAACAGGAATTTGATGTCTTCGTTACGCAGACGCACGCAGCCGTGGCTCACGCGCAGGCCGATACCAAAGTTGGCGTTGGTACCGTGGATGGCGTAAAGACGACCGATATACAGCGCGTACAGGCCCATCGGGTTATCCGGGCCTGCTGGCACGACTGCCGGCAGCGGGTTGCCTTCCGCGGCGTATTCGGCGTGCATTTTCGCCGTCGGGGTCCAGGTCGGGCCCGCTTTCTTACGTTCAACTTTGGTCGTCCAGTTGATCGGCGTATCTTTGCCCAACTGGCCGATACCGATCGGCAGTACGATCACGGTATTGGTGCCTTTCGGGTAGTAGTACAGACGCATCTCGGCGCTGTTGATGACGATACCTTCATGCACGGTGTCCGGCAGAATCAGCTGTTGCGGAATATTCAGCACGGTGCCGCCTTTCGGCAGGTAGGTATCCACGCCCGGGTTCGCTTCCAGCATGTTGGACAGACCCATCTGGTATTTGGCAGCGAAATATTCCAACGGCTGTTTATTATCGTCTGGAATAGTAATGACCTGGTTCTGGCCAATCAGACGGCTGCCGTCGGTCGGCAGAGGATAGGTAACAGCTGAAGCTGTGTTGCAAAAGCCCACGATGGCGAAGGCTGCCGCTAAGAGTGTCGATAATTTCATATTCTTCATGTCGTGCGCGGTGTCAACGCCACACGGGCCTTGTTAGATATTCAGATAGTAGATGGGAGCGCATTATATGTGCTTTCCGATAAACAGGTAAATCAGATGTGTACGAAATCACAATTTTTTCCTGTTGCTACTAGTGTAGTGCGCTACGCGCCGCTTTCACGGCGAATTGTCTGGTTATCGAAACGCGGATTAATCTTCCAGCAGCCGCGACTGTAACGCTTCGCGCGCCTGCGGCGTCAGGCGATATTCCTGCTCCAGCCAGCGGTCGACATGACCGTAACGTTGTTCAATGCTGGACAACGCGGTCGCCAGATACGACTCCTGGACGGTCATGATGGCGGCGAGATTTTTACGTCCGTTATCATTAAGGCCTTCGCCGAAGGTGTCGAGCAGGAATCCTTCGACCTGCGCCAGCATCCCCTGGGTCAGCAGATACTCTTCCATGACCGTATTGCTATCGCAGCCGAGCGCGAACAACGTTAGGGCGCAGCCGACGCCGGTACGGTCTTTACCAACCGCGCAGTGCTGCAGTAGCGCGCCGTCGAAAGGTTCCATCAACCACTGAGTCAACTGGCGATAGGCGGCGTTATCAAACGGCAACTGACGGTAGAGCTGTAGCATAAACTGCTCGCCGTCCATGGTGTTGAGGGTCGCGGCGTTAAACTCGGTGACTTTCGCATTGACGCTGCTGGAAAGCGGATTGGCCGGAGCGTTGAGGTAGAAGGCTTCGCGATTTAGCCGGTCCGGGCTGCGATTGACCTCTGTCGGATCGCGATAATCCAGCACCCGGCTCAGCGGAATAGCGCTGAGATGATTGAGATCCTCCGGCGTCATGTTGTGCAGCGAACCCGAGCGCAGCAGTTTGCCAGAACGTACGCGCCGGCCATCGGCCGCGCGTTGACCGCCGAGATCGCGAAAGTTGATGCCGCCTTGAAGCGAGATAAATGCAGGATGGCTGGTGCGGGTGGTCATAAATTCCCTCTGAATTGCGGATAATTATTATGTCTTAGCAATCGGTCATTTTGCGGTAAAACCCTGACCATAGCATAGTTATTGGCGGGCTTTTTACCGCAGTCCGTGAAAAGTGAACCATTTGCTGGCATAATGTCTGGTTCATCACATCCCTAATTCTCTATTTTCAGGATATCCTCGTGCTAGTATCCAGCAACGTCACCATGCAGTTTGGCAGTAAGCCGCTGTTTGAAAACATCTCCGTCAAATTTGGCGGCGGCAACCGCTACGGCCTGATTGGCGCCAACGGCAGCGGCAAATCCACGTTTATGAAGATCCTCGGCGGCGATCTTGAGCCGACGCTGGGCAACGTGTCTCTCGACCCGAACGAGCGCATCGGTAAGCTGCGCCAGGATCAGTTTGCCTTCGAAGAGTTCACCGTGCTGGATACGGTTATCATGGGCCACGGCGAGCTGTGGGAAGTGAAGCAAGAGCGCGATCGCATCTACGCGCTGCCGGAAATGAGCGAGGAAGACGGCTATAAAGTGGCCGACCTGGAAGTAAAATACGGCGAGATGGACGGTTACTCCGCCGAAGCGCGCGCCGGCGAACTGCTGCTCGGCGTCGGTATTCCCGTGGAGCAACATTACGGCCCGATGAGCGAAGTCGCGCCGGGCTGGAAACTGCGTGTCCTGCTGGCGCAGGCGCTGTTCTCCAATCCGGATATCCTGCTGCTCGATGAACCGACGAACAACCTCGACATCGATACTATTCGCTGGCTGGAGCAGGTGCTGAACGAACGTGACAGCACCATGATCATCATTTCGCACGACCGTCACTTCCTGAACATGGTCTGCACCCATATGGCGGATCTCGATTACGGCGAACTGCGCGTGTATCCGGGCAACTATGACGAATATATGACCGCGGCGACCCAGGCGCGTGAGCGTCTGCTGGCCGATAACGCCAAGAAGAAAGCGCAAATTGCCGACCTGCAGGCCTTTGTTAGCCGCTTTAGCGCCAACGCTTCAAAATCGCGTCAGGCGACCTCTCGCGCTCGTCAGATTGATAAAATTAAACTGGATGAAGTGAAAGCCTCCAGCCGTCAGAACCCGTTCATTCGCTTCGAACAGGATAAGAAACTGTTCCGTAACGCGCTGGAAGTGGAAGCGCTGGCGAAAGGTTTTGATAACGGCCCGCTGTTCAAAGGGGTTAATCTGCTGCTGGAAGTCGGCGAAAAGCTGGCGGTACTGGGGACCAACGGCGTCGGTAAATCAACGATGCTGAAAACGCTGGTTGGCGAACTGGAAGCGGACAACGGTACCGTTAAGTGGTCCGAAAACGCCCGTATCGGCTACTACGCGCAGGATCATGCCGAAGATTTCGAGAATGACCTGACGGTCTTTGACTGGATGAGTCAGTGGAAACAGGAAGGCGATGACGAGCAGGCGGTACGCAGTATCCTTGGTCGTCTGTTGTTTAGCCAGGACGATATTAAAAAGCCGGCGAAAGTACTTTCCGGTGGCGAGAAAGGTCGCATGCTGTTCGGTAAGCTGATGATGCAGAAACCGAATATCCTGGTGATGGATGAACCGACTAACCACCTGGATATGGAATCGATCGAATCGCTGAACATGGCGCTGGAAATGTATCAGGGCACCCTGATTTTCGTTTCTCACGACCGTGAGTTCGTGAGTTCTCTGGCGACTCGCGTACTGGAGATTACTCCGGAACGCGTAATCGATTTCAGCGGCAACTACGAAGATTACCTGCGCAGTAAAGGTATCGAGTAATCCCTCTCCGTTACCCGGGTAGCGGCTGCGCCTTACCCGGGTAATCCGAGGTACCGTTTTTTTGTCGGGTGGCGGCTAACGCCTTACCCGACCTACGGTCCTTGCGACCAGCCTTTAATGTCTTCACCGCGCTGGCTGAAACTGCCGGTGTTGGTGGCCTCAAAATCGCTGAGACGTTCCCGGAAGGCCGGGGCAGCCCGCATGGATGCGGGCTGAGGGCCGTGTTTTGCACGGACGCTGCCTCGGCCCGACCCGAAGCCTGAAGGGATAAGTCGAAGGAACCACGAAGTGGCGATTTTGGCGGCCAGAGCCCGGGAGTACAGAGGGCGGCGGCGACTGGCCGCCCTCTGTGCGCTCCCTGCGCCATGCGAGCCATAACGCAGAAGACATTTCGGGAGCGCAATAGGCTCTGAATTAATACAAAACAACTGTTTTTCCCGGACCAAAACCGTTGCAAACCGATAGCAGTATCTACCCGCGGTGCCGTTTTTTGTCGGGTGGCGGCTAACGCCTTACCCGACCTACGGGGCGACCAAACCGCACAGTGTTGTAGCCCCGGTAAGCGGTAGCGCCACCGGGGATTTTGAGACCACCAATACCGGCGGTTTCAGCGGGCCTTGGTCAGAGCATCCACTCCGTTCCTTCGACGCCATTCACCAGCAGTTGCCGTTTTTCTCCCGCCGGTAATGACAGCTTCAAGGCTTTCCACGCCGGGCGATAGTTGCCGCGAGCATTGATATTCAGGTTTATGCTGTTGGCGCTGCAGGTCATTTCCCACTCCAGCCATAGCGCATCACCTTCTTTATAGCCCCAGCTTTCACCGTCGTCTTCAAACAACAGACCGCGGGTTGAGCCGGTACCTTTCAGCGGGAACAACTGCAGTTCGCGACGATCGTCTTTTTGCGCATCGACGTGGCTGATACGTTCACTGAGCGGCAGACCGGCGCCGGCACGGACCAGCAGCGGCAGTTTTTCCAGCGGCGCGTCCAGCGTTACCCACTGACCGCCGGCAAACCACTGGTGGCTGTAAAAATCGTACCAGCCGTCCTGATTATCGGGCAGCCACAGCTGGCGCTGACGGGCGCCGGGCTCGACCACGCTTGCTACCAGTAGATCGCGCCCCAGCATGAAGTCATCACACTCGGCGAAGGTCTGGGTATCGTGCTGGTGATCGAGGAAGGTCGGGCGCAGCATGGGTTCGTCATCGGCATGCGCCTGCCATAACAGGGTGTACAAATAGGGCAGTAGACGGTAGCGCAGCTCGATGGCTGAGCGGATCGCCGGGGTGATTTCCGGATACATCCAGGGTTCATTGACCGTCTGGTCGTCATTCCACGAGTGAATGGTAAAGCGCGGATGCATCACGCCGTTTTGCACCCAGCGAACGAACAGTTCTGGCTCGGGTTTATCGCCGGAGAAACCGCCGACGTCATGGCCGACGTTAAACAACCCGGAGAGACTCATCCCTAATCCCATTCGGGTGTTATAGCGCAGCGTATCCCAGTTGGTGCGGTTGTCGCCGCTCCAGGTCTGTACGTAGCGCTGCATCCCGGCGCAGCCGGAGCGGGAGATCAGATACGGGCGCTTTTGCGGCGCAAAGCGCTGCTGCGCTTCCAGCGAGGCGCGCATCATCAATAGCGGCATCACCGGACGAATATGCTTAATGGCGATTTCGCGGCCAAAGCCGTAGCAGCGGGCTTCGCCGTCCCATACCTCATATTCGTTGTTATCGTTCCAGGTCGAATCGATACCCATCTCCAGTAGCTGGGTGGTTACGCCTTCCTGCCACCAGGCCACGGTGTGCGGGTTGGTGAAGTCGAGATGCGAACCTTCATCGTCCCAGAAGCTGGAGCGCTCCGGCGCATCGGTTTGCGAATCGCGAATAAACAGGCCGCGTTCCGCCACTTCGCCATAGCGCGGGTGATCCTGCAGCAGGCACGGTTTGATATTGGCAGCCAGTTTCAGCCCGGCATCGTGGAACGACTGGCTCATCACTTTTGGCTGCGGCACCTTGTCGTAGTTCCAGTTAAAGACGTAGCGCTTGCCGTTGATTGAGGTATAGCCGGAAGAGAGCTGGAACGAATCACAGGGGATCGCATGCTGCTCGCACAGGCGGATAAAATTCATCAGCTGATTTTGCGCATCCGGCGCGTCAGTATAGTGCATCGTCGAGCCGCTGTAGCCGAGGCTCCATTTTGGCCCAAAGAGGGTTTTACCGGTCAGACGGACGAACGCCTTGGTCACATCCAGCACCTGCTTACCGGTAAACAGGTAATAATCGATGTCGCCGGCTTCCGCCTGCCAGCGGCGATAGGCGGTGTGGTAGTTGTCGATTTCGTTACCCAGATCCAGCCAGCAGCTGCTCAGGTTGTCATAGAACAGGCCGTAGCTGATATCGCTGCGCTGCGTGATGGTAAACGGAATATGTTTATACAGCGGGTCTGTGCTGACGGCGTTGTAGCCCATGGCATCGAGGTTACGCATTTCGTAGCGCTTACCGTTACGCTGCAGGTCGCCGGCCTTTTCACCCAGACCATAGAAACGCTCATCTTTACGACGGCTGAGATAATGGGCGACGCCATCCCCGTGGGCATTTGCCAGATAGGCGCTGGTTGGGCGGTCATTGGCGAGCGTCTGCCACTCGCCGGCGTCGTCGCGATAGCTCCACTCCAGCCAAAGCGGCTGGTGGACGGTGACGCGCAGCTGGCTGGTGGCGATGGTCAGCGCGTCATCTTCTTTGGTCATCTGCCAGGCCGGGAGGCTAAAACCGCTGAGGTCATCCCGCGCGCGGCCTTCCCACGGCACATCCTGCTGCGGGGCGATACTCCAGGTGCGATCCAGCGCCAGTTGGCCCTGGCGCTTCAGCAGGACGCGGAATAAATTCTCTTCCAGCACGTACAGACACAAAGTGTGCTGACCATCAACGGTCAATTCAACGTGATGCTCCAGCTGTTGGTGCAAACTCCAGTGTTTCAACGTCTTCATATTTTACATCCACTCTCAGGCGCGCTTGGCGCGACGTTCAGCAATAAATGCCACCAGGAAAACGGCGCCAATCAGGTCAAAGAACCCCATGGCGATAAACAGCGGGTTGAAGCCGATTTTGTCGGCGGTCACCCCGATTAATAATGAGAACAGGAAGCTGGCGATCCATGCCGCGGAACCGCGCATACCGTTGACCGTCGCCATTTGTCCCTTGTCGAAAGACTCCACCACCAGCGCGCTGAGCATGCAGGAGATGATCTGGTGGCCGAAACCGCCAATGGAGATCAGGATGATGGTGATATAGGGATCGCGGGTAATAGCGACCAGCGCCAGCGAGATCATCAGAAACGCGCCGGTAACGGAACTGGCGATGACCGAGTTGACTCGCGTACAGCCGAACCAACGGACGTACAGGCGGGTGAGGTAGCCGCTGACCACGCTGCCAAGATCGGCGGCGAGGAACGGCAGCCAGGCGAACATCGCTATCTGCTTAAGATCCATACCGTGCTCTTTCGCCAGGTACAGCGGCACCCAGAAGCTCAGCACCGCCCAGGCGGGCTCGGCCATAAAAGCGGGGATGGCGATACCGTAGAAACGTTTGTTCTTCGAGACGGTTTTTAGCGCGGTAAAAAAGGGCAGCTTCACCGGCGGCGCTTCGTTGTCCTGCTTGATGTACTCCAGCTCGCTTTGGCTGAGATTCGGGTGTTTTTCCGGGCTCTGGTAGAACGCCCACCACAGCACGACCCACAGCAGCGCCAGCACGCCGGTAAACATAAACGCGCCCTGCCAGCCGAAGGAAGCGTGGGCGAAGTAGATGATAGGCGGCGCCAGCATTGCGCCGATAGAGAAGCCGACGCCAGCCCAGCCGGCGGCGATCGGCCGTTCGGATTTCGGGAACCACTCGCCGATGGTTTTAGCGTTAGCCGGGGTGGCGGCCGCCTCCGCGCCGCCCATAAAGAAGCGTAAAATAGCCAGATGCAGCCAGCTGCCTGCTCCGGCGTGCGCGATACAGGCTACTGCCCACAATGTGGCGCAAACCATAAAGCCCAGCTTGAGCCCGATGACGTCGATAAGCCAGCCGCACAGCGGTTGAAAGATGGTATAAGCCAGCTGAAATGCGCCGACGATCCACGAATATTGCTCGGTGGTAATACCGAGAGTGGCTTTCAGTTCCGGGGCAATAATCCCCAGCGAGTTGCGTGTGATGTAGTTGACGGTGACGCCAAGTAAAAACAGCACCAGCACCCACCAGCGCAGGTTTTTCACCACCCGACGCGTTTTGCTGACTGCCATATCATTGTTGAGGCCTTGACTCATAGAACTCTCCACAAGACGTTGTAGGGGGAAGTGACGCTTCAGCCGCGGAGTCGTCACGTAATAGTTCTAACCATTTGAATTATTTGTTTTTATTTCAATATCTATTGGTATAACTAGTATGGAAGATATTGGACCAATTCAAAATAAGGGAGAAAGGCGGCGGGCAGTAGCGCTATTTATGCAAAATTTTTCATGAGATGACGGAGTTCTCATAATTTGCCGGAGTATTTGCTTGTTGGTCAGGGTTTGGCGACTATGAAAATTCTTTCATTTTTGAATTGGAGCTGGATCACAGAATGGATAAAAAGCTGCGAGTCGCCGAAATTGCCGCCCGCACCGGGCTGTCAGCCAGTACGGTTTCGCGCGTCTTAGCCGGAAAAGCGAATACCAGCGAAAAGGCCCGTCAGGCGGTATTGGCCTGCGCCCGCGAGCTGGGGGTGATGCAGGGATTGGCCGCCGGGCGGCTACTGTTGAATAATCTGCTGATTTTTGCGCCGCAGCGGGCCTTCGACGAACGCTCAGATATCTTCTACTACCGCGTCATCCAGAGTATCAATAACGCGCTGGCGCCGCATGAAGTGCGTCTGCGCTATTGCGCGCTGGAAGAAAACGACAGCGACGCCAATCTGTTTCTGGCCCGCATGAACGAGACCGATACCCAGGCGGCGGTGTTGCTGGGGATCGACGATCGGCATATCCACGCGCTGGTGGCGGATCTTGGCAAACCTTGTGTATTAATCAACTGCCGGGATGAGGGAATGCGTCTCCCCTCCATTGCGCCTGACCATCGGCTGATTGGCCAGTGCGCCGCTCGTTATCTGTTTGATATGGGCCATCAGGCGGTAATGAACGTGATGTGCCTGCGCCGCTATACCATGGAGCTACGGCTGGTGGGTATTAAAGAGGCATGGCGCGCGCGCAACCTGCGGTTTACCGGTAGCCGCGACCTGATTAGCGTCGCCAACTTTAGCGCCCGAGAAACGGAAGAGCAGGTCGGGGCCTGGCTCGATGCTTTACAGGGGCGCCCGATGCCGACGGCGTTTCTGGTGGGCGGCGATTTTATGGCCGCCGGTACCGTCAGCGCGCTGCAAAAACGAGGCCTGCGGGTGCCGCAGGATGTCTCGGTGATGAGTATCGACGGTTTTAATCTGGCGGCGATTCAGGACGTGCCGCTAACGGCGATTCATGTGCCGCGGGATGAGCTCGGCAGCGAGGCGGTGCATCTTTTGCAGCAGCGTCTGCTGCGCCCGGAAGCGCCGCACGGCTCGCTGCTGCTGCACGGCGCCCTGGTGGTACGCGATTCGGTGCGGCGGATCCGGCCAGGCAAGAGCCATACCGCCGTAGAACAGCAAGGTCTGTATGATGATTAGATCTTCATGCCCAATGCGCGTTTG
This sequence comes from Klebsiella sp. 141251, assembly GCF_050600725.1. NCBI lineage: Bacteria > Pseudomonadati > Pseudomonadota > Gammaproteobacteria > Enterobacterales > Enterobacteriaceae > Klebsiella > Klebsiella sp. 141251. Next base: position 644,180 of record NZ_JAQIRG010000001.1, read on the forward strand.
CCGTGATCGTTAAGATCGGCCACGGTGAAGCGCGCCTGCCAGTCGCATTCGTAATCTTCACGCGGGAAATCCCCCGGCGAGGCGCCTTTTTCCAGGGCGATTTTTACCTTCTGCGCATAGGCAAGATTCTTCTCGCACATCGGCGCGGCTGGGATGTACATGACGTTGCCCCAGCCCTGTTGATTTTCCACCGGCGCGACCGAGTGAATGACATCGCAGTGCCACCAGACGGAATCACCGGCATTTAGAGCGGGAATCGAGCTTAGCGCTTTGATGAGCAAAGGATGCCATTGCTCAGAGATAGGCAACACCTTGCCCGGCGCGACGCCGCACAGTTCATCTTCCGGCACATCATCCAGCAGCGGACGCAGCAGTACGTAAGCCATCGCCTCCGGGATCGGCACCACGTGCAGTAGCCCTTGACCGGGGATCATGTCCGACAGCGCCGTCCAGCCCTGGAAGGTGCGGAACACCGAACATTTGGTGGTGTTATCGACGGTGTACTCTTCCACTTCGGTACGGTGAGCCGCGTCCCACGGATCGTAGGCGTCGATATTGCCATTAAAGACGTTGGCGAAAACCTGCTGATAGGCGGGAAGCAGCCAGCGCTCGAGCGCCCCGGAATCGGTATGCGCGCCCAGCCCCTTTGACGTGGTTCCCGGCGGGCGGCGGCGGATGCGGTCAGGGTAAATCACGCTGACATCCGGATCGAACCAGCGTTTGCCGTCCTGTTCGAAGCGCCACAGGCGATTAAGGAAGGATTGTACCGCCGCCATTTCATCGCTCTGGCGCGCCTGCATTTGCGAGGGCGACCAGTAGATCGGATAGATCTCCGGGCGCGAAGCCTCCAGCGAGCCGAAGAAGCTGTCGCCAGGCCCTTTGTAAACGTCGTCGAAATGGTTCAGATCCAGGTATTCCAGCATCGCGTTATCCCAGGCCAGCGCCTGTTCGCGCGGGTAGTGGCCTTTGATAACCGCGCAACCGCGGCGCTTAATCGCCTCACGCTGCGCATCGCTCACTTTCCCCTGGGCGATATCGCTAAACGGGATCGTCGGCCAGACCTCCTGGCCTGCGGCTTTCAGGGCGTTAATCTCGTCCAGACGCTCGCTGATACGCGCCGAGAGTTTATCGAACACTGACTGAACATCGCCGATTTGCGCGCGTAGGGCCTGTTTCATCTGGCGAATCGCCGCTTTATGGTCGGCAGGTAATGTTTCGTGGGTAGGGAGAGCAGCCATAATCACCTCGCTGTATCTTTCATTCGAAAGTATTAAATCTTACAAACGTTAATTTAAGTTAAATTAGAGTTAATGCAAGTTTAAAATTATGCAGCGGCGCAAAAATGGAAAAGCCGGGGCGGATACCCCGGCACAGGATCAGTCGTTGAAAGGGGAGGTCTTATCGAGAACGGCCTGAATCACCTTCAACGCGCCGTCGTGGTTATTGTCATCGGTGGTGAAACCGGCGATGGCTTTGATGCTGTCGGCAGCGTTGGCCATAGCAAAAGCATATTTCACCAGTTTTAACATTTCGGCGTCATTGCCGCTGTCGCCAATTGCTACGCATTGCTGCGGCGAAAGGTTCCAGCGTTTGAGCAGACGGCTGATGCCGTTGGCTTTATGCAGGCCGGGGATAATCAAATCGACAAAGCCAAAGCCGCTGGTGACCGGCTTCATGATCCCATCCAGCGAGACGTGCAATTTATCGATAAGCTGCGGGATATCGCTATCAGGCAGGTTGAGGGAGAATTTGAATAGCGTATCGTCGATGCGATGGTAATCGCTTACCCGCTGCAGACGATGGTAGTGCTTCGACATCAGCTCAACAAAAGCGTCCGGGGCTTTATCGCTCACGTATGCGCTTTGCAGGCCGCAGGCGACAAAGTTGAGCTGCGGATCTTTCAGCAGTTCGCCAATCACCACCTGCGACTCGTGACGGGTCAGTTCGCCGTGGAACAACTGTTTGCCATGCTCGTAAACCAGAGCGCCGTTTTCTGCGACGAATGAAATCTGCTCGCGAATTTCCGGGAAAAATGAGATCAGCTGATAGTACTGGTTGCCGCTGGCGACAACAAATTCAATACCTTGCTGTTTAAGCTGCGCAAACTGCGCGAGGAAACGCGGGCGGTCATACTGCTTGGCGTCATTGAGAAAAGTTCCGTCCATATCGGTGACGATAACTTTAACGGTCATAAGAGGTGCTCCTGGCTTAACTTCGACCAGTAACATTCTAATTACAATGTGATGGGGAGCACAAATTTATTTCGAATGAAAGTTACCTATTCATCAGCATGCCCGTCAGCGTAGCTACCGGGCATGGAAGCAGTAACCCGGCTCAGCGCAGCGCCGGCCGGGTATTTTCCTTACAGCGTATGCTCGGTACGGGCGATGATGTCGTCCTGGGTATCCGGCGACAGGGCGGTGAAGAACGCCGAGTATCCGGCGACGCGGACCACTAAATCGCGGTACTGGTCAGGGTGTTTCTTGGCTTCCAGCAGCGTTTCGCGTGACACGATGTTGTACTGGATATGCCAGCCTTTATGCACCTCGAAGAAGGTGCGCAGCAGCACCATCAGCTTTTGCTTATCAGACTCGTTCTCCAGCGTGGAAGGATTCAGCTTCTGGTTGAGCAGCACGCCGCCGAGGATCGCGCCGGTCGGCAATTTACCTACCGAACTGATAACCGCCGTTGGCCCCAGGTGATCGGTACCGGAGGCCGGGCTGGCCCCTTCCGCTAGCGGCGCGTGCGCTTTACGGCCATCCGGCGTCGCCATGGTCTGCGCGCCGAACGGGACGTTAGCGGAGATAGACGACGTACCGGCGTAATAGTTACCGCCAATCGGGCCGCGGCCGTAACGCGGGTTATGGTACTGCTTCAGCTCGTCGATATAGGTCTGATAGGCGCGGGCCAGCAGAATGTCGACGCTGTCGTCATCGTTACCGTACTTCGGCGCGCCGTTGATCAAGCGCTGACGTAACTGCTCATGGGTCAGGCCGGCAAAATCTTCCGCCAGCGCCTTCGCCAGCTCCTGCTGGCCGATGACGCCCTGATCGAAGACCAGTTTTTTCACCGCCGCCAGGCTGTTGCCGAGGTTGGCAATCCCGACCTGCAGACCGGAAACCCAGTCATACTTCGCGCCGCCTTGCTTGATGCTTTTCGCCCGTTCGATGCAGTCATCGACCAGCGCCGAGCAGAGAATATCGTGGACGTTCTCTTCCAGCATGGTATCGACAACGTACTCAATCTCGATGGATTTACGGGTGTAGTAGCGGATCTGAGTATCCCAGTCTTCCAGCACCTGGTCGAAGTTAGCGAAGTTACCTTTCGATAGCGCATGTTGCTGGGCAAGGAACACCTGGCCGCTGGTGGCATCGCGGCCGCCTTCCAGCGTCGCCAGCATCACCCGCGCGAAGTTAATAAAGCTCATGCCGGTGCAGCGATAGCCCCATTTGCCGCCGACCGCGGTTTCGATACAGCCGATAGCGGCGTAATCGTAGGCGTCCTGCGGCTCAATGCCGAGCTTGATAAATTCCGGGATGACGATTTCATCGTTATTAAACGCCGGCATGCCGAAACCGCAGCGGATCACCTGCACGCAGGCGTCGAGGAAGTCGTTGCTCATCCCGGCGTGGTAACGCACGCTGAGGTTCGGCTGGGTCGAGCGCAGGCGGCCGCAGGATTCGAGGATCGCATACGACAGCGGGTTGACGGCGTCCTGCGGTTGACCGTCGACCAGATTTTGCCCGCCGATGGTGACGTTCTGGTACAGCGGGCTACCGGCAGAAGCTTTGGAATGCGATCCGGAGCGAATTTTGTTGACCTCCAGCAGCTTCAGCCAGCAGCAATGCAGCAGCTCAATGGCCTGTTCGCGATCCAACGATTGCTGCAGTTCAACGTCGCGGCGGTAGTATGGATAGAGGTACTGGTCCATGCGGCCAAAAGAGACCGAGTGGCCGTTGGATTCAATCTGCAGGATCAACTGAATGAAGTAGCAGAGCTGCAGCGCCTGCCAGAAGGTTTTCGGCGGCTCGTGGGCGATAATTTCACAGTTTTCGGCGATCGCCAGCAGCTCGTCGCGGCGCAATTCACGCGGCTCCTGCGCCGCCATGTCGCGCGCCAGCGTAGCGAAGCGTTTGCAGTGTTCGCTCACTGCCGCGAGCACGATATCGATCGCCTTCAGGAACTGTTCGCCGTGCAGATCTTCCAGCACCGTCAGATTAATACGCGAGCGGCGCTCAGCGACCTTCGCGCGCATGCCGTCGAGCCCTTTTTCCAGCAGCAGCGGATAGTTGACCGCCAGGTGGGCGTCGCCGGAAGTCATGTTGCCTTCGGCTTTGATAATGCCGGTAGCGAGCAGCGCTTTTTGTTCATCGGTAAACATGCCGTAGCAGCGGTCCTGAACGGTCTGCCCGCGCCACCATGGGCAGACTTCATGTAATACGCGCTTATTCTCTTCGCTGACCGAGAAGCCGGCGCCCGGACGGTCGGCGAGATCGTCGATCTCTTTCTCAATCCAACTGACGGTATATTCCGGGAAAATCGGCGCGGCGCGAACTTCGCTGGCCTGGTTGCCGACGATCAGCTCATCGTGCTTGATCCAGATAGTGCGTTCCGCCAGGTGATGGGCCAGCGCCAGCGCGCGACGTACCGGGATCGGTTTATCGAGATGTTGCTGATAGGCGGCGGTATAGTGTTGGGCGCGCTCGGTACAAACCGGCGGCTTAACGATATGCACCAGCGCCATTTTATGCGCCTGAATGCGGGCGCTCAGAGTATCCAGTTTTAAGGTGGTCATAAGTTATCCTCGTAGGGTCGCCGTTAAACCTTTGCTTTGCGCGTACTGCTGCGCAAAGGCCAGCAGCTCTGGAGCGGCCAGCGGTTTGTCCGGTGCGGTATAGGGCTGACTGAGTAGTTGGTATTTATTCATTCCCAGCGTGTGGTACGGCAGGAAATGGATTTCGCTGACCTGAAGACGGTCGGCGGCAAAATCGGTAATCGCGGTAATGTCGGCTTCGCTGGCGTTAAATCCCTGAATTAATGGGACGCGAATGATGATTTTTTTCCCTGCCTGCGCCAGGCGCTGCAGGTTATCCAGCACCCGGCGGGCGCTGCCGTCGGTCCACTGCTGGAAGACGGCGTCATCGACGTGCTTCAGGTCGGCCAGAAACAGATCGACAAACGGTAAAGAGGGTTCAATGTACTTCCACGGTACGTGCAGGCAGGTTTCCACGGCGGTGTGAATGCCCGCCTGATGGCTGGCTTCGAACAGCGCCTGCGCCAGCGTCGGGTTCATAAAGGGCTCGCCGCCGGAAAGGGTGATGCCGCCACCGCTGCGATCGTAAAACGGTTTATCGCGCAGCACCGTCGCCATAATTTCCGTCACGCTTTTTTCCTCGCCGCAGACCGTCAGCGCGGTAGTGGGGCAGCAGTCGCGTAGCGCGGCGATATGGTCGTCGTTGACGTTTTGCCGATGGATAATCAGGCCGTCCAGAGTACGGGTAATCACCTCCGGCGCCGCCTGCTGACACAGCTCGCAGCCGGCAAGACACAGCCGCGCGTCGTACAGCAGGTCTTCGCTGCGGGCGCGGCTTTCCGGGTTCTGACACCAACGGCAGCCCAGCGAACAGCCTTTAAGGAATACGACGGTACGGATCCCCGGGCCGTCATGGGTGGAGTAGCGCTGGATGTTGAAGATCATGATTTACCCTCTTATTTGCATATGAAGATTAAATAACTTTCGAATGAAAGCTGTATTGACGCAAATCAACAATCAGAGTGGGTAGTAGAGAGGGGGAGAAAAAGAACGGCGTGGTTCACAAAATAACCGGCGACCTGCCTCGCCGGCGGCTGGAATTAGCGTGAACCACACACCTCGCATTGGGGGTGGCGCATCAGCTTCATTTCGCGAAACTGGCAGGTCATCGCGTCATACATCACGATTTTTCCCCTGGCGGGGGTGCCGTAACCGGTCAACAGTTTAATCGCCTCCATGGCCTGCAGCGAACCGATAGTGCCGACCAGCGGCGCCATCACCCCGGCTTCGACGCAGGTGAGGGCGTTTTCGCCGAACAGGCGGCTCAGGCAGCGATAGCATGGCTCGCCGTCCTGATAGGTAAAGACGCTGATTTGCCCTTCCATACGAATCGCCGCGCCGGAGACCAGCGGGGTTTTGTGCTGGAAGCAGCCGGCGTTAAGCTGATTGCGAATAGCAACGTTGTCGGTACAGTCCAGTACCAGATGGTGATCGGCAATCTGCGTTGCCAGCGCCGCGTCATCCAGCATTGCATTGATGGCGACCAGTCGAACGTGCGGGTTAATGCGCGCCAGCGCATCGCGGGCGGAATCGACCTTCGGCTGGCCGATGGTCGCGTCGCTGTGCAGCGTCTGGCGTTGTAGATTGGATAACGAAACGGTATCGAAATCGACGAGCGTGAGCTGACCCACCCCGGCCGCCGCCAGATATTGAGCGGCGGCACAGCCGAGCCCGCCGAGGCCGACGACCAGTACGCGAGCGGCTTTTAGCCGCTCCTGACCGTCGAAATCAAACCCCCGCAGCACGATCTGCCGGTTATAGCGCAGCATCTCCTCGTCGCTCAGCTCAACGGCCATTACAGCCCCCCAAACAGATGATTAAAGGGCTCGACTTCGACCCATTCGCCCGCTTCGACGTTGCCGCGTTCGCGCTCCAGTACGATAAAGCAGTTACCGAGGCTGAATGAGCTGAAAATGTGCGAACCCTGATGCCCGGTGGTGCTCACCACCAGTTCGCCTTCCGGATTGCGCTGCAGCACGCCGCGCTGGAAGTCGAGGCGGCCCGGCGATTTTTTCAACCGGCTGGCGGCGCGCACGCGCAGACGCATCGGCTGGGTTTGGCCGCGATTGCCGGAGAGCTTGGCCAGCAGCGGCTGAACCAGTTGATAGAAGGTTAAGGTGGCGGAAACCGGGTTGCCCGGCAGGCCGCAGAACCAGCTGTTGCTGAGCTTGCCGAAGGCGAACGGTTTACCCGGCTTAATCGCCAGCTTCCAGAAGCCGATCTCGCCCAGTTCTTCGAGGATGGTTTTGGTGTAATCGGCTTCGCCCACGGAGACGCCGCCGGAACTGATCACTACATCTGCCTGCTGGTCGGCAGCGATAAAGGCGTCGCGCAGCTTCGCCGGATCGTCAGGAATAATACCGAGGTTGATCACCTCGCAGCCCAGCTGTTCGAGCATCAAATGTACCGCCAGGCGGTTGGTATCATAGATCTGGCCGTCGCCGAGCGGTTGGCCTGGCAGCTGGAGCTCATCGCCGGTCGAGAAGACCGCGACGCGCACTTTACGCAGCACCTCAACTTCAGCTATGCCCAGCGACGCCAGCACCGGCAGTTCCGCAACGGTAAGACGAGTCCCTGCCGGGAATACTACCGCGCCGTTGGCGATATCTTCGCCGCGACGGCGTATATTTTGCCCGGCTTTCACCGGCGCAATGAAGCGCACGCCCGCATCGCTTTGTTCCGTTTCTTCCTGCATAACCACGGCGTCGCAGCCTTCAGGCACCGGCGCGCCGGTCATGATGCGGATACAGGTGCCCGCCGGCCAGGCATCGTGGAACGGTTGGCCGGCAAAGGCCTTACCGGCAACCGGCAGCGCCGCGCCGTCGGCGACATCGGCCAGGCGCACGGCATAGCCGTCCATCGCCGAATTATCAAAACCGGGTACGTCCAGCGGCGAAACGACATCATGGGCGGTTACGCGCGAAAAGGCCTGCAGCAGCGGCAGGGTCTCCGTGGCCTGCAGCGGCGAAATACGGTCGAGCATCTGAGTCAGGGCTGTGTCGAGCGGCATCAGTCCGGCGGTAAAATCCATGGGTTACTCCTGCTGGCAAAACGTCGAAAACGCCTATTATGGCAGAAAAGCGCCGGCGACTGTATGCCGCTGCGGTACGAGGCTTTACATCACCGGATGCTCTTTCTATATTCAAAAAATGTATAAAAGGTTAGTCAGTATAATGATATCTATAGAGTTTATGGCAAAGGAAAGATCGAATGGGTAAGGCGGTAATAGCAATCCACGGCGGCGCCGGCGCAATTAGCCGAGCGCAGATGTCGCCGGAGCGCGAACGCGAGTATGTAGCCGCGCTGTCGGCCATCGTCGATAGCGGACAAAAAATGCTGGCAGCAGGCGCCAGCGCACTGGATGCGGTGACCGAAGCGGTACGTCTGCTGGAAGAGTGCCCGCTATTTAACGCTGGAATAGGTTCCGTGTTTACCCACGATCAAACGCACGAACTGGATGCCTGCGTGATGGATGGCTATAGCCTGCAGGCCGGCGCGGTCGCGGGCGTAAAGCATCTGCGTAACCCGGTGCTGGCGGCGCGTATGGTGCTGGAAGAAAGTCCGCACGTGCTGCTTATCGGCGAAGGGGCGGAAAAGTTTGTCGCCTCGCGCGGGATGGCGCTGGTTGAAAACGAGTTATTTTCTACCACCGAGCGGCTTCTGCAGTTGCAGCAGGCGAAAGAGGGCGGCGAGATTATTCTCGACCACCATGCCGCGCCGCTCGACGAACGCCACAAAATGGGGACCGTTGGCGCGGTGGCGCTGGACCTGGCGGGTAATCTGGCGGCAGCGACCTCCACCGGCGGAATGACCAATAAACTGCCCGGTCGCGTCGGCGACAGCCCGCTGCCGGGCGCGGGCTGCTATGCCAATAATGCCAGCGTCGCGGTCTCCTGCACCGGCACCGGCGAAGTCTTCATGCGCACGCTCGCCGCTTACGACATTTCAGCGTTGATGGAGTACGGCAACCTCAGCCTATTTGAGGCCTGCGAGCGGGTGGTGCAGGAAAAACTGCCGGCGCTGGGCGGCAGCGGGGGCCTTATCGCCATCGACCGCGAGGGGAATGTCGTGCTGCCTTTCAATAGCGAAGGTATGTACCGGGCGTGGTGTTATGCGGGCGATACGCCGACGATTGGAATTTATCGCGAATAAAAGGAGAAGCGAGCTTGCCGCAAAGTCATGAAATTGATGAAGACGATGTGCTGGTGGTACGCGATCTTAACGTCGCCTTTAGCCAGCAGCGGCAGCGCGTTTCCGCGGTGCGTAACCTGTCGTTCAGCCTTCGCCGCGGCGAGACGCTGGCTATCGTCGGCGAGTCCGGTTCCGGAAAATCAGTGACCGCCCTGGCGCTGATGCGCCTGCTCGACGAGGCGGTCAGCGAGGTCAGCAGCGAGGCGTTGCTGCTACGTCGACGCAACCGTCAGGTGATTGATATTAATGCACAAACGGCGGGGCAGATGCGTCAGGTTCGCGGCGCGGACGTGGCGATGATTTTTCAGGAGCCGATGACCTCGCTGAACCCGGTATTCACCATCGGCGAACAGATTGCCGAATCTATCCGTCTCCATCAGGGGCTACGGCGTGACGAGGCGCTGCGGGAAGCCAAAAAGATGCTCGAGCGGGTGCGCATTCCGGAAGCGGCAGCGATGCTTTCACGCTATCCGCATCAGCTTTCCGGCGGCATGCGCCAGCGGGTGATGATCGCCATGGCGTTATCGTGTCGCCCAGCGGTACTGATTGCCGATGAACCCACCACCGCGCTGGACGTCACGATTCAGGCGCAGATCCTACAGCTTATCGCCGCGCTGCAAAAAGAGATGGCGATGGGGGTGATGTTTATCACTCACGATATGGGCGTGGTGGCGGAGATCGCCGATCGCGTGCTGGTGATGTATCGCGGCGAAGCCGTAGAAAGCGGGCGCGTCGACGATATTTTTCGCGCCCCGCAGCACCCTTATACCCGGGCGCTACTGGCGGCGGTGCCGAAGCTCGGCTCAATGCGCGGCAGCGATTTACCGCGGCGCTTCCCGCTGCTCAACGACGGTGTGACCCAGCAGCCGGAACAGAATACCGTGGTCGCCGGCAAACCGATTTTACAGGTGCGCGATTTGGTCGCGCGTTTCCCGATCCGCGGCGGTATTCTCAACCGCGTCACCCGCGAAGTACACGCGGTGGAAAAAGTGAGTTTCGATCTGTGGCCGGGCGAAACGCTGTCGCTGGTCGGCGAATCAGGCTGCGGTAAATCGACTACCGGGCGGGCGCTGCTGCGGCTGGTGGAAGCGCAGGGCGGCAGCATCACCTTTAACGGCCAGCGTATTGATGCGCTGTCCGGCGGCAAACTGCAGACGCTGCGCCGCGATATTCAGTTTATTTTTCAGGATCCTTACGCCTCGCTCGATCCGCGGCAGACGGTCGGGTATTCCATTATGGAGCCGCTGCGCGTGCATGGTCTGCTGGAGGGAGACGCGGCTCGCGAACGCGTCGGCTGGCTGCTGCAGCGCGTGGGGCTGGAGGCGGAACACGCGTGGCGTTATCCGCATGAGTTTTCCGGCGGCCAGCGGCAGCGTATCTGTATCGCCCGTGCGCTGGCGCTCAATCCGAAAGTGGTGATCGCCGATGAGTCGGTGTCGGCGCTGGACGTGTCGATTCGCGCGCAGATTATTAATCTGCTGCTCGATTTACAGCGTGAAATGGGCATCGCATTTCTGTTTATTTCCCATGACATGGCGGTGGTGGAGCGCATCAGCCACCGCGTAGCGGTGATGTATCGCGGGCGGGTTGTGGAGATTGGCCCGCGTCGCGCCGTGTTTGAGAACCCGCAGCATCCTTACACCCGTAAACTGATGGCGGCGGTGCCGGTCGCCGACCCGGCGCATCGTCAACCGCAGCGCGTATTGCTCTCTGACGAGTTGCCGAGGAATATCTATAAACCGGGAGAAGAAATCGACAGCGCGCCGTTACAGCTGGTAGCGCCGGGACATTATGTCGCCCGCGAGCCCGCCGATGTACTGAGCCGATAACAACCTAACGCACTCTTGCAGGAGCATAACAACATGACTCAACCTGTTACACGCAAATGGCTACTGGCGCTTGGCATCACCTCGGCGCTGGCGGCGACGCCGGCCTTCGCCGCGAAAGATGTGGTAGTGGCAGTCGGTTCCAACTTCACGACCCTCGATCCCTATGACGCGAACGATACCTTATCGCAGGCGGTGGCGAAGTCGTTTTATCAAGGCCTGTTCGGCCTTGATAAAGAGATGAAGCTGCAAAACGTGCTGGCGGAAAGTTATACCGTTTCGGCGGATGGGCTGGTGTATACCATCAAGCTGCACAGCGGGGTGAAATTCCAGGATGGCACCGATTTTAACGCCGAGGCGGTGAAAGCGAATCTCGACCGCGCCAGCAATCCGGATAACCATCTCAAACGCTATAACCTGTACAAGAATATCGCCAGCACCGAGGCGGTGGATCCGACGACGGTCAAAATCACGCTCAAACAACCGTTCTCGGCGTTTATCAATATCCTTGCCCATCCGGCGACGGCGATGATTTCGCCAGCGGCGCTGAAAAAATATGGCAAGGAGATCGGCTTCCACCCGGTAGGTACCGGGCCGTATAAGCTCGACACCTGGAATCAGACCGATTTCGTCAAGGTCAGCAAGTTTGACGGTTACTGGCAGCCGGGGCTGCCGAAGCTGGATTCCATTACCTGGCGCCCGGTAGTCGATAATAACACCCGTGCGGCGATGCTGCAGACCGGCGAGGCGCAGTTCGCCTTCCCGATCCCTTACGAGCAGGCGCCGCTGCTGGCGAAAAACAGCAAGCTGGAGCTGGTGGCCAGCCCGTCGATTATGCAGCGCTATATCAGCATGAACGTAACGCAGAAGCCGTTCGATAATCCGAAGGTGCGGGAAGCCATTAACTATGCGATTAACCGTCAGGCGCTGGTTAAGGTCGCGTTTGCCGGATACGCCACCCCGGCGACCGGCGTCGTGCCGCCTTCTATTGCCTACGCTCAGACTTACACCGCATGGCCTTACGACCCGGCGAAAGCCCGTCAGTTGCTGAAAGAAGCCGGTTTCCCTAACGGCTTCAGCACCACGCTGTGGTCATCGCATAATCACAGCACCGCGCAGAAGGTACTGCAGTTTACCCAGCAGCAGCTGGCGCAGGTGGGTATTAAAGCGCAGGTGACGGCGATGGATGCCGGACAGCGTGCGGCGCAGGTTGAAGGCAAGGGGCAGAAAGAGAGCGGGGTGCGGATGTTCTACACCGGCTGGTCAGCGTCGACTGGCGAAGCCGACTGGGCGCTGTCGCCGCTTTTCGCCTCACAAAACTGGCCGCCGACCCTGTTTAACACCGCGTTTTACAGCAATCCGCAGGTCGATAAAGACCTGAGCGAGGCGCTGAAAACGACCGATGCGCAACAGAAGACCAAACTCTATAAAGATGCGCAGGACATTATCTGGAAAGAGTCGCCGTGGGTGCCGCTGGTGGTGGAAAAGCTGGTGTCGGCGCATAGCAAAAACCTGACCGGGTTTTATATTCAGCCGGATACCGGTTTTAGCTTCGAGCAGGCGGATCTGACGCAGTGATAGTGCTTATGCTCACGCGTTCCCTCTGCCGAAATGGGAGGGGACGATGCTGAATTACGTTCTGAAGCGCCTGCTGGGGCTCATTCCGACGCTGTTTATCGTCGCCGTGCTGGTGTTCCTGTTTGTGCATATGCTGCCGGGCGATCCGGCGCGGCTGATCGCCGGGCCGGAAGCCGATGCGCAGGTGGTGGCGATGGTACGCCAACAGCTGGGGCTCGATCAGCCGTTGCACGTGCAGTTCTGGCACTACATCACCAATGTATTGCAGGGTGATTTCGGTATCTCGATGGCTTCGCGCCGCCCGGTGACCAGCGAAATCGCCAGCCGCTTCATGCCGACGCTGTGGCTGACGCTTGCCAGCATGAGCTGGGCGGTGCTGTTCGGCATGGCGGCGGGCATCGCCGCGGCGGTGTGGCGCAATCGCTGGCCGGATCGGCTGGGGATGGCGCTGGCGGTAACCGGTATCTCCTTCCCGGCGTTCGCTCTCGGCATGCTGCTGATGCAGGTCTTTTCCGTTGAGCTGGGCTGGTTGCCGACGGTCGGCGCCGACAGCTGGCGGCACTATATTCTACCGTCGTTGACCCTGGGCGCCGCGGTGGCATCGGTGATGGCGCGCTTTACCCGCGCGTCGTTCGTTGACGTGCTGCATGAGGATTACATGCGTACCGCACGGGCTAAAGGGGTGAGCGAAACGCTGGTGGTGTTGAAGCATGGTCTGCGCAACGCGATGATCCCGGTAGTGACCATGATGGGTCTGCAGTTCGGTTTTCTGCTCGGCGGCTCCATTGTGGTGGAGAAGGTCTTCAACTGGCCGGGGCTTGGGCGACTGCTGGTCGATTCCGTGGAGATGCGCGACTACCCGGTGATTCAAGCGGAAGTGCTGCTATTTTCGCTGGAGTTCATTCTTATCAACTTAGTGGTGGACGTGTTGTATGCCGCCATTAACCCGGCTATCAGGTACAAGTAAGGTGCGATTGCTCAACTGGAGAAGGGAAGCGGTTATCAACGCCATGCCGGGCGTTAAGCCCGGACAGATCCGCACGCCGTGGCATGAGTTCTGGCGGCGTTTTCGTCGCCAGCCGGTGGCGATGACGGCGGGGATATTTGTGTTGCTGCTGATTGTCGTCGCGATTATCGCGCCGTGGATAGCGCCGTATGACGCGGAAAACTATTTCGATTACGACCGCCTGAACGAAGGGCCATCAATGGTGCACTGGTTCGGCGTCGATTCGCTGGGGCGCGATATTTTCAGCCGGGTGCTGGTCGGCGCGCAGATTTCGCTGGCCGCCGGGGTACTGGCGGTGCTGATTGGCGCGCTGATTGGCACCGTGCTCGGCCTGCTGGCCGGGTACTACGAAGGCTGGTGGGACCGCATCACCATGCGCATCTGCGACGTGCTGTTTGCCTTCCCCGGCATTCTGCTGGCGATTGCGGTGGTGGCGGTGATGGGCAGTGGGATGGCCAACGTGATTATCGCGGTGGCGATATTCTCAATTCCGGCGTTCGCCCGCCTGGTGCGCGGCAATACGCTGGTGCTGAAGCAGCAGACGTTTATTGAGTCGGCGCGCAGTATTGGCGCCAGCGACACGACTATTCTGTTCAACCATATTTTGCCCGGTACGGTATCGTCGATAGTGGTCTATTTTACCATGCGCATCGGCGTGTCGATTATCTCCGCCGCCAGCCTGTCGTTCCTTGGCCTTGGCGCGCAGCCGCCGACGCCGGAGTGGGGGGCGATGCTGAATGAAGCGCGCGCGGATATGGTGATGGCGCCGCATGTGGCGTTATTCCCGGCGATCGCCATTTTCCTGACGGTGCTGGCGTTTAATCTATTGGGCGACGGCCTGCGCGATGCGTTGGATCCGAAGATAAAGGGGTAGGGGACGAGCACGGCGGTAGCAAAGTTGGTAGATACTGTTATCGGCTTGCAGCTGTTTCGCTCCAGGACAAAGGGTTGTCCTGTGCTGTTTCCGAGAACATTGCGCTCCCGATATTTCTTCTGCGTTATGGCTCTCATGGCGCAGGGAGCGCACAGAGGGCGGCCAGTCGCCGCCGCCCTCTGTACTCCCGGGCTCTGGCCGCCAAAATCGCCACTTCGTGGTACCTTCGACTTATCCCGGCAGGCTTCGGGTCGGGCCGAGGCAGCGTCCGTGCAAAACACGGCCCTCAGCCCGCATCCATGCGTGCTGCCCCGACCTTCCGGGAACGTCTCAGCGATTTTGAGGCCACCAACGGCGGCAGTTTCAGCAGCCATGGGGAAAGAGGTAGCCCGGATAAGGCGCAAGCCGCTATCCGGGAAGCGGGATTAGACCCGGGTACCCCACAGGTCGTATTCGTCGGCGTGCTCGACTTTCACCCGCAGTACGTCGCCCGGTTTAACGTTGGTTTCACCGTTCAGATAGACCGCGCCGTCGATTTCCGGGGCATCGGCCATGCTGCGGCCAATCGCGCCTTCTTCATCGACTTCATCGACCAGCACCATAATTTCGCGGCCCACTTTTTCCTGCAGACGCTCGGCGGAAATCTGCTGTTGCAGCTGCATAAAGCGGTTCCAGCGCTCTTCTTTCACCTCTTCCGGTACCTGATCCGCCAGTTCGTTGGCGGTGGCGCCTTCAACCGGGCTGTACTTAAAGCAGCCCACGCGATCGAGGCGAGCTTCTTTCAGGAAGTCGAGCAGCATCTGGAAATCTTCTTCCGTTTCGCCCGGGAAACCGACGATAAAGGTGGAACGCAGGGTCAGATCCGGGCAGATCTCGCGCCACTGTTTAATACGCGCCAGCTGACGATCTGCGGAACCCGGGCGCTTCATCAGTTTCAGAATGCGCGGGCTGGCGTGCTGCAGCGGAATGTCGAGATACGGCAGGATCTTGCCTTCCGCCATCAGCGGGATCACATCGTCAACGTGCGGGTACGGATAGACGTAGTGCAGACGCACCCAAATGCCGAGTTTCGCCAGCTCTTCACACAGGCTGACCATACTGGTTTTCACCGGCATGCCGTTGTGGAAACCGGTACGGTGCTTGACATCAACGCCATAGGCGGAGGTGTCCTGCGAAATGACCAGCAGCTCTTTCACCCCGGCGTCCGCCAGGCGTTTGGCTTCCGCCAGCACTTCGCCAATCGGACGGCTCACCAGATCGCCGCGCATTGACGGGATAATGCAGAAGGTGCAGCGATGGTTGCAGCCTTCCGAGATTTTCAAGTACGCGTAGTGGCGCGGCGTCAGCTTGACGCCCTGTTCCGGCACCAGGCTGAGGAACGGGTTATGCTTCGGCTTCGGCGTATAGTGGTGAACGTGCTCCAGCACCTGCTCGTAGCTATGCGGACCGGTAATTTCCAGCACCTTCGGATGCACTTCGCGGATTTGATCTTCTTTCGCGCCGAGGCAGCCGGTAACGATCACTTTGCCGTTTTCTTTTAAGGCTTCGCCGATCGCTTCAAGCGACTCCTGCACGGCGCTGTCGATAAAGCCGCAGGTGTTGACGATAACCATATCGGCGTTGTCGTAGCTGGGAACCACGTCATACCCTTCGGTACGCAGTTCGGTGAGGATACGTTCTGAGTCTACCAGGTTTTTCGGGCAGCCCAGGGAGACGAAGCCGATTTTCGGCTGGTGCGTGACATTGCTCATAGCTTAAAAAATGTTCATTTATTGGAATGGTCAGGGCAGGAATTCTACAGATCTTTGCGAAAAAGAGTATAGCCAGGGGGCGATGAATGATGAAAAAGCTTTACGGCAAAAAAACTCGGCCATGGTATTCAAAACCATTATCTCATTTACATTGACCTTACGTTTAATAACATTCTGTTAACCTTGCCGATGGCCGGAGCCAAAACTGATAAAACCCATGCGGCAAGGAGCATAACAATGACCACGAGCAGTCCGCTGGCCCTCACGACATTACCCTTTACCCATCTGGATATTCCGCCGCAGCCATCGTCAATTCAGCATTCGCTGGAAGAGGGCAACGTCCTCTATTTACCGAATCTGGATTTTTCGCTGACTGCCGAAGAGCGCGAATTACTCAATACCGATTTAGTATCGCCGAAGCGTAAGAACATTAGCTACCAGCCGCAAAAGCGTGAAATTAAAGGCGTAGCGGACGCGGCGAAAGCCCCGGCGGTACTGCAGCTGACCGAACGTTACTATCAATCCACGTTGCGCCTGATTGATGCGCTACTGCCCGGATATCGCGAAGCGCTTTATCGCCCGCAAACCAGCCTGCGGCTGCATCCGATAACCGCCTGGCGCGACACGACCTCGTGGCGTAAAGATGATACCCGCCTGCACGTCGACGCTTTCCCGTCGCGCCCGGTTTATGGCGATCGCATTCTGCGCGTATTTTGCAACATCAATCCGCACGGTGAGCCGCGTTTGTGGCGCACCGGCGAACATTTTGAAACGCTCGCTGCGCGCTTCCTGCCGACGCTGAAACCGTGGTCGCCGTTCGCCAGCTGGCTGCAGTCGGCGGTGGGGATCACCAAAAGCAAACGTAGCCATTACGATCATCTGATGCTGGCGTTGCACGACAAAATGAAAAGTACGCCGGAATATCAACAGCACGGCGTACAGCAGGCGGTAGAGTTTGCCGCCGGGAGTACCTGGATCTGCTTTTCCGATCAAACGCCGCACGCGGCGATGGGCGGCCAGTTTATGCTGGAACAGACTTTCCAACTGCCGGTGAGCGCGATGCATAATCCGCAGTATTCACCGCTGAAGGTGCTGGAAAAGTTGATGAACCAGCCGCTGGTGAGATGAACAACGCGGCGTGGCCTCTGAAGTTGTAACATTGTAAATAATGTTAATTGCTGTGGGATTATTGACCTTGCTCATAATTCCGCGCAAAAAATGACCATACTATGATTATGGTAATGGACGACAGAGGAGGACCGTGATGAGCGTTGACAGACGTTACACTAACCTTTTGAATAAGCTGATTAATACCAATATCGATCTGGCGGCTTATCTCCAGCTTCGTAAAGCGAAAGGCTATATGTCAGTCAGCGAAAATGACCATCTGCGTGATAACTTGTTTGAGCTATGCCATGAACTGCGCGTACACGCGCCGCGTTTGCAGCACGCCATCGCGCCGGAAGAGATGGAAGCCTTCCGCCTTGCCGGCGAGTCCGTCGCTTCGGCGGCGGTTTGCCTGATGAGCGGGCATCATGATTGCCCGGCTTATATTGCCGTTAACGTAGAGAAGCTAGAACGCTGTCTGTCGGGATTGACGATGAATATTCACATTCTGAATAAATCCGCGCCAATTGCCCACGCCTGAATCCAGGGGGAGGCGACTCCCCCTGTTAAAGTTTATGTAAAAATCCCTGCCTGGCTGGCCACGCTGGCTACCCTTATCAGCAATGCTGACGAAAGGAGTGCGCCATGCGTCGATATCTCAAAATAACTCTCATGACTGTGCTGCTGCCCATGGCGGCGATGGCCGCCCCGCGCGTTGAGGTGCTGCAGGATAACCTCGACCACCCCTGGTCACTGGCATTTCTGCCGGACAATGAAGGCGTGCTGATTACCCTGCGCGGCGGCGAACTTAAACGCTGGCATCTCGATAAAGGATTATCGGCGCCCATTCGCGGCGTGCCGAAGGTGTGGGCCAACGGTCAGGGCGGCCTGCTGGATGTGGTGCTGGCGCCGGACTTTGCTCAGTCGCGCCGGGTATGGCTGAGCTATGCCGAAGCGGGCGAGGACGGCAAAGCGGGTACCGCGGTGGGGTACGGCCGCCTCAGCGCCGACCTGCAAACCCTGGAAGATTTTAAAACCGTTTTCCGCCAGCAGCCGAAGCTCTCCACTGGCAATCATTTTGGCGGGCGGATGGTCTTTGATGGCAAAGGGCATCTGTTTATTGGTTTAGGTGAAAACAATCAGCGCCCGACGGCGCAGGATCTCGATAAACTGCAGGGAAAAGTCGTGCGCCTGACTGACCAGGGGACAATACCCAAAGATAATCCTTTCGTCGGCCGTACAGGCATCAGACCGGAGATTTGGGCTTACGGTGTTCGCAACCCGCAGGGAATGGCGATGAATCCGTGGAGCGATACGCTGTGGCTGAACGAGCACGGCCCGCGCGGCGGCGATGAGATCAATATTCCCCAGGCCGGGAAAAACTACGGCTGGCCGCTGGCGACGCACGGCATTAACTATAGCGGCCAACCTATCCCGGAAGCTAAAGGAAAGAGCGCGCCGAATACCGAGGCGCCGCTGCATGTCTGGCCCGTTTCCCCGGCGCTGAGCGGCATGGCGTTTTACAACGCGCCGACTTTCCCGCAGTGGCGACATAAGTTGTTTATCGGCGCGCTGAAGGATGAATCTTTGATTGTGCTCTCGGTTGACGGCAATACTCTCAGCGAGGAGACGCGGCTATTAAAAGATCGCGGCAAACGCATTCGTGATGTGCGCGTCGGGCCCGACGGTTACCTGTACCTGTTAACCGACGAGCCTGACGGTGAACTGCTCAAGGTCAGCCCGGAGTGAGCCCTCAGGTAACCGGGATCATGACCACATCGCGGAAGGCCTGACGCTGCTGGATTTGCTGGTACCAGCGCTGTAGATGGGGCCGCGGCTGCCAGCTGTCGACGATGGACAGCAGGTTATAAACGAACGGCGCCACCGCAACATCGCCAAGGCCGAACTCATCGCCGGAGAGCCAGGCATGCTTCGCCAGTTCATCGTCGAGCATGGCGAACAGCCCTTCGCAGGCGTTAATCCCCGCGTCGATTGCTGCCGGATCGCGCTGGGCCGGCGGCGTTCTGACCAGCCCCATTAATACCGGACGGTGCGCCGGCGACAGCGTGGCATTGGCCCAGTCCATCCATTTTTCCCCCTGCGCGCGCTGCGCAGGCGACTCTACCCACAGCCGGTTTTGCCCGTATTGAGCGGCAAGATAGCGAATAATGGCGTTGGATTCCCACAGCACCAGCCCATTGGTATCGTCTTTGAGTAGCGGCACCAGGCCGTTCGGGTTCATCGCCAGATACTCCGGGTCGTGATTGAGACCATACTCCAGCCCCGCCAGAATCTGCTGATAAGGAAGATCCAGTTCCGCCAGCACCCAGCGTACTTTCTTCACGTTGGTCGAGTTATTTCTGCCCCATAACGTAATCATATCCGCTCCTGCATGTTATTTAATCGCCGTTGCAACATGGTGAGCAATCATGTTGGAATAAAGTTAATATTAAGGCAATCACGATCAAAAAAATTGCCTTGTTTTCAGCAGGCAGCGGCGTTATTGCGTAAACTTTAAAAACTTTACCAACTCGCTGTTTCTTTAAGGTCATTTGTACGCTTTACTCACCGCCTTGTGCTGTGCGGCAAGAGTGTTGCGGCATATTTTGTTTGGAAAGGATACTTGGGTGGCTCTTATGACGCATGATGCTTTTTCCCTTCGCGGCCTCGCGGCAGGCTGCGCGCTTTTACTTCTCGTGGCCCCTGCGGTGCAGGCGGCGGATCAACTTCCGGATGCGCCATCGATTGATGCGCGAGCCTGGATCCTGATGGACTATGCCAGCGGCAAAGTATTGAGTGAAGGCAACGCCGACGAGAAACTCGACCCGGCCAGCCTGACCAAAATCATGACCAGCTACGTGGTAGGCCAGGCGCTGAAAGCAGGCAAAATCAAACTGACCGATACGGTCACCGTCGGTCGCGATGCGTGGGCCACGGGCAACCCGGCGCTGCGCGGCTCCTCGGTGATGTTCCTGAAGCCAGGCATGCAGGTATCGGTTGAAGACCTCAATAAGGGCGTGATAATCCAGTCTGGTAACGATGCCAGCATCGCCATTGCGGATTATGTCGCCGGCAGCCAGGATTCGTTTGTCAACCTGATGAACGGCTACGCGCAGAAAATCGGCCTGACTAACACCACCTTTAAAACCGTCCACGGCCTGGATGCGCCGGGGCAGTTCAGCACCGCTCGCGACATGGCGCTGCTGACCAAAGCAATGATTCATGATGTGCCGGAAGAGTACGCGGTACACAAAGAAAAAGAGTTCACCTTCAATAAAATCCGCCAGCCCAACCGCAACCGTCTGCTGTGGAGCACCAACCTCAATGCCGATGGCGTGAAAACCGGCACCACCGCCGGCGCGGGTTACAACCTGGTCTCTTCCGCAACGCAGGGCGATATGCGCCTTATCGCGGTGGTGCTGGGCACTAAAACCGACCGTATCCGCTTTAACGAGTCCGAAAAACTGCTGACCTGGGGCTTCCGTTTCTATGAAACCGTCACCCCAATCAAACCGGATGCCACCTTTATTTCCCAGCGCGTATGGTTCGGCGACAGTAATGAAGTCAAACTGGGCGCCGGCGAAGCCGGTTCGGTGACCATTCCTCGCGGACAGTTGAAAAACCTGAAAGCGAGCTACAGCCTGACGGAACCGCAGCTCACCGCGCCGCTGGCGAAAGGGCAGGTGGTGGGCACCATCGACTTTAAGCTCAATGACAAAACCATCGAACAGCGCCCGCTGATCGTTATGGAAGAAGTGAAAGAGGGCGGCTTCTTCAGCCGCATGGTCGACTTCGTGCTGATGAAACTGCACGGCTGGTTCGGCAGCTGGTTCTCTTAACAGACAGACCGCGCCCGACGGGGCGCGGTTAGTACAGCAGTGATATTTGCTTTTCTTTTGCCATCGCTAGCAGGTCGTCATCCGGACGAACGTCGCTGGCGATGACGTCAAAACGCGATAACTCCCCCATCCGCGCCGGCCGCACTTTGCCAAACTTGCTATGATCGACCACCAGCACATGGTAGCGAGCATTATTCATGGCCCAGTGTTTCACCGGCAGCTCTTCCAGGTTATAGCAGGTCGCTCCCTGCTCGCAGTCGATACCGGCGGCAGAATAGTAGGCGATATCCGGGCTGAGGTGGCTCAGGGTATCCTGCAGACTGAGCGGCAAAAAGATGGCATTGCTGGCGTGGAATTCGCCGCCGCACAGAATAGCGCGGCACAGCGGTTTTTCCTGCAGGGCGAGAAAGGTATTTAACGAGTAGCACACGCCGGTAAACGGCAGCTCGTTATCGATGGCGTCGATTATCCATGGCGTGGTGGTGCCGCAGTCAAAAAAGGCCATCTGATGCGCTTCAAGCAGCCCGGCGGCATGGCGCGCAGCGCGGCGCTTTTCATCCACCAGACGGGTTTTCTGATCGCTCAGCAGGTAGTGCGTGGCGCTACGCGGTTCCAGCACGATGTAACCGCCCAACAGCACCACAGGGCCGCTGTGGCCGTTCAAATCGCGACGAATGGTCATTTCTGATACGCCAAGCAGCGAAGCTGCTTCTTTCAGGTGAAGTTTATCGCTGCGCTTGAGTGCCTGAATGAGCTGGTTAATGCGTTCGTCACGACGAGTTTCCATATACCCTCTGAGCTAAAATCGCCCTGCAAGGGCAGGGCGTCAGCTTGATTTTACCCGGCGGCGAGGGGTTCGTCACCTGTCAGACGTTAGCCGCGTACCCAGCCTTTACGAATCGGCAGCGAGAAGCAGAGACGATACAGGCGCTGCAGCCATTGGTAGAGGCCATGACCGCCGCTCTGCCACAGCAGTTGCGCGCCAAGGCAGCCGCACATGCCGGCCAGCAGCCCGCCCAACATATCCAGCGGCCAGTGTACTCCCAGATAGACGCGTGACCATGCAATCGCCGAAGCGATGACCAGCAGCAGCACGCCGGACCACACGCGGTGCCAGAACAAAAACGCCAGCGCGAAGGTAAAGATGACGGTGCCGTGATCGCTTGGGAATGAGTCATCCGCCGCATGATGCAGGAAATTGTAGCCGACGCCGTCAACAAACGGCCGGTCATGCGGAAACAGATGACCGATAACCCACGAAATAGACAGGCCCAGGGCCAGGGCCAGCATGACCTTGAATACCAGTTGACGCTGGTTTGGCCCCCACAGCCACAGCGCCACCACCAGCAGCGGCACAATGATAATTAAGTCTTTGGCAATAAACGTGGCGACCTCAATTGCCCACCACGAGGAGGCCGGGGTGGCGTTAATCAGGGCAAACAGCGCGTAGTTGATATTTTCCAGCATGCTTCCAGTCTCTGGTTACGATAGCAATAAGCCGCTCACCTTATTGAAAGGTAACGATGGGGTAAAGCAGCATTGTCTTAATTATCAGTTTGTTACGAAATATAGCCGTGAGATGCCCTTGCCGGTATTTCGCCATAGCAAGTATATCGGCTGTAATCTCATTGAAACATAAACGAAATATAAATATTCGTTTCATGCCGGACTGCGGGCTGGCGATATTTTTCATTGTCACTCACAATTCACTATCTCCACGGGTCGACTTTCATTAAACTTTGCGCGATTTTTTTTTAATTAAGAGATTGCATGCAGAATTATTCGCTATCAGGTAAACGCCTCGGTCGTCAGGCGTTGCTGTTCCCGCTGTGCCTTGTGTTATATGAATTCTCCACCTATATCGGCAACGATATGATCCAACCGGGTATGCTCGCGGTGGTGCAGGAGTTTCAGGTCGGCAATGAGTGGGTCCCCACCTCTATGACCGCCTATCTGGCGGGGGGGATGTTTTTGCAGTGGCTGCTGGGGCCGCTGTCGGATCGTATTGGCCGCCGCCCGGTGATGCTGACCGGGGTGGTGTGGTTTATCGTCACCTGTCTGGCGACGCTGCTGGCGCAAACCATTGAGCAATTTACCCTGCTGCGTTTCCTGCAGGGCATCAGCCTGTGCTTTATCGGCGCGGTGGGATATGCGGCTATCCAGGAGTCGTTTGAGGAGGCGGTGTGTATCAAAATCACCGCCCTGATGGCTAACGTCGCGCTGATTGCGCCGCTGCTCGGGCCGCTGGTCGGCGCCGCCTGGGTGCATATGCTGCCGTGGGAGATGATGTTCGTGCTGTTCGCCGTGCTGGCGGCCATCTCCTTTGTCGGGCTACAGCGGGCGATGCCGGAAACGGCGACGCGGATGGGGGAAAAACTGTCGGTAAAAGAGCTGGGGCGCGACTATCGTCTGGTGTTGAAAAACCTGCGCTTTGTCGCCGGGGCGCTGGCGACCGGTTTTGTTAGCCTGCCGCTGCTGGCGTGGATTGCGCAATCGCCGGTCATTATTATTAGCGGCGAGCAGGCCACCAGCTATGAGTACGGTATGCTGCAGGTGCCGATTTTCGGCGCGCTGATCGCCGGCAACCTGGTACTGGCGCGTCTGACTTCACGCCGTTCGGTACGCTCGCTGATTATTATGGGCGGCTGGCCGATAATGTTTGGCCTGCTTCTGTCGGCGGCGGCCACGGTCGTCTCGTCCCATGCTTATCTGTGGATGACCGCCGGTCTGAGCTTCTACGCTTTCGGGATTGGTCTGGCTAACGCCGGGCTGGTGCGCTTAACGCTGTTCGCCAGCGAGATGAGTAAAGGAACGGTTTCGGCGGCGATGGGCATGCTGCAGATGCTGATCTTTACCGTGGGCATTGAGCTTAGCAAGCATGCTTATGAGCTTGGCGGTAACGGCCTGTTCAGCCTGTTTAACCTGCTGGGCGGGGTGCTATGGCTGGGGCTGATTATTTACTTCCTGAAAGATAAAAGCGTCGGCAGTTCGCAGCAGGCGTGATACGTAGCAAACCCGGATGCCCAAAGGCATCCGGGGATTCATCAGGCGAACGGCGCTTCGCGATTCAATACCTTATCGATAATCTGCAATACGCCTTCTTCGTTATTATGCGGCGCATGATGGCTGGCGACGGTTTTGACCTCCGCTTTGGCATTCGCCATGGCGAAGCCAAAGCCGGCATGCTGCAACATTTCAATATCATTGCCGCTATCGCCGAAGGCCACCACTTCATGATTATCAATACCCCAGCGCTCCTGCAAAATGCGCAGGCCGTTGGCTTTATGCACGCCAGGGATGATTAAATCGATACTGCCGTAACCGGTGGCGACGGCGGTAACCATATCGCCCAGCGCCGCGTGTAGCTTCGGCTGAATTTGCGGAATCAGATGATCCGGCACGTTCAGGCCGAATTTGAGGATCGCGTCATCGAGATGGTTAAAATCATCCACCAGTTCGAGACGGTGATAGTACTTCGCCGCCACCGCTTTTAGCTCGTCGTTATAGCTATTGAGCGTATAGGCGCTGCGTTTGCCGCAGGCGATAATTTC
The DNA here is from genome assembly GCF_050600725.1 of Klebsiella sp. 141251. NCBI lineage: Bacteria > Pseudomonadati > Pseudomonadota > Gammaproteobacteria > Enterobacterales > Enterobacteriaceae > Klebsiella > Klebsiella sp. 141251. The sequence continues at coordinate 668,716 of NZ_JAQIRG010000001.1, forward strand.
GATATGCGGCAGCGTTTGCAGGTGGTCGACGACGGCGTTGAAATGCGTCGTCGGCAGCTGGCAGTTAAAGATATCCTCTTTACCGCTTACAACCCAACCGCCGTTTTCGGCGACGAAGGCGATTTCATCGACCAGCTCCGGGAAGAACGATATCAGCTGGTAATACTGGTTGCCGCTGGCGACCACGAAGCGAATGCCCTGTTCGCGCATGCGCTGATACTGCGCCAGAAAACGTGGGCGATTATAGGTTTTGGCATCGCTTAAAAAGGTGCCGTCCATGTCTACCGCAATCAGTTTGATGCTCATTAGCTATTCTCCATCACAGGTTCGGGCTGCGGTTTAGCTACCGCGCGGGCTACCAGCGCCGCCACCATGACTAGTCCCAGTACTACCATCATGGCGCTACGCAGGCCAAAGTGTTCGCCAAGGAAGCCCAGCAGCGGCGGCCCGACGAGAAAAGCCAGATAGCCGGTAATCGCCACGACGCTCACGCGTTTAGGCGCATCCGGGCCGGTATCGCTGGCGGCGGAAATGGTGAGCGGAAAACCAAGCGACGCGCCGAGCCCCCACAGCAGTACCGATACCCCAGCGACCCAGGTGCTGTCGACAAAAATAATCAGCCCGATGCCCAGCGCGCCCATTACCGCGCTGGCGCGTACCACGGCGACGCGGCTGTAGCGGTCGATAAACCAGCCGCCGGTGAAGCGGCCGAGGGTCATGCCGAGGGTGAAACCGGCGTAAATCAGCGAACCGGAAGTGGGGCTAAAGCCATGGCCGTCGACCATCAGCAGGGGCAGCCAGTCGTTGGCGGAACCTTCGGCAAAGGCCATCGCCAGAACGATTACGCCGATCAGCAATAGCTGCGCGTCGCGCCAGACCGGTAGGCCTTTGGCCTCGCTATGGGCGGATTCGGCGGCGTTTTTGCCGGTACCGTCGGGGATGGCGCGAATGGCGATAAGGATAGGAGCAATCGCTACCAGCGCGGCGATCAGAATATGCGGCGCGGCGGGCAGGCCAAAACCGGTCACCGCCATACCGATGCCGGCGCCCACCAGGGTGCCGAAGCTATAAAAACCGTGCATCATCGGCAGCACAGTTTTATTCATTTCCCGTTCAACGGCGGCGCCTTCGACGTTAATCGCCACTTCCGCCGAGCCGAAGCTGGCGCCGAAGATAGCCAGCCCGAAGGCGAACAGCGGCGCGGAGGCGAGCCACAGCGCGAGGCTTAGCACCAGCATGCCCGCCACGGCGCATAACATGGTGGTGCGGATAACTTTACGGGTGCCGAAGCGTTTAACCAGCCATGCAGAACAGAGAATGCCGCTCATCGAACCGATCGACAGGCCAAACAGCACCATCCCCATCTCAGCAGTGGAAAGGGTTAGTAAATCGCGAATCGCGGGCGTACGGGTGGCCCAGGAGGCCATCAATAAGCCGGGGATAAAAAAGAACATAAATAGCGCCCACAGCCGAAGCTGGAGGGCTTTGCGAGAAGTTTGCGCCGTCATCCATAAACGCCCGAGAAAGAAGAGTTGCAGACAACAGTAGCAAGGTTGTGTACATTTGTACACATTCCGCTATCGCTTGACCTGCATAGCGCACAGAGGGGAAAAAACACACCGATGACCCGCAGACCGAACGATCCGCAGCGGCGCGAGCGCATCCTGCAGGCGACGCTGGATACCATCGCCGCGCACGGTATTCACGCGGTGACGCACCGTAAAATCGCCAGCTGCGCCGGGGTACCGCTGGGCTCGCTGACCTATTATTTTAGCGGTATTGAGGCGCTGATTGAGGAAGCGTTTCGTAACTTCACCGTCGAAATGTCGGCGCAGTATCAGCAATTCTTCAACGGCGTAGGGAGCCGCGAGCAGGCCTGCGACGCTATCGCCGAACTTATCTTCAGCGCCCAGGTGACCACCGCGCGCAATATGGAGTTAATGTACCAGCTATACGCGTTTTGCAGCAGCCGACCGGCGCTGAAAGCGGTCATGCAGAGCTGGATGCTGCGCAGCCAGCAGACGCTGGAGCAGTGGTTCGAACCGGCGACGGCGCGCGGGCTGGATGCGTTTATCGAGGGGATGACGCTACACTTCGTGACCGATAGCGCGCCGCTGTCGAAAGCGGCCATTCGCCTGATGGTCGGGCGGCTGGCGGGGGAGAATAGCGCTAGCTAAGCGTCGCCCCCGCGGTGACGTTAACCACCGTGGCGGTCATCGCCGCCGCCGACGGTGAGGCGAGAAAGGTGATGACCCCGGCTATCTGCGCGAGCGTCGGCAACCGCTGTAGCATCGTGCCGTGCGCCGCACCACCCAGCCACTGTTCGACGCTCAAGCCCAGCGCCTGCGCTTTAGGCGCAAACACCTCGGCAGTATAAGAACCCGCCAGCACCGCATCCGCTATCGCGTGTGACCGCACGCCGAGCACGCGGATATTTTTCGCCCCCAGTTCGCTGGCCAGCGCTTTGATAAAGGCTTCCATTGCGGCGCAGCCGACGATATGGCCAAGGTGTCCAGGAACGGCCATCGTCGCGGAAGGAGGAATAGTGGTAATTATGACGCCCTCGCGTTCGCCACCCATCCACGGCGCTACAGCCTTAGCAATAGTAAATTGGGCATCAAGAAAGGGGACAAAACCCTGGCGATACTCGGCAAGGGATAATTGTGCCAGCGTTTTTCCCTGATCGTGGAGAAAGCCGGTGGCATTAACTACGATATCAATCCCGCCGGTTCGCCCGGCCAGGTTGGCCACCTGCCCGGCGGTTTGCCCGCCATCCAGCACATCCAGTTGCAGAGTCTCGACGATACCTCCAGCTGCGCGAACCTCAGCCGCTGCCTTTTCCAGCTTATCCGCCTGCCGGGCGGCCAGAAAGATCTGTGCGCCTTCTTTCGCCATGGCGAGCGCCGCCGCGCGGCCAATCGCGCCGCTGCCGCCGAAAATTACCACGGTCTTATCTTTAAGCAACATGGAGAGCGCCTTATGTGGGAGTGGATCAGCAAAGTATGGGTGAAAAAATAGACTTCGCAAGGGTGAAAAGCTGACATTTAACGATTGATTTTTTTATTAGTGGTTTATTTAACATGTTGATTTAATGGTGAAAAAAATTAAATTATTACTGGATGATGAGCATGCTTTCGATTAGCCTTGGGTTACCTGATGCAGGGATAAGAGAGAGCCAATGAAACCGAAAAGATTCTCTTCAAGCTATGTTTGTAAAAAGATCTGCATTCATGCAATCAATATGTTTGAAGCTGTCGGAACGGGCAGCTTCTCTATCGCCGCTTTTGTTTGTTTTGTTGCTCTGGATGGCTGGTTATTCAAGCTGGGTGGTTTCGCCATCTGTTTTACGCTGGTGTGCTTGATAAGCTTTATCGCCGATTATTTAAGAGGGGATATTTAAGTGGCATGTTGAGGACATATCAGTTATACAACATAGGGAGAACGTATCGTACTAATGAAAAAACTGCTTGTTAAATTAATTTGGGTAGAGTTTCTTTCTTAAGAATGTTATCGCTTTCCATGAAAGCGGGTAAGGTGTTGCTAATAGTGCAAAGGCGCAGCAAACTGCAGTCACAGTAAAGTAAGCCAGCCCATTACCGGTATTATTAGTCAGCGTCGCGTAGCTGCAAAAGATAAGCAGGGCAATGATGATGATACAGGACATGTAAAAACGACGCCTCAGTTCTTCCAACAAGGCCTGCAGGCTTTGATCTTTACGTTGTGGACTCTCAAGTCCTTTACGCAGCACATTGATCTCTTTGCTGGTAAAACCGTGCTCCTGAAGTTTTTGTTCCTGCTGTACATCAATCATGTTTTACCTTCAACCGATATACCTGTTAATCGTTGCGGATAATAATATCAACAATTATCACAGGATGATAGGCTCTGCAGTTCCAGTAACAATATTACCGGAACTGGTAATATACATCGTGCAAATGACAAATGTAACAGAGTTCTCACCCCCTAAGCTAAAGGTTGGAGTGCTATGTTAGATAGTCATAGGCTTTTTCATGCTCCCGGATAATGAATTTTTTAAGTCTGAGAGTATATATTAACGTCAATATTAAGCTAATTATGAACCATATGCAGCCAACGGTAATGATCGAGATGAGAAAGGTGATGATAGGTTTATTGTGAGTGGTATCTTTAATGGATTTCTTTATTTTGTTTTTGTCATCTGTATTGGTGAAGGATTCACAAATAAATTTCCCTAGTTGTGGTGTTATAGTTTTTTCATTTGCCAGTTGCGTGGCCTCGCCAGAGATACAGCTTTTTTCTGTGAGATGCCACGAGGGATGGAATGCGTGTTCTGATGCTTCTGTTTCCGAGATTAAAAACCATTCATCCGTTTCTTTAAGAATTAAAGATGTCCAGCCCGGACGTATTTGTAATAGCTTGACGCCATAATATGAACTGGTTGCGAAACTGGCTAAAAGAAATAATAACACGACAGAAAACAATATCACATTTGCGCGAGTCAGTCTGGGTATCTCCTTTGTCGATATTTTGATCATGAAAAAGCGAATTCTCCATGTGCTTAATTTGGCTTTTATATATATATCATCGATGTCATCTAAAGGTTTGTTTAAGTAATTTAAAATGGCTTTTATGATGGGCAGGGCGGCAATAATCGTCCCTATCATTTCTTTACTGAATATATTAATAAGACTTTGAGTTAACATCTGAATTCCTTATCAGTAGAAGTAAAGTATCAACACTACGTTTTTACATAGCAGGATAAGTACGTCAATTCAATAGCAGTAACTATCGGACGTTGAGGAAGCGCTTTTCTGCGAGGAGAAAGCAAGACCAGATACTGCTGTTAAGACGTGTGCGGTTTTCACGGGAAGGTCATCGCCATTCAGGAACGAGTTGTCTGCTAAGAGGTTGATTCTAAGGAAGCTGAACTTCAGGCAACAAAAAACCCATCAACCTTGAACCTAAACGGCGGGGTTGATGGGCTCCACAAAATGGGGACATCAAAGAAAAGCAGTGGCACTAGTTATGACTGACGTCCTGGGAAAAAGTTCTGTTCATCACCGATTTTTTTGCGAAAAAGTTAAAAATTTTCGGCCGGGGCTAGCCAAGGCCCGGCCAGATGATGACGATCAACGTACCGGCAAGGGTGAGCAGCACGTTGGCGATAGCGTAGGTGCCAGCGTAGCCGAGCGCGGGAATATTGCTCCGTGCGGTATCGCTGATAATTTCCATCGCCGGGGCGCAGGTACGCGCGCCCATCATCGCGCCGAACAGCATCGCGCGGTTCATGCGTAGCACATAGGCGCCGAACAGGAAGCAGATCACCACCGGCACCAGGCTGACGATAAGGCCGGCGGCCAGCATTTGCCCGCCAATGGCGCCCAGACCGTTATTAATACCCGCGCCGGCGCTCAGGCCGACCCCGGCCATAAACACCATCAGACCGAACTCCTTAACCATGTTCAATGCGCCCTGCGGGATATAGCCGAAGGTCGGATGGTTGGCACGCAGGAAGCCAAGCATAATGCCGGCGAACAGCAGGCCGGCGGCGTTACCGATGCCGAAGCTGAACGAGCTGAACTGGAAGGTGATCATGCCGATCATCAGGCCGACGATAAAGAAGGCGCAGAAAGCCAGCAGATCGGTCACCTGGCTATGAATCGAAATAAAGCCGATGCGGTCAGCGACGGTTTTTACGCGGCGGGCGTCGCCGCTCACCTGCAGCACGTCGCCTTTATTGAGCACCACGTTATCGTCGATTGGCATCTCAATCTGGCTGCGGATCACCCGGTTTAAGAAACAGCCGTGATCGGTCAGCTTCAGCTGCGCCAGGCGGCGGCCGACGGCGTTATGATTCTTAACCACAATCTCTTCGGTGACGATACGCATATCGAGCAGGTCGCGGTCAAACACCTCTTTACCGTTACGGAAGCTTGGGTCGAGGCGGGCATGGGCGTCCGGGTAGCCAACCAGCGCGATATCGTCGCCCATCTGCAGTACCGCGTCGCCATCCGGGTTCGCCAGGATACCGTTACGACGAATACGCTCGATATAGCAGCCGGTCTGGCGGTAAATCCCCAGCTCACGAAGATTTTTGCCGTCCGCCCACGCGACCAATTCCGGGCCGACGCGGTAGGCGCGGATAACCGGCAGATAGACTTTACGCTTGGAGTCGGTATCCAGACCGCGCTCGCGGGCGATCTGCTGGGCGCTGGTCTGCAGATCCTGATGCTGCAGCTTCGGCATATAGCGCGCGCCGACGATCAGGCTCACCAGGCCAACCAGGTAGGTCAGGGCGTAGCCGAGGCTCAGGTGGTCAAGCGACTGCGCCAGCTGATCGCTGGGCAGGCCAAAGTGGCGTAGGGTATCGCCAGCGCCCACCAGCACCGGGGTGGAGGTCATAGCGCCCGCCAGCATCCCGGCGGTCAGGCCGATGTCCCAGCCAAACAATTTGCCCAGCCCCATAGCGATTAACATCGCGCTGGCCACCATCACCAGCGCCAGCATCAGATAGTTTTTGCCGTCGCGGAAAAAAATCGAAAAAAAGTTGGGGCCCGCTTCGACGCCGACGCAGAAAATAAACAGCATAAAGCCAAGATTTAGCGCATCAGTGTTAATGGCGAAGTGCTGCTGACCTAATAATAAAGAAACGACTAAAACGCCAATGGAATTACCAAGTTGTACTGACCCGAGGCGAAGTTTCCCCAGGCAAAGACCCAGTGCGAGTACAACAAACAATAACAGGATGTAATTCCCGTTTAACAAATCTGCGACGTTTATATTCACGAAAGCCAACTTCTCGTTTACTAGTAAGTTGTTGAAGGAAATGGTTTTTTGGTCTAAGGTTGCTCAAGCGTTCGCACTATGCCGAACGTTATTCTGGCATCCCGTTAATACCGATAAAACAGTGCCGCTAGTTTAATCTTTCCTGGTTGCTGCGGCTAGTCACAATCGTTTTACTCTGACGGGAGCGTTATAAGCATGGACTGCCAGAATGCTATTTCTGACTGGATGAAGTGAAAGATAGTTAGAGGCGAAATCAGGAGGATGTCGTGAAATCTGAGCGCGCGTGGGCCGGTATAATTTGTGGGTTCTTTCTGTTTATTGTGGTCTGTTTATCGCTGTTGCTGCATATGAAAGGGGCTTTTCGGCAAACGGGCAACCCCGAGCTTGGGCTGCTTTTCTTTGTGCTGCCTGGGGCGGTGGCGAGCTGCTTATCCCCCGGCCGGCGCGTCATACGTCCGCTGATTGGCGCCATGCTGGCGGCACCGGTTTGTTTGGTGGTGATGCGGATGTTCTTTATTACTCATCGATCGTTCTGGCAAGAACTGGCGTGGTTATTTAGCGCGGTGTTCTGGTGCGCGCTTGGGGCGCTATGCTTTTTATTTATTTGCGTCTGGCTGGACGCCAGACGCAGGCACTCAACGGAAGAGTAAAAATTCTCAAGCGAACAGGCCGAGATTCTCTTTCGCCCAGGCTTCGAAATCCGTGCAGCCGCCGATGTGTTTCTGATCGACGAAAATCTGCGGTACGGTTTCTACCGGCTTACCGACGGTTTTTTCCAGATCGGCTTTGCTGATGCCTTCCGCGTGGATATCAATGTAGCGATAGCTGAAGTCATCGCGCTCGTTGCTCAGTTTCTCGGCCAGCTCTTTGGCGCGAACGCAATACGGGCAACCTGGGCGACCAAAAATAACGGTAAACATGCTTCTCTCCTTAAATCTCAGCCGGATGGCGAATGTGGCTATGATGCCGCGTTCCGTTAACAAGGGAAAGCAGGTTTTACCTTTTATAGCGATGGTTGCGGGTTATGCTTGATAAATATCATCTGCTGCAAGACCCTACACAGACGCGCCAGCGATGCGCGTGGCATGAGTATATTGAGGAGCGTTATGCGATCGCCTGCCGCATTACCCAAAAGCATTCTGATTGTTGAGCTCGTCGGCATGGCGCTGCTGACGCTGGCCTGGCTGTCGTTGAACCACTATGTTCAGCTGCCGGCGCCGTTTGCCAGCCCGACGGCGGCGCTTATCATGATCTTTGCCGGGATCCTGCTGATGATCCCGGCGGCGATAGCCTTAATGTGGCGAATAGCGAAAATTGTCGCGCCGCAGTTGACCGATAATAAGACCTCATCTTCTACCCCGTCCGAAAGAGAAAAACGCCATGACGCCGACCATTGATCTGCTGCGCCACCACCGTTCCATCCGCCATTTTACCGACGCGCCGATTAGCGACCAACAGCGTGAGGCGATCATCGCCGGGGCGCAAGGGGCGTCCAGCTCCAGTTTTTTACAATGTACCTCGATTATTCGCATTACCGACCCGCAGCTGCGTGAGCAGCTGGTTCCGTTGACCGGCGGCCAGCAGCACGTGGCGCAGGCGGCGGAGTTTTGGGTGTTCTGCGCCGATTTCAACCGCCACCTGCAAATTTGCCCACAAGCGCAGTTGGGGCTGGCTGAACAGCTGCTGCTGGGCGTCGTCGACACCGCGCTAATGGCGCAGAATGCCTTAATCGCCGCGGAATCCCTGGGATTAGGCGGCGTTTATATTGGCGGCCTGCGCAATAACATTGACGCGGTAACCGAGCTGCTGCAGCTGCCGAAACACGTTTTACCGCTGTTTGGCCTGTGCCTTGGCTGGCCTGCTGACGACCCGCAGGTTAAGCCGCGTATTCCGCCTGCGATGCTGGTGCATGAGAATCACTACCAGCCGCTTGATCAACAGGTGCTGGCGCAGTATGACGAACAGCTGGCGGATTATTATCTGTCGCGCGGCAGTAATACCCGCCGCGATACCTGGAGCGACCATATCCGCCGCACCATCATCAAAGAGAGCCGGCCGTTTATTCTCGACTATTTGCATAAACAGGGCTGGGCAACGCGCTGATTCCCTATACACTTCACCCTGCAAACGCAGAGTGCTGGTTGCCAGTTATTTTCTAAGAGGTGTTGGGTGAAAATCGCTATATTATCCCGGGATGGAACGCTTTATTCTTGCCGCCGCTTGCGTGAAGCCGCGCAAAAACGCGGGCATCAGGTCGAGATCCTCGATCCGCTCTCCTGCTATATGAGCGTCAGCCCGGTTGCCTCCTCAATTCACTACAAAGGGCGACAGTTGCCCCATTTTGATGCAGTCATTCCGCGTATCGGCACGGCCATCACCTATTACGGCACCGCCGCGCTGCGGCAGTTCGAGCTGCTGGGCAGTTATCCGCTAAACGAGTCGGTGGCGATTACCCGCGCCCGCGATAAGCTGCGCTCGTTGCAGCTGCTGGCGCGTCAGGGAATCGATCTACCGGTCACCGGTATTGCCCACTCGCCGGACGACACCAGCGATCTGATCGCGATGGTCGGCGGCGCGCCGCTGGTGGTGAAGTTAGTCGAGGGGACGCAGGGGATCGGCGTGGTGCTGGCGGAAACGCGACAGGCGGCGGAAAGCGTGATTGACGCCTTCCGGGGTCTCAATGCGCACATTCTGGTGCAAGAATATATCGCTGAGGCAAAAGGGTGCGATATCCGCTGCCTGGTGGTTGGCGATGAGGTGGTGGCGGCGATTGAACGGCGGGCGAAGGAGGGCGATTTTCGCTCTAACCTGCACCGCGGCGGCGTCGCCACTACGGCCACGCTTAGCGATCAGGAGCGGGAGATGGCGATTAAAGCGGCGCAAACGCTGGGTCTGGACGTGGCAGGCGTGGATATTCTGCGCGCCCACCGCGGCCCGCTGGTGATGGAAGTTAACGCCTCGCCGGGGCTGGAAGGGATTGAAACCACCACTCACGTCGATATTGCCGGGCGAATGATCGCGTGGATCGAGCGCCAGGCCACGCCTGGATATTGTCTAAAAATGGGAGGGTAGCGTCACTTCGTTATCCTTTCATGGAATGCGACGCATTTTTTGCGTAAGCTATGCGTCGTTTTTTATCCAGCAAGAGGTCACAGGCACTATGGATTCACTGGTCGTTCCGGGTCTTGATACGTTACGTCATTGGCTCGACGAGTTAGGCATCAGTTTTTTTGAGTGCGACTCCTGCCAGGCGTTGCACCTGCCGCATATGCAGAATTTCGACGGTATTTTCGATGCCAAAATCGACCTGCTGGACAACGTGGTGCTGTTTTCGGCGCTGGCGGAAGTGAAGCCTTCTGCGCTGCTGCCGCTGTCGGCGGACCTGTCGGCGATCAACGCCAGTTCGCTGACCGTAAAAGCGTTCCTTGATATTCAGGATGATAACCTGCCGAAGCTGGTGGTCTGCCAGGCGCTGCCCGTTGGCGCGGGCGTCACTCTCGAACAGTTTGCCTGGTTCTTCCGCCAGAGCGAAGAGCAGGTCTCGATGGTCATTCTGGAAGCCGGCGCCAATCAGCTGCTATATAAAGCGGAAGAGCAGGAAGAAGAGGCCGCAGCCGAAGAAGTGCAATACCATTTTCTGCACTAACTAATAAAAGCAGCCGCTGCGACGGCGGTTGCTTATTTATTCTGTCACAAACCCTCATTTAAAGAATTATTCACTGCTGTTTTAGCGCTTCGCTTTTATCTCGTAGACCTTTATTGGCTGGAAATATGATCCAGGGCGTTTTTTTGCCTGGGCTATATCCTCTTATTCTGGCTACAGTTATTCTGGCGAGGCGTCCATTTGCGGGCAGCCAATCAGGGAGAGGTTTCCTCTCCTTATCTCAGGCAATGAAAAATATGCATGATTCTTGCATGCGTTCAGGTTCGTCTATTGCGTCCGTGAATTAACGGGCCTTGAGAAGGAAATACAGATATGACCGCCTTGGGTAAAAAATGGTTAACAGGTGTGATTACGGGTGCGCTGATGGCCGTTTCTGCCGGCTCGCTCGCAGCGGAACAAAAAACGCTGCACGTCTATAACTGGTCTGATTATATTGCGCCGGACACGGTCGCCAATTTTGAAAAAGAGACCGGTATTAAAGTGGTGTATGACGTATTTGATTCCAACGAGGTGCTGGAAGGTAAATTAATGGCCGGCAGCACCGGGTTCGATCTGGTGGTGCCATCGGCAAGCTTCCTTGAACGCCAGCTGGCGGCCGGAGTGTTCCAGCCGCTGGATAAAAGTAAACTCCCGAACTGGAAAAACCTCGACCCGAAAGTTTTACAACTGGTGGCGCGTCACGATCCCGATAACAAATATGCGATGCCGTACATGTGGGCGACTACCGGCATCGGCTATAACGTCGATAAAGTGAAAGCGGCGCTGGGTAAAGACGTACCGTTGAACAGCTGGGATCTGGTGCTCAAACCGGAAAACCTTGAGAAGCTGAAAAGCTGCGGCGTCTCCTTCCTTGATGCCCCCGAAGAGATTTTCTCGACGGTGCTGAACTATCTCGGCAAAGATCCAAACAGCACCAAAGCCGATGATTACACCGGACCGGCAACCGATCTGCTGTTGAAGCTGCGGCCCAATATCCGTTACTTCCACTCTTCGCAATATATTAATGACCTGGCAAACGGCGATATCTGCGTCGCTATCGGCTGGGCGGGCGATGTCTGGCAGGCGGCGAACCGGGCGAAAGAGGCGAAGAACGGCGTCAATATCTCCTACTTTATTCCGAAAGAGGGGGCGCTGGCCTTCTTTGATGTCTTCGCCATGCCGGCGGATGCCAAAAATAAAGACGAAGCCTATCAGTTCCTGAACTATCTGCTGCGCCCGGAGGTCATCGCCCACATCAGCGATCACGTCTACTACGCTAACGGCAACAAAGAAGCGACGCCGCTGGTCAGCGCCGACATCCGCAACAATCCGGCGATTTACCCGCCGGAGGATGTCTTCGCCAAGCTGTTCACCCTCAAGGTGCAGGATCCGAAGATTGACCGCGTGCGCACCCGCGCGTGGACCAAAGTGAAAAGCGGAAAATAACGCCATCAGGCCGGTACGCCGGGCCTGTAAAGGCCTGACCGACTGTTCGCTGGTGAACATAGAACTGAAGAATGTATGGCAACCGGGCCATACGGTGATTGTATTTGCCGGAGAGCACCCGAGTGAATGACGCAATGCCCCGCCCACAGGCGAAAGCCCCCAAAGCGCTGACCCCGCTGCTGGAAATCCGTAATTTAACCAAATCCTTCGATGGGCAACACGCCGTCGATGATGTCAATCTCACTATTTATAAAGGTGAAATATTTGCCTTACTGGGCGCGTCCGGCTGCGGTAAATCGACGTTGCTACGCATGCTGGCAGGTTTTGAGTTGCCCACCGCCGGGCAGATTGTGCTGGATGGCGTCGACCTGGCGCGCGTGCCGCCGTATCAGCGGCCGATCAATATGATGTTCCAGTCTTACGCGCTGTTTCCCCACATGACTGTTGAGCAAAATATCGCCTTTGGTCTCAAGCAGGACAAGCTGCCGAAGGCGGAGATTAACGCCCGCGTCCAGGAGATGCTGGCGTTGGTGCATATGCAGGAGTTCGCCAAACGCAAGCCGCACCAGCTTTCCGGTGGCCAGCGCCAGCGCGTGGCGCTGGCGCGAAGCCTGGCGAAGCGGCCGAAACTGCTGCTGCTTGATGAACCGATGGGCGCGTTGGATAAAAAACTGCGCGACCGGATGCAGCTTGAGGTGGTGGATATTCTTGAGCGCGTCGGCGTCACCTGCGTGATGGTCACCCATGACCAGGAAGAGGCGATGACCATGGCGGGCCGTATCGCCATCATGAACCGCGGAAAGTTCGTGCAGATAGGCGAGCCGGAGGAGATCTATGAACATCCGACGACCCGCTATAGCGCCGAGTTTATCGGTTCGGTAAACGTCTTCGAAGGGCTGGTCAAAGAGCGACTGGAAGATGGTCTGGTACTGAATGCGCCGGGGCTGGTGCATCCGCTGAAAGTCGATCCGGATGCCTCGGTGGTGGATAACGTGCCGGTCTGGGTGGCGCTGCGTCCGGAGAAAATCATGCTCTGCGACGAACCGCCAGCGGACGGCTTTAACTTTGCGGTAGGCGAGGTTATCCATATTGCCTACCTCGGCGATCTGTCTATCTATCATGTCCGTCTGAAAAGCGGGCAGATGATTAGCGCCCAGCTGCAAAACGAACATCGCCATCGCAAAGGCATGCCGACCTGGGGTGATGAAGTTCGTTTGTGCTGGGACGCCGATAGCTGCGTTGTTCTGACGGTGTAAGGAGAGGGCGATGAGCACATTAGAACCTCCAGCCGGCGGCAAAAAGCCCGGCGGTTTTGCCCTGTGGCTGGCGCGCCAGCAGATGGCCCACGGGCGTAAGCTGGTGATTGCGCTGCCGTATCTGTGGTTAATCCTGCTGTTTTTACTGCCATTCCTGATCGTTTTTAAAATCAGCCTGGCCGAAATGGCGCGGGCGATCCCGCCCTATACCGAGTTACTGTCGTGGGCCGACGGTCAATTGACGTTGACGCTTAATCTCGGCAACTTCCTGCAGCTGACCGACGATCCGCTGTACTTTGAGGCTTATCTGCAGTCGCTGCAGGTGGCGGCAATTTCCACCTTTTGCTGTCTGCTATTGGGCTATCCGCTGGCGTGGGCGGTGGCGCATAGCAAGCCCTCGACGCGCAATATCCTGCTGCTATTGGTGATATTACCTTCGTGGACCTCATTCCTCATTCGCGTTTACGCCTGGATGGGGCTGCTGAAAAGCAACGGGGTGCTCAATAACTTCCTGTTATGGCTTGGAGTTATCGATCAACCGCTGGAGATTTTGCATACCAACCTGGCGGTGTACATCGGTATCGTTTACGCCTACCTGCCGTTCATGGTGCTGCCGATTTATACCGCGCTGACGCGTATCGACTATTCGCTGGTGGAAGCGTCGCTGGATCTCGGCGCCCGGCCGTTAAAGACCTTCTTCCAGGTGATTGTTCCGTTAACGAAAGGCGGCATTATCGCCGGCTCGATGCTGGTGTTTATTCCGGCGGTGGGCGAGTTCGTCATCCCGGAGCTGCTCGGCGGACCTGACAGCATTATGATTGGCCGCGTGCTGTGGCAGGAGTTCTTTAATAACCGCGACTGGCCGGTAGCATCGGCGGTGGCGATTGTGATGCTGCTGCTGTTGATCGTGCCGATCATGTGGTTCCACAAACATCAGCAAAAACAGATGGGGGATCATGGATGAATGACTTACCGGTAGTACGTTCGCCATGGCGAATTCTGATCCTCGTGCTCGGTTTTACCTTTCTGTATGCGCCGATGCTGATGCTGGTTATCTATTCATTTAACAGTTCGAAGCTGGTGACGGTATGGGCGGGGTGGTCGACGCGCTGGTATAGCGAGCTGTTTCATGATGACGCGATGATGAGCGCGGTGGGGTTAAGCCTGACCATTGCCGCCTGTGCGGCGACGGCGGCGGCGATCCTCGGTACGATTGCCGCGGTGGTGCTGGTGCGTTTTGGCCGTTTTCGCGGTTCCAACGGTTTTGCTTTTATGATCACCGCGCCGCTGGTGATGCCCGATGTGATTACCGGGCTGTCGCTGCTGCTGCTGTTCGTCGCGTTGGGGCATTCCATCGGCTGGCCATCGGATCGCGGCATGTTGACGATATGGCTGGCGCACGTCACCTTCTGTACCGCCTACGTGTCGGTGGTGATCTCTTCACGTCTGCGCGAGCTGGACAGGTCAATCGAAGAGGCGGCGATGGATCTCGGCGCCGCGCCGCTGAAGGTGTTCTTCGTGATAACCTTGCCGATGATTATGCCGGCGGTCATTTCCGGCTGGTTGCTGGCCTTTACCTTGTCGCTTGATGATCTGGTGATTGCCAGCTTCGTTTCCGGGCCGGGGGCGACAACGCTGCCGATGCTGGTCTTCTCCAGCGTGCGGATGGGCGTTAACCCGGAAATTAACGCCCTGGCGACCTTAATCCTCGGCGTGGTGGGAATTGTCGGTTTTATCGCCTGGTATTTAATGGCTCGCGCAGAAAAGCAGCGCGTGCGCGATATCCAGCGTGCAAGAAGGGGCTGAACCCACTAAAATCGCTAACAGAGCCTATTATCGGCGCCGCACACGTGGCGCCGTTTTCATGGATGACTTTACGTTGGGATTGTTTACAAAAACTCGATCGTCTCATGCTCGTCTTAACGTCCCTGTGCTGGTACAGGTGGCGGCCTTTGCTATTATCTTAATTCGCGGTCTCGACCTGTTAATGATCCTCAATCAGCTTGGCGTGCAGGGAATTGCCGATTTTATCCATCGTAGCGTGCAAACCTGGGCCCTGACGCTGGTGTTTCTGGCGAGTCTGGCGTTGGTGTTTATCGAGATCTGGTGCGCCTTTTCGCTGGTGAAAGGCCGTAACTGGGCGCGCTGGCTCTACCTGCTGACGCAAATTATCGTCATCTCTTATCTGTGGGCGGCTTCGATTGGCTATGGCTATCCGGAACTGTTCAGCGTGGCCGGGGAGTCAAAGCGGGAAATTCTCCATGCGCTGTTTCTGCAGAAGCTGCCGGATCTGCTGGTGCTGGCGCTATTGTTTATCCCGGCGTCGTGCCGACGGTTTTTCCGCTTGCAATAACGGTGATACAATCCCCGCCCCGGTTTTTTTGAAGGTCTTCTTATGCACTGCGCACTTTACGACGCGGGCCGCTGCCGTTCCTGTCAGTGGCTGGAATTGCCATTGACGCAACAGCTCGCCGATAAAATGGCGAACCTGCGCGAACTGCTGGCGGGTCAGCCGGTGATGACATGGCTTGCTCCGGTCTCAGGTCCGGAGACGGCGTTTCGCAACAAAGCGAAAATGGTCGTAAGCGGTAGCGTAGAGCGCCCGCTGCTCGGCATGCTGCATCGCGATGGCACGCCGGAAGATCTCACCGATTGCCCGCTGTACCCGCCGAGTTTCGCGCCGGTTTTCGCCGCGCTGAAGCCGTTTATCGCCCGCGCCGGACTCACCCCCTATAACGTTGCCCGCAAGCGCGGCGAGCTGAAGTATTTGCTGCTGACCGAAAGCCAGCAGGGCGGCATGATGTTGCGTTTCGTCCTGCGCTCTGCGGATAAGCTTGCACAACTGCGCGCCGCGCTGCCGTGGCTGCAGCAGCAGTTGCCGCAGCTTAAGGTGATTACCGCCAATATTCAGCCCGTGCACATGGCTATCATGGAAGGGGAGCAGGAGATTTTCCTCAGCGATCAACCGGCGCTGGCGGAGAACTTTAACGGCGTACCGCTGTGGATCCGCCCGCAAAGCTTTTTCCAGACCAACCCGACGGTGGCGAGCCAGCTCTACGCTACCGCCCGCGACTGGGTGCGCGCGCTGCCGGTCAACCACATGTGGGATCTGTTTTGCGGCGTCGGCGGTTTTGGTCTGCACTGCGCCACCCCGCAGATGCGCCTTACCGGTATCGAAATCGCTCCGGAAGCCATCGCCTGCGCGAAGCAATCCGCGGCCCAGTTGGGGTTAAGCAATCTCCATTTTCAGGCGCTGGATTCCACGCAATTCGCGACGCATGAAGACGATATTCCACAGCTGGTGCTGGTCAACCCGCCGCGGCGCGGCATCGGCGCCGAACTGTGCGATTATCTAAGCCGCATGGCGCCGCCGTATATCATTTACTCGAGCTGTAACGCCCGGACAATGGCCGCAGATATTGACCGTCTGCAGGGCTATCGCGTTGAGCGTGTACAGTTGTTCGATATGTTCCCACATACCGCGCATTATGAAGTGCTGACGCTGCTGGTTCGTGAAGTTTAAACAAAATGTGAACTCTTTAAGCGGCTGAAATCGGGTAAGCTTTATGAAACGAGCGTGAAATTCGTGGAGCGAATCTGATGAGTAAAAAAATCCTGCTGGTGGAAGATGATGATGATATCGCGGCTTTGTTGCGCCTGAATCTGCAGGATGAAGGGTATCAAATCGTGCATGAAGCGGACGGCGCGCAGGCGCTGCGCCAGTTGGATAACGGCGTCTGGGACGCGGTGATTCTTGACCTGATGTTGCCCAACGTCGACGGGCTGGAGATTTGCCGCCGCATCCGCCAGCAAACGCGCTATCTGCCGGTGATTATTATTAGCGCCCGTTCCAGCGAAACCCAACGCGTGCAGGGGCTGGAGATGGGCGCCGATGATTATCTGGCGAAACCTTTTTCCCTACTGGAGCTGATTGCCCGGGTGAAGGCGGTGTTCCGCCGTCAGGAAGCGATGGGACAAAATCTCTTGATGGATGCTGGACGTATCGCCTGCCACGGCCTGAATATCGACCCGCTGTCCAGGGAAGTCAGGCTACGCGGTGAACTGGTGGATCTCACGCCGCGCGAATTCGATCTGCTCTATTACTTTGCCCGCCATCCCGGCGAAGTTTTTTCGCGCCTGGCGCTGCTGGATAGCGTCTGGGGCTATCAGCATGAAGGCTATGAACATACGGTCAACACGCATATTAATCGTCTGCGCACGAAAATAGAGCGCGACCCGGCAGAGCCGGACATTATTCTTACCGTCTGGGGGAAGGGCTATAAATTTGCCCCCTACAGCGCCGGGGCGCAGTCATGATCCGCCGACTCAGCCTCAGCCAACGGCTGTCGTTGGTGTTTATCGGCTTGCTGCTGCTGTGCGCGCTCTCCGTCTGCCTGCTCCAGCTCTATAGCAGCGCGCAGTACGGTAACGTCATGGTGCAGCGGCTTTCCGCCGGGCTGGCGCAGCAGATTGCCGCTCGCGAGCCGCTGCTCAACGCCCGCGGCGAGGTCGATCGCGCGGCATTGAAACCACTATTTGACCGTCTGATGGTGTTTAACCCAAGCGTCGAGCTGTACCTCGTTTCGCCGGATGGCGAGCTGCTGGCGGATGCCGCGCCGCCGGGGCACATTAAACGCCAGCGCATTGCCATGGCACCGGTGCAGGCGTTTCTCTCCGGCGGCGCGTGGCCGATTTATGGCGACGATCCCCGCAGCATGGACCAGCAAAAAGTGTTTAGCGCCGCGCCGCTACGCCTTGACGGCCAGCTACGTGGCTATCTTTATATTATTCTGCAGGGCGAAACGTTTAATGAACTGGCGCAGAGCGCCTGGCAGAAGACGCTGTGGAGCTTGCTGCTATGGACCCTGCTGCTGGTGGTGCTATTTGGCCTGTTGGCCGGCGGCCTGGCGTGGTACTGGGTAACGCGCCCGGTACGCCAGCTGACGGCGCTGGTGGCGGCGGGGGATAGCGACAGCATTCGCGCAATCAAAGCGCTGGCGGCGCAGGCGCCGGACCCGTATCCCGGAAATGAAGTGGCGCTGCTGCATAACCGTTTTATCGAACTGGCGCAGCAGATCGCCGGGCAGTGGGATCGGCTGGCCGATAGCGATCGTCAGCGCCGGGAGTTTATTGCCAATATTTCGCATGACCTGCGTACGCCGCTGACTTCGCTGCTGGGGTATCTGGAGACGCTATCGCTTAAGGATGATCGCCTGACGGCGCAGGAGCGCAAGCAGTATCTGAATATCGCGCTACGCCAGGGAAATAAAGTTCGTCATCTCTCACAACAGCTATTTGAGCTGGCGCGCCTTGAACATGGCGGTATTAAGCCGCAGCCGGAAAAGTTTATCCTTGCCGAGCTGATTCAGGACGTGGCGCAAAAATTCGATCTGGCGATTGCCACCCGCGAAATCCGTCTGCGCCTGGAATTGGCGTCAGGTTTGCCGTTGGTTGAGGCGGATCTTTCGATGATGGAGCGGGTATTAACCAATCTGCTGGATAACGCCATTCGCCATACTCCGCACGGGGGTGAAATTCGTCTGTCGTCGCGCCTGCAGGGGACGCAGGTGGTGGTTGAGGTGGCCGATAGCGGCCCGGGCGTCGCCGGTGAATTACGGGCCAATCTGTTTGAGCGGCCATCGGTACTGGAACCGGGGCAGCAGAGCGCCTCACGAGGCGGGCTGGGGTTGATGATTGTTCGGCGGATGCTGCAACTGCACGGGGGCGATATTCGCCTGCTGGAAGTACCGGCAGGGGCCTGTTTCCAGTTTACCCTGCCGCTGTAAGGGGGAGCGTTGCCGTTTGACCCGGCTCAGGCGGTTGCGCCGTAAGCCGGGAAGCGCAGGTCTTACTCCGGGAACCACTGGTTGCTAATTTTCTGGTAGGTTCCGTCAGCTTTAATCGCTTTCAGCGCGGCGTTGAGTTTTTCCAGCAGCGCTTTATTATCCGGGCGCACCGCAATGCCGAGACCGGTACCGAAGTACTGCGGGTCGGTCACTTTCGGCGTCGCCGCGCCTAACTGCGGGTTGGTCTTCAGCCATTCGTTGACCACCGCGGTATCGCCGAAGACGCCATCGATACGGCCGTTTTTCAGGTCGATAATGGCATTCTGATAGCTATCGTAAGCGACGGTTTTGACTTCCGGGTGCTTATCCTGCAGGTATTTCTGGTGCGTGGTGCCGTTTTCCATGCCGATACGCTTACCCTTCAGGTCATCAAAAGAGTGGTACGCGTCTTTTTTGGCGATCACCAGCGCCGAGTTGGCATAGTACGGGTCGGTAAACGCAACCTGTTTGCTACGCTCAGGCGTGATGTCCATGCCGGAAATTACCGCATCATACTTTTTAAATTTTAGCGCCGGGATCAGGCTGTCGAAAGCGTGGTTGGTAAAAGTACAGTCGGCCTGCATTTGCTTACACAGCGCTTTAGCCAGATCGAGATCGAAACCGACAATCTGGTTATTCGCATCCATGGATTCAAATGGCGGATAGGTCGCGGAAACGCCAAAGCTGATTTTTTCCGCGGCAGCGGCGCCAAAGGCGAAAGAGCTAAGCAGAGCGGCCAGAACTAACTTTTTCATAGTGGGACTCCCGTCGGTCAATCTTATGATGTTGTGCCGGTTTACGGCTGAAGTTCACAATGCCATTAAATGAATTTATATGCAATAAAGTTGTATGTTTATTTTATTGGTTATAAAAAAAACGGGTAAGCATTGGCACTTACCCGTTTCATTATTTACTGTTTATGCATTTCGTAATGTTAGTTACGACGCTCGAAGGCCAGCGCTTTTCTTTCCACCAGACGCATCAGCAGCGTCAGCAGGCCGTTCACCACCAGATAAATGATACCGGCTGCGCCGAAGACCATCACGTCATAGGTGCGCCCGTACAGCAGTTGGCCATGACCCATCACTTCCATCAGGGTGATGGTGTAAGCCAGCGAGGTGCTCTTAAAGACCAGTACCACTTCGTTAGAGTACGAGGAGAGGGCGCGTTTAAAAGCATACGGTAGCAGAATCGCCAGCGTATCCTTCTTGCTCATCCCCAGCGCGCTGCAGGACTGCCACTGGCCGTCCGGAATGGCGCGGATGGCGCCGTAGAACAGCTGGGTAGTATAAGCCGCGCTGTTTAACGATAAGGCGATCAGCGCGCACAGCCAGGGCTCAGAAATCAGATGCCACAGCACCGGGTAATTCTGCAATGACGGGAACTGTCCTGGCCCGTAGTAGATCAGGAAGATCTGCACCAGCAGCGGCGTCCCGGTAAACAGGGTGATATAGCCGCGGACGATCCACACCACCACCGGCGTTTTTAACGTCAGGACGATGGTAAAGATCAGCGCCAGGATCAGCGCCACGACGATCGATGCCGCGGTCAGCGTCAGGCTGGTATGCAGCCCTTTCAGCAGTTCGGGTAAGTAATCGAGCATCAACCTGGTCTCCGTTCGAAGCGCGTCGCACGCTGGTCAATACGCTTGAGGATGTATTGACTCAACAGGGTGATGACGAGATAAATCGCTGCCGCAATGATGTACCAGTTAAACGGCTCCTGAGTACGGGTAGCAATACTTTTGGTTTGCAGCATCAGGTCGTTGACGCTGATAAGGCTGACCAGCGCGGTATCCTTCAGCAGCACCAGCCACTGGTTGCCCAGACCCGGCAGAGCATGGCGCCACATCTGCGGCATCACCAGGCGAAAGAATATCGCCGCCTTCGACAAACCCAGCGCTTGTCCGGATTCCCACTGCCCCTGCGGCACCGCTTTCAAGGCGCCGCGCAGGGTCTGCGAGGCATAGGCTGCATACAGTAGGGAAAGCGCAATGGCGCCGCAGAGGAACGGGCTGACGTCGAAATTCTCAATTTGCATCTGTACCGGAATCTGCACAAACCCAAGATTGAGAGTAAAACCGTCAGACAGCGTCAGCAGCAGCTGTGAGGAACCAAAGTAGATAAACAGCACCACCAGAATTTCCGGTAGGCCGCGTAAAATCGTGACGATGCCGGTCGCCAGCCATGCCACAGGACGCCATTTCACCGACTCCAGCACGGCGAAAAGCATCGCCAGCACCAGGCCGATGACCAGCGCGCAAACGGCAAGGCCGACGGTCATCCCGGCGGCGCTTGCTAATGGAAAAAATTCGTTCATTCAGCGTTACTTCTGGAACCATTTGCTATAGATGGTCTGGTACGTCCCATCTTTCTTCACTTTTTCCAGCGCAGCATTAAATTTCTGCTGCAGCTCGGTATTGCCCTGACGAACCGCAATGCCGAGGCCGGTACCGAAGTAGTCTTTATCCGTCACTTTATCACCCACTGGCGCCAGCTTCGGATTGCTCTTCAGCCATTCGGTCACTACCGCCGTGTCGCCGAAGACGGCGTCAATGCGGCCGTTTTGCAGATCCAGTTTGGCATTCTGGTAGCTGTCGTAAGGAACGGTGGTGATTTCCGGATGCTTATCAGTGATGAATTTCTGGTGGGTAGTGCCGTTCTGCACGCCAACTTTTTTGCCTTTAAGCTGGTCAATGCCGGTGAACTTGCCCTGCTGGCCGACGAACAGCGCCGAGTTTTCATAATACGGGGTGCTGAACAGCACCTGTTTTTCACGCTCAGGGGTGATATCCATACCGGCCATGACGGCGTCGAAGCGGCGGAATTTCAGCCCTGGGATCAGACTATCGAAAGCCTGGTTAGTAAAGGTGCAGGTCGCGTCCATCTCTTTGCACAGCGCGTTAGCCAGATCGACGTCAAAGCCGACGATTTTGTTGTTGGCGTCTACCAGCTCAAACGGAGGGTAGGAGGCCTCGGTGGCGAAACGGATGGTCTGGGCTGCGGTAGCGGAAAGGCTCATGCCCGCGAGCAGAGCGGCAATCAGTACTTTTTTCATCGTTATTTCCCCGAAAACATCAATGTGAAAGATAGTTTTTAAAGGCGTCGGTTTGCGGATGCGTGAAGCAGTTAGCATCCCCTTGCTCAACGATATGCCCGTTTTCCATATACACCACGCGGCTGGCGGTTTTACGCGCCACTTCCACTTCGTGGGTAACGATAACCTGGGTGATTCCGGTCTCCGCCAGTTCGCGAATGATGCTGACGATCTGGGCAGTGATTTCCGGATCCAACGCGGCGGTGGGTTCATCAAATAGCAGCACCTGAGGCTCCATCATCAGCGCGCGGGCAATCGCTACGCGCTGCTGTTGACCGCCTGACAGATGCAGCGGATAGCGGTCGCTGTAAGGTTTAAGGCGTAAACGCTCGAGCAGTTTTTCGGCGCGCGCCAGCGCCTGATCTTTGGTTAATCCCAGCACGCGGCACGGGGCTTCGATCAGGTTTTGCACCACGGTCAGGTGTGGCCACAGGTTGTACTGCTGGAAGACCATCCCGACATTCTGGCGCAGCTCGCGAATAGCTTTGTCAGACGGCGCTTTGGTGAAGTCGAATTGATTACCGGCGATGTTTAAGGTACCGGAACGCGGCATCTCCAGCAGGTTGAGTACGCGAAGCAGCGAGCTTTTACCGGCGCCGCTTGGGCCGAGGAGCACCAGCGTTTCCCCCTGCGGGCAATCCAGCGTGATGTCGAACAGCGCCTGGTGCGCGCCGTAGAAGCAATTAATGCCGTTTAGTTTAATACTCATCTGGGCAGTCTGATACGAATAGCTATTGAGGCCGCAAATAGTACCTTTGACAGAATAGTTATGCAATATTTATGCGTTAAAAGTTAAATGTAAACCACATTTATCACTAAAGTTAGCACAAAATATGGGTTCGTGTGGTAGGGGGGAACAAATGTCGGCATTACCGCACGGAATACCGACATTTTACCGGGGTTATCGTTTCAGCGGGGTGGCTTTAACGCCGAAATCAGCGTTTCTCAAGACTCTGACGCAGCGTACCCGCCGGAGCGTGGCTGTTTATGCCAAGGTAGCGGACATCGTCAACCGCCCAGCACTGGCCTTCCTGAATCATCAGCACTTCATCTTTCCAGCTCTGCGTACCCTGTTTCAATTCGACGCGCAGCGGAATATTGCGCGCATCGCGGTTCGGGATGGTCGAGGCGCTGGCGACGTCGGCGCTATCCGCCGGGGTGGAACTACTCGAGAATGGATTTGATTGCAGCAGCGCGTTACGCGATGGATCCTGACGGGCGTCGTTCAGCAGTTTAGCCAGATCGTCGCTCAGATACGGGCGCAGCGCGGTGAGATCGTTATTTCGGTGCTGGATTTGATAATCATAGAACTGCTGCGCTACCTCGTCCGGGCCGCCCTCGATGCAGGAACCGCTGCGGGTGCCGTTGTCTTTATAAGCCGGGGTCACGGTGGTACAGGCGCTCAGCGCCAGTGCGCAAGGCAAAACAAGTGCAAGAATGTTGTAGCGCATGATGATTTCCTTATGAACTCACTACGTTGTTAGATTCTGCTAAAGCATAGCGTAAGCGCGCCAATTGTACTTGACGCAAAGAGCTAAGACCTTGATGTGACAACGACCATCGGCTGCCCGCGCCTCTTGTGCGGGCAGCCGGCGTATCAGAACTGATAACTATAGTTGACGCTGGCGAACCACAGATAAGGGCGATCGTAGCTGCCGGCAATGAGTTCCGGTGATTTTACGTGGGAAGATTGCATGTGCAGATAAGAGACTGCGACGCCGATATTGCTGGCCGGGGTTATCTGGTATTGCGCGCCGGTGGCGAAGCGCCACTCATCGCCGGTCGGCAGCGAGAGCGCGGTGTCGCTTTGTGAATCATAAACCGTGCTGTCGAACCCGACGCCGGCGTTCAGACGCCACTGCTCGGTCGGCCGGTACTGTACGCCGACGGCGGTATGCCAGGAGTCCTTCAGGCGGTTATTTTTACTACTTTCGTGACCGGCAACGGTGATTTGCGGGCTGCCGAACTGGCTCCAGTCCTGCCAGCCGAGATCGCCCATGACCGACCACTGTTTATTGATGTCATGCACCAGGCTGAGCATAATCTGCTGCGGCGCGCGGACCTGGGCGGAAATCGGTAGATCATATGAGACGTTCGGTAAAT
The DNA here is from genome assembly GCF_050600725.1 of Klebsiella sp. 141251. NCBI lineage: Bacteria > Pseudomonadati > Pseudomonadota > Gammaproteobacteria > Enterobacterales > Enterobacteriaceae > Klebsiella > Klebsiella sp. 141251. The sequence goes on from NZ_JAQIRG010000001.1 coordinate 692,850, forward strand.
TAGGGAAACGCGCTTTCCCCTTAACGTTAAAGTCATAATCGGTTTTACTGTTCCAGGTGATGCCGGCGCGGGTCTGGTCGGTCAACTGCATCAGCAAACCCAGGCGGTAACTCATCGCCCAATCATAATCTTTATCTTTCTCGTCATTGCCGTCGACGTTGCGCGTTAGCGACAAATAACCGTAGTTCAGGTTGGCGGAGGCGCCGACAGAGAGCCGATCGTTAAGTTTCCATGCCAGCGATGGGCTCAGCGTCATCGCCACCATGGTGCTTTTTTTGATCAGCCGGTCGCCGGCCCAGTTGCCAAAATCAATGCCTAAACCGTAGTTGCCGTACAGACCGATCCCGGCATACACCTCATCATTGATTTTCTGCGCATAAAAGCCGCTGGCGTTAGGGAACAGATTCATCACGTTACCAGGACTATTACCGCCGTGGTCATTATTCATCTGGTACGGGACATCGCCGCCCATGACCTGTGCGCCGCCGGTAAACATATGATCCGGCAGCCGGGTCATGCCGGCAGGGTTGGTGACGATGGTGGAGGCATCCTGCGCGCGGGCGGCCTGGCCTGCGCCTGCCAGGCCGACGTCTTCGGTGCCGATTTCATAAAAATAGAGCGCGCTGGCATGGGTAAAGCCAGAGCAGAGCAACCCAGAAATAAGAAATGCGATTTTTTTCATTTGCCACCTGCGGTAATTTAAACGCGAGCATCTTCTTATGCCCAAAAGTATAGAGGACATCTCTTTTTGGCGTCGAATTTATACTGATAGTCCAGGGGGATATATTGCGAGTCCGATAACGGAGTGGATTAACTATTTTAGACGTTATCCGGATTAGCATCCTGATGAAGGCGCATATTTGATATGACTAGTCGCGGATGGTAAATGAGAAAGGCGTATAAAAATAAATGTTCGCAGGAAAATTAAAAAGAAGCATTATCATCCTCAGATGATAATGCTCTTATAATGGGAAAAACTAATTATTTCTTCTTATAGATATTCGCGGATACGTGCAGTTTCTTATCGGTATTGCCGGAAGAGAGAACCACAACGTCAGCGCCTTTTTCATCGGCTTTTTTGATCAGTTCTTCGCGCGCATCGCTTGGCGCAGTTTGACCGGTAGAGGAGATGGTACCAATTTTGTGGTATTGACCCTGTACTTTAGCGAAATCTTCTTTGCTCAGAATTTCTGCAGAAAATGCGTTCGCGGTTAAAAACAATGCTGCACCTGCCACTAAAGCTGCATATTTCATATTATTAATCTCCATTGTTTATCTTGCTATCATCATGCCCTTGTTTTAACTAACCAATGAGCGCCATCAGATTGAATCAAGCCCGTCTTTTTTTCAAGCGAAATGCTGCATTTTTATGACCTTTAATTAACGATTTTTTAAAGAAAAGATGACGTGGTTCTCATTGATAACGCTTGCTTTTTATTGCGCAATAGACTGTATCGGGGCGTAAGATCTTTTTCATCTGTCGTTAGCTGAAAATGACGTTAAGCGGCGAGTGGCTGAAGCGGCCGGCAACAGACATTCCCGGATTGATGGTTTATCATATAGAAAAGTTACCGCGGGCAGCTTAACGCATTGTCCAGATGCTGAAAAAGGAGTAGCTATGCCGACAGAACAACGGCTGGATCCGCGCGAAAATCGAACGATGCTGTGGGCCAGTCGCGAAAATGTGCAAAAACACGCGCTGTCGCGCAGCATGCCGTGGCTGGCGTTCGTCAATATTGCCTTTGCCTTGATGGTCATCTTCCGCAACGTTCTGTTCACCGAGTTCAATCATCAAAGATTGACTAATCCAGATATTATCCCTTATCTGGAGATGGCGCTTGGGGTCATTATCGTTTTCTCGCTGGCGCTTTGCGTGATGGTTATCTCCGGGCGAATATTAAGTGGTATTTATGCCACTAAAGTGATTTCTGCTATCTTATTGATCCTCAGCTTATGTTGGGCGATGAGTAGTTACTGTTTCATCATTTTATGGTCGCTGCCGTTCGCCTGGCCGCTGCTGGTTATTTTAATGACCACCGGTCTTGCCGCGCTCTATTATTTCCCGGTGGGCCTTGTAGCTTACCTTGTTCCTTTATGGGGTACTTCATTACTCGCTGGGGTGCAAATACATCACGGCGTCGATTTACGTTTTTTAATTCTTTGGGTAATTTGTACCGCTATTATGGTATACGGCCGTCAGATATTACAGCGCTGGTATGATGAAGCCTGGAATACCCATCAGGAGAATATGCAACTGATTAACCGGCTGGAAAACATGGCTAATCAGGATGCGTTGACGGCGACGGCTAACCGTCGGGCGCTGGACAATTTTTTGGCTCAGGCCTGGGAACGGAAAGAGCCGCTGGCGCTGATCATTCTCGATGTCGACTTTTTTAAACGTTATAACGACCACTACGGTCACCAGGCCGGTGATTACTGCCTCTCCTGCATCGCCTCAGTGCTGAAGATGTCGGTGCGCGCGCAGGATGATATGGTGGCGCGCTATGGCGGCGAGGAGTTTGTGATTGTCCTGCCGCTGCAATCATTAGATAGCGCTACGGCGGTGGCGCAGCGGATCCAACAGAAAATTCGCGAAGCGGCGCTGCCGCATGCCAAATCCGATGTTGGGCCGCTGGTGACGGTCAGTATGGGGATTGTCGCTTCAGAGGGAGGCACCCCGCCTTCAGAGTTGATCGCGCAGGCGGATGCGGCGCTGTATAAAGCCAAGCAAGAAGGGCGTAATCGATGGTCTTATTAGGAAAGCGCATTATCCAGCTTGCGCTTGCCGCGTTGCTGCTGGCAGGCTGTGCGCAGGAGCAGGGCATTGTCGACAAACAGGGTTATCAGCTGGATACCCGTCATCCGGCGCAGGCGGCTTATCCTCGTATTAAGGTCCTGGTCATTCACTATACCGCCGATAACTTTGATGTCTCGTTGGCGACCCTGACCGATAAAGAGGTCAGTTCGCACTATTTAATTCCCGAGCAGCCGCCGCTGCGCCACGGTAAACCGCGTATCTGGCAACTGGTGCCGGAGGAAGATTTAGCCTGGCACGCCGGCATCAGCTTCTGGCGCGGCAGTACGCGGATCAACGATACGTCGATTGGTATTGAGCTGGAAAATCGCGGCTGGCAAAAAAACGGCGATATAAAAAGTTTTACCCCATTTAATCCAGCGCAAATTGCAGCGCTTATCCCGCTGGCGAAAGATATCATCGCCCGCTATCACATTCAGCCGCAGAACGTCGTCGCCCATGCTGATATCGCGCCGCAGCGTAAGGACGACCCCGGCCCGCTGTTCCCGTGGCGAGCGCTGGCGCAGCAGGGGATTGGTGCCTGGCCCGATGATGCGCGTGTCGCCTTTTATCTGCAAGGGCGCCCGAGCTGGCAGCCGGTCGATCGCGGCGAATTGTTAGACCTGCTGTCGCGCTACGGCTATCAGGTCACTCCGGAGATGACCCCGGCGCAGCAAAAACGGGTGATCATGGCTTTCCAGATGCACTTCAGGCCATCACGCTGGGACGGCGTGGCCGATGCGCAAACGCAGGCCATCGCCGAGGCGTTGCTGGAAAAATATGGGCAGGGGTGAACATTTGGCAGCAAACAGGATGGTTTGCTGCCGTAATCGACGGTTTTAATCGTGCAGTTTACCGTGGTCTTTTAACCACGCTGCGGTGCGCGAAACGCCCTCATCCAGGGTAACGATCGGCTGATAACCAAGTTCCTGCTGGGCGCGGGAGATATCGAGGGTAAAGTCGAAATTGAGCTTTGAGACGCCGTAATGGGTGAAGGCCGGTTCTTTTGCCGATTTATTACCGAAATGCTCCATGCTACGGGCGATAATATCCAGCATCGGATAGGGCACCGAACGGATTCTGCACTTGATGCTCAGCTCGTCAATAAGCTTCTGCACAATGCTACGCAGCGTCCGCGGCTCGCCGTTGCTGATATTCCACGCCCGCGCGGAAGGTAAGTGGTCGCACTGCGGCTGACTGGCCAGCCACATCGCATGCACCGCATTTTCGTAGTAGGTCATATCCACCAGCGCGTTACCGCCGCGCGGCAGGAGCACGCTGCCGTAGTGGCGCATCATCTGCACCATTCGCGGAATAAAGACCTTATCATGCGGCCCGAACAGGCTTTGCGGGCGCAATATCGTAAAGCGGGTATGCGGGTTCGCCTGCGCCAACAGATTGATAACCTCTTCGCTGGCCGCCTTGCTGCGGGCGAATTCATTGGCGAAGCGGTGCGGGCGGAAATCTTCCTGAATATCGCGATGGTGGTGATAATCGAAATAGAGCGAAGGTGATGAAATATGGACGAAATTGCGTACGCCCCAGGCCACGGACCATTCGCCAAGGCGGCGCGTTGCGCGAACGTTGGCTAAATCGAAGGCTTGCTGGGTTCCCCACGGCGAGGTAAAGCTGGAACAGTGCCATAGCGTATCGATACCGGCGAGCATCACTTTAGCCTGCGAAGAGACCAGTTCGGTTAGATCAGCAGGAATAAATTCCGCGCCCATTTTGCTCAGAAGCTTACCCATCGCTTCGTTGCGCCCGGTTGCTCGCACGCTGATGCCCTTGTTGCGCAGATATTCCACCGCATTACGGCCTAATCCGCTGGTCGCACCGGTAACCAGTACCTTCATATCAATCTACTGTCCCAGAAAAGAATTTCGTGCGCATTTTTCCGTGATTCTCCCGAGTATGCAATGAGAATCATGAAAGAATAACGCTTAATCTTCGTTTTTGCCTGTGATTTGCTCGGCCTGGCGGGCGATGCGTCGCGCCATGCCGCGAAAAATAAACAGATGCGCCGGGATCATCAGCAGCCAGTAGAACAGGCCAGGCATGCCGTGTGGATGCCACCAGGCGCGAACGTCGAGCTCGCGATGGTCGCCTTTATCGCGAATGGTAAAGCTTAAACGACCAAGACCGGGAGCTTTCATGCCAAACAATAGGGTTAACTGTTGTTCTTCTTCCACAATAATCACTTTCCAACTGTCGACCGTATCGCCGGTTTGCAGATAGTCATGCCGCGGTCGCCCCTTGGCCAGGCGGTGGCCGACCAGCAGATCCATGGCGCCGCGGATTTTCCACAGGATATTGCCGAAGAAGTACCCCTCTTTGCCGCCGATTTGGTTCACCACTCGCCACAGCGCCTTACGGCTCGCCCGGGTGCTAACGGTGCAGCCTGCCTGCTTGGGGTAATAGCCATACTCCGGCCGCCAGCGGGCGAAAGCCTGGGCGTCGTAGCCCCAGTCGCTGGAGTTCACCAGCTGTTCTTCCTCTTTCAGGGTACGACGCACCGCCTGATCGAAGGGAATCAAGGTTTGCGGGATCAGCGCGCGTAGCGAACGATCGTCGGCGATCAGATCGTGCTTGAGCCCCTGAATTAGTGCTTTAGCGATGGTGGGGGGCACCGAGGTGATAACGTTCAGGAACCACACCGAAATCCAGCGGGTCGGAAAGGGGATAGGGATCAACAGGCGATGCCTACCGCTGACCGCCATAAAATGGGTGAACTGCTGCTGATAGCTGAGAACATCCGGGCCGGCGGCCTCGAAAACGCGGTGTTCACGGGCCGGATGGTTGAGTAACTCCACCAGATAGTAGAGCAGGTTTTCCAGCGCGATGGGCGTGGTGCGCGATCGAACCCAGCGCGGCGGCGTCAGCACCGGCAGGTTGTAAACCATGTCGCGCATTACTTCAAAAGCGGCGGATCCGGCGCCGACGATGATACCCGCCCGTAACTCGGTGACGGGGATCCCTGACTCGCGTAGAACATCGGCCGTCACCTGGCGGGCGCGCAGATGGTCGGACTGCTCCTGCGCCGGAGCCTGCAGCGAGCTGAGAAATATCACCTGGCGCACCGGCGTCTGACGCAAAGCATCGCGCACGTTAACGGCGACCCGGCGTTCATGAGCGATGAAATCACCGCCTTCGCCCATGCCATGCACCAGGTAGTAAAGGGTATCGACCCCGCGAAGCAGAGCAGGGAGATCCTGCGGCTGATTGAGGTCGATAGCGTGGCAGGTGACGCCGGGAAGATCGAGCTTCTGCAGCCTGTCGATATGGCGTGCCGCCGCCAACACCGGATAACCTCGCGCGCTTAATTCGCGCACCAGATGCTGGCCAATATAGCCGCTGGCGCCAAGCACCAGAATAGATTGCGACACGCCTGACTCCTTAGCGTTGTAAAAAGGCTTGCCAGTGACCGACCACTTCCGTCAACTGCTGGCGGTTAACATCGAGATGCATGACCAGACGCACGACAGGCGAGGCGTTGATCAACACGCCGCGGGCCTGCATGAATTCGCCGAGCGCCCGAGCCTGCTCCTCACCGACGCGCACGAACAGCATGTTGGTGTCGTGGCGCATCACGTCAGCGCCGACGGCGCGAAGCTGTTCCGCCATCCACGCGGCGTTGTCGTGATCCTCCTGCAGACGGGAAACGTTATTCTGCAGAGCATACAGACCGGCGGCGGCCAGAATGCCTGCCTGACGCATCCCGCCGCCGACCATTTTACGCCAGCGAATGGCGCGGCGGATGTACGCTTCGTTGCCCAGCAGCAGAGAACCGACCGGCGTACCGAGCCCTTTTGACAGGCAAATGGTGAACGAATCGCAGTACTGCGCGATATCGCGCAGCTCGCAGCCGTACTCTACAACGGCGTTGAAGATACGCGCGCCATCGACGTGTAGCGCCAGATTGCGCTGGCGGGTGAACGCCCAGGCCTCTTGCAGATAGCCGCGTGGCAGCACCTTACCGTTGTGCGTGTTCTCCAGGCTTAACAGGCGGGTGGGGGCGAAATGGATATCGTCGGGCTTTATTTTGGCCGCCACTTTATCCAACGGTAGCGAACCGTCCGCCGCGGCATCGATCGGCTGCGGCTGAATGCTGCCCAGCACCGCAGCGCCGCCGGCTTCATACAGATAGTTATGCGCGCCCTGGCCGACGATGTACTCTTCGCCGCGCTGACAGTGGCTAAGCAGGCCAACGAGGTTGGCCTGGGTGCCGGTAGGCAGAAACAGCGCCGCCTCTTTACCTGCGAGCTCAGCGGCATAGCGCTGGAGTTCATTGACGGTCGGGTCGTCGCCATACACATCGTCCCCGACCGGGGCGGCCATCATGGCCTCCAGCATGGCGCGCCCGGGGCGGGTTACGGTATCACTGCGAAGATCTATCACGGCATATCCTTGTTCTGATTCAGGGTGATAGCATTGTTTTACCTGAGCCAGTTGGTTTTCGCTAGTTCAATGACTTCGTCTCCGCGTCCGCTGATGATCGCGCGCAGCATATACAGGCTAAAGCCTTTAGCCTGCTCCAGCTTAATTTGCGGCGGGATCGCCAGCTCTTCCTTAGCGACAACTACATCGACTAATACCGGACCGTCGGTGCTAAAGGCGGTCTGCAGCGCCTCATCAACCTCAGAGGCTTTCTCGACGCGTATCCCTTTGATCCCGCAGGCTTCGGCAATGCGGGCGAAGTTGGTGTCGTGCAGTTCGGTTCCATCGGTCAGATAGCCGCCGGCTTTCATCTCCATCGCCACGAAGCCGAGAATGCTGTTATTAAAAATGACGATTTTTACCGGCAGCTTCATCTGCGCCAGCGATAAAAAGTCACCCATCAGCATGCTGAAGCCGCCATCACCGCACATCGCGATGACCTGGCGATGCGGCGCGGTCGCCTTGGCGCCAATAGCCTGCGGCATGGCGTTGGCCATCGAGCCGTGATTAAACGAACCCAGCAGGCGGCGTTTGCCGTTCATTTTCAGATAGCGCGCCGCCCAGACGGTAGGGGTACCGACGTCGCAGGTAAAGATCGCGTCGTCGTCGGCAAAGCGGCTAATCTGCTGCGCCAGATACTGGGGATGGAGCGCTTTCTCGCTGGGTTTGGCGAGATCGTCAAGCCCTTTACGCGCTTCGCGATAGTCCTCCAGCGCTTTATCGAGAAAGCGGCGATCGGTTTTCTCTTCCAGCAGCGGCAGCAGCGCTTTCAGGGTCGATTTGATATCGCCCACCAGCGCCATATCCACCTTACTGTGCGCGCCGATGCTACCGGGGTTGATGTCGATCTGGATAATTTTGGCGTCGGTGGGATAGAACGCGCGATAGGGGAACTGGGTGCCGAGCAGGATCAGCGTGTCGGCGTTCATCATGGTATGGAAACCGGAAGAGAAGCCGATAAGCCCGGTCATGCCAACATCGTAAGGATTATCGTATTCGACGTGCTCTTTGCCGCGCAGAGCATGGACGATAGGGGCCTTAATTTTCGCCGCAAACTCCACCAGCTCCTGGTGCGCGCCGGCGCAGCCGCTGCCGCACATCAGGGCAATATTACTCGAGTAACGGATAAGCTGCGCCAGCTTGTGCAGCTCTTCGTCCGCCGGGGTGACCGTGGGCTGCGGCGCATGATACCAGTGGCTGCTGGCGCTTTCCGGAGCCGGTTTCAGCGCTACGTCGCCGGGCAACACAACTACCGAAACGCCGCGGTTAATGACCGCCTTACGCATGGCGATAGCCAACACCTGCGGAATTTGCTCCGGAGTGGAGACCAGCTCGCAGTAGTGGCTGCATTCGCGGAACAGCTCTTGTGGATGGGTTTCCTGGAAATAACCGCTGCCGATTTCGCTCGAGGGAATATGGGCGGCGATGGCCAGCACCGGTACGTGGTTGCGATGGCAATCGAACAAACCGTTAATCAGATGAAGGTTGCCCGGCCCGCAGGAACCGGCGCAGACCGCCAGCTCGCCGGTGAGTTGGGCTTCGGCACCGGCGGCAAAGGCGGCAACCTCTTCATGCCGGGTCGGCATCCATTCGATGGTCCCCATGCGGTTTAAACTGTCGCTCAAGCCGTTGAGGGAATCCCCGGTTACGCCCCAAATACGTTTCACGCCAGCTTGTTCAAGGGTTTTTGCAATATATGACGCCACGGTCTGTTTCATGGTTTTCCATCTCCTTTTTGTGATAACGCTATCAAGCTTAGATGAAACTACAGGTCGCGTTGCCGATTGCCCCTTGTTTTTCGCTGGTTTTATTGGCGGAATATTGCGCATACTCTGGGAACACATAGGGTGTAAAACAGGAAGCACATCAAATGGTTAAGGGATTGTTAAACACAGTAAATAAAACGCTATCGCATGAAGATGCCGGTAAACTCTTGTTACGACTTGCCGTTGGCGGCTTAATGTTGTTTCACGGTCTGCATAAGCTAATCGACGGCGTGGATGGCATTAGCGGGATGCTGGTCGCGAAAGGGCTACCGGGGTTCATTGCCTACGGCGTGCTGGTGGGGGAAGTCGTCGCGCCTTGTTTACTTATTCTTGGCGTCTTGACGCGCCCGGCGGCGCTGGTGCTGGCGTTCACCATGGCGGTCGCCTGGTTGATGGTCGGGACGGGTAAAACTTTCGCGCTGGATGCCGTCGGCGCATGGGCGATTGAAAGCCTGGTCTATTTCTTTATCGCCGCGTTGGCGATTGCGCTATTAGGGGCTGGGCGGTATTCGTTGGCCGGTCAGTCGGCCTGGCGGTAAAAAAGTGCCGGATGGCGGCATTAATGCCTTATCCGGCCTACGGTCCGTGCGGCCTGCCTTTAATTTATTCACCACGCTGGCTGACACTATTGGTGCTGGTGATCTCAAAATCCCCCGGTGGCGCTAGCGCTTACCGGGGCTACAGCACGATGCGATTTGGTAGCCCGGAGAAGGCGCAACGCGCCGCGTCCGGGAAAACCCTTAAAAAAGTTGCAAACCGATAACAGTGCGGCCTGCCTTTAATTTATTCACCATGCTGGCTGAAACTGTCGGTGTTGGCGGCCTCAAAATCGCTGAGACGTTCCCGGAAGGCCGGGGCAGCCCGCATGGATGCGGGCTGAGGGCCGTGTTTTGCAAGGACGCTGCCTCGGCCCGACCCGAAGCCTGCAGGGATAAGTCGAAGGTACCACGAAGTGGCGATTTTGGCGGCCAGAGCCCGGGGGTACAGGGGGCGGGGGCGACTGGCCGCCCCCTGTACGCTCCCTGCGCCATGAGGGGCATAACGCAGAAGAAATATCGGAGCGCAATGTGCTCAGAATTAACACAAAGCACATGTTTTCCCCGACCAAAACCGTTGCAAACCGATAACAGTATCTACGGCCCTGTAGCCCCGGCAAGCGCTAGCGCCACCGGGGATTTTGACCTCAGGCGAGAACCAGATCGCTCTGCGGGTGGCAGGAACAGGCCAGCACGTAGCCGTCGGCGATTTCCGCATCGGTCAGCGTCATGGTGCTGGTAACGCTGTATTCGCCGGCAACCACTTTGGTTTTGCAGCAGCCGCAGACGCCAGCGCGGCAGGCGACGGTCACCGGTACCTTATTGCTTTCCAGCGCTTCCAGCAACGTGGTGCCGACCGGCGCGTAGAACGTTTTCGCCGGCTGCAGCTTAGTGAATTTCAATCCGTCGGAAGCGGCTTCCGCCACCGGGGTAAAGAACTTCTCTTTAAAGAAACGCGTCACGCCAAGCGCCGTCACTTCCTGTTCCACCATCTCCATATAAGGCGCCGGGCCGCAGGTCATCACGGTACGGCTGGCTAAATCCGGCACGCTTTGCAACAGCTCGCGAGTGAGGCGCCCGGCGATAAAGCCCGGCGTCGCGTCGTTTTCCGCCACCAGCGTGACCGGGTATTGACGCCACTCTTCGGCAAAAATCACATCCTTCGGCGAACGCACGTTAAAGATAACCTGCACATCCGCCTGCGGGCGGTACTTCGCCAACCAGCGGCGCATCGACATAATCGGCGTCACGCCGCAGCCGGCGGCCAGCATCAGAAAACGATCGCTTGTTTTATCTTCACAGGTAAATTCGCCCATCGCATCCGACAGCCAGATATAGTCGCCGCGTTTCACATCGCGGGTTAACCACTGTGAGCCTGCGCCATCGTCAATACGACGAACGGTCAGCGTAATGTATTCACTGACCCCGGGCGTTGAGGAGAGCGTATAGGCGCGCAGCGTATCCGCCGAATGGCGCACGCTAACCAGCGCGTACTGCCCGGCACGATAGGGATAATAGTCGTGGCACAGCAACGAAATCGTCCATACGTCCGGCGTTTCCTGCTGAATATGATGAACCTGCATTCGCCACGGGCACTGTTGAGTTGGCATTGTCATGCGGTGACTCCTTATGCGCTCAGCAACTGCTGCATATCTTGTTCTACGGTAGTGACGGAACGCAGACCGAACTTCTCGTTGAGGACAGCCAGCAGGTCCGGGGTGAAGAAGCCAGGCGCGGTTGGGCCGGTGACGATGTTTTTCACCCCGAGCGACAGCAGCGTCAGCAGGATGACGATGGCTTTTTGTTCGAACCAGGAGAGCACCAACGACAGCGGCAGATCGTTTACGCCACAGCCCAGTTTTTCCGCCAGCGTTACCGCGAGAATAATCGCCGAGTAGGCATCGTTACACTGACCGGCATCGACCAGACGTGGCAAGCCTTCGATATCGCCGAAATCCAGTTTGTTGAAGCGATATTTACCGCATGCGAGGGTTAAAATCAGGCAGTCGTCCGGTACGCTGGTGGCGAAATCAGTGAAGTAGTTACGTTCGCCGCGCGCGCCGTCGCAGCCGCCGACGAGGAAGATGTGGCGCAGTTTTTCACGGCTGACCAGATCAATCAGCGTATCCGCCGCGCCGAGCAGCGTCTGGCGGCCGAAGCCGACGGTGATCAGATGCGGGATTTCGCTATACGGGAAGCCGGCCATTTGCTGCGCCTGGGTGATAACCGGGGAGAAATCTTCGCCTTCCAGATGGTTGACGCCCGGCCAGCCGACGATGCTGCGGGTCCAGATGCGATCGTCGTAAGCGCCGACGGTCGGGTCGATGATGCAGTTGGAGGTCATTACGATGGGGCCCGGGAAGCGGGCGAATTCAACCTGCTGGTTCTGCCAGCCGCTGCCGTAGTTGCCGATCAGGTGTTTGAACTTACGCAGTTCCGGATAACCGTGCGCCGGCAACATTTCGCCGTGGGTATAGACGTTAACGCCGGTACCTTCGGTCTGCTCCAGCAGGTTATAAAGATCTTTCAGATCGTGGCCGGAGATCAGGATGCACTTACCTTCGGTGGCTTTAACGTTGACCTGAGTCGGCGTCGGGTGGCCATATTTCGTGGTTTCACCGGCGTCGAGGATGCTCATCACTTTGAAGTTCATCTGGCCGATTTCCATCGAACATTCCAGCAGAGCGTTCATATCGGCAGGCCAGGTCCCCAGCCACGCCATGATTTTATGGTACTGGGCGTAAATGTCGTTGTCGTACTGGCCGAGCACGTGCGCGTGTTCCATATAGGCCGCAGCGCCTTTCAGGCCGTACAGGCACAGCAGGCGCAGGCCGAGGATATTTTCACCGATCGCGGCCTTGTCTTTATTTGGCGTATAGTCCGCCGCCTGACGTTGCAGATCGCCCAGATCATCGCTAACCAGCTGCAGATCGGCGACCGGGCTGTCGACGGCGGCGTTGGCGTCAATATTCAGGCATTGCGCTTTCAACGCCTCGCGCATCGCGATCGCCTGACGGGCGTAGCCGACGATACGCGGCGAGTCGAAGTTCACGTTGGTCAGAGTAGAGAAGAACGCGCGCGGGGCGAAATTATCCACCTCATGATCGATGATGCCATATTCACGTGCCTTAACGGCCCATGCGGAGAGCCCCTGCAGCGAAGCAATCAGCAGATCCTGCAAATCGGAGGTTTCAGCGGTTTTACCGCACATACCCTGCGCGTAAGAACAGCCATTTCCTGCCGGCGTACGGATAGTTTGTTCACATTGCACACAAAACATGATCACACCCTTTAAAGTTATATTTTAGATACATGTTTAAGGTTATGCCTGTGTCTGTACGGAGAAAAGGTATTTCTGATACAACTTAAAGGGAGATTGATTTAGCGCAATTTTGGCGGTAGGGATCTACCGCCACAGGGGGATCAGGCTGAGAAGAACGCCATCAGCACCGGCACCAGCAGGCTGAGGATAAAACCGTGTACGATGGCTGCAGGCACGATTTCCACGCCGCCGGAGCGCTGTAGCACCGGCAGAGTAAAGTCCATCGAGGTTGCGCCGCACAGCCCAAGCGCGGTGGAGCGGCTACGCATTACCATGCCCGGGATCAGCATAATAGCCAGCAGCTCACGGGCCAGATCGTTAAAGAATGTGGCGCTGCCTATGACCGGGCCGTAGGATTCGGTCATCAGGATCCCCGAAAGGGAGTACCAGCCGAATCCGGACGCCATCGCCAGACCGGTTTTAATGGGCAGACCAAGAATAAGGGCATTAATCACTCCGCCAAATAATGAACTGGCTGCGACCACTACCGCGACAATCATGCCACGACGATTAAGGACTATTTGCCGTAATGTCATTCCATTATTACGTAGCTGAATACCGATAAGGAATAATAAGAAAATTAAAGTATATTCGCTGGCTTCGGTCGCATGTTGTAAAAAAGAGAGGCCGCTTAACCCCAGCAGAAAACCAATTAGCACGACGCCAAGCAGCTGCAGCGACTCGAGAGCCATCGCCAGGCGCGAGGGTAATTTTTCAGGACGATGCTTAACCCGCCACGGCATTTTTTTATCCAGCCATAGCAGTGCTGCAATATTGCACAGAATAATTACCACAATGCTAACCGCGGAGTAATGCAGTATTGATAACAGATTGCTGCTGAGATTATCGAGGAAGGCAAGGCTAATCCCCATGAAAAAGAGGATGACGTAAACAATCCAGCTAAGCAGCCGGGTAATCAGTTTCAGTGCGGAAGGGTGACGCAGAGGAATCAGATAGCCGACAATCAACGGCAGCAGAATGATTAATAGTCCCGAAAACATGAACGGCAAGGTCCTTGCAAATTAAGAATAGCGCCAATGACACTACCCAATTCGCCAGGCCGAGTAAAGCTGTCGGCAAAAAGAAAAAGCCCGGCATCGCCGGGCTTCTTGCGAGGATTAGTCGCGTTTTTCGAGCAGGGTGCGGTACAGCACGCCGCCGAGGATACCACCGATGATTGGCATCACCCAGAACAGCCACAGCTGCTGCAGCGCCCAGCCGCCCTGGAAGATAGCGACCGCGGTGCTACGCGCCGGGTTTACGGACGTGTTGGTGACCGGAATGCTAATCAGGTGAATGAGGGTCAGCGCCAGGCCGATGGCGATCGGCGCAAAGCCCGCCGGGGCGTTTTTATCGGTCGCACCGTGGATAACCAGCAGGAATCCGCAGGTCAGCACGATTTCGATAACGATAGCGGACAGCATCGAGTAGCCGCCCGGGGAGTGTTCGCCGAAACCGTTTGAAGCGAAGCCGCTCGCGGCAGCGTCAAAACCGGCTTTACCGCTGGCGACAACGTACAGCACCGCGGCGGCAATAATACCGCCGACCACCTGGGCGATAATATAACCGATGACGTCTTTAGCCGGGAAACGACCGCCGGCCCACAGACCTAAAGTTACCGCCGGGTTAAAGTGACCGCCGGAAATATGACCCACGGCAAAAGCCATGGTTAATACGGTTAAACCGAAGGCCAGGGCGACGCCGGCAAAACCAATTCCCAATTCCGGGAACGCTGCTGCCAGCACTGCGCTGCCGCAGCCGCCGAATACGAGCCAGAATGTGCCGAAGCACTCTGCTGCTAATTTTCTGAACATAACCACCTCAAATAATAATGTAAACGAACACGTTATGACGTGCCGGTCTTTATTTATCGACGCAAAGGATGACGATAAAAATAAAGCGTCGCTATTTTAGGGACGAACGCCACCCTCGGACTAGTTAAATAAATTGATGTAATTTGATTTAGAGCAATGAGATGATTTTCCTTTCACCATGCATGATTTATGCAAGTGTAGAACACAACGCTGAAAAATAAACTACTACCGAAGATGAATTAATTTATTAATTATATGAAATCAAGAGCCGATACCTTACAAACTCATTTGCTTCTGGATTCCATTGTCGGCGTGGGAAGCAGGGGGTGCCATGTCGTCTGCGCCTCGCTATACTGCTGATTACTGAAGGAGAATGTGGGCCAGGCGGAGGGGATATGCATCTTGAGCGTGTAGAGATCGTCGGATTTCGCGGTATCAACCGTTTATCGTTGATGCTCGAGCAAAACAATGTGCTAATCGGCGAAAACGCATGGGGTAAATCCAGCCTGCTGGACGCTCTGACGCTGCTTTTATCGCCTGAGTTTGACCTGTACCATTTCGTGCGCGATGACTTCTGGTTTCCCCCCGGCGATATTCAGGGGCGGGAGCATCATCTACATATCATTTTAACTTTCCGCGAGAATGAACCCGGGCGCCATCGCGTGCGCCGCTTTCGTCCGCTTAGCGATTGCTGGGTGCCGTGCGATGACGGCTATCAGCGTATTTTCTATCGCCTTGAGGGCGAGCTGGCGGATGACGGCAGCGTGATGACCCTGCGTAGTTTTATTAACTGCCAGGGAGAGGCGCTGGAGCTGCATGATATTGACGATCTGGCGCGCCACCTGGTACGCCTGATGCCGGTGCTGCGCCTGCGCGACGCCCGCTTTATGCGCCGAATTCACAACGGTACCGTGCCGCATTCACCGCAAATTGAAATTACCGCCCGGCAGCTGGATTTTCTCTCCCGCGAGCTGGTCAATCACCCGCAAAATCTCACCGATGGGCAAATCCGCGAAGGGCTGTCGGCGATGGTGCAACTGCTAGAACATTATTTCGCCGAGCAGAGCAGCGCGCAAAGCCGCAATCGCCTGATGCGCCGACGTTCTCATGATGAACAACGCAGCTGGCGCTATCTCGATATTATTAACCGAATGATTGATAAACCCGGCGGTCGTAGTCACCGGGTGATCCTGCTTGGGTTGTTCTCCACTTTATTGCAGGCGAAGGGGACCGTCCGCCTCGATCGCGATGCGCGGCCGCTGCTGCTGATTGAGGACCCGGAAACGCGTCTGCATCCGATCATGCTTTCGGTCGCCTGGCATTTACTGAATCTGTTGCCGTTGCAGCGAGTCACCACAACCAATTCCGGCGAACTTTTGTCGTTAACGCCGGTTGAACAGGTGTGTCGGCTGGTACGTGAATCGTCCCGCGTCTCGGCGTGGCGGCTCGGTCCCGGCGGGATGAATGCGGAAGATAGTCGCCGCATTGCGTTTCACATTCGCTTCAACCGCGCGTCATCGCTGTTCGCCCGCTGCTGGTTGCTGGTGGAAGGCGAAACGGAAACCTGGGTTATCAACGAACTGGCGCGCCAGTGCGGGCATCATTTCGACGCTGAAGGGGTGAAGGTTATCGAGTTTGCCCAGTCCGGACTTAAGCCGCTGATTAAATTCGCCCGCCGGATGGGGATTGAATGGCATGTGCTGGTTGACGGCGATGAGGCCGGTAAGAAGTATGCCGCTACGGTGCGCGGGCTACTCAACAACGATAACGAACTGGAACGCGTGCACTTAACCATGCTTCCGGCGATGGATATGGAACACTTTATGTATCGTCAGGGGTTCGACGATGTTTATCATCGGGTGGCGCAGATCCCGGATAATATGCCGATGAACATGCGCCGGGTGATCACTAAAGCTATACATCGTTCATCGAAACCCGATCTGGCGATAGAGGTCGCGATGGAGGCTGGGCGGCGGGGAATTGACGCCGTCCCGACGTTGCTGAAAAAGATGTTTTCCCGCGTGCTGTGGCTGGCGCGCGGGCGCGCTGATTAGCCCAGCGGCGAAAACCGTGCCATGTTACGCCGCAAGACAAAGCCGCAGCCCAACATCAATAAACATTAAGCATTGCTAAAATTCTGGCTTCTGTTCGCCGCCGCTTCCGTTAGAATCATCCTCCGGGCTGCGGGGAATAGATCAGGAATTTTTTATGACATTGAATGGAAAACGCAGGAAAGTCTGGTGGCTGTTGGCGCTGGTGGTGGTTATTGCGGCTATCTGGGGGTGGCGGATTCTGAACGCGCCGTTGCCGCAGTATCAAACGCTGGTGGCGCGTAAAAGCGATCTGCAGCAGAGCGTACTGGCGACGGGCAAGTTAGATGCGCTGCGTAAAGTCGACGTCGGCGCGCAGGTCAGCGGCCAGTTGAAGACGCTGCGCGTCAATATTGGCGATAAAGTACAGAAGGACCAGTTACTGGGGGTTATCGACCCGGAGCAGGCTGAAAACCAGATTAAAGAAGTCGAAGCGACGCTCATGGAGCTGCGGGCGCAGCTTAAACAGGCGCAGGCCGAACGTAAGCTTGCGCAGGTAACCTTAGCGCGCCAGCAACAGTTGGCGCAGCGCCAGCTGGTATCACGCCAGGATCTGGATACCGCCGCCACCGATGTGGCGGTGAAAGAGGCGCAAATCGGCACCATCGAGGCGCAGATCAAGCGCAACCAGGCGACCCTCGACACCGCGAAAACCAACCTCGACTATACGCGCATCCTGGCGCCGATGTCCGGCGAAGTGACACAAATTACCACCCTGCAGGGGCAAACGGTGATTGCCGCCCAGCAGGCGCCGAATATTCTGACCCTGGCTGACCTCAGTACCATGCTGGTGAAGGCCCAGGTTTCGGAAGCGGACGTAATCCATCTTAAGCCGGGGCAAAAGGCGTGGTTTACGGTACTCGGCGACCCCCTGACCCGTTACGAAGGTACGCTGAAGGATATTCTGCCGACGCCGGAAAAGGTCAATGATGCCATATTTTATTATGCGCGTTTTGAAGTCCCTAACCCGCAGGGGATCCTGCGTCTTGAGATGACCGCGCAGGTGCATATCCAACTGGCGGAAGTGAAAAATGTGATTACTATTCCGCTCAGCGCGCTGGGCGACGCCATCGGCGATAACCGCTACAACGTGCGTCTGCTGCGCAACGGGGAAGTGAAAGAGCGTGAAATTGTTATCGGCGCGCGTAACGATACCGATGTGGCGGTGGCGAAAGGGCTGGAAGAGGGCGATGAGGTCATTATCAGCGAAAGCACGCCCGGAGCGGCAAAATGACGACGCTGCTCGAACTGCGTGATATTCGCCGCAGTTACCCCTCGGGCGACGGCGAAGTTGAAGTGCTAAAGGGCATCACCCTCAGTATTGCCGCCGGGGAAATGGTGGCAATCGTTGGGGCTTCCGGTTCCGGTAAATCAACGCTGATGAACATCCTTGGCTGCCTTGATAAGCCCACCAGCGGCACCTATCAGGTTGCCGGGGTCGACGTGGCGCATTTGA
Source organism: Klebsiella sp. 141251 (assembly GCF_050600725.1). NCBI lineage: Bacteria > Pseudomonadati > Pseudomonadota > Gammaproteobacteria > Enterobacterales > Enterobacteriaceae > Klebsiella > Klebsiella sp. 141251. The sequence continues at coordinate 711,062 of NZ_JAQIRG010000001.1, forward strand.
GCGGCGATGAACTGGCCAGGCTACGCCGTGAGCACTTCGGTTTTATTTTCCAGCGTTACCATCTGTTGTCGCATCTGACGGCGGCGCAAAACGTCGAGGTTCCTGCCATCTATGCCGGTAAAGAACGACGGGTTCGCCTTGAACGCGCGCGCGATTTGCTCTCTCGTTTGGGGCTGGGCGAGCGGGCGGAATACTTCCCTTCGCAGCTCTCCGGCGGCCAGCAGCAGCGCGTGAGTATCGCCCGCGCCCTGATGAACGGCGGCGAGGTGATTCTCGCCGATGAACCGACCGGGGCGCTGGATAGCCGCTCAGGCGAAGAGGTCATGGCCATCCTGCATCAGCTTAAGGCGCAAGGGCATACGGTGATTATCGTCACCCACGACCCGCAGGTCGCGGCGCAGGCCGAAAGAATCATCGAACTGCGCGACGGTGAAATTGTGCGTAACCCACCGCCGTTATCGCTGGAGAAAGGCGGCGTGCTTCGCGCCGAAAACCGTGCGGAGCCTTCCATCTGGCGTCAGTTCAGCGGTGGTTTTCGCGAGGCGCTGGTGATGGCCTGGCGGGCGATGGCGGCGAATAAAATGCGTACGCTGCTCACCATGCTTGGCATCATCATTGGTATCGCTTCGGTAGTCTCTATCGTAGTCGTCGGCGATGCCGCGAAACAGTTGGTCTTAGCCGATATTCGCGCCATTGGCACCAATACCATCGATGTTTATCCCGGCAAAGATTTCGGCGACGACGATCCGCGTTATCAGCAGGCGTTAAAATATGACGATCTGCTGGCGATTCAAAAACAGCCGTGGGTGAGCTCCGCAACGCCGGCGGTATCGAAAAGCCTGCGCCTGCGCGCCAATAACATCGACGTGGCTGCCAGCGCCGAAGGCGTTGGCGCGCAATATTTCAACGTTTACGGCATGACGTTCAGCGAGGGAAATACGTTCAATGAGCTGCAGCTGAATAGCCGGGCGCAGGTGGTGGTGCTGGATAGCAACGCCCGTCGCCAGTTATTCCCCCATAAAGCAAAAGTGGTCGGCGAGGTGATTTTGGTCGGTAATATGCCGGCGACGATTGTCGGCGTGGCCGATGAGAAACAATCGATGTTCGGCAGCAGCAAAATTCTCCGCGTCTGGCTGCCTTATTCCACTATGGCCGGACGGGTGATGGGGCAATCGTGGCTTAACTCGATAACCGTCCGCGTGCAGGAGGGCTACGATAGCGCCGCCGCTGAGCAGCAGCTGGTGCGGTTGCTGGAACTCCGCCATGGCAAAAAAGATGTTTTCACCTGGAATATGGACAGCATCTTGAAAACGGCGGAAAGGACCACACATACTTTACAGCTGTTCCTGACCCTGGTGGCGGTGATCGCGCTGGTCGTCGGCGGGATTGGGGTAATGAATATCATGCTGGTGTCAGTCACGGAACGCACCCGTGAAATCGGTATCCGCATGGCGGTTGGCGCCCGGGCCCGGGATGTACTGCAGCAGTTTCTTATTGAAGCGGTACTGGTTTGCCTGGTGGGCGGCGCCATCGGAGTGAGTTTGTCGTTGATGATCGCGTTCATTCTGCAACTGTTCTTACCCGGTTGGGAAATCGGTTTTTCGCCGCTGGCGCTGTTGACCGCATTTTTGTGTTCGACGTTAACCGGGGTGCTGTTTGGCTGGTTGCCGGCGCGTAATGCGGCGCGATTAGACCCGGTGGATGCGTTGGCGCGGGAGTAATGAGATAAAAATGCCAGTCAGAAGGACTGGCATTTTATTAGCAGGATGTACACAATGAAGCAAAAGAGTTATGCAGCCGTTTCTGCTTCCACAGGAACAATCACGCTGGCGTGATTGCCTTTCGGCCCCTGGTGAACATCAAACCGAACGGATTGCCCGGCTTTTAGCGTTCTGTAACCATCCATCTGGATGGTGGAGTAATGGGCGAAAATGTCTTCGCCGCCGCCCTCAGGGCAAATAAAACCGAACCCTTTGGCATTGTTGAACCACTTAACAGTACCCATTTCCATACTTCGACATCCTTCGTAAATCTTTATAAGTAAGATGGAATGAACCGGTAGGGGAGTCACGAGTTGTACAATTGCTCGCCAACTCTCGCCAGTACAATTTAGAGAAATACGGAAATGCGTCAAGCAATTGACGAGGGTGGACGGTGAAAAATGCGTCAAAATTTGAAGCAGTTAACGCTATTGCTGGGGAATGTGACAGGCGTCGCGGATGGAAGCAATAGATGATAGTTATCTATGATCTATTGTAGATTTGTAACGTGCATAACCTCAGATCATCGACAGGCCGCGGCCTGTTGGCAACAGCAACCGATGACGAACATTGACGATGAGTAAGAGAGATTGGCTGGACTTCGATCAACTGGTAGAAGACGAAGTTCGTGATGCGCTTAAACCACCATCTATGTATAAAGTGATATTAGTCAATGATGACTACACTCCAATGGAGTTTGTTATTGACGTGTTACAAAAATTCTTTTCTTATGATGTAGAACGTGCAACGCAACTGATGCTCACGGTTCACTATGAAGGTAAGGCGATTTGCGGCGTTTTCACCGCCGAAGTTGCGGAAACCAAAGTCGCTATGGTGAACCAGTACGCCAAGGAGAACGAGCATCCATTGCTGTGTACGCTAGAGAAAGCCTGATTACAGGCATGAAAATTGGGGGAGGTGCCTATGCTCAATCAAGAACTGGAACTCAGTTTAAACATGGCTTTCGCCAGAGCGCGCGAGCACCGTCATGAATTTATGACCGTCGAGCACTTGTTGCTGGCTTTACTCAGCAACCCCTCGGCACGCGAAGCGCTGGAAGCCTGTTCCGTGGACCTGGTCGCTTTGCGTCAGGAACTTGAAGCCTTCATCGAACAGACCACTCCCGTCCTTCCGGCAACGGAAGAAGAGCGAGACACCCAGCCGACGCTAAGCTTCCAGCGCGTGCTGCAGCGTGCGGTTTTTCACGTCCAATCCTCCGGTCGCAGCGAAGTGACCGGCGCCAACGTACTGGTCGCGATTTTCAGCGAGCAGGAGTCGCAGGCCGCCTATCTGCTGCGTAAACATGAAGTCAGCCGCCTTGATGTGGTGAATTTCATCTCTCACGGCACGCGTAAAGACGAGCCCAGCCAGCCTTCGGAAAACAACGCGAGCCAGCCGGGTAACGAAGAGCAAGCAGGCGGGGAGGATCGTATGGAAAACTTCACCACCAATCTTAACCAGCTTGCGCGCGTGGGCGGCATCGATCCGCTGATTGGCCGCGATAAAGAGCTGGAGCGTGCCATACAGGTATTGTGCCGCCGCCGTAAGAACAACCCGCTACTGGTGGGTGAATCCGGCGTCGGCAAGACCGCGATTGCGGAAGGGCTCGCCTGGCGTATCGTCCAGGGCGACGTACCGGAAGTGATGGCGGATTGCACCATTTACTCGTTGGATATCGGTTCGCTGCTGGCTGGGACCAAATATCGCGGCGATTTTGAAAAACGCTTTAAAGCGCTGCTGAAACAGCTTGAGCAGGATACCAATAGCATCCTGTTTATCGATGAGATCCATACCATCATCGGCGCAGGCGCAGCCTCGGGCGGTCAGGTTGATGCGGCTAACCTTATCAAACCGTTGCTGTCCGGCGGCAAGATCAGGGTGATTGGCTCCACGACTTACCAGGAGTTCAGCAACATCTTTGAAAAAGATCGCGCGCTGGCGCGTCGTTTCCAGAAAATCGACGTGACCGAACCTTCTGTCGAAGAGACGGTGCAGATCATCAACGGCTTGAAACCGAAGTACGAAGCGCACCACGATGTGCGTTATACCGCCAAAGCGGTACGTGCGGCGGTCGAGCTGGCGGTGAAATACATCAACGATCGTCATTTGCCGGATAAGGCGATTGACGTGATTGACGAAGCGGGCGCACGGGCGCGGCTGATGCCGGTCAGCAAACGCAAGAAAACGGTCAATGTGGCGGATATCGAGTCCGTGGTTGCGCGCATCGCGCGTATTCCGGAGAAGAGCGTCTCCCGCAGCGATCGCGATACGCTGAAGAACCTTGGCGATCGCCTGAAAATGCTGGTCTTCGGTCAGGATAAGGCGATTGAAGCGCTGACTGAAGCGATCAAGATGGCGCGTGCCGGGCTTGGCCATGAGCATAAACCGGTTGGTTCTTTCTTGTTCGCCGGGCCGACCGGGGTAGGGAAAACCGAAGTCACCGTGCAGCTGGCGAAAGCGCTGGGCATTGAGCTGTTGCGGTTTGATATGTCTGAGTATATGGAACGTCATACCGTTAGCCGCTTGATTGGCGCGCCTCCGGGATACGTCGGTTTCGATCAGGGCGGGCTGTTGACCGATGCGGTGATCAAACATCCGCACGCGGTGCTGCTGCTTGATGAGATCGAAAAAGCGCATCCGGATGTCTTCAATATCCTGCTGCAGGTGATGGATAACGGTACGCTGACCGATAACAACGGCCGTAAAGCGGACTTCCGCAACGTGGTGCTGGTGATGACCACCAACGCCGGGGTGCGTGAAACCGAGCGTAAATCGATTGGTCTTATCCAGCAGGATAACAGTACCGATGCGATGGAAGAGATCAAAAAGATCTTTACGCCGGAGTTCCGTAACCGTCTCGACAACATCATCTGGTTCGATCACCTCTCTACGACCGTGATCCATCAGGTGGTCGATAAGTTTATCGTCGAGCTGCAGGTACAGCTGGATCAGAAAGGCGTGTCGCTGGAAGTGAGTCAGGAAGCGCGTGACTGGCTGGCTGAGAAAGGCTATGACCGGGCAATGGGTGCGCGTCCAATGGCGCGGGTGATTCAGGACAACCTGAAGAAACCATTGGCGAATGAGCTGCTGTTTGGTTCGCTGGTGGACGGCGGTCAGGTCACCGTTGAGCTGGATAAAGCTAATAACGTGCTGACTTACGGCTTCCACAGCGCGCAAAAGCACAAACCGGAAGCGGCGCATTAAATAAATTCTGAATTGTTCAGTGATAAAGACCGGGCTGGTGACAGCCCGGTCTTTTTTTATTAGCGTTAAAACGGATGGATGTAACCACAAGGACGAAATGATGAAATGTGCAAAAATGTCGTGCTGCGCCTCGCTGGTGCTGCTTTCTTTTAATGCTCTGGCGCAATGTCCGGATATGACGGGTAGCTACCGCTTTAGCGGTGCTGATAGCCCGTTTTACCTGGTCAAAATCTCGGGGCAGTCAACCTATCACGCTTATTTTCCCGCCGGTTCGGATAAATATGTGCACTCTCGCAGCGTCGATGTGCCTGCGGAAAAACGCAAAGAGGAGCAAATTCCCGCGTGCGCCCTGTTGCTCAAAGGGGCAGGAATGCTGGTAAAAATGGAGAAGGGAAAGAAAATTAACACCATGAGCCAGTCACAAAACTATATGACGGAGAAAACTATTACTACCGATTATGGCTTAATGGTGTATTCCGGCTTTGCCTCAGACTTTATCGGTGTCGATAAACTGAGTGCCCATGTGCCGAAAGAAGCGCTAAACAATACCCTACCGATAGCTAAAGAGATGGCTGAGTAAATCGGCGCGGTAGGCAGAAATGAAAAGACCGGGCATTGCCCGGCCTTCAGCATCTGACGCCTTAGCGGCGGAAACAATTAGCGACTACGGAAGACAATGCGGCCTTTGCTCAGGTCGTACGGGGTCAGCTCAACAGTCACTTTGTCGCCCGTCAGAATGCGGATGTAGTTTTTACGCATTTTACCGGAAATATGCGCAGTTACCACGTGACCGTTTTCCAGTTCTACGCGGAACATAGTGTTAGGCAACGTTTCAAGTACGGTGCCCTGCATTTCAATATTGTCTTCTTTGGCCATCTAGTCCTCTGGGGTATCACTACCGTAGTTTTGAACCGGCAAGATAATGCCGAAGTTCATCAAGTATGTAAAGTTTTACGTATACCCAAAACAGTTCGCGTCGCAGGCTGGCGATAAATAATTACGCGCAGCCAGCGCCTGTAGCTTAAAACATGACGGGTATAAATCGCCGAAGTAGTTTTGGCGCATTGCCCGGAATACACGCGGTGAAACCACATGACAGGCGCAAACGTAAAGGGCAGTGACAGAACGATGGGCGTTATCTGACTCTTATTATTCCCAAACGGCGGCGGGGCAACAGGCAGAAGCTACTCTACCGCGCAATTATACCACCACGCTAAGAAATGTGCTGAAAACATTTATCCATTACCGGTAAATAGCACCCGTGGTACCCAAAATCGCTCCGGTAAGCGGTAGGTGCGTAATACGGAAAGGTAATCGAGATAATCGCGGCGCGGAATTTCAATCGCCCCTAAAGAGGCGGTGTGCGCGTTAAGTACCTGACAGTCAATTAATCTACCGCCATCCTGGGCAAAAGCCTGACAGAAGATCATCAGCGCGGTTTTAGAGGCATTTTCCGCCCGGCTGAACATCGATTCGCCGCAAAACAGCGCCCCCTGCGCCACGCCGTACATGCCGCCGACCAGCGTCTCCTCATCCCACACTTCTATTGAATGAGCATGACCGAGTTCATGTAACTGGTGATAGGCCTGAACGATGCTGGGAGTGATCCAGGTGCCTTCATCACGATGGCTGGCGCAGCCCTCGATAACCTGGCCGAAGGCGTGGTTAAGCGTCACCCGATAGGGAGAGCGTTGATGAAAGCGCTTCATGCTGCGGCTAAAGTGGAATTGCTCCGGCCACAGCACGGCACGTGGGTCGGGCGACCACCATAAAATAGGGTCGCCGGGAGAAAACCATGGAAAAATACCGCGCTGATAGGCCATGAGCAGGCGAGCGGGACTCAGATCGCCGCCCAGCGCCAGCAGGCCATTTGGTTCACGCAGGGCGCCTTCCGGGGAAGGGAAGGCGATAGAGTCACGAGAGAGCTGAACCAGACGCATTTTTGACCTCAATACGCACCAGCAATTGTTGACAATAATAGCTTACAGACGTTGCTTAAACTGGTAATAGCGGCCCTGTTTCGCCAGCAGCTCTGCGTGACTACCTTGCTCAATAATTTGTCCGTTGTCCATGACTATTATCTGATTAAACCGCGCCAGTCCACGCAGGCGGTGGGTGACCATCAACACGGTTTTATCGCGCATCACTTCGCTAAGTAAATCAAGGATCTGGCTTTCCGTTGTCGCATCGAGGCCTTCGGTAGGCTCATCAAGCAGCATTAGCGGCGCATTGTGCAATAGCGCGCGGGCGATAGCCAGTCGACGTAGCTCGCCGCCGGAAAGCTGACGACCGCCCTCGCCGAGCCAGCTATTCAGGCCGCCATCTTCCAGCAGTTTGTCGAGACCGACGCGCTTGAGCGTATCGCTGAGCTCGCCGTCGCTGGCCTGCGGCGCGGCAAGCAGCAGATTATCGCGCAGCGTCGCGCTGAAGAGATGTACTCGCTGCGGTACGACGCTCATCGCCTGGCGCAGAGTCGTTTCCGACAGATCGCTAAGAGGCTGACCATTTAGCTGAATCTGGCCGCTGGCCGGATCCCAGGCGCGGGTCAATAACTGTAGCAGAGTCGATTTACCGCAGCCGGTACGGCCAAGAATGGCGATATGCTCACCCGCCGCGACCTGTAGCGAAATATCGTTCAGCGCCGGTGTCGACTGTTGCGGATAGCGGAAGGTTACCTCGTCCAGGGTAAGCGCTACCCGGGAGATGCTTTGCGGCGCCTGCTGGCTGAACGTCACTTCGGGCTGCTGCTCGGTGATCTGCGTAATGCGACGCGCTGACGCGATGACCTGGCCGAGATGCTGGAAGGCGCCGGTGACCGGTGCCAGCGCTTCAAATGCCGCTAAGGCGCAGAAAACGAAGAGGGCGATGAGCGCCCCCGGCTGGCTATTACCGCCAACGCCGTCGGATGCCATCCACAGCATGGCGATCACCGCGATGCCGCCAATCAGCAGCATCAGCGCCTGCGATAGGGCGGTGAGCTCAGCCTGGCGGCGCTGCGCCTCTTGCCAGCGCTGTTCCGTTTTTTCCATCTGTTTACGGTAGCGATCGCTGGCATTAAACAGCATTAACTCGGCTTGCCCCTGTAGCCAGGAGGTGAGTTGCTGGCGATACTGCCCGCGGAGCTGGGTGATCTGCTCCCCGGTCGGTTTACCGGCACGGTAAAACAGCGGCGGCAGCAGGAGTAGCGTCGCCAGCATAATGCCGCCAAGCGTCAGCGCCAGGGTGACGTCAAGTACGCTTAAGCCGATGGTTACCACCAGGATGACCACCAGCGCGCCAACCAGCGGCGAAATCACGCGCAGATAGAGATGATCCAGCGTGTCGACATCAGCCACGATGCGGTTGAGTAACTCGCCCTGGCGAAAACGCGCCAGCCCGGCGGGAGAGAGCGGCAGTAGTTTGCTAAACGTGGCGACGCGCAGATGCTGCAATACCCGGAAAGTGGCGTCGTGGCTTACCAGACGCTCAAAGTAGCGGCCGGCGGTACGAATAATCGCCGCGCCGCGAACGCCCGCGGCGGGCAGCATATAGTTAAAACTGTAAATGCCGGCGACCCCGACCACGGCGGAGGCAGACAGGAACCAGCCGGAAAGCGTCAACAGCCCGATACTTGCCAAAAGAGTGACGATAGCCAGCACCACGCCGAGAGTCAGCAGCCATTTGTGGCGTTTGTATAGCGCCAGATAGGGTAATAGTGCGCGCATTTAAATTTCCTCCTGGCGATGGGCTAACAGTGAGGCAAACGCGCCGCCGGCGGCAGAAAGCTGCGCATAGTCGCCTTGCTCGACAATCTGACCATTCTGCATTACCCAGATAGCATCCCAGTCGACCAGTCCTGCCAGTTGGTGAGTGACCATCAGCGTGGTCTGCTCGGTCGACGCGTTAGATAGCGCCTGCATGACACGCTGTTCGCTATGGGCATCAAGGCTGGCTGCTGGTTCATCCAGTAGCAACAGGCGGCACGGTACCAGCAGCGCGCGTGCAACGGCAACTCGCTGGGCCTGGCCGACCGAAAGGCCACCAGCCTGATCGCCAACCGGGGTATTAATACCTTGCGGCAGTTGGGAGATAAACTCGCTAACCCAGGCCTTATCCAGGGCCAGCTGTAGCTGCGCTTCCGTGGCTTCTGGCCACGCCAGCAGCACGTTTTCCCGCAGAGTGGCGGCGGGCAGCTGCGGGTTCTGTCCGACCCAGCTAATTAGCCGACGCCAGCGTTCAGCATCGAGATCGCGCAACTCGACGCCGTTGACCTGTAGCGAACCTTCATAGGGAAGAAAGCCGGTCAGCGTATTCAGCAGCGAGCTTTTACCGGAGCCGCTCTGGCCAACCAGTACCACACGTTCTCCGGCGTTCAGGGTGAAAGTAAGCGGGCCTGCCAGCGTTTTGCCATCCGGTGATTTGACTATCAGATCGCGGGCTTCAAGGCGAATCAGTTCATGATCGCTCAGCGTTTTCTCGCCCCTTTGAGCCTGCGCCAGCGGAGTTTCCATAAAGGTCTTCAGGCTATCCGCGGCGCCAATGGCCTGCGCCTTGGCATGGTAAAATGTACCTAAATCACGCAGCGGCTGGAAAAACTCCGGCGCCAGAATCAGGGTTAAAAAACCGGACATCAGCGTGACGCCGACGCCGTAGTGTCCGAAGTCGAGCTCGCCGAGGTAGGAAAAACCGAAATAGACTGCCACCAGCGCGATGGAAAGCGAGGTAAAGAACTCCAGCACGCCGGAGGAAAGAAAGGCCAGACGCAGGACTTCCATCGTCCGCTGGCGGAAATCCTGCGATGCGTCGCGAATATTATTGATTTCCGCTTCGCCGCGGTTGAACAGGCGCAGCGTTTCCATGCCGCGCAGGCGGTCAAGGAAGTGGCCGCTAAGGCGACCGAGGGCGAGGAAGTTACGCCGGTTAGCATCGGCGGCGCCCATCCCTACCAGCGCCATAAAGAGCGGGATCAGCGGGGCGGTGCCGAGCAAAATTAGCGCGGCAGCCCAGTTGCTGGGGAAGATAGTGATAACAATTAGCAGCGGCACGCAGGCGGCCAGCGTCATCTGCGGCAGATAGCGCGCGTAGTAATCATGCATATCATCGATTTGCTCAAGGATGAGCGTCGCCCAACTGCCGGCGGGTTTTCCCTGAATCCAGGCCGGGCCCGCCTGCTGAAGGCGGTCCAGCACCTGGCGGCGAATTTCATAACGGATATGCTGGCCGGCGTGGAAGCCGACGCGTTCGCGTAGCCACACCACCCAGGCGCGCAGGATCAGCACCAGCGCCAGCAAGGTAAACGGCAGCAGCAGCGCCGTCGCCGGGATATTTTCCATAATCATTCGGTGAAGTATTCGCGCCAGGAACCACGCCTGAGCGACGATCAACAGACCGCTCACGACGCCCAGCAGGCGAGAAATCATCAACCAGCGACGGGAGATAATGCTTTTTTCTTTTAACCAGCGGGTTAACTCTTGTTGACGGGTTTTATTCATTGCGCGCTTAGCAGGTGTCGTTATGAGATTTTTGGGCACGGCAATGTTACAACGAGGCAAAAATAAAGGCGACTTTTCGTCGCCTTCTTTACCTTTGTTACTGACTTGTAAAGATTATTTGCAAGCGTCAGCTAAACCATCCAGGTAGCGTTCCGCGTCCAGTGCGGCCATACAGCCGGTACCGGCGGAGGTAATCGCCTGACGGTAGATATGGTCCATCACGTCGCCTGCCGCGAAGACGCCAGGGATACTGGTCTGCGTGGCGTTGCCGTGGATGCCGGACTGTACTTTGATATAACCGTTTTCCAGCGCTAACTGACCTTCAAAGATAGCGGTGTTCGGGCTGTGTCCAATGGCGACGAACAGGCCGGCAACTTCCAGAGTCTCAACGTTATCGCTGTTTTTGGTATCGCGCAGACGCAGGCCGCTGACGCCCATCTGGTCGCCTGTGACCTCTTCCAGTGTGCGATCGGTGTGCAGGACAATGTTGCCGCTTTCCACTTTATCCATCAGGCGTTTGATGAGGATTTTTTCCGCGCGGAAGGAGTCGCGACGGTGGATCAGATGCACTTCAGCAGCAATGTTGGACAGATACAGCGCTTCTTCAACCGCCGTGTTGCCGCCGCCGATAACCGCGACTTTCTGGTTGCGATAGAAGAAACCGTCGCAGGTGGCGCAGGCAGAGACGCCGCGGCCTTTAAACGCTTCTTCAGAAGGCAGACCCAGATAGCGGGCGGAAGCGCCGGTAGCGATAATCAGCGCGTCACAGGTGTACTCGCCGCTGTCGCCGACCAGGCGGAACGGACGGTTCTGCAGATCGACGCTGCTGATGTGATCGAAAATAATTTCAGTTTCGAACTTGGTGGCATGCTCGTGCATACGTTCCATGAGCAGCGGACCGGTCAGATCGTTTGGGTCGCCTGGCCAGTTTTCCACTTCAGTGGTGGTGGTCAGCTGACCGCCTTTTTCCATGCCGGTGATCAGCACCGGCTGCAGGTTTGCGCGCGCAGCATAGACCGCCGCGGTATATCCTGCAGGTCCAGAACCTAGAATAAGCAGTTTACTGTGTTTGGCTGTGCCCATGAGATCCCCATATTTTATTGGCATACATTGCGCTGGATTGTAGGGAATTTGCGGGCGTAAAAAAAGAGCGTAGCGATTTTGTTAACGATATGTGCAATAGAACCCGCCGATGAATTGGCGATTTAACGAGCGGAAAATATAATTAATTCTACTGTTAGCGCCCTGATTATAAGATGAAAACATGAGATTCAGAGGGGGTTGATGATGAATATCTGGCATCTTGTACTAAAAATCGATGTTTTGCTTTGACAATCCCCTGTGCTTTTGCGAAAACATTCATGGAAGAAGAAAAGCAGTGTTTAGCGTGTGGCGAATGTTCATGCACGCAAATGCCATTTTTATCCGGGTCAGCGAAATCTACGCATGGTGTGGACAGACGCCATGCGTGATGTCGGTGACTGCCATCAGGCAACGGGCTTCTCACGTACCCCTGGGTTACTCAACGTCGTACGGGTAATAACGGGATGGGCTCTGGCAGTGAAGGCGCAGAGTCAGAACAGGAGTAGGGAAGGAATACAGAGAGACAATAATAATGGTAGATAGCAAGAAACGCCCTGGCAAAGATCTCGACCGCATCGATCGTAACATTCTGAATGAACTGCAAAAAGACGGGCGTATTTCCAACGTCGAGCTTTCCAAACGGGTGGGACTTTCTCCGACGCCTTGCCTTGAGCGCGTGCGTCGACTGGAAAGACAGGGTTTTATTCAGGGCTATACGGCGCTGCTCAACCCGCATTATCTGGATGCATCACTTCTGGTATTTGTTGAGATTACTCTGAATCGTGGTGCGCCGGATGTGTTTGAGCAATTTAACGCCGCAGTGCAAAAACTTGAAGAAATTCAAGAGTGTCATCTGGTATCCGGTGATTTTGACTATCTGTTGAAAACCCGCGTACCGGACATGTCAGCGTATCGTAAATTGCTGGGCGAAACCCTGCTGCGCCTGCCGGGCGTAAACGACACCCGTACCTACGTGGTTATGGAAGAAGTCAAGCAGAGTAATCGTCTGGTAATCAAGACGCGCTAACACGGAACAGGTGCAAAATCGACGTAGTTTGATTACACTCCTGTTAATCCATACAGCAACAGTGCCGGGGAGACCCGGCGCTGTTGTCCGTTTTAGCAGCAGGCAGGAAATTGCCTGATACCTGGAGAGCCTTTCTTGAGCCAGGAATACACCGAAGACAAAGAAGTCAAACTAACGAAGCTAAGCAGCGGGCGCCGCGTTCTTGAGGCGTTACTCATCCTTTGCTCTCTTTTTGCCATCTGGCTGATGGCGGCATTACTGAGCTTTAATCCATCCGATCCCAGTTGGTCACAGACCGCCTGGCATGAGCCTATCCATAATCTGGGCGGCATGCCCGGAGCGTGGCTGGCGGACACGCTATTTTTCATCTTTGGCGTAATGGCGTACACCATCCCCGTGATTATCATCGGCGGCTGCTGGTTTGCATGGCGTCATCAGGAAAATGACGAATACGTCGATTACTTTGCTGTTTCGCTGCGCCTGATCGGCGCGCTGGCGCTCATTCTCACCTCCTGCGGTCTGGCGGCGATCAACGCCGATGATATCTGGTACTTTGCCTCCGGCGGCGTCATTGGCAGCCTGCTTAGCACCACATTGCAACCTTTGCTGCACAGCAGCGGCGGTACAATCGCTCTGCTATGCATCTGGGCCGCAGGTTTAACGCTGTTCACCGGCTGGTCATGGGTCAGCATTGCCGAGAAACTCGGCGGCGCTATCCTTTCTATTTTGACCTTTGCCAGTAATCGTACCCGTCGGGACGATACCTGGGTTGATGAAGGCGAATATGAAGATGAAGAATATGAAGATGAAGACGACGACGATACCGCGCAGCCGCGGGAATCGCGTCGTGCCCGCATTTTGCGTAGCGCGTTAGCGCGTCGTAAGCGTCTGGCGGAAAAATTCGCCAACCCGATGGGGCGTAAAACGGATGCCGCACTGTTCTCCGGTAAACGTATGGATGATGCGGAAGCCGTACAATATAGCGCCAGCGGCGCGCCTGTCGCGGCCGATGATGTCCTGTTCTCAGGCGCCAGCGCTGCGCGTCCTGGCGATTTAGACCCTTACGATCCACTACTGAATGGCCATACGGTTGCCGACCCGATCGGCGCGGCTTCCGCCGCTGCAGCTGTGCCGCAGGCATGGGCGGAGCAGGGGACAGGGCAGGCATATCAACCGGAGGCTGCCCACCTGCAACCACCAGTGTATCAGCCGGAATACGCGCCGCAGCAGCCACCGGTTTATCAACCGGAAGCCGCCCATCCGCAGCAGCCGGTGTATCAACCGGAATACGCGCCGCAGCAGCCACCGGTTTATCAACCGGAAGCCGCCCATCCGCAGCAGCCGGTGTATCAACCTGAATACGCGCCGCAGCAGCCGCCGGTTTACCAGCCGGAAGCCGCCCATCCGCAGCAGCCGGTGTATCAACCTGAATACGCGCCGCAGCAGCCGCCGGTTTACCCGCCGGAAGCCGCGCATCCGCAGCAACCGGTGTACCAGCCGGAATACGCGCCGCAGCAGCCGCCGGTTTACCCGCCGGAAGCCGCGCATCCGCAGCAGCCGGTGTACCAGCCGGAATACGCGCCGCAGCAGCCGCCGGTTTACCAGCCGGAAACTGCGCATCCGCAGCAACCGGTGTATCAGCCTGAGTACGCGCCGCAGCAGCCGCCGGTTTATCAGCCTGAACCGGCTGTTCAACAGCCTGTTTACCATCAGGAACCGGCGCCTGCCGCTGAGCCTGAAGCGCCTCAGGAAGAAACTAAACGCCCGCCGATGTACTACTTCGAGGAAGTCGAAGAGAAACGTGCGCGCGAGCGTGAGTTGCTGGAGTCCTGGTATCAGCCAATCCCTGAACCGGCGAGCCCGGTAGCAACCAAACCGATAACCGCCCCGGCTGCCCCATCCGTGCCGTCCGTCGATGCCGCCGCTGTGACCGCCGTCGCCGCTGGCGTTCATCAGGCCACGACGTCTGGCAGCGCAGCCGCAGCCGCTTCAGCGGCGTCAGCCGCCGCCGACGCAGCGCCAGTTTTCAGCCCGGCATCCAGCGGCCCGCGGGTACAGGTTAAAGAAGGCATCGGTCCGAAATTGCCGCGCCCGAATCGCGTTCGCGTGCCGACGCGTCGGGAGCTTGCTTCCTATGGCATTAAGCTGCCGTCTCAGCGTATTGCTGAAGAGCGCGCGCGTCGGGCCGAGCTGGAACAGCATTACGATAACGAGCCGTTGAGCGACGAAGAAGCCGATGCGCTGGAACAAGACGAGCTGGCGCGCCAGTTTGCCGCAACCCAGCAACAGCGCTATGGCGAGTCCTGGGAGTCAGAAAGCGATGAGCAGGACGAAGACGCAGCCGCTGAAGCGGAACTGGCTCGCCAGTTTGCCGCGACCCAGCAGCAGCGCTATGCCAGCGAGCAGCCGCCGGGAGCCAATCCTTTCTCACCGGCGGACTATGAGTTCTCGCCGATGAAAACGCTGGTCAATGATGGTCCGAGCGAGCCGCTGTTTATGCCGACGCCGGAAGTGCAGCCCCAGCAACCGGCTCAGCACTACCAACAACCGGCAGCCGCGCCGCAGCAGGGTTATCAACCTGCGCAGCCGCCCGTACACCATCAGCCGGTAGCGCCGCAGCCGCAGGCTTATCAGACTGCTCAACAGCCAGTGCAGCAGCAACAGCCGGTTGCTCCGCAGGGTTATCAGCCGCCCGCGCCGCAGCCACAGGATAGCCTTATTCATCCATTGCTGATGCGTAACGGCGACAGCCGTCCGCTGCAAAGACCGACGACTCCGCTGCCGTCGCTGGATCTCCTGACGCCGCCGCCGAGCGAAGTTGAACCTGTTGATACCTTTGCGCTTGAGCAGATGGCGCGCCTGGTCGAAGCGCGTCTCGCCGATTTCCGCATCAAAGCGGATGTGGTGAACTACTCGCCTGGCCCGGTGATCACCCGCTTCGAGCTGAACCTCGCGCCTGGGGTGAAGGCCGCGCGAATCTCTAACCTGTCGCGCGACCTTGCGCGTTCGCTGTCGACCGTGGCGGTGCGTGTGGTGGAAGTCATTCCGGGTAAACCTTACGTCGGCCTGGAATTACCGAACAAAAAACGCCAGACCGTATACCTGCGCGAAGTGCTCGATTGTCCGAAATTCCGCGAGAACCCATCGCCGCTTACCGTGGTGCTGGGTAAAGATATCGCCGGCGATCCGGTGGTGGCCGATCTGGCGAAAATGCCGCATCTGCTGGTTGCCGGTACCACTGGTTCTGGTAAATCGGTTGGCGTGAACGCCATGATCCTCAGCATGCTCTACAAGGCGCAGCCGGAAGACGTGCGTTTCATCATGATCGACCCGAAAATGCTTGAGCTGTCGGTGTACGAAGGTATCCCGCATCTGCTGACGGAAGTGGTCACCGACATGAAAGACGCCGCTAATGCGCTGCGCTGGAGCGTCAACGAAATGGAACGCCGTTATAAGCTGATGTCGGCGCTGGGCGTGCGTAATCTGGCGGGCTACAACGAGAAGATCGCTGAAGCCGCGCGTATGGGACGTCCGATCCCGGATCCTTACTGGAAACCGGGCGACAGCATGGATGCCGTACATCCGGTGCTGGAAAAACTGCCGTATATCGTGGTACTGGTGGATGAATTCGCCGATCTGATGATGACCGTCGGTAAGAAGGTAGAAGAGCTTATTGCGCGTCTGGCGCAGAAAGCGCGCGCGGCGGGTATTCACCTGGTGCTGGCGACCCAGCGTCCGTCAGTTGACGTGATTACCGGTCTTATCAAGGCCAACATCCCGACGCGTATCGCCTTTACCGTATCAAGCAAGATTGACTCGCGCACCATCCTTGACCAGGGCGGCGCAGAATCGCTGCTGGGTATGGGTGATATGCTCTATTCCGGGCCTAACTCCACGATGCCGGTTCGCGTGCATGGCGCGTTTGTCCGTGACCAGGAAGTACACGCCGTGGTTCAGGACTGGAAAGCGCGCGGTCGTCCGCAGTATGTTGACGGCATTACCTCCGACAGTGAAAGCGAAGGCGGTAGTGGCGGCTTTGATGGCGGCGAAGAGCTGGATCCGCTGTTCGACCAGGCGGTCAACTTCGTGACCGAGAAACGCAAAGCCTCGATCTCCGGAGTACAGCGTCAGTTCCGCATCGGCTATAACCGCGCGGCGCGTATCATTGAGCAGATGGAAGCCCAGGGGATCGTCAGTGAGCAGGGCCATAATGGTAACCGTGAAGTCCTGGCGCCGCCGCCCTTCGAGTAAGTGCAAAGTTCGGTAAATAAGCGCAAAATCAGCCTGTTCTGCTATTCCGTTGTTATCAACGGCTCTACAGTAGAGACAGAACAGGCTCCCGCGTCGGGAGTGACGCACAATAAGGATCAACAATGAAGAAACTTGCCATCACCTGTGCATTATTGTCTGGCTTCGTGGTAAGCCAGGTTTGGGCAGACGCTGCCGGCGACTTAAAAAGCCGTCTGGATAAAGTTAGCAGCTTCCATGCCAGCTTCACTCAGAAAGTGACCGACGCAAGCGGCAATGCCGTGCAGGACGGGCAGGGCGATTTGTGGGTGAAACGCCCGAATCTGTTCAACTGGCATATGACCCAGCCGGATGAAAGTATTCTGGTATCGGATGGGAAAACGCTGTGGTTCTACAACCCGTTTGTCGAGCAGGCAACCGCGACCTGGCTGAAAAACGCGACCAGCAACACGCCGTTCATGCTGATCGCCCGCAACCAGTCAGCGGACTGGCAGCAATACAACATCAAGCAAAACGGCGATGATTTTGTGCTGACGCCGAAAAGCGGTAACGGCAACCTGAAGCAGTTCACAATCAATGTGGGCCGTGACGGCACTATCCATCAGTTCAGCGCTGTTGAGCAAGACGATCAGCGCAGCAGCTACCAGCTGAAGTCGCAGCAGAATGGCGCCGTCGACGCATCTAAGTTCACTTTTACACCGCCGCAAGGGGTGACGGTGGACGATCAACGTAAGTAGAGGCGAATGTGAGCAACTTTTCGCTCGATTTTTCCGATAACGCGTTTCAACCTCTGGCCGCCCGTATGCGGCCAGAAAATTTAGCGCAGTACATTGGCCAGCAGCACCTGCTGGCGCCGGGTAAACCGCTACCGCGGGCGATTGAGGCCGGGCATCTGCACTCGATGATCCTGTGGGGGCCGCCGGGCACCGGTAAAACTACCCTTGCGGAAGTGATTGCACGCTACGCCAATGCCGATGTCGAACGTATCTCGGCCGTCACCTCTGGCGTCAAAGAGATCCGCGAAGCTATCGAGCGCGCGCGGCAAAACCGCAACGCCGGTCGGCGCACTATCCTGTTTGTAGACGAAGTGCATCGTTTCAATAAAAGTCAGCAGGACGCCTTTCTGCCGCACATCGAAGATGGCACCATTACTTTTATTGGCGCGACGACCGAAAACCCGTCATTCGAACTTAATTCCGCTTTGCTTTCCCGCGCCCGCGTCTATTTACTTAAGTCGCTGACCACGGATGATATCGAGCAGGTGCTTAACCAGGCGATGGGCGATAAAGCGCGCGGCTACGGCGGGCAAGATATTGTCCTGCCAGATGAAACTCGCAAGGCGATTGCCGAACTGGTCAACGGCGACGCGCGTCGGGCGTTGAACACGTTAGAAATGATGGCCGATATGGCTGAAAGCGACGATTCGGGCAAGCGAGTGCTGAAAGCCGAACTGCTTACTGAAATTGCCGGCGAGCGTAGCGCGCGTTTTGATAATAAAGGCGACCGTTTTTACGATCTTATTTCCGCGTTACATAAGTCGGTGCGCGGTAGCGCCCCGGATGCGGCATTATACTGGTACGCACGGATCATTACCGCGGGCGGCGACCCGCTGTATGTTGCGCGCCGTTGTCTGGCTATCGCGTCAGAGGATGTCGGCAACGCCGATCCCCGGGCTATGCAGGTGGCCATTTCCGCGTGGGATTGTTTTACCCGCGTCGGGCCGGCAGAAGGCGAACGGGCTATTGCTCAGGCTATTGTTTATCTGGCCTGCGCGCCGAAGAGTAATGCGGTGTACACCGCCTTTAAGGCTGCGCTGGCCGACGCCCGCGATCGCCCTGATTACGACGTGCCGGTTCATTTACGCAATGCGCCGACCAAACTCATGAAAGAGATGGGCTATGGTCAGGAATACCGCTACGCGCACGATGAACCTAACGCCTACGCCGCCGGCGAGCAGTATTTCCCGCAGGAAATGGCGCAAACGCGCTATTATCAGCCAACAAACAGGGGGCTCGAGGGCAAAATCGCTGAAAAGCTCGCCTGGCTTGCCGAACTGGATCAAAATAGCCAGATAAAACGCTACCGCTAATTGTGGCGTTGCGGTAAGGTTATTACCTATATTTCCGTGGCCGTAGTTTGCGGCCATTTTTCCTATTTAAATTCGATAAGCACAGGATAAGCATGCTCGATCCCAATCTGCTGCGTACCGAGCCAGACGCAGTCGCAGAAAAACTGGCACGCCGGGGCTTTAAGCTGGATGTAGATAAACTGCGCGCTCTTGAAGAGCGTCGTAAAGTTCTGCAGGTTCAAACCGAAAACCTGCAGGCGGAGCGTAACTCCCGATCGAAATCCATTGGCCAGGCGAAAGCGCGCGGGGAAGATATCGAGCCATTACGCCTGGAAGTGAACAAGCTTGGCGAACAGCTGGATGCCGCAAAGTCCGAGCTGGAAACGCTGTTGGCGGAAATTCGCGATATCGCGTTGGCGATCCCGAACATTCCTCACGATGACGTGCCGGTTGGCCGCGACGAAAACGACAACGTTGAAGTCAGCCGCTGGGGTACGCCGCGCCAGTTCGATTTCGAGGTGCGCGACCATGTTACGCTGGGTGAAATGCACGGGGGGCTGGACTTCGCCGCCGCCGTTAAGCTAACCGGTTCCCGTTTCGTAGTGATGAAAGGCCAACTGGCCCGCCTGCACCGCGCGCTGGCGCAGTTTATGCTGGATCTGCACACCGAACAGCACGGCTATAGCGAGAACTATGTTCCTTATCTGGTGAACCAGGACACGCTGTATGGAACTGGCCAGTTGCCGAAATTCGCCGGCGACCTGTTCCATACTCGTCCGCTGGAAGAAGAAGCCGATAGCAGCAACTATGCGTTGATTCCGACCGCCGAAGTGCCGCTGACCAACCTGGTCCGCGACGAAATCATCGACGAAGACGATCTGCCGATCAAAATGACCGCCCATACGCCGTGCTTCCGTTCTGAAGCGGGTTCCTATGGTCGTGATACTCGCGGTCTGATCCGTATGCACCAGTTCGACAAAGTTGAAATGGTGCAGATCGTACGTCCGGAAGACTCTATGGCGGCGCTGGAAGAGATGACCGGCCACGCTGAGAAGGTTCTGCAACTGCTGGGTCTGCCGTACCGTAAGGTAGCGCTGTGTTCCGGTGATATGGGCTTTAGCGCCTGTAAAACCTATGACCTCGAAGTGTGGGTTCCGGCGCAGGATACCTATCGCGAAATTTCTTCCTGCTCCAACGTCTGGGATTTCCAGGCGCGTCGTATGCAGGCGCGTTGCCGCAGCAAGTCCGACAAAAAGACTCGTCTCGTTCACACCCTGAATGGTTCTGGTCTGGCGGTTGGCCGTACGCTGGTTGCGGTGATGGAAAACTATCAGCAGGCCGATGGCCGTATCGAGATCCCGGAAGTCCTGCGCCCGTATATGCGCGGCCTCGAGTATATCGGGTAATCTTTTCTGCTCTTTCCTTAAAAGCGCCTGCGGGCGCTTTTTTTATATCCTTATTGATACCGGGCAATAATCCCCTCAGTAAATCCGGTGATACTCCCTTTGGATTAATACAGCATAAAAAGCCAATAAAATCCGATATATATAAAATTATATAACGATTGTCAGCTTATTGTGAGCAACCAAAGCGAGTATCTATGAAAATCAAAGCCCCCGATGCTTTACTGGCTGCCGAAGTTAGCCGACGTGGTTTGATGAAAACCACGGCGATAGGCGGTCTGGCGATGGCCAGCAACGCATTGACCTTACCCTTCACGCGTATTGCGCACGCCGCTGATACGCTGGCGCCAGTCAGTGAGAAAGTGGTCTGGAGCGCCTGTACCGTTAACTGCGGCAGCCGTTGCCCGCTGCGTATGCACGTGGTTGACGGCGCGATTAAGTATGTAGAAACCGATAATACCGGCGACGATAACTATGACGGTCTGCATCAGGTTCGCGCCTGTCTGCGCGGCCGCTCTATGCGCCGCCGCGTCTATAACCCCGACCGGCTGAAATATCCGATGAAGCGCGTCGGCAAACGCGGTGAAGGAAAATTCGAACAAATTAGCTGGGAAGAGGCGTTCGACACTATTGCCAGCAATATGCAGCGCCTGATTAAAGATTATGGCAACGAATCTATCTATCTGAACTACGGAACCGGTACGCTCGGCGGGACTCTGACTCGTTCCTGGCCGCCGGGTAAAACCCTGATTGCTCGTCTGATGAACTGCTGCGGCGGCTATCTCAATCATTATGGCGACTATTCATCGGCGCAGATTGCGGCTGGTTTGAATTACACCTATGGTGGTTGGGCCGATGGCAATAGCCCGTCGGATATCGAAAATAGTCAGTTAGTGGTGCTGTTCGGCAATAACCCTGGCGAAACGCGCATGAGCGGCGGCGGGGTCACTTACTACCTTGAGCAGGCGCGGCAGAAATCCAATGCCCGCATGATCATTATCGATCCGCGCTATACCGACACCGGAGCCGGGCGTGAAGATGAATGGATCCCAATTCGTCCGGGAACCGACGCGGCGCTCATTTCAGCGCTGGCGTGGGTGATGATTACTGAAAATCTGGTCGATCAGCCCTTCCTCGATAAATACTGCGTCGGCTACGACGAGAAAACGTTGCCTGCCGATGCGCCGGCTAATGGACATTATAAAGCTTACATCCTTGGTCAGGGCTCCGACGGTATCGCTAAAACGCCGGAGTGGGCATCCACCATTACCGGGATCCCGCGTGAGCGCATTGTGAAACTGGCTCGCGAGATTGCGACGGCGAAGCCGGCGTATATCAGCCAGGGATGGGGACCGCAGCGTCACGCCAACGGCGAAATCGCCACCCGCGCCATCTCCATGCTCGCCATTCTGACCGGTAACGTTGGGATCAATGGCGGTAATAGCGGCGCGCGTGAAGGATCATATAGCCTGCCTTTCGAGCGCATGCCGACGCTGGATAACCCGGTAGAGACCAGCATCTCCATGTTTATGTGGACCGACGCGATTGAACGTGGTCCGGAAATGACCGCGCTGCGTGATGGCGTACGCGGCAAAGATAAGCTCGATGTACCGATCAAGATGATCTGGAACTACGCGGGTAACTGCCTGATCAACCAACACTCCGAGATCAACCGCACCCACGAAATCCTGCAGGACGATAAGAAGTGCGAAATGATTGTGGTAATCGACTGCCACATGACGTCGTCTGCGAAATACGCCGATATTCTGCTGCCGGACTGTACCGCCTCGGAGCAGATGGACTTCGCGCTGGATGCCTCCTGCGGCAATATGTCTTACGTCATCTTTGCCGACCAGGCGATTAAACCGCGTTTCGAATGCAAAACCATCTATGAGATGACCACCGAGTTGGCGAAACGCATGGGGGTGGCGGAGAAGTTTACCGAAGGCCGCACTCAGGAAGGCTGGATGCGCTATTTGTATGAGCAGTCGCGTAAAGCGATTCCCGAACTGCCGGATTTCGATACTTTCCGCCAGCAGGGGATCTTCAAGCAGCGTGACCCGCAGGGGCATCATGTGGCGTATAAAGCCTTCCGTGAAGATCCGCAGGCCAATCCGCTGACTACGCCATCGGGCAAAATCGAAATCTATTCCCAGGAGCTTGCCAAAATTGCCGCGACCTGGGAACTGCCGGAAGGCGATGTGATCGATCCGCTGCCGATCTACACCCCGGGGTTTGAAAACTACAACGATCCGTTGTCCGCCAAATATCCGCTACAGCTGACGGGCTTCCACTACAAGTCTCGCGTCCACTCAACTTATGGCAACGTTGATGTCCTGCAGGCAGCCTGCCGCCAGGAGATGTGGATTAACCCGATCGATGCGCACAAACGCGGCATCGCCAACGGCGATCGCATTCGCATTTTCAACGATCGCGGCGAAGTGCATATCGAAGCGAAAGTGACGCCGCGTATGATGCCGGGCGTTGTCGCGCTGGGCGAGGGCGCCTGGTATAACCCGGACGCTTCACGCGTGGATCAGGCCGGCAGCATTAACGTGCTGACGACTCAACGTCCGTCGCCGTTGGCGAAAGGCAACCCATCGCATACCAACCTCGTCCAGGTTGAAAAGCTGTAAGGAGTAACCGATGACAACTCAGTATGGATTTTTTATCGATTCCGCCCGTTGCACCGGTTGCAAAACCTGCGAGCTGGCCTGTAAAGACTACAAGAACCTGACGCCGGACGTCAGCTTCCGTCGTATCTATGAGTATGCCGGCGGCGACTGGCAGGAGGACAACGGCGTCTGGAATCAGAACGTTTTCGCCTATTACCTCTCTATCGCCTGTAACCACTGCGAAGACCCGGCGTGCACCAAGGTCTGCCCGAGCGGGGCGATGCACAAGCGCGAAGACGGTTTTGTGGTGGTCAATGAAGAGGTGTGCATCGGCTGTCGCTACTGCCATATGGCCTGCCCGTATGGCGCGCCGCAGTACAACGCCGCCGAAGGGCATATGACCAAATGCGACGGCTGTCACGAGCGTGTCGCACAAGGCAAGAAACCGATTTGCGTCGAGTCCTGCCCGCTACGCGCGCTGGACTTCGGGCCGATTGCCGAACTGCGGGAAAAACACGGCCAGCTGGCCGCCGTGGCGCCGCTGCCTTCAGCGCACTTCACCAGGCCGAGCATTGTGATAAAACCTAACGCCAACAGCCGTCCGTGTGGGGATACCACCGGCTATCTGGCCAATCCGAAGGAGGTCTGAAATGGGAAATGGATGGCATGAATGGCCGTTGATGATTTTCACGGTCTTTGGCCAATGCGTCGCCGGGGGCTTTATCGTTCTCGCGCTGGCGTTGATGAAGGGCGAACTTTCGCGCGAGCAGCAGCAGCGGGTGATAATGAGCATGTTTGGGCTGTGGGTGCTGATGGGGATCGGCTTTATTGCCTCCACCATGCACCTTGGTTCACCTATGCGCGCGTTCAATTCGCTGAACCGCGTTGGCGCATCATCGTTAAGCAATGAAATAGCCAGCGGCGCGCTTTTCTTTGCCGTCGGTGGTATTGGCTGGCTGCTGGCGGTGGTAAATAAACTGTCGTCTGGGCTGCGTAGTCTGTGGCTGGTCGTCACCATGATCCTCGGCGTCATCTTCGTCTGGATGATGATCCGCGTATATAACACCATCGATACCGTGCCCACCTGGTATACCATCTGGACGCCGCTCAACTTCTTCCTGACCCTGTTTCTCGGCGGGCCGCTGTTGGGTTATCTGCTGCTGCGTGTCGCGGGCGTAGATGGTTGGGCGATGCGTTTATTGCCGGTGATTATGCTAGTGGCGTTGGTGATTAGCGTGACCGTCGCGCTAATCCAGGGCAGCGAGTTGGCGACTATCCATAGTTCGATTCAACAGGCTTCCGCGCTGGTGCCGGATTATGGTTCATTGATGGCATGGCGGACGGTCGCATTAGTGCTGGCGCTGGTCTGCTGGATTGTACCGCAGCTTAAAGGTTATCAGCCCGCATTGCCGCTGTTGGGCCTGGCGTTTGCGCTGGTGCTGGTTGGTGAGATGATTGGTCGCGGCGTATTCTATGGTCTGCATATGACCGTCGGTATGGCAATCGCCAGTTAATCGCGAGTAATCACGCCGGAAGTTTATTCCGGCGTGATTAAAAAATGCGGTTGATTGATGAAATTTTTCTACTGATATTTCCTTCTTCGTTTTCCAATAAATTAATAAAAACAATGGAATAATATAAAGAATAATTCCGTTACCGTTCCGCTGGATAAAAAACTTCTATCGTTGCCCTGAAAACCGCGTCAGGCCTGAATTCTGGCGGATTGACAATGTTTACAGCGGTGTCATGATGCGCACGAAATCTGAACTTCCTCACGGTTAACACCCATGACCATCTACACTCGCCCAGTGCAAATGTTGCTCTGTGGCCTGCTTCTGTTGACGCTGGCAATCGCGGTTTTAAATACGCTTGTCCCGCTCTGGCTCGCCCATGAAAATATGCCAACCTGGCAGGTTGGGATGGTCGGCTCCTCTTATTTTACCGGCAACCTGGTGGGCACGTTATTTGCCGGTTGGGTCATTAAACGTCTGGGGTTTAACCGTAGCTATTACCTGGCGTCATTAATTTTTGCCGTTGGCTGCGTTGGCCTGGGTATTACGCTCGGCTTCTGGACATGGCTGAGCTGGCGTTTTATTGCCGGGGTGGGCTGCGCGATGATCTGGGTGGTGGTGGAAAGCGCCCTGGTGTGCAGCGGTACTTCCCGCAGCCGCGGTCGACTGCTGGCGGCATACATGATGGTCTATTACGTCGGTACCGTGTTGGGTCAACTGATGGTCAGCAAATTACCGACCGATTTAATGAGCGTGCTGCCGTGGGTTACCGGTCTGGCGCTGGCGGCAATATTGCCGCTGCTGTTTACGCGTATTATGAGCCAGGCGGACGAACCGCATGAAACGGTACGTATCTGGCCGATGCTGAAACTGCGTCAGGCGCGCCACGGTGTGAATGGCTGCATTATCTCCGGTATCGTGCTTGGTTCACTATACGGCCTGATGCCGCTGTGGCTGAACCACCAGGGCGTCAGCGATTCCGGTATTGGTTTCTGGATGGCGGTCATGGTGAGCGCCGGGATCCTCGGGCAGTGGCCAATAGGGCGTCTGGCGGACCGCTATGGCCGTCTGCTGGTGCTGCGCGTGCAGGTCTTTGTGGTCATTCTGGGCTGTCTGGCGATGCTCAGCCAGGCTGCTATGGCTCCCGCGCTTTTTGTGCTTGGCGCTTCGGGTTTTACCCTGTATCCGGTGGCGATGGCCTGGGCCTGCGAGAAGGTTGAACACCATCAACTGGTAGCGATGAACCAGGCGCTGCTGATGAGCTATACCATCGGCAGCCTGCTGGGGCCGACCCTGACGGCGATGTTGATGCAGAACTTCTCGGATAATCTGCTGTTTATCATGATCGCCAGCGTATCGTTTATCTATCTGCTGACCCTGCTGCGCAAAGCCGGACATCACCCGACGCCGGTGGCACACGCGTAACCAATCTGGCGCGCGGCGAAGGCCGCGCGTAGTCCGTTTTGATTAATGAATATTTCTGCGGGCAGACGGTATCGCGTTCATAGTGTGGCGTTATCGACGGGATTGGTTCTATTATAGTTGCGGGCCGTCGTGAGAGCACCTCCGGCCCGCTGTCGGTTTAGTACATCACCTTATGACCATACTGCTCAAGGATACCCTTCACCCGCTCCATGGTCTCTTTCTTCGGCGGATGTACGCCGTCAAGCTTGTACTCTTCGCCCATCGCGACCCATTTGTGTTTACCCAGCTCGTGGTAGGGCAGGAGTTCGATTTTCTCGACGTTGCCCATATCGCGGGTAAATTCACCCAGGCGATGCGCGGAATCGTCATCATCAGACCAGCCGGGAACCACCACGTAGCGGATCCACACGTTAATCCCTTTCTTCGACAGATACTGCGCGAACTCCAGCGTACGATGGTTAGAGACGCCCACCAGGTTCTGGTGGATTTCATCGTTCATCTGCTTGAGGTCAAGCATCACCAGATCGGTGACCTCCAGCAGTTCGTCAATCACCGGATCGTAGCGACGTACGAAGCCGTTGGTATCGAGGCAGGTGTGGATGCCTTCTTTTTTACAGGCGCGGAACCAGTCGCGAACAAATTCCGCCTGCAGGATTGCCTCGCCGCCGGATGCGGTGACGCCGCCGCCGGAGGCATTCATAAAGTGGCGATAGGTCACCACTTCTTTCATCAATTCTTCAACGGTGATTTCTTTACCGCCATGGGTATCCCAGGTGTCGCGGTTATGGCAGTAAAGGCAGCGCATCAGGCAGCCCTGGAAGAAGGTAATAAAGCGGATACCTGGGCCATCGACGGTGCCACAGGATTCAAAGGAGTGAATACGACCAATAGTTGACATTGCGGTGATATCTCCGGATTCGGCCCTCCAGGGCCTATGATGCACAGCTCAAACCGGCTGTGTTAAGTCTGTTTTGACAGGTACCCAAAGTATAGATAACTGGCAAAGCAGGCTGGGGCAGGGTATCACTTGTTAAAAAGGCCCCACTGATGTGGGGCCTTTATTGTACGCTTTTTCAGTCAGACAGGGAATTACATGGTCTGAGTGAAGGTACGGGTAATAACGTCCTGCTGCTGTTCTTTAGTCAGGGAGTTAAAACGTACCGCGTAGCCAGATACGCGAATGGTCAGCTGCGGATATTTTTCCGGGTTTTCCATCGCGTCGAGCAGCATTTCGCGGTTCATGACGTTCACGTTCAGGTGCTGACCACCTTCGATGGACGCTTCGTGGTGGAAGTAACCATCCATCAGACCAGCCAGGTTAGTCTTACGAACTTCGTCATCTTTACCCAGCGCGTTCGGTACGATAGAGAAGGTGTAAGAGATACCATCTTTAGCGTAAGCAAACGGCAGTTTAGCAACGGAGGTCAGAGAAGCAACAGCACCTTTCTGGTCGCGGCCGTGCATCGGGTTAGCACCTGGTCCGAACGGCGCGCCAGCGCGACGACCGTCTGGGGTGTTACCGGTTTTCTTACCATACACGACGTTAGAAGTGATGGTCAGAACGGACTGAGTCGGGATAGCGTTGCGGTAGGTATGCAGTTTC
This sequence comes from Klebsiella sp. 141251, assembly GCF_050600725.1. NCBI lineage: Bacteria > Pseudomonadati > Pseudomonadota > Gammaproteobacteria > Enterobacterales > Enterobacteriaceae > Klebsiella > Klebsiella sp. 141251. The sequence continues at coordinate 738,480 of NZ_JAQIRG010000001.1, forward strand.
TGAATTTTCTTCATGAAACGTTCAACCAGGTCAACGGCCATGTCATCGACGCGAGCATCGTTGTTACCAAACTGCGGATATTCGCCTTCGATTTCGAAGTCAACAGCCAGACCGTCTTCGTCACGAATCGGTTTAACTTTCGCATATTTGATAGCAGACAGGGAGTCAGCAGCAACGGACAGACCTGCGATACCACACGCCATGGTGCGGATAACGTCACGGTCGTGCAGCGCCATCAGAGAGGCTTCGTAGCTGTACTTGTCGTGCATGTAATGAATGATGTTCAGCGCGGTGACGTACTGTTTAGCCAGCCAGTCCATGAAGTGATCCATGCGCTCCATAACTTCGTCGAAGTTCAGGACGTCGCCTTTGATCGGTTCAGATTTCGGACCAACCTGCATTTTCAGTTTTTCATCAACGCCGCCGTTGATAGCATACAGCATGGTTTTCGCGAGGTTAGCGCGAGCGCCGAAGAACTGCATTTGTTTACCAACAATCATCGGGCTTACGCAGCATGCGATAGCGTAATCGTCGTTGTTGAAGTCCGGGCGCATCAGGTCATCGTTCTCGTACTGCAGAGAAGAGGTATCGATGGATACTTTAGCGGCGAATTTCTTAAAGCTCAGCGGCAGTTTTTCAGACCACAGGATGGTGATGTTCGGCTCCGGAGACGGCCCCATGGTGTACAGGGTGTTCAGGAAGCGGAAGCTGTTTTTGGTTACCAGAGTACGGCCGTCAACGCCCATACCACCGATAGATTCCGTTGCCCAAATCGGGTCGCCGGAGAACAGTTCATCATATTCCGGGGTACGCAGGAAGCGAACCATACGCAGTTTCATGACCAGGTGGTCAACCATTTCCTGCGCGTCTTGCTCGGTGATTTTACCCGCCTGCAGGTCACGTTCGATGTAGATATCCAGGAAGCTGGAAGTACGACCGAAGGACATTGCCGCGCCGTTCTGAGATTTAACGGCGGCCAGGTAACCGAAGTAGGTCCACTGAATAGCTTCCTGAGCGGTAGTCGCCGGACCGGAGATGTCGTAGCCATATTTAGCCGCCATCTCTTTGATCTGACCCAGCGCGCGATGCTGTTCAGCAATTTCTTCACGCAGACGGATGGTTGCTTCCAGATCTTCGCCGCTTTCCAGTTTCGCCTGCAGCGAGTTGAACTGGGCGAATTTGTCTTTCATCAGGAAGTCGATACCGTACAGCGCAACGCGACGATAGTCACCGATGATACGACCACGGCCGTAAGCATCCGGCAGACCGGTCAGTACGCCGGATTTACGGCAGCGCAGGATGTCCGGGGTATATACGTCGAAAACGCCCTGGTTGTGAGTTTTACGGTACTCGGTGAAGATTTTTTTCAGCATCGGGTCCAGTTCGCGATTGTACGCTTTGCAGGAACCTTCAACCATTTTGATACCGCCGAACGGGATAATCGCACGTTTCAGCGGGGCTTCAGTTTGCAGACCAACGATTTTCTCGAGCGCTTTCTCGATGTAGCCCGCGTCGTGAGAAGTGATGGTGGATGCGAGGGAAGTGTCGAAATCAACAGGCGCGTGAGTGCGGTTTTCCTGTTTAACGCCTTCCATTACGCTGTCCCACAGCTTGGTGGTCGCATCAGTTGCGCCAGCCAGGAAGGATTCGTCACCTTCATATGGGGTGTAGTTTTTCTGGATAAAGTCACGTACGTTGACTTCGTTCTGCCAGTCACCTTTCGCAAAACCTTCCCAGGCTGTGGCTAACTTTTCATTAAGCTCGGACATGTAACACCTACCTTCTTAAGTGGATTTTTTATTTACTGCCTGAGACAACCATTAATGATGATCGTCGCCACGCAGGTAAATGACCCAGTATGTCAACCCAACCAACAAACCACCGCCGATGATGTTTCCGATAGTGACTGGAATCAGGTTATCAGTGATGAAGTTCATAACGGTTAAGTGAGAAAAACTCTCCGGAGTTGAACCGATAGCGGTCCAGAATTCCGGGCTTGCAAAGTTGCGAATTACGATACCCATCGGGATCATAAACATATTAGCGATGCTGTGTTCAAAGCCGCTGGCGACAAACATCGCAACCGGCAACACCATGATCATCGCTTTGTCCATCAGGCTGCGGCCGGAGTAACTCATCCAGACAGCCAGACAAACCATCAGGTTCGCCAGGATACCCAGGCAGACGGCTTCAATAAACGTATGGTGCATTTTGTGGTCTGCAGTTTGCAGAACATTTAAGCCCCAGCCGCCGTTGGCCGTCATATACTCGCCGGATAACCACATTAATAATACGAATAGCAGTGCGCCGATGAGGTTTCCAACATAGACGTTAAGCCAGTTTTTTGCCAGCTGACCCCAGGTAATACGCCCGCTGGCTTTCGCCACGACGATCAGTACGGTAGAGGTGAAAAGGTCAGCACCGCAGATAACGCAAAGAATCAGACCTAGTGAGAAGCATACCCCGCCGATAAGTTTGGCAATCCCGAAAGGCATTGCGGCAGTACCGGTGGTCGCCGTGATATAAAACACAAAAGCGATGGAGATGAAGACACCTGCGGTAATCGCCAGATAAAACGTCTTCAGCGGATGTTTCGTCGCTTTATAGACACCTGCTTCTTCGGCGACTTTCGCCATCGCGGCAGGGAGTAAAAGATCAAAAGGGTTGTCAGCTTTCACACTAACTCTCTCTTTATATAAGTTGGCGGTGTGATACTAACAAAGCATTATAGAAGGGAATTTGATGTAGATCATATCCTACCGGAGTCATAGGCCCATTTTGCGTGTGGAATTAGCCTGTTGTGGCCTTATCTTTTTGATTTTTAATGGAAAACTAAATTTTAATATTTGCAAATAATGTTGAAAATTTCCATGAGTGACCATTGTTTACGGTTAATTAAAATGGAGTATTTTTATTAAAATTAACAATCTAAATATCACCAAATATTGTTTTTTACTTAAAGTTAACTCATGGGCTACAAAATGGCATGGTTTTGGCACAAATCATAAGAAAACGGAGCCGCTGTCGGCTCCGTACGTTATTTTTTACCTATAAAGGGTTATTTGGCCCAGAAGGCCGCTTTTGCACGTTGTAGCTTTTCGTAGGCCTTCAGTAAAGATTGATGCGCCGGGAAAGCGTGCAGATCGCTATCGACCGCCTGCAGGCCATAGAACGGCGCTTCGCCGCTCAGAGCGGCGCTCGCGGCTTCTACTGCATCCGCGCCATACATACGGATGAAGGCATTCAGGTACTGCAGCGGCTGGCGCTCTTCTTCCTGGCTAAGCAACAGCAGCGTTTGCAGGCAGCGATAATAGTTGGCGCGCTCAGGGCTGAAGATGGAGGCATTGAATTCCATGGTCCACTCTGTCCAAATCAACGCCTGTTCAAGGTCGCCGCCGGCCAAGGCCAGCATCGCTTTCAGCTCGCCGATACGCAGGGTATACCAGCCATTGTCTTTGCCGGTTGCCAGGCCTAATAGTTCGCGGACGCGCGTGAAATCATCAAGTCCTTCATCGTCCATTTGCTCGATGAGCGCCAGATAATCTTCTTTTTCCCACTCGCTACCCGGCAGGGAGAGAATAGTGTCGCGCAGGTGTGCGCCCATGCTGTTATTAGCGAGCCACAGGTCTTCCGCCGGATAAATATCGGACATCCCCGGAACGATGATCCGGCAGGCGTAGACGCTCAGATGTTCGTAGTCGGCGATATAGACTTCTTTATCTTCAGCTTTGAAGATAGCCATCAGGGTGGCGAACTCTTCTTCAGTGGTGCCGGAGAAATTCCAGTCAACGAACGGATAGTCGGCATCCTGTTTAAACATATCCCAGGAGATCAGGCCGCTGGAATCAATGAAGTGAGTTTCCAGGTTGGCGTGCTCGGCAACTTCTTCGTCATCAAAGGTCGGAGGGGTAAAGACGTCGAGATCTTTCAGACTGCGGCCTTGTAGCAGTTCGGTAACAGTACGCTCCAGCGCCACGCCGAAATCCGGATGGGCGCCGAAAGAGGCGAAGCAGGTGCCGTTAGCCGGGTTAAACAGGACTACGCAGATAACCGGATATTTACCACCAAGAGAGCCATCGTAGGCGAAGATCGGGAAACCTTCGGCTTCCAGTTTGGCGATAGATTCAACGACGCCCGGATAGCGCGCCATTACTTCAGCCGGGATCTCCGGCAGGCTGATGCTCTCTGCGATGATACGGTTTTTGATATGACGCTCAAAGACTTCAGACAAGCCCTGCACGCGCGCTTCATTCGGGGTATTACCCGCTGACATGCCGTTGGAAACGTACAAGTTGCCGACAATGTTCATCGGAATATAGACGGTTTCGCCGTCTGATTGACGGGTAAACGGCAGGCCGCAGACGCCGCGCTCGTCGTTGCCGGATTGCAGATCCACGAGCATGCTGGCGGTCAGTTGATCGTCCGGATCGTAAAAGGCGCGCAGGCGGGCATCCAGCAGGCCTTCCGGTACTTCATCATCTTCCGTCAGCGGGAACCACTTTTCGTTCGGATAATGAACGAAGGGACCGTTGGCGATGGTATCGCCTAACCAGAAGTCCGCGAAGAAGTAGTTGGTAGACAGACGTTCGAAATATTCGCCCAGCGCGGAAGCCAGCGCCGCCTTTTTAGTTGCGCCTTTACCATTGGTAAAACACAGCGCGCACTCTTTATCGCGAATGTGAACGGACCACACGTGTGGTACCGGATTCAGCCACGAGGCCTCTTCGATATCAAATCCGAGGTCGAGCAGTTTCTGCTGGAAGCGAGCGATGGAATCTTCCAGGGCGGCATCTTTGCCGGGGATAAATGTCTGGGTCATAGCAATTCGTTTATTGTTGGCAGGATGCGCAATGATACGGGTTTTACCGGTAAGTGGCTATGTCGTTAGCCGCGGCAATGCATAAAAGTAAATGGCATGCGGAGAAACTCCACATGCCATAGCAAGTTACAGAATCGGCGTACAAATGCTAACGATCATTGCCGCGCCGGCAAGACTGGTACCGACGATGCCTGCCGCCATTACCGCGAAGCCTGCGCCCAGCGTAAAGGGCCCGGTTATCGCTCCGATGACAATCGTCGGAATGCTGACCAGTAAACCAACTGCCGCAGGAATGGACAACAGGCCAAAGCCGCCGCTCACATCAGACATTTCGTTATAGGTTAATTCACGCATAAATATTCCTTTAAAAGTGATTAATACCAGTCTTCATCGGCTGGTTCGAAAATTTTAATGATCTGGAAATACGACGGTAAATGACGGTGCTCTCGCGGAAACATAATTCATGAAGAATTAAGATAATATTCAAGTATTAAATGAGTTGACGGGGGGAGCTACGGCGAGATCGTTTCCTGTGAACGTAGATGATAATTATTTATGCCGTCAGTCCAAATCCGGAATGGACGGCGGAAGAGGGAGGAAAAAGCGATCTGCTCGCAGCGATTATGTCGGTTTAATGACGTCAAGCTGGTTGATTCTTTTGTGTGACGGTGGCCTCGTTTGTGGGCCGCTTAGTTTTACTCGTTGCGGTGTGTGTCACTGAATGATAAAACCGATAGCCACAGGAATAACTTATGCCCGCGACGGTTCGCGTGCAGACAATATAGCAACGTGGTGAGGGGAAATGGCTCAGGTCTATAACTTTAGTTCGGGCCCGGCAATGCTGCCGGCAGAAGTTCTCAAACTGGCGCAACAGGAACTGTGCGACTGGCACGGTCTGGGGACGTCGGTAATGGAAATCAGCCACCGTGGTAAGGAGTTTATCCAGGTGGCTGAAACGGCAGAACAGGATTTCCGCGATCTGCTTAATATCCCTTCCAACTATAAAGTGTTGTTCTGTCATGGCGGCGGTCGCGGACAGTTTGCCGGGATCCCGTTAAATCTGCTGGGTGATAAAACGACAGCAGATTATGTGGACGCCGGTTACTGGGCGGCAAGTGCGGTGAAAGAAGCGCAAAAATACTGCACGCCGAACGTTATCGATGCGAAAACTACCGTTGACGGCCTGCGAGCCGTTAAACCGATGAGCGAATGGCAGTTGACGCCGGGCGCGGCCTATTTGCACTTCTGCCCAAATGAAACCATCGATGGTATCGCTATTCACGAAACGCCGAATTTTGACAAAGATGTCGTCGTCACCGCGGATTACTCCTCCAGTATTCTGTCCCATGAAATCGACGTCAGCCGTTATGGCGTGATTTACGCTGGCGCGCAGAAGAATATCGGCCCGGCAGGGTTGACGCTGGTTATCGTGCGTGAAGACCTGCTGGGTAAAGCCAGCGTCGCCTGCCCATCAATTCTTGATTACACCGTGCTGAACGCCAATGACTCAATGTTTAACACGCCTCCGACCTTCGCCTGGTATCTGGCGGGGCTGGTATTCAAATGGCTGAAAGAGCAGGGTGGCGTGGCCGCGATGGATAAAATCAACCGCCAAAAAGCGGACCTGCTGTATGGCGTGATTGATAACAGTGATTTTTATCGTAACGATGTTGCCGCTGCCAACCGCTCGCGGATGAACGTGCCGTTCCAGCTGGCGGATAGCGCGCTGGACAAACTGTTCCTTGAAGAGTCTTTTGCGGCCGGTTTGCATGCGCTGAAAGGCCACCGCGTGGTGGGCGGTATGCGTGCTTCTATCTACAATGCGATGCCGCTGGCCGGCGTCAAGGCGCTCACCGACTTCATGCAGGACTTCGAACGTCGTCGCGGCTAATTGCTGAGCGCTTATTTTCATCCCCGCGGCCGGTCTGCGGGGTTTTTATTCTGTTTTTTTGAGAGTCGAGTTTCATGGAATCCCTGACGTTACAACCCATTGCGCGCGTTGATGGCACCGTAAACCTACCCGGGTCAAAAAGTGTCTCTAACCGCGCTTTGCTGCTGGCGGCATTAGCCCACGGCACCACCGTGCTGACCAACTTGCTGGACAGCGATGATGTTCGCCATATGCTCAATGCGCTTAACGCCCTGGGAGTTCACTACACCTTGTCTGCCGATCGCACTCGTTGTGAAGTCACCGGCAACGGTGGTCCGCTTCAGGCCAGCGGCGCGCTGGAGTTGTTTCTCGGTAATGCTGGTACGGCGATGCGCCCGCTGGCAGCGGCGTTGTGCCTCGGCCACAACGATATTGTGCTGACCGGCGAACCGCGAATGAAAGAGCGACCGATAGGGCACCTGGTCGATGCGTTACGCCAGGGGGGCGCGCAAATTGAGTATCTGGAGCAGGAAAACTATCCGCCCCTGCGCCTGCGCGGTGGTTTCAACGGCGGCCAGGTGGAAGTTGATGGCAGCGTCTCCAGCCAGTTCCTTACCGCTTTACTGATGACTGCGCCGCTGGCGCCGCAGGACACGACGATCGCGATTAAAGGCGAGCTGGTATCTAAACCTTATATCGACATCACGCTGCACCTGATGAAAACCTTCGGCGTTAACGTTGAAAACCACAACTATCAGCGCTTTGTCGTGCGCGGTGGGCAACAATATCAGTCGCCGGGCGATTATCTGGTGGAAGGCGATGCCTCCTCAGCTTCTTACTTCCTCGCTGCCGGCGCTATTAAGGGCGGTACGGTGAAAGTGACCGGTATTGGCCGCAATAGCGTACAGGGCGATATTCGATTCGCCGACGTGCTGGAAAAAATGGGCGCGACAGTTGTCTGGGGCGACGATTTTATCGCCTGTACACGCGGCGAGTTGAATGCCGTTGATATGGATATGAACCATATTCCGGATGCGGCCATGACCATCGCTACCGCGGCGTTGTTTGCGAAAGGTACCACGGTGCTGCGTAATATTTACAACTGGCGGGTGAAAGAGACCGATCGTCTGTTTGCGATGGCAACTGAACTGCGTAAAGTCGGCGCCGAAGTGGAAGAGGGTGAAGACTATATTCGCATCACGCCGCCTGAGACGCTGAAATTTGCTGAAATCGGTACCTACAACGATCACCGCATGGCGATGTGCTTCTCGCTGGTGGCGCTGTCGGCAACGCCAGTCACTATCCTTGACCCGAAATGTACGGCGAAAACGTTCCCGGACTATTTCGAGCAGTTAGCGCGAATTAGTACCCTGGCGTAAATTCTGTCTCGTCCGATAAGGTAAAGCTTTGTCATCTTCCGGGCTGGTATTCCGCCAGCCCGCTATAATTGCGCAATTCTTCTACATTTAATTTCTACTATTCCGTAATTTGCACACAATGCTCACTTTCTGGCGCATTGATGCGTATAATGCGCGGCGTTTATATTCATGCGCCTTGCTAAAGGAGAATAAAGATGACGGCAAATGTTCCGGTAATCACCATTGATGGACCTGGCGGTGCGGGTAAGGGCACGTTGTGCAAGGCAATGGCGGAAGCGCTTGGCTGGCATCTGTTGGATTCCGGCGCTATCTATCGCGTTTTGGCGCTGGCGGCCTTACATCATCATGTTGACGTCGAGTCAGAAGAGGCGCTGGTTCCGCTGGCCGCTCATCTCGATGTACGTTTTATTTCTGCTGACGGCAACCTGGAAGTGGTGCTGGAAGGTGAGGATGTGAGTGCGGAGATCCGCACCCAGGAAGTGGCCAATACCGCCTCGAAAGTCGCTGCCTTCCCGCGCGTTCGCGAAGCGCTGCTGCGCCGTCAACGCGCCTTTCGCGAGCAGCCAGGCCTGATTGCCGACGGCCGCGATATGGGCACCGTTGTTTTCCCTGATGCGCCGGTTAAAATTTTCCTCGATGCGTCGGCGGAAGAACGCGCGCAGCGCCGCCTGCTACAGTTGCAGGAAAAGGGTTTTAGTGTTAACTTTGAACGTCTTTTGTCCGAGATAAAAGAGCGTGACGATCGCGATCGTAATCGTGCCGTGGCGCCGCTTGTCCCGGCCGCTGATGCATTAGTTCTCGATTCAACTGAACTAAGCATTGAGCAAGTAATTGAAAAAGCGCTACAATATGCGCGCGAAAAACTGGCTATCGCTTAACCGTTAAGCGGCAAAGCGTTGCGAGCCTCCGAATTATAGCAGTACCCCCGCAGCAACGGAGTGTTAGCGGGTATGTTAAACAACCCCATCCGGCACGGAGCCAGGTGGACGTTAAATATGAAACCTGAAGATTAAACATGACTGAATCTTTTGCTCAACTATTTGAAGAATCCTTAAAAGAAATCGAAACCCGCCCGGGTTCCATCGTTCGTGGTGTTGTTGTTGCTATCGACAAAGATATCGTACTGGTTGACGCTGGTCTGAAATCTGAGTCCGCCATCCCGGCTGAGCAGTTCAAAAACGCCCAGGGCGAGCTGGAAATCCAGGTTGGTGACGAAGTTGACGTTGCTCTGGATGCAGTAGAAGACGGCTTCGGTGAAACCCTGCTGTCCCGTGAGAAAGCTAAACGTCACGAAGCTTGGATCACGCTGGAAAAAGCTTACGAAGACGCTGAAACTGTAGTCGGTGTTATCAACGGCAAAGTTAAAGGTGGCTTCACTGTTGAGCTGAATGGTATTCGTGCGTTCCTGCCGGGCTCCCTGGTAGACGTTCGTCCGGTGCGCGACACGCTGCACCTGGAAGGCAAAGAGCTTGAATTCAAAGTCATCAAGCTGGACCAGAAACGTAACAACGTCGTTGTTTCTCGTCGTGCCGTTATCGAATCCGAAAACAGCGCAGAGCGCGATCAGCTGCTGGAAAACCTGCAGGAAGGCATGGAAGTCAAAGGTATCGTTAAGAACCTCACTGACTACGGTGCATTCGTTGATCTGGGCGGCGTTGACGGCCTGCTGCACATCACCGATATGGCCTGGAAACGCGTTAAGCATCCGAGCGAAATCGTAAACGTTGGCGACGAAATCACTGTTAAAGTGCTGAAGTTCGACCGCGAGCGTACCCGTGTATCTCTGGGCCTGAAACAGCTGGGCGAAGATCCGTGGGTAGCTATCGCTAAGCGTTATCCGGAAGGTACCAAACTGACCGGTCGCGTGACCAACCTGACCGACTACGGCTGCTTCGTTGAAATCGAAGAAGGCGTTGAAGGCCTGGTTCACGTTTCCGAAATGGATTGGACCAACAAAAACATCCACCCGTCCAAAGTTGTTAACGTTGGCGATGTAGTGGAAGTTATGGTTCTGGATATCGACGAAGAACGTCGTCGTATCTCCCTGGGTCTGAAGCAGTGCAAATCTAACCCATGGCAGCAGTTCGCGGAAACCCACAACAAGGGCGACCGTGTTGAAGGTAAAATCAAGTCTATCACTGACTTCGGTATCTTCATCGGCCTGGACGGCGGCATCGACGGCCTGGTTCACCTGTCTGACATCTCCTGGAACGTTGCAGGCGAAGAAGCAGTTCGTGAATACAAAAAAGGCGACGAAATCGCTGCAGTTGTACTGCAGGTTGACGCAGAACGTGAGCGTATCTCCCTGGGCGTTAAACAGCTGGCGGAAGATCCGTTCAACAACTACGTTGCTCTGAACAAGAAAGGCGCTATCGTAACCGGTAAAGTAACTGCAGTTGACGCTAAAGGCGCAACCGTAGAACTGGCTGACGGCGTTGAAGGTTACCTGCGTGCTTCTGAAGCATCCCGTGACCGCGTTGAAGATGCAACTCTGGTTCTGAGCGTTGGCGACGAAGTTGAAGCTAAATTCACCGGCGTTGATCGTAAAAACCGCGCAATCAGCCTGTCTGTTCGTGCGAAAGACGAAGCTGACGAGAAAGATGCAATCGCAACTGTTAACAAACAGGAAGATGCAAACTTCTCTAACAACGCAATGGCTGAAGCTTTCAAAGCAGCTAAAGGCGAGTAATCTTAGTTATTCAGGCCACAACGGTCTGAATAATGACGAGTTTACTTGACAGATTGCAGGATTCGTCCTGTAATCAAGCACAAAGGGCGGCTACGGCCGCCCTTGTTTAAGCTGTAAGCTAACTTTGCCTTGAAGGAAACCGGAGGAAAAATGACCAAGTCAGAATTGATAGAAAGACTTGCCAGCCAGCAATCTCATATCCCGGCGAAAGCGGTGGAAGATGCTGTTAAAGAAATGCTGGAACATATGGCCTCAACGCTTGCTCAAGGTGAGCGCATTGAAATCCGCGGTTTCGGCAGCTTCTCTCTGCACTATCGAGCACCTCGCACCGGGCGTAACCCGAAGACTGGCGATAAAGTGGAACTGGAAGGTAAATACGTTCCGCACTTTAAGCCTGGGAAAGAACTACGCGACCGCGCCAATATTTACGAAGAGTAAGTTTTTCCTCATCAGGCAAAGACTTACTTAATAAAAAAGCACCTGAGGGTGCTTTTTTTATGCCTGTTTTCCGTGTCCGCTCGCAAAACTTTTGTTACCTGATAGCAAGAGACAATATTTCCCGGACAGCGCGACGCAATGCCATTCTTTTCAACATGATCGCGGCGGCGAATTGTCTGACACTCCCCGATAACAGGGAGGTGTTATGCGATTACCACATCTGGCAGGCTGCGCCATAATCGGAATTTCGCCGCTGCTTTGGCTACCGGCACTACCGAATATGCTAAGCGTTTGGTGTCTTATTGGCGTTGCGATAATCATGGCAACGCTGCGCAAACCTTACACAACGTATGCCGCATTGACGTTGCTATTTCTCGTGTGGGGAATATTACATGCCCGGCAGGCGCTGTGGCCCACTGAGCACATTCCCGGCCGCAACCGGCAGGCCGTTATTGAGCTGGTAGGCGGTGATGGCCTGACGAGCTGGCAAGGTAAGATAATCCGTCTTGAGGGGCGGCGTTTATATCCCGCGGTTGGGATCACCCTCTACGGCGGCGAACTGCCTGCAGCAGGCTGCGTTGGGCAGCGCTGGCTGATGACCATCCGCGCTCGTCCGGTACATGGGCAGTTAAATGAGGGCGGCTTCGATAGCCAGCGCTACGCCCTTGCTCAACATCGTCCGCTTAGCGGACGTTTTCTGAATGCCTCATCGCTTGATTCACGTTGTAGTTCCCGGGCTCGCTATCTGGCCTCGTTGAACCGATCACTCGCAGATTATCCGTGGAGAACGGTGATGCTGGGGCTGGGAATGGGGGAGCGCCTTGCGGTTGCGGATGAGATAAAAAGGTTAATGCAGGAGACGGGGACATCTCATTTAATGGCTATCTCCGGCCTGCATATTGCGCTGGGGGCGTCACTTGGCTGGTTGCTGGTTCGCGGAATACAGTTCTTTCTTCCGTGCCGCTGGATAGGCTGGCGAATACCGCTGCTTGCCGGGTTAGGTTGCGCGCTGTTTTACGCCTGGCTTACCGGCATGCAACCCCCGGCGCTACGTACCTGTGCGGCCTTAACCGCAGGATGTCTGTTGCGGCTACAGGCCAGGCGCTGGTCGCCCTGGCAAATATTTTGCTGTTGTATTGCGGCAATACTGCTGGCCGATCCACTGGCGATAATTTCAGAAAGCCTGTGGTTATCGGTCTTTGCGGTTGCTGCGTTGATTTTCTGGTATCAGCTTGCGCCGCTTCGCCCTTACCGCTGTCATTCACCGTGGCGGCACCTGCTGGCGCTGAGCCACCTGCAGTGTGGCCTGATGCTATTATTGGCGCCGCTGCAGATAGCCCTGTTCCATGGTATTAGTCTGACATCACTGATAGCGAACCTGATTGCCGTTCCGCTGGTGACATTTCTAATAGTCCCGCTGATTTTAGCGGCCATGCTACTGCATCTCAGCGGTCCGGCATTGCTTGAAATGGCGTTATGGCAACTCGCCGATCGGTTGCTGGCAATCTTATTCTGGTTCTTACGCCATTTGCCTGCGGGATGGGTATCGCTTGACGAACGCTGGCTGGCGGTCAGTTTACTGCCGTGGCTGGCGCTTCTGGTATGGCGTTTTCAGGCCTGGCGTCAGATGCCGTTACTCTGTATTAGCGGCGTGGCGCTACTCAGTTGGCCTTTCTGGCGCGCCGCCTCACCGGGCGAGTGGCGGGTGACGATGCTGGATGTCGGACAAGGGCTGGCGGTGGTCATCGAGCGTCAGGGCGCGGCAATTTTGTACGATACCGGCCCAGCCTGGCCGGGAGGCGATAGCGGTGAGCGGCTTATCGTACCCTGGCTACGCTGGCGCGGTCTTCATCCGGAAGGCATAATATTGAGCCACGAACATCTTGATCATCGCGGTGGCCTGAATGCGATTATTCAGGCGTGGCCCAATCTCGTTATTCGTAGTCCGCTTAAAGCGCGCGGGCATCTACCCTGTCGCAGAGGGGAAACCTGGCGCTGGCGAGGGCTCCGATTTCAGGCGCTTTGGCCATTGCCTGCGGGTGAGCATAAAGGGAACAATGGTTCCTGTGTGGTTAGGGTCGATGACGGCAAGCGTAGCGTTTTACTTACCGGCGATATCGAAATCCCGGCCGAACAGCAGATGATAAGCCATTACTGGCAGCATCTTATGTCTACACTTATTCAGGTTCCGCACCACGGCAGCAACACTTCATCCGGCGTGACATTGTTGCAGCGGGTAGGGGGAGAGGCGGCTATCGCCTCGGCAGCGCGATACAATGCATGGAAGATGCCTTCCCAAAAAGTCGCGCAGCGCTATCGTGAGCAGGGATATCGGTGGTTTGATACGCCGCACTCGGGGCAAATAACGATTATTTTTTCTCCAGAAGGTTGGCAAATCCATAGCTTACGAGATCAACTTTTACCGCGTTGGTATCATCAGTGGTTTGGCGGGGACGCGCAGAACGGGTAGAATATGCGGCTATTTCAACATAAGCTGGTTTATTGAATGCAGAACGATAAAGATCTCTCCACGTGGCAGACCTTCCGCCGACTTTGGCCGATGATAGCGCCGTTTAAAGCCGGGCTAATCGTAGCGGCCGTGGCGTTGGTGCTTAACGCGGCAAGTGATACCTTCATGTTATCGCTTCTTAAACCGTTATTGGATGATGGTTTTGGTAAAACGGATCGCTCAGTGCTGTTATGGATGCCGCTGGTGGTGATCGGTTTGATGGTGCTGCGTGGCATCAGTAGCTATATCTCGAGCTACTGTATCTCCTGGGTTTCCGGCAAAGTGGTGATGACCATGCGTCGCCGCCTGTTCGGTCATATGATGGGCATGCCTGTCGCTTTCTTCGACAAACAGTCCACCGGGACATTGCTGTCGCGTATCACCTACGACTCCGAACAGGTCGCTTCATCTTCCTCCAGCGCGTTGATAACCGTAGTGCGTGAAGGGGCCTCAATTATCGGCCTGTTCGCCATGATGTTCTATTACAGCTGGCAATTGTCGCTAATTCTTATCGTGCTTGCGCCTATCGTCTCTGTGGCGATTCGGGTGGTTTCAAAGCGTTTTCGTAATATCAGTAAGAATATGCAGAACACCATGGGGCAGGTGACCACCAGCGCGGAACAGATGCTCAAAGGGCATAAAGAAGTGCTGATGTTCGGCGGTCAGGCGGTTGAAACCAAGCGTTTTGACAAGGTCAGTAATAAGATGCGCCTGCAGGGCATGAAAATGGTCTCCGCGTCCTCCATCTCCGACCCGGTCATTCAGCTGATTGCCTCTCTGGCGCTGGCCTTTGTGCTCTACGCGGCGAGCTTCCCAAGCGTCATGGAAACGCTGACCGCCGGTACTATTACCGTGGTCTTTTCTTCGATGATCGCGCTGATGCGCCCGCTGAAATCCCTGACTAACGTCAACGCGCAGTTCCAGCGCGGTATGGCCGCATGTCAGACGCTTTTCTCCATTCTGGATTCCGAGCAGGAGAAAGATGAAGGCACTCGCGTGATTGAGCGCGCCAAAGGTAACCTGGAGTTCCACAACGTCACCTTTAGCTATCCTGGCCGCGAAGTTGCCGCGCTGCGTAACATCAATCTGAGCATCCCGGAAGGGAAAACCGTTGCGCTGGTAGGGCGTTCAGGCTCAGGTAAATCCACCATCGCCAGCCTGATTACCCGGTTCTACGACGTTGACGAGGGGCAGATTCTGCTGGATGGCCACGATTTACGCGAGTACAAACTGAGCTCCCTGCGCGATCAGGTGGCGCTGGTTTCGCAGAACGTGCATCTGTTCAATGATACCGTCGCCAATAACATCGCCTATGCGCGTACCGAAGAGTACACCCGCGAGCAAATTGAAGAAGCGGCGCGTATGGCCTATGCGATGGACTTTATCAACAAGATGGATAATGGACTGGATACGATTATCGGCGAGAATGGCGTGATGCTCTCCGGTGGTCAACGTCAGCGTATCGCTATTGCGCGTGCGCTGCTGCGCAATAGCCCTATCCTGATCCTCGATGAAGCCACCTCGGCGCTGGATACCGAGTCGGAACGCGCAATTCAAGCGGCGCTGGATGAACTGCAGAAAAACCGCACCTCGCTGGTTATCGCCCACCGTCTGTCGACTATCGAACAGGCTGACGAAATCGTGGTGGTAGAAGATGGTCGTATCGTTGAACGCGGCAGCCATCTGGATCTGCTGGAACATAAAGGCGTTTACGCGCAGTTACACAAGATGCAATTCGGTCAATGATAGCGCGCATCTGGTCCGGCGAATCGCCGCTATGGCGGCTATTGCTGCCGCTTTCCTGGCTGTATGGCCTGGTGAGCGCTTTTATCCGCCTCAGCTATAAACTGGGGTGGAAAAAAGCCTGGCGCGCGCCGGTGCCGGTGGTCGTGGTCGGTAATCTGACCGCCGGCGGCAACGGTAAAACGCCGGTGGTGGTTTGGCTGGTGGAACAACTGCAGCAGCGGGGCATACGCGTCGGCGTGGTATCTCGCGGCTACGGCGGCAAAGCCGACCGCTATCCGCTGCTGCTGGATAATGCCACCAGTACAGCGCAGGCGGGCGATGAACCGGTGTTAATTCATCAGCGTACCGGCGCGCCGGTGGCGGTTGCGCCACTGCGTAGCGAGGCGGTAAAAGCCTTATTAGCCGCTCACGATTTACAAATTATCGTCACCGATGATGGTCTTCAGCATTATAAGCTGGCGCGGGATAGAGAAATCGTTGTGATTGACGGCGTACGCCGCTTTGGCAATGGTTGGTGGTTGCCGGCCGGTCCGATGCGCGAGCGCGCATCCCGTTTGCAAAGCGTCGATGCCGTTATCGTCAACGGCGGCGTCGCGCGTCCGGGGGAAATCCCGATGCAGTTGCGTCCCGGCATGGCGGTGAACCTGCTTACCGGCGAGCGTCGCGATGTTGCGACCCTCGACAACGTAGTGGCGATGGCCGGCATTGGCCATCCGCCGCGCTTTTTCGCGACGCTTGAAAGCTGCGGCGTGCATCCGGTGAAAACCGTGGCGCTGGCGGATCATCAGGCACTTAGTCAAAGCGCGGTCGCTGTACTGGCAAGCTCGGAGCAGACGCTGCTAATGACCGAAAAGGACGCGGTTAAATGCCGTGAATTTGCCGCCGCTAACTGGTGGTATCTACCGGTTGACGCCATAATGACCGATGAACGCGCACAGCGGTTGCTCGCGGACTTAGTGACGCTGGCGCAACGTTAACCTGCGTGCTGGTTTTGCTCGCCGCTGTGCTTGAATCCCCTACGGAGAACCTGCATGTCGGTATTGCAACTGTCGCTAAAAGAGGCTCGCCATCTTCATCTCGCGGCGCAAGGGCTACTGAAAAAGCCCCGGCGTCGCGCTCGCCAGAATGACATCCTTTCCACTATTCAGCAGATGTCGCTGCTGCAAATCGATACGATCAACGTGGTCGCCCGTAGCCCTTATCTGGTGCTGTTTAGTCGTCTTGGCAGTTATCCTCAGCACTGGTTGGATGATTCTCTGCGTAGCGGCGAGCTGATGGAATACTGGGCGCATGAGGCCTGTTTTTTGCCGCGTAGCGATTTCGCCCTCGTGCGCCACCGGATGTTGAATCCTGACAAGATGGGTTGGAAATACCATAAAGAGTGGATGCACGAACACGCCGCCAGCATAGAAGAGTTGCTGGCGCATATCGCGCAAAATGGCCCGGTTCGCTCAGCGGATTTCTCCCATCCGCGTAAAGGAGCCAGCGGCTGGTGGGAATGGAAACCGCATAAACGTCATCTTGAAGGGTTGTTCACCGCCGGCAAACTGATGGTCGTTGAGCGGCGTAACTTTCATCGCGTCTATGATTTAACCCATCGGGCGATGCCGCACTGGGATGACGAGCGCGACGCGCTCTCCCGCCAGGAGGCCGAGTCTATTATGCTGCGTAACAGCGCGCGCAGCCTGGGCGTTTTTCGTCCGCAGTGGCTGGCCGATTATTATCGTCTACGCCAGCCAGCATTACCGGCGCTGCTGAAGGGCTGGCAGGATGAGGGGCTGGTGGTGCCGGTTATGGTTGAAGAACTGGGGGAAATGTGGCTGCATCGCGATCTGCAAGCGGCGCTGGAATCGGCACCCGGCGGTAAGTTAACCGCCAGCCACAGCGCCGTGCTCTCGCCGTTTGACCCGGTAGTGTGGGACCGTAAACGGGCCGAGCAGTTATTCAACTTCAGCTATCGACTGGAATGTTATACCCCTGCGCCGAAACGGCAATACGGCTACTTTGTGCTACCGTTGCTGCATCAGGGAAAACTGGTTGGCAGGATGGACAGCAAGTTGCACCGAAAGGACGGCATGCTTGAGATCTTTTCGCTGTGGCTGGAAGAGGGCGTGAAAGTGACCGCCGGGCTGGAAAGCGGACTCCAGCGGGCAATTAACGATTTTGCGCGCTGGCAAGGTGCAGAAGAGGTTGTGCTGCGCCAGCTACCCGCGACGCTATTTGCTAACCAGCGGCAAGGTTGGGGCGTTGAAGCCGCGTGATACGCCGGCTACCATCCTGTGATATGCTGCTGATAAATCTATTCGGTCCATCAGGAGGAATCATGGATCACCGTTTACTTGAAATTATCGCCTGCCCGGTTTGTAACGGTAAGCTGTATTACAGTCAGGATAAGCAAGAGCTTATCTGCAAAGCCGACAGTCTGGCCTTCCCGCTGCGCGAAGGGATCCCGGTACTACTTGAAAACGAAGCGCGCTCACTCGCGGTAGAAGAGAGCCAGCCATGAGTTTCGTCGTCATTATCCCTGCCCGATTTGCCTCCACGCGTCTGCCGGGGAAACCTCTGCAGGATATCAACGGTAAACCGATGATCGTCCACGTGCTGGAGCGCGCCCGCGAATCTGGCGCGGATCGCATTATCGTCGCCACCGATCATGAAGATGTCGCGCGTGCGGTTGAAGCCGCGGGCGGCGAGGTTTGCATGACCCGCGCTGACCATCAATCCGGCACCGAGCGTCTGGCGGAAGTCGTTGAAAAATGCGCTTTCAGCGATGACACCATCATCGTCAATATTCAGGGTGATGAACCGATGATCCCGTCGGCGATCGTGCGCCAGGTGGCGGAAAACCTCGCGGCCAGCACCAGCGGGATGGCAACGCTGGCGGTGCCTATCCACGATGCCGAAGAAGCGTTTAACCCGAATGCGGTCAAAGTGGTCATGGATGCCGACGGCTACGCGCTCTATTTCTCACGAGCGACGATTCCGTGGGATCGCGATCGCTTTGCAAAATCGCGTGAGCAAATTGGCGATTCCCTGCTGCGCCATATTGGTATTTACGGCTACCGCGCTGGTTTTATTCGCCGCTACGTCAGCTGGGCGCCAAGCCCGCTCGAACAAATTGAGATGCTCGAACAGCTGCGCGTATTGTGGTATGGCGAAAAAATTCACGTTGCGGTGGCGGAAGTGGTTCCTGGCACTGGCGTGGATACCCCGGAAGATCTGGAACGCGTCCGCGCCGAACTGCGTTAATTCTTGCCGTCCCCTTCGCCTGGAGGGGACATATTTCTGCCGCTAATTAGCCCATTTTTGATCTTATCCGCTGACAAGTCGCCCCCAGACGCTCATTATGAAAACAGTAGTCTTCATGAGGGTATCTATGATGGAACAGTTGCGAGCCGAACTGAGCCACCTGCTTGGCGAGAAGCTAAGCCGCGTGGAATGCGTTAGCGAGAAACCCTCGTCAGCGCTGTGGTCGCTGTATGATGCGCAGGGAAACCCGATGCCGCTGTTGGCGAAAAGCTTCACTACGCCGGGCGTGGCGCGCCAGCTGGCGTGGAAAATCTCAATGCTTGCCCGTAGCGGCACCGTTCGTCTGCCGGTGGTGTATGGCGTCATGACACATGAAGAGCATCCAGGGCCTGACGTATTGCTGATTGAACGGTTACGCGGCGTTTCAGTAGAAGCGCCGGCGCGCACGCCCGAGCGGTGGGAGCAACTGCAGGATCAGATTGTCGAAGGATTACTGGCATGGCACCGCCACGACAGCGGCGGCTGTGTGGGAATGGTCGATAGCACCCAGGAAAACGTCTGGCCGCACTGGTATCGCCAGCGGGTAGAAATGCTGTGGAGCACGCTTAACCTCTATCATGACACCGGGCTGACAATGCAGGATAAGCGCATTTTATTCCGCAGTCGTGAAAGCCTGCCGCAATTGTTTAGTGATTTCAACGACAACTGCGTGCTGGTCCATGGCTGCTTTACGCTACGTAGCATGCTCAAAGACGCGCGCACCGATCAGCTGTTGGCGATGGTCGGGCCGGGGATGATGCTGTGGGCGCCGCGCGAGTATGAATTGTTCCGCCTCGCCGACGGCGGGTTAGGGGAGCAGCTGCTATGGCGTTATTTGCAGCGGGCGCCGGTCGCGGAGTCTTTCGTCTGGCGGCGCTGGTTATATCAGTTATGGGATGAAGTCGAAAGCCTGGTAAATACCGGGCGCTTCGATCGCGCCCGTTTCTCATTTGCCGCGAAATCAATCCTGCCCTGGATCGCCTGACGCTCCCTTTAGCCACTGCCAGCCCCGCCCCAGAGTCTCGTAAATCGCGCGTTCGCTGTGCATCAGCCAATACGGTGACGGCAGCGCGCGTTCCCAAGGGTTAAGCGCCGACTCTACCGCCAGCTGGTTGGCTGGTGCCGGTAACGGATTTAGCCCTGCATGGCGGAAAAATATCATCGCTCGCGGCAAGTGCGAGGCTGAGGTCACCAGCAGGAATGGCGCGCCGCCGATGGTTTTTTTCACTTCAGCCGCTTCTTGTTCGGTATCTTTTGGTCGGTCAAGGACGATAATGGCGCTGCGCGGTACGCCGAGGCTCTCGGCGACGCGTGCCCCCGCCTCGGCGGTGCTGACCGGATTGGTTTTGGCCGCCGCGCCGGTAAAAATCATTTTCGCGCCAGGGTTTTCTCGCCACAGGCGGATCCCTTCTGCCAGCCGCGGCAGACTGTTGTTGATCAGGTTGGAGCTCGGTGCCCACTGCGGGTTCCAGGTATAGCCGCCGCCCAGCACCACGACATACTCAACGGATTTGCCGCCGCGCCAGGTCGGGTAGCTTTTTTCTATCGGTTTTAATAACCCATCAGCCACCGGCTGCAGGCTTAATAGCGCCAGCAACAGCCAGCTTAAAGTGACCACCGTCTTGCCGGTTTTTTGAAAACGGCTGCGCCACAGCAGGGCGATGCCGACCGCCATCAGCAATAACAGCAGAGGAAGCGGCAACAGCATACCGCCAAAAACCTTTTTCAGCGTAAAAAGCATCCCGGATGGTTCCTTTTTTAACCATATAAGCAAAGTTCTGCGTGGATCTTATAACAGATCGCTTCATTATCGCCGTGGGTATGACAAAATAGCGGTTTTGTGTTGGCTTGTGGAGTCGTCCGTGCAGGATCGCAATTTTGATGACATCGCTGAAAAGTTTTCGCGCAATATTTATGGCACCACCAAGGGCCAACTGCGTCAGGCGATCCTTTGGCAGGATCTGGAACCGCTGCTTAAGCAGATGGGGCCAGGACCGTTGCGGGTGCTTGATGCCGGCGGCGGCGAAGGGCAAACGGCGATCCGCGTCGCGGAATTAGGCCATCACGTCACGCTATGCGATCTTTCCGCCGAAATGGTGGCTCGCGCTCAGCAGGCGGCCCGCGATAAAGGTGTGATCGACAACATGCATTTTGTACAATGCGCGGCGCAGGATATTGCTCAGCATTTGGAAAGCCCCGTCGATCTGATACTGTTTCATGCGGTGCTTGAGTGGGTCGCGGAACCGCAGGAAATGTTGCGCACGCTGTGGTCGGTGTTGCGCCCGGGCGGCGCGCTGTCGTTAATGTTCTACAATGCTAACGGCCTGCTGATGCACAATATGGTCGCCGGAAACTTCGACTACGTACAAATCGGCATGCCGAAAAAGAAAAAACGCACGCTGTCGCCGGATTATCCGCGCGATCCGCAGCAGGTTTACGGCTGGCTGGAAGATCTCGGTTGGCAGATAACCGGTAAAACCGGCGTGCGGGTGTTTCATGATTATCTGCGTGAGAAACGTAAACAGCATGACAGTTTTGCGGTGCTGCTGGAGCTGGAAACGCGCTACTGTCGCCAGGAGCCGTATATCAGCCTGGGCCGCTATATTCATGTCACTGCGCTTAAGAAAGATCCAGGCGCACAGCCGCAGATGCAAGGATAAACTATGAGTGAATTTTCCCAGACAGTCCCCGAACTGGTTGCCTGGGCCAGGAAAAATGATTTTTCCATCTCGCTGCCGGTCGACAGACTCTCTTTTCTGCTGGCTGTCGCCACGCTGAACGGCGAGCGGCTGGAAGGGGAAATGACCGAGGGAGAACTGGTGGACGCGTTCCGCCACGTTAGTGATGCGTTTGAGCAGACCAGCGAAACCATCAGCCAGCGCGCCAATAACGCCATCAACGATATGGTGCGCCAGCGTCTGCTGAACCGCTTTACCAGCGAAATAACGGAAGGGAATGCTATCTATCGCCTGACGCCGTTAGGTATCGGCATTACCGATTACTACATTCGCCAGCGTGAATTTTCCACCCTGCGTTTGTCGATGCAGCTGTCGATTGTGGCCGGCGAACTGAAGCGGGCTGCAGATTCCGCGGATGAGGGTGGCGATGAATTCCACTGGCATCGCAACGTTTTTGCGCCGCTGAAATATTCGGTGGCGGAAATCTTCGATAGTATCGATCTGACTCAACGCATCATGGATGAGCAGCAGCAGCAGGTGAAAGACGATATCGCCCAACTGCTGAACAAAGACTGGCGCGCGGCGATTTCTAGCTGCGAACTGCTGCTGTCCGAAACCTCCGGCACCCTGCGCGAATTGCAGGATACCCTGGATGCGGCGGGCGATAAGCTGCAGGCCAACCTGCTGCGTATCCAGGACGCTACCATCGCGCGCGACGATCTGCACTTTGTCGACCGTCTGGTGTTCGACCTGCAAAGCAAGCTCGACCGTATCGTCAGCTGGGGCCAACAGGCTATCGACCTGTGGATCGGTTACGATCGTCACGTACATAAATTTATCCGTACCGCCATCGATATGGATAAAAACCGCGTTTTCGCCCAGCGTTTGCGTCAGTCGGTGCAGACCTACTTCGATGCTCCGTGGGCGCTGACCTACGCTAGCGCCGACCGTTTGCTGGATATGCGCGATGAAGAGATGGCGTTGCGCGATGAAGAAGTCACCGGCGAGCTGCCGGCAGACCTCGAATTCGAAGAGTTCAACGAAATTCGCGAGCAGCTGGCCGCGCTGATTGAAGCGCAGCTGGCGGTCTACAAAGAGAAAGGTATGCCGCTGGATCTCGGCCTGGTGGCGCGAGAGTTCCTGGCGCAATATCCGCGTGCGCGCCATTTTGACGTCGCGCGAATCGTCGTTGACCAGGCGGTACAGCTGGGCGTCGCCCAGGCAGATTTCACCGGACTGCCGGCAAAATGGCAGCCGATTAATGATTACGGAGCCAAGGTACAGGCGCATGTCATTGACAAATATTGAACAAGTGATGCCAGCTAAGCTGGCGCAGGCGTTGGCCAATCCGTTATTTCCGGCGCTGGATAGCGCCCTGCGCGCAGGTCGTCACATTGGCCTGGATGAGCTGGATAATCACGCATTTTTGATGGATTTTCAGGATTACCTGGAAGAGTTTTATGCGCGCTACAACGTTGAGCTGATCCGCGCGCCGGAGGGGTTCTTCTACCTGCGCCCGCGCTCTACGACGTTGATTCCGCGCTCGGTATTATCAGAGCTGGATATGATGGTCGGCAAAATTCTTTGCTACCTCTACCTCAGCCCCGAACGTCTGGCTAATGAAGGCATCTTCACCCAGCAGGAGCTCTACGATGAGCTTCTGACGCTGGCGGATGAAAGCAAATTGCTGAAGCTGGTGAACAACCGTTCCACCGGCTCCGACCTCGACCGCCAGAAGCTGCAGGAGAAAATGCGTGCGTCTCTCAACCGCCTGCGTCGCCTCGGCATGGTGTGGTTTATGGGCCACGACAGCAGTAAATTCCGCATCACCGAATCGGTGTTCCGCTTTGGCGCTGATGTGCGCGTCGGCGACGATCCGCGCGAAGCGCAGCTGCGCATGATCCGCGATGGCGAAGCAATGGCGCTGGAGAATCACCTGCAGCTCAATGACGAGAATGAAGAGAATCAGCCGGATAGCGGGGAGGAAGAATAATGATTGAACGCGGTAAGTTTCGCTCGCTGACGCTGGTTAACTGGAACGGTTTTTTTGCCCGGACCTTCGATCTTGATGAGCTGGTAACGACGCTCTCCGGGGGTAACGGCGCCGGTAAATCGACAACCATGGCGGCTTTCGTCACGGCGCTGATCCCCGATTTAACCCTGCTGCACTTCCGTAACACCACCGAAGCGGGCGCCACCAGCGGTTCGCGCGATAAAGGCCTGCACGGTAAACTGCGTGCCGGCGTCTGTTACTCGGTGCTCGACGTGATCAACTCGCGCCACCAGCGCGTGGTTGTCGGCGTACGTCTGCAGCAGGTTGCCGGGCGCGACCGTAAAGTCGATATTAAGCCATTTGCCATCCAGGGATTGCCAACCTCGATCCAGCCGACCCAACTGTTGACCGAAACGCTCAACGAGCGCCAGGCGCGCGTCGTGAGCCTCAACGAGCTGAAAGACAAGCTCGACGCGATGGAAGGGGTGCAGTTCAAACAGTTCAACTCGATCACCGAATA
Source organism: Klebsiella sp. 141251 (assembly GCF_050600725.1). NCBI lineage: Bacteria > Pseudomonadati > Pseudomonadota > Gammaproteobacteria > Enterobacterales > Enterobacteriaceae > Klebsiella > Klebsiella sp. 141251. The sequence goes on from NZ_JAQIRG010000001.1 coordinate 762,409, forward strand.
TCACTCGCTGATGTTTGATTTGGGCGTGGTGGCCCGTCGTCTGCGTTCAGCATCCGATCGTAGCAAATACTACCGCCTGATTGAGGCCTCGCTGTACGGCGGGATCTCCAGCACCATTACCCGCTCCCTGCGCGATTACCTGCTGCCGGAAAACAGCGGTGTGCGTAAGGCGTTCCAGGATATGGAAGCGGCGCTGCGTGAAAACCGTATGACCCTGGAAGCGATTCGCGTAACTCAGTCCGATCGCGATCTGTTTAAGCACCTTATCAGCGAAGCCACCAACTACGTGGCGGCGGACTACATGCGCCATGCCAACGAGCGGCGAATCCATCTGGATAAAGCGCTGGAGTACCGTCGCGAGCTCTTTACCTCGCGTTCGCAGCTGGCGGCAGAGCAGTACAAACATGTCGATATGGCGCGCGAGCTGCAGGAACACAACGGCGCAGAAGGCGATCTAGAAGCTGATTATCAGGCCGCCAGCGATCACCTGAACCTGGTACAAACCGCGCTGCGTCAGCAGGAAAAAATCGAGCGCTACGAGGCGGATCTCGACGAACTGCAGATTCGTCTGGAAGAGCAAAATGAAGTGGTGGCGGAAGCCGCCGACCAGCAGGAAGAGAACGAAGCCCGCGCCGAGGCCGCCGAACTGGAAGTGGATGAGCTGAAAAGCCAGCTCGCCGATTACCAGCAGGCGCTCGACGTGCAGCAGACTCGCGCCATTCAGTACAATCAGGCGCTTCAGGCGCTGGAACGCGCGCGCGCGCTGTGCCACCTGCCGGATTTAACCGCCGATAGCGCCGATGAATGGCTGGAAACTTTCCAGGCGAAAGAGCTGGAAGCGACGGAAAAAATGCTGTCGCTGGAACAAAAAATGAGCGTGGCGCAAACCGCGCACAGCCAGTTTGAACAAGCGTATCAGCTGGTTGCGGCGATCAACGGCCCGCTGGCGCGTAATGAAGCCTGGGATGTGGCGCGTGAATTACTACGCGATGGCGTCAACCAGCGTCATCTGGCGGAGCAGGCTCATGGGTTGCGTAGCCGTCTCAACGAGCTGGAGCAGCGCCTGCGTGAACAACAGGACGCCGAGCGCCAGCTGGCCGAGTTCTGTAAGCGCCAGGGCAAACGCTACGATATCGACGATTTGGAAACGCTGCATCAGGAGCTGGAAGCGCGTATCGCTTCGTTAGCCGACAGCGTTTCTAACGCTCAGGAACAGCGCATGGCTCTGCGTCAGGAGCTGGAGCAGCTGCAGTCGCGTACCCAGACGCTGATGCGCCGGGCGCCGATTTGGCTGGCGGCGCAAAACAGCCTCAACCAGCTGTGCGAGCAGAGCGGCGAGCAGTTTGAATCAAGCCAGGACGTTACCGAGTACCTGCAGCAGCTGCTGGAGCGCGAGCGCGAAGCAATCGTTGAGCGCGATGAAGTCGGCGCCCGTAAGCGCGCCATCGACGAAGAAATCGAGCGTCTCAGCCAGCCGGGCGGTTCTGAAGACCCGCGTCTGAACGCGCTGGCGGAGCGCTTTGGCGGCGTGCTGTTGTCGGAAATCTACGACGACGTTAGCCTCGAAGATGCGCCGTACTTCTCCGCGCTGTATGGCCCATCGCGCCATGCGATCGTGGTTCCGGATCTGTCACAGGTGGCGGAGCAGCTCGAAGGGCTGGAAGATTGCCCGGAAGACCTGTATCTGATCGAAGGCGATCCGCAGTCCTTCGATGACAGCGTTTTCAGCGTCGATGAGCTGGAAAAAGCGGTGGTCGTGAAAATTGCAGACCGCCAGTGGCGCTATTCGCGCTTCCCGACGCTGCCGCTGTTTGGCCGCGCCGCGCGTGAAAACCGCATCGAAACGCTGCACGCCGAGCGTGAAAGCCTCTCCGAGCGTTTTGCTACGCTGTCGTTTGACGTGCAGAAAACGCAGCGCCTGCATCAGGCCTTCAGCCGCTTCATCGGTAGCCATCTGGCGGTTGCCTTTGATGACGATCCGGAAGAAGAGATCCGCAAACTCAATAGCCGCCGCGGCGAACTGGAGCGCGCGCTGAATGCGCATGAAAGCGATAACCAGCAGAACCGCGTCCAGTATGAGCAGGCGAAAGAGGGCGTGTCGGCGCTTAACCGCCTGCTGCCGCGCCTGAATCTGCTGGCCGATGAGACGCTGGCCGATCGCGTAGATGAAATCCAGGAGCGTCTGGATGAAGCGCAGGAAGCGGCGCGCTTTATCCAGCAGCATGGCAATCAGCTGGCGAAACTGGAACCGATTGTCTCGGTACTGCAGAGCGATCCGGAACAGTTCGAACAGCTGAAAGAAGACTACGCCTATTCGCAGCAAATCCAGCGCGATGCGCGCCAGCAGGCTTTCGCGCTGGCGGAAGTCGTGCAGCGCCGCGCCCACTTCAGCTACTCTGACTCGGCGGAGATGCTCAGCGGCAACAGCGATCTTAACGAGAAGCTGCGCCAGCGCCTGCAACAAGCTGAATCCGAGCGTAGCCGCGCTCGCGAAGCGATGCGTAGCCACGTTGCGCAGTTGAACCAGTACAACCAGGTGCTGGCGTCGCTGAAAAGTTCGTATGACACCAAGAAAGAGCTGCTCAACGATCTGTATAAAGAGCTGCAGGATATCGGCGTGCGTGCCGATGCCGGCGCGGAAGAGCGCGCGCGCGCGCGTCGTGATGAGCTGCATATGCAGCTGAGCAACAACCGCTCCCGCCGTAATCAGCTGGAAAAAGCGTTGACCTTCTGCGAAGCGGAGATGGACAACCTGACCCGCAAGCTGCGCAAGCTGGAGCGCGATTACTGCGAAATGCGCGAGCAGGTGGTGAGCGCTAAAGCGGGCTGGTGCGCGGTGATGCGTCTGGTGAAAGACAACGGCGTGGAACGTCGTCTGCACCGCCGCGAGCTGGCCTATCTCTCCGCCGACGAACTGCGTTCGATGTCGGATAAGGCGCTGGGTGCGCTGCGTCTGGCGGTCGCTGATAACGAGCACCTGCGCGACGTCCTGCGTATTTCGGAAGATCCGAAACGTCCGGAGCGCAAAATTCAGTTCTTCGTTGCCGTTTATCAGCATCTGCGCGAGCGTATCCGCCAGGATATTATTCGCACCGATGATCCGGTAGAAGCGATCGAGCAGATGGAAATCGAACTCAGCCGTCTGACCGAAGAGCTGACCAACCGCGAACAGAAGCTGGCGATCAGCTCACGCAGCGTGGCGAATATCATTCGCAAGACCATTCAGCGTGAGCAGAACCGTATTCGCATGCTCAACCAGGGGCTGCAGAGCGTATCGTTTGGTCAGGTCAACAGCGTGCGTCTGAACGTCAACGTGCGTGAAACCCACTCGACGCTGCTTGATGTCCTCTCCGAACAGCATGAGCAGCATCAGGATCTGTTTAACAGTAATCGCCTGACCTTCTCGGAAGCGCTAGCGAAACTTTATCAGCGCCTGAATCCGCAGATTGATATGGGGCAACGTACGCCGCAAACCATCGGCGAGGAGCTGCTCGACTACCGCAACTATCTGGAGATGGAAGTGGAAGTTAACCGTGGTTCCGACGGCTGGCTGCGCGCGGAGTCCGGCGCGCTGTCAACCGGTGAAGCGATCGGTACCGGGATGTCGATTCTGGTGATGGTGGTGCAGAGCTGGGAAGATGAATCCCGTCGTCTGCGCGGTAAGGATATCTCGCCTTGCCGTCTGCTGTTCCTCGATGAAGCAGCGCGTCTTGATGCTCGCTCTATCGCCACGCTGTTCGAACTGTGCGAACGTCTGGAGATGCAGTTGATTATCGCGGCGCCTGAAAATATCAGCCCGGAAAAAGGCACAACTTATAAACTGGTGCGTAAAGTGTTTAATAATCACGAACACGTACACGTTGTCGGCCTGCGCGGTTTTGCCGCGCCGGTGCCGGAAGCGCTGCCTGGAACCGCTGACGCCTCCTGAAAGGGTGCCGATTAATAGGAAAAAGGGTGACAATTTGTCGCCCTTTTTGTTTTTCTGTACAGTACGCTAACAAGGTATAGTCTTTAAACTTCTTTACATTTGGTAAGGCAAAAGCGTTTTCGCCTTTATATACTGAGAATAAGCCCCATTAGGCGGGCAGCAATGTGTTAACAGGGGGCAAGGGATGTTGCTAAAGAAACGGTATGGTCGACAATTGTCGGTGCTCAGCCTGAGCCTGAGCCTGGCTTTTGCATTTGCTCCGCTGTTCAATGTCCAGGCCGCAGAGCCTGAAGTTATACCCACAGATAGTTCCGCGACGGTGGGCGATCTGTCGTCGGCATTAGCCCAAAGCGACGGCCAGTCCGCTGCGGTCGCGCAAATGGCCGGCGAGAAGCCGCTGGCGGCGGATGCGGTGGCGAAAAGCCGTGCTGAAATCGAGGGCTTACTGCCGTCTGGTTATCATCCGGTTTATATCAATCCGCTGGTAGCGCTGTACGCTGCCCGCGACATGAAACCCATGTGGGAGAACCGCGAAGCGGTACAGGCCTTCCAGCAGCAGCTGGCGGAGGTCGCTATCGCTGGCTTCCAGCCGCAGTTCACCACCTGGGTGAGCCTACTGACTGACCCGTCAGTCAGCGGCCTGGCCCGCGATGTCGTGCTCTCCGACGCCATGATGGGATATCTGCATTTTATTAGCGGTATTCCGATGCAGGGGAACCGTTGGCTGTACGGCTCAACGCCTTACAAAATGACGACGCCGCCGCTCTCGGTCATCAATCAGTGGCAGCTGGCGCTGGATAACGGTTCGTTAACGCAATTTATTGCCGGACTGGCGCCGCAACATTCACAATATGAAGCAATGCATCAGGCGCTGCTGACGCTGGTGGCGGATAACCGTCCGTGGCCGCAACTGACCAGCAACGCCTCGCTACGTCCGGGAGAGTGGAGCAACGATATTGGCGCGCTGCGTGAAATCCTGCAGCGTACCGGCATGCTGGATGATTCGGCGAAAATCGCCCTGCCGGGCGATGTGGTAAGCCCATCGGCGAAACCGAAATCGAAAACAAAACCTGCCGCGCGTGGCGTGTACGATCGCCAACTGGTCGAGGGCGTTAAACGCTTTCAGGCCTGGCAGGGGCTGGGCGCTGACGGCGTCATCGGCCAGTCTACCCGCGACTGGCTGAACGTCTCTTCGGCGCAGCGTGCCGGGGTGCTGGCGCTGAATATCCAGCGTCTGCGTTTGCTACCGAGTAAATTGTCCACCGGTATCATGGTCAATATTCCGGCGTTCTCGCTGGTCTACTATCAGGACGGCAGTCAGGTGCTGGCATCGCGGGTCATTGTCGGTCGTCCGGATCGTAAAACGCCGATGATGAGCAGCGCGTTGAACAACGTGGTGGTCAACCCGCCGTGGAACGTGCCGCCGACGCTGGCGCGCAAAGATATCCTGCCGAAGGTGCGCAACAATCCAGGCTATCTGGAGCAGCATGGTTATACGTTGATGCGCGGCTGGAACAGCAAAGAAGCTATCGATCCGTATGGTGTCGATTGGTCTACCATCACCGAGAAGAATCTACCGTTCCGTTTCCAGCAGGCGCCGGGCGCGCGCAACTCGCTGGGGCGGTATAAGTTCAATATGCCAAGCTCGGATGCTATTTATCTCCACGATACGCCGAACCACAATCTGTTCCAGAAAGATGTTCGCGCGTTGAGCTCGGGCTGCGTTCGCGTCAATAAAGCATCTGAACTGGCGAATATGCTATTGCAGGATGCGGGCTGGAATGATTCACGCATTTCCGACGCGCTGAAACAAGGGGATACGCGCTACGTCAATATTCGGCAAAATATTCCGGTTAATTTATATTATTTAACTGCCTTTGTTGGCGCTGATGGACGTACACAATATCGAACAGATATTTACAATTACGATCTCACCGCGCGATCCAGCGCACAAATTCTGCCAAAAGCGGAACAATTAATCAGGTAAATGAAGTAGTTCTGCGAAAAATGTTGTCCTAGCACTGAACGAAATCGGGCCATGGTCGTCTACAAGGCCCGTATTTCCTGGGGTGAGGCTGCCTTGACGTTGGCAATAATGCCCGGTAAGGTGCCTTTCGTGCGCCAGAAGTGCATATACATATAATCCGCAAAAATGTATTGCGGCGGTCAGTACGAAAACGCTCTCCTGCTGAGCTTTATTAGCGGTAAGGGAGCGTTAGCGCGTCGTCAGCCAAATACGTTGTAGCGGAATAGTATATTACGATTCATTTACCTGTAGACCTGATTATCATGGACAAATTTGACGCTAATCGCCGCAGATTGCTGGCGTTGGGTGGCGCTGCCCTCGGTGCTGCCGCCATTCTCCCTGCGCCGGCATTTGCCACCCTCTCGACCCCCCGACCGCGTATTTTGACGCTGAATAACCTGCACACCGGTGAATCACTCAAGGCGGAGTTTTTCGATGGTAGAGGCTATATTCAGGATGAATTAGCAAGACTTAACCATTTTTTCCGTGATTTCCGCGCGAATAAAATTAAGTCTATTGACCCAGGATTATTCGATCAGCTTTATCGCCTACAGGGACTACTCGGCACCAATAAGCCTGTCCAGCTCATCTCCGGTTATCGCTCCGTCGATACCAACGATGAACTTCGCGCACGAAGCCGTGGTGTAGCGAAACATAGCTATCACACCAAAGGCCAGGCGATGGATTTCCACATTGAAGGCGTTGCCTTAAGCAATATTCGCAAAGCGGCGTTATCTATGCGCTCAGGTGGTGTAGGATACTACCCACGTAGCAACTTTGTGCATATTGATACCGGTCCGGTACGGCACTGGTAACGAAAGGAGCATCATGAACTATCGTATTATTCCGGTCACGGCGTTCGCCCAGAACTGTTCTTTAATTTGGTGTGAACAAACCCGGCTTGCCGCTCTGGTCGATCCTGGCGGCGATGCCGAGCGCATCAAGGAAGAAGTCGCGGCGGCAGGCGTCAGCCTGATGCAGATCCTGTTGACGCATGGTCACCTGGATCACGTCGGCGCGGCAGCCGAGCTGGCGCAACATTACGGTGTGCCAATTATTGGACCGGAAAAAGAAGATGAGTTCTGGCTGGAAGGATTGCCGGCGCAAAGCCGCATGTTCGGGCTGGATGAATGTCAGCCTTTGCAGCCGGACCGCTGGCTGAATGAAGGGGATGTGGTAACCGTCGGCAATATCGCTTTGCAGGTATTGCACTGTCCTGGCCATACGCCGGGGCACGTGGTTTTCTTTGACGATGCCTCGCGTCTGCTGATTTCCGGCGATGTGATTTTCAAAGGCGGAGTAGGACGCAGCGACTTCCCGCGCGGCGACCACGGCCAGCTGATTGATGCGATTAAACGTAAACTGTTGCCTTTGGGCGACGACGTGACGTTTATCCCCGGTCATGGCCCGTTATCGACGCTGGGATATGAGCGCCTGCATAATCCGTTCCTGCAGGATGAAATGCCGGTCTGGTAATGCCTTACCTCAAGGAAGTAAAAAAGGCCGCGATTGCGGCCTTTTCTTATGTGTCAGGGCTGGGAATTACAGCACCGCGACGATGGCTTCGCACAGCGGCGCCATATTATCAGGCGTCATGCCGGCAACGTTGATACGCCCGGACGCGACCGCATAAATAGCGAACTCTTCACGCAGACGCAGTACCTGCTCTTTGGTCAGGCCGCTAAACGAGAACATCCCATTCTGTTTGGTGATGAAGGTAAAGTCGCGGCTGGCGCCTTTTTCCTGCAGAGTATTCACAAACAGTAAGCGCATGCGCTGAATACGCTGGCGCATATCGGTGAGTTCTTGTTCCCAGATGGCGCGCAGCGCGTCGTTGCTGAGAATCGTCGCCACCACCGAGGCGCCGTGCGCCGGCGGGTTTGAGTAGTTGGCGCGGATAACCGCTTTCATCTGGCTGAACGCGCGATCGACGGTGTCCTGATCGGCGGCAACCAGCGTACAGGCGCCAACGCGCTCGTTATACAGGCCGAAGTTTTTCGAGTAAGAGCTGGCGACCAGTAGCTCTTTATGCAGCGCGGCAAACGCGCGCAGGCCTTCAGCGTCTTCTTCCAGACCGCGGGCGAAGCCCTGGTAGGCGAAGTCAAACAGCGGCAGCCAGCCTTTTTCGGCGGACATCTGCGCCAGCTGTTGCCACTGTTCCAGCGTTGGATCGATGCCGGTTGGGTTGTGGCAGCAGCCGTGGAACAGCACAACGTCGCCCGCCTGCGCTTCGTTCAGGCTGGCCAGCAGACCGTCGAAATCAAGCTGGTGGTTAGCGGCATCGTAGTAAGCGTACTCACGCACTTCCAGCCCGGCAGCGCCGAAAACGCTTTTATGGTTCGGCCAGCTTGGGTTGCTTACCCATACCCGTTTAACGTCGGTGTTTTTGGCAAGGAAATCAGCCGCTACGCGCAGGCCGCCGGTGCCGCCTGGGGTTTGGGCGGTACGGGCGCGCTTATCGCTGATAATTGCGCTTCCTTTACCGAACAGCAGCTCCTGAGTGCAACGACCAAACTCCGGAATACCATCAATACCGAGGTAGTTTTTGGTGGTTTCATTTTCCAGCAGATATTGCTCGGCTTTTTTTACGCTGGTCAGAACAGGCGTTTTACCTGTCTCATCTTTGTAAACACCAATTCCGAGGTTAATTTTGCCTGGGCGGTCATCGGCACGAAACAGATCGGCCAGGCCCAGAATAGGGTCGGCAGGGGCGGCTGTAATGTTCTCAAACATGACGAGGTTCCATTGTGATTACTGAGGGAAATCCGCTATCAGGGTAACGGTAGATTTACAAATTGCCAACCGTTTGCGACAAAAAGCGAGAAGGTTTTTGCAAGTTACGATCTTCGTCTTAGTAACGCAGAAAAGCAGGACCGAAGTCCTGCTTTTTAGGCATATCACGAAGGGGTGTACTACAGATTAGAACTGGTAAACGATACCAACCGCAGCCTGGTCGTCGGTGGCAACGCCTGCTTCACGAGTATAGGAATTGTCGTCCAGTTGGTTGAACTTGTACGCCGCGTACACGTTCATGTTTTTGTTGAAGTAGTACCAGGTACCCAGTTCTACGTATTTAACCAGGTCCGCATCGCCGCCGCCGAAGCCGCCGCGAGCCTGCAGATTTTTACCTTTAGTCTGCACGTAGCCGAGGGACGGACGCAGACCGAAATCGAACTGATACTGAACCACAGCTTCGAAGTTCTGAGTTTTGCCCGCGAAGTAGTTATCTTCTTCCGGGGTCATGTTGTAAGTCTGGGAGTACATAACAGCGGCGTAGATGTTGTTAGCATCGTACTTAGCAGAGGTTGCCCATGCTTCAGCTTTGTTACCGTTGCCGTCGCGCTTCTGGTCAACGCTACGGTTGGAGTTAGCGTAACCTGCGGACAGCGCGATACCGTTATCAAACGCGTAGGTTGCCGCGGTGCTGAAGCCGTCGCCGTTCTGTTTACGAATCACACGGTCGTGATCGTTTTTACCCTGGTACTGCAGCGCGAAGCTCAGACCGTCAACCAGACCGAAGAAGTCTGAGTTACGGTAGGTGGCCACGCCGTTAGTACGGCCGGTCATGTAGTTATCGGTGTAGTTCCAGCCGTCGCCGCCCCACTCAACCAGCATATCGGTTGCGGATTCGACGTCGTAGATGGCGCCGTAGTTACGGCCATAGTCGAATGAACCATATTCGCCCGCTTTCAGACCGGCGAAGGCCAGACGGGTTTTAGTGGTCTGGGAACCTTCAACGTTGGACGCATCCATGTTGTATTCCCACTGGCCGTAACCGATCAACTGGTCGTTGATTTGGGTTTCGCCTTTCAGGCCGATACGGGCATAGGTGGTGTCGTCGCTGCTGGTGTCACCATTGGTGGTCCAGACATGTTCGCCAACCATTTTTCCGTAGAAATCCAGCTTGTTACCATTTTTGTTATAGATTTCCGCAGCGTTGGCCGCACCGGCTACCAGCAGGGCAGGGATCACCACTGCCAGAATATTGCGCTTCATCATTATTTATTACCCTCATTAATATTTTTTATATGACACTTGCCACCGCCGCCAATAAATTCCGTCAATGAAAATTTACAGAACTATTGAAGATAGTTTGGTGTCTGAAGGCATCTTTCCATCGGTAGTGCCGTTTCGCTAGCCGGAAAATGCTACCAATATCGTAAAATAGTAACAAAAAGAAAAAACATGTAACCAAATATTTATTTTTGGGAACTTTGTGAACTCAATCAAAATTCCGTTCCACTTTGCGAAGATTGTCACCTTCTTATATATATCTATATGAATTAGTTATGAATATTTTCGCTAAAGACAGATTTGATTATTTTTTGTCTCAGTTTGGCTCCTTTTTCGTTCAGGCGCCTTTTTTGCATAACGTGCGCGTAATGATTAAAAAATAGCCAATTCAATCAGTGTATTCATTTGTGTCTTAACATAAGGTGCGAAATCTACGTACTAAGGGTAAGGAAATAGTGAGTAACATAATTACGAATTGTGAAGGTTGATGTTTAAGTTTGTTGAAATTCGCTCACGAAAATTGACATAAAAAAAGGCCGGCTTGCGCCGACCTTGTCAGTGTTTTAACGAAACGCGATTAGAATGTGGCGTTACGTGGCGTACGTGGGAAAGGAATCACGTCGCGAACGTTCTGTACCCCTGTTACGTAGGCGATAAGACGCTCGAAGCCCAGACCGAAGCCAGAATGCGGTACGGTGCCGTAACGGCGCAGGTCGCGATACCACCAGTAGTCTTCTTTATTCAGGCCCATTTCGGCCATACGCGCGTCCAGCACGTCGAGACGTTCTTCACGCTGGGAGCCGCCGATGATTTCACCGATGCCCGGCGCCAGAACGTCCATTGCGGCGACGGTTTTACCGTCTTCGTTAAGGCGCATGTAGAACGCCTTAATGTCTTTCGGATAGTTTTTCACGACCACAGGCGCTTTGAAGTGCTCTTCGGCCAGATAACGCTCATGCTCTGAGGAGAGATCCACGCCCCAGTACACCGGGTTTTCAAACTGCTTGCCGCAGTTTTCCAGGATAGTGACGGCGTCGGTGTAATCAACCTGGGCGAAATCAGCAGAGACAAAACGCTGCAGACGGTCGATGGCGTCTTTATCCACGCGCTCGGCAAAGAACTTCATGTCATCCGCACGCTCTTCCAGTACCGCCTTGAAGACGTACTTCAGCATGGCTTCCGCCAGACCGGCAACATCGTTGAGGCTGGCGAAGGCAACTTCTGGCTCCAGCATCCAGAACTCCGCCAGGTGGCGGCTGGTGTTGGAGTTTTCGGCGCGGAAGGTTGGGCCGAAGGTATAGATTTTGGACAATGCGCAGGCATAGGTCTCACCGTTCAACTGGCCGGAAACGGTCAGGAACGACTCTTTACCGAAGAAGTCTTTATCGAAATCGACTTTACCCTGGTCGTTACGCGGCAGGTTTTCCAGATCCAGCGTCGATACGCGGAACATTTCACCGGCGCCTTCGGTATCGGAAGCGGTGATAAGCGGGGTGGATACCCAGAAGAAACCCTGTTCGTCGAAGAAGCGATGCAGCGCCTGCGCCAGGGTGTGGCGTACGCGCGCTACCGCGCCAATCAGGTTGGTGCGCGGACGCAGGTGCGCCACTTCACGCAGATACTCGATGCTGTGGCGTTTCGCCGCCATCGGGTAGGTGTCCGGATCTTCAACCCAGCCGGTGACTTCCACGCTGGAGGCCTGGATTTCAAAGCTCTGGCCCTGACCCTGGGAGGCCACGACTTTACCGGTGACGATAACCGAGCAGCCGGTGGTCAGGCGCAACACTTCCTGATTGTAATTGGGCAGAGAATTATTAATAACGGCCTGTACAGGATCAAAGCAGGAACCGTCATAGACGGCGAGGAAAGAAAAGCCAGCTTTAGAATCTCGGCGGGTACGCACCCATCCGCGCACGGTGACTTCGCTGTCAACGGCAACGCGGCCCTGGAGTACGTCGGCTACAGGCACAACGCTCATAATATTCTCTCTATATAGTCCAATAAAAAAGTCTCTTCCCCTTCAACGGGGGGATATCTATGTTACCTGTCATCTTCCATCAGACAAGCAGAATTCGCATCATAAAGGGATAATTTGACAATAAATAATAAAGAAAAAGGAGCCTGAGAGGCTCCTTGTTGAAATTAACTCGCCTTTTTAATCGGCGGCAGGTCGAAGGCCTCGCGCAGGGCGCGGACGAACGCCTTATCGTGGCAGATGGTTTTTCCCGGGCTATCGGAGAGTTTCGCCACCGGCTTGCCGTTACATTCTACTAGTTTTATTACGATATTTAGCGGTTTCACCTGTGGGATGTCGCAGGTTAACCGGGTGCCGATACCGAAGCTGAGCTTCACCCGCGAGGAGAAGTGGCGATACAGTTCGACCGCTTTGCCGAGGTCGAGGTTATCGGAGAACACCAGCACTTTACTCATCGGGTCGATACCCAATTTCTGATAATGGGCGATTGCTTTTTCGCCCCACTCCAGCGGATCCCCGGAGTCATGACGCAGTCCCTGATAGCGGGTAGCGAATTCAGGACCGAAATCACGCAGGAAAGCGTCCATGGTGATGCAGTCGGTCAGGGCGATACCCAGTTGATCCGGATATTCCGCCAGCCAGGCGGCTAGCGCCGCGCGCTGGCTGCTGGCCAGGTTTGGACTGATTTGCTGGTGGGCCTGGAACCATTCGTGCGCCTGGGTGCCCATCGGGGTTAAATTGAGTCGGCGGGCCAGATCGTAGTTGCTGGTGCCGACAAACCACGGCTCCTGCTGCAAGCGCTGCACGATAGCCTGCTGTACTTCACGGGAGAAGCGGCGGCGGGTGCCGAAATCCATCAGGCGGAATGCCGACATATCGATGTCGGCGGTCATGTCGGCGAAGTCGGCAAGCTTATGTTCGAGCGTCTCCAGCGCCAGATCGACGCCGATTTCCGGCGAACGGTAGTGGTGCACCAGTTCGCTGATGACCGCCAGCAGCGGCACTTCCCACATGATCACTTCGCGCCACGGCCCGGCGAGGCGAATATTCAGCTTGCCATGATCGTTGATGACGGTGACCTGGCTCGGGTCGTAGCGGAAGTCGCGCAGCCAGTCGAGATAGTCCTGCGAGAAGAACGGCAGGGTGGACAGCCAGTGATACTCATCGTCCTGCAGCTTCAGGTCGCGCATGGTTTCGACCTGCTCGCGAATCGCGTCGGCATAGATGCCGAGCAGATCGTCTCCGCGGCAGCGGAACTCTGCCGCCACCTCCACATCATAGTAGCGGTGGAAGACGGCCTGCTGCATATGCAGCTTATAGGCATCCGTATCAAGCAGCGAGTGCAGTACAGGAGAAGTGAATTGTGTCATGGTGCGCAGTAGCATCCTCTCACTGGGGCGTTCCATTCAAACCAAAGCAGAAAAAAGGAGGCGGAGTATACCTTTAATACCCGGTGCTGTCCTGCTGCGATGGCTCGACGGTAACGCTGACGGTCATTTGCGAGGCCTAGTTTAATATATTGAACACGGATCACACCACAAGCTTTGCGCCGGGTCGAGCGCATTTCGTGCCTCATGTGTTATCAATATGTAGCGATTTTCGTGTTGAACGTTGAAAAGATGAAGATTCTGCATAGCGCGATCTGCGCAACAGGAATAGACTGGAGCCGATACTTTACAGACACGCTAAAGGTTTTTTATGACACAACAGCCCCAAGCCAAATACCGCCACGACTACCGTGCGCCGGATTATCTGATTAGCGATATTGATTTGACCTTTGACCTGGATGCCGCGAAAACCGTTGTCACGGCCGAGAGTAAGGTTTCCCGTCACGCGGCTGCGTCTGATGTGCCATTGCGTCTGGATGGCGAAGACCTGACCCTGATTTCACTGCAGGTGAACGGCCAGCCGTGGAACGACTATAAAGAAGAAAACAATCAGCTGGTGATTAGCGGTTTGCCGGACAGTTTCACCCTGACTATCGTCAATGAAATTAGCCCGGCGGCGAACACCGCGCTGGAAGGCCTGTATCAGTCAGGCGAAGCGCTATGTACCCAGTGCGAAGCAGAAGGCTTCCGCCATATTACCTGGTACCTCGACCGCCCGGACGTGCTGGCGCGCTTCACCACCAAAATCATCGCCGATAAAGCGAAATACCCCTACCTGCTTTCTAACGGCAACCGCGTAGCGCAGGGCGAGCTGGACAATGGCCGTCACTGGATCCAGTGGCAGGATCCGTTCCCAAAACCCTGTTACCTGTTCGCGCTGGTGGCCGGCGATTTCGACGTGCTGCGTGATACCTTCACCACCCGTTCCGGGCGTGAAGTCGCGCTCGAACTGTACGTTGACCGCGGCAATCTCGACCGCGCGCCGTGGGCGATGACCTCGCTGAAAAACTCAATGAAGTGGGACGAAACCCGTTTCGGTCTCGAATATGACCTCGACATCTATATGATCGTCGCCGTCGACTTCTTCAACATGGGCGCGATGGAGAACAAAGGCCTCAACGTCTTTAACTCTAAATATGTGCTGGCCCGTACCGATACCGCGACCGATAAAGACTATCTCGATATCGAGCGCGTCATTGGTCACGAATATTTCCATAACTGGACCGGCAACCGTGTGACCTGTCGCGACTGGTTCCAGCTCAGCCTGAAAGAAGGGCTGACCGTATTTCGCGATCAGGAGTTCAGTTCCGATCTCGGCTCGCGTGCGGTAAACCGTATCAACAACGTGCGTACCATGCGCGGGCTGCAGTTTGCCGAAGACGCCAGCCCGATGGCGCACCCGATCCGTCCGGATATGGTTATTGAAATGAACAACTTCTACACCCTGACGGTCTACGAAAAGGGCGCGGAAGTGATCCGTATGCTGCACACCCTGTTAGGCGAAGCCAATTTCCAGAAAGGGATGCAGTTGTACTTTGAACGCCACGACGGCAGCGCCGCCACCTGCGATGATTTCGTGCAGGCGATGGAAGATGCTTCGAACGTGGATCTGTCGCATTTCCGTCGCTGGTACAGCCAGTCCGGCACGCCGGTCGTGACCGTGCATGACGACTATAACCCGGAAACCGAGCAGTACACGCTGACTATCAGCCAGCGTACGCCGCCGACCGCGGAACAGGCCGACAAGCAGCCGTTGCACATCCCGTTCAGTATCGAGCTGTACGATAACGAAGGCAAAGCGATCCCGCTGCAGAAGGGCGGTCATCCGGTGCACCACGTGCTGAACGTGACCCAGGCGGAGCAGACATTCGTCTTTGATAACGTTTACTTCCAGCCGGTACCGGCGCTGCTGTGTGAATTCTCCGCGCCGGTCAAGCTTGAATATAAATGGAGCGACCAGCAGCTGACGTTCCTGATGCGCCACGCGCGTAACGACTTCTCGCGCTGGGATGCCGCGCAGAGTCTGCTGGCGACCTACATCAAGCTCAACGTTAATCGTCATCAGCAGGGACAGCCGCTGTCGCTGCCGATCCACGTCGCTGACGCCTTCCGCGCGATCCTGCTCGACGAAAAAATCGATCCGGCGCTGGCGGCGGAAATTTTAACGCTGCCGTCGGCCAACGAAATCGCTGAACTGTTCACCATCATCGATCCGATTGCCATCGCGGCGGTGCGCGAAGCGCTGACCCGTACGCTGGCGAAAGAGCTGGCCGATGAGTTGCTGGTGGTTTACAACGCCAACAAGCTCGACAGCTATCGCGTAGACCATGCCGATATCGGTAAACGTTCTCTGCGCAATACCTGCCTGCGCTATCTGGCTTTTGGCGATGTTGAGTTGGCAGATAAGCTAGTGCAAGCCCAGTATCATCATGCTGACAACATGACCGACGCGCTGGCTGCGCTGTCGTCGGCGGTGGCGGCGGAGTTGCCGTGCCGTGATGCATTGATGCAGGAGTATGACGATAAGTGGCACCAGGACGGTCTGGTGATGGACAAGTGGTTCATCCTGCAGTCCACCAGCCCGGCGGCCAATGTGGTTGAGACGGTACGCGGATTGCTCAAGCACCGTTCATTCACGATGAGCAACCCGAACCGGGTACGTTCGCTGATCGGCGCCTTCGCGAGTAGCAACCCGGCGGCGTTCCATGCCGAAGACGGCAGCGGTTACCAGTTCCTGGTGGAAATGCTGACCGAGCTCAATAGCCGCAACCCGCAGGTGGCGTCGCGTCTGATTGAGCCGCTGATTCGTCTGAAACGCTACGATGAGAAACGTCAGGCCAAGATGCGTGCGGCGCTGGAACAGCTTAAAGGGCTGGAGAATCTCTCCGGCGATCTGTTCGAGAAGATCGCCAAGGCGCTGGCGTAACGGCGGTGCAAATCCCGGATAGCGGCGCAAGCGCCTTATCCGGGTTCACTACGCTGGCTGAAACTGCCGGTGTTGGTGGCCGCAAAATCCCCGGTGGCGCACTCGCTTACCGGGGCTACAGCGCTTTGCGATTTGGTAGTCCGGCCGAGCGAAGCGCGGGCCGGGGACGTTAGTTAGCCATGACTAAACAAACGCGGCGCGCGCTCGCTGTCGCCGCGCTTCATCACCCGATCGAGCACCTGTGCTTCCAGTTCCGCCAGCTTCGCCGAGCCGAACCGCCGCGGACGTGGAATATCCACGTTCAAATCGAGGCCGATTTTCTTTTCTTCTATTAACAGCACCCGGTCGGCCATCGCCACCGCTTCACTCACATCATGGGTTACCAGCAACACGGTAAAGCCGTGCTCCTGCCAGAGCGAAACAATCAATTCCTGCATTTCCAGGCGGGTGAGGGCATCAAGCGCCCCTAGCGGTTCATCCAGCAGCAGCAGACGCGGGCGATGGATCAGCGCGCGGGCCAGCGCAACGCGCTGTTTTTGCCCGCCGGAAAGCGCGGCCGGCCACTCATCGGCTCTCTCTTCCAGCCCGACGCTGGCCAGCGCCTGGCGGGCGGCATCGCGCCACTGGCCCTTCAGCCCAAGCCCAACGTTGTCGATAACCGTCTTCCAGGGCAGCAACCGCGCGTCCTGGAACATCATGCGCGTATCCTCCTGAATCTGCGCAAGCGGCGTCGCGCCTGCCAGTAGTTCGCCGCCGTTGGGTTTTTCCAACCCGGCCAGCAGGCGCAACAGGGTGCTTTTACCGCCGCCGCTGCGGCCGACCACCGCGACAAATTGCCCGGTAGGAATATGTAAATCCAGCTCATTGAGAATGACATTGTCGCCGTAGCGTTTGCTGACCCCATTGAGTAACAGCGGGATCCCGGGATTAAGACGAGCAGTATTCATGCGTTAGCCTCCTGAAGACGGTACGCCGGGTTCCAGCGCAGCCAGACGCGTTCCAGCAGTTGCGCGCTGAAATCGGCGAGCTTGCCGAGTATGGCGTAAAGAATAATGGCGACCACCACCACATCGGTTTGCAGAAATTCGCGGGCGTTCATCGCCAGATAGCCGATGCCGGCATTGGCGGAGATGGTCTCAGCGACGATAAGCGTCAGCCACATCAATCCGAGGGCGAAGCGAATGCCGACCATAATCGAGGGCAGGGCGCCGGGGAGGATCACGTGGCGGAAAAGAGCGAATCCGGATAAGCCATAGCTACGCGCCATTTCCACCAGACCGCGATCGATATTGCGAATGCCGTGCCAGGTATTGATATAAATCGGAAACATCGTCCCCAGCGCGACAAGAAATATTTTGGCGCTTTCATCAATACCGAACCACAAAATTACCAGGGGGATCAGCGCCAGATGCGGCACATTGCGCAACATCTGGATGGAGGTATCCAGCAGGCGTTCGCCCCAACGCGAGAGCCCGCTAATGAGCCCGAGCGTCAGGCCGATGGAGCCGCCGATGGCGAAGCCAAGCAAGGCGCGCCAGGAACTGATCGCCAGATGTTGCCACAGTTCGCCGCTGGCGGAGAGCGTCCAGAAGGCTTTCAGTACCCCCTCCGGAGAGGGGAGAATACGGGTTGAGAGCCAGCCTACCGAGGACGCCAATTGCCAGATCAACACGGTGCCTACCGGTAAAAACCAGGGGGCGAGGCGTAACAGAAGTTTTTGCGAAGAGGCTGCCATAGTTCGCTCCCTAACTTTGCGCCGCTTTACGCGGGATAAATTCATTCGCTACCGCTTCCCCCTGCAGGCGCAGGTTTTGCGGCTGAGGGATCGTCGGAACGTTGACATCGAGCAGCGGGAACAGCAGTTCGCCGACTCGCCAGGCTTCCTCAAGGTGCGGGTAGCCGGAGAAGATAAAACTGTCGATGCCAAGTTCGGCGTATTCATTAATACGTTCAGCGACGGTGGCCGCATCGCCAACCAGCGCAGTGCCCGCGCCGCCGCGCGCCAGCCCGACCCCGGCCCACAGGTTCGGGCTGATCTCCAATTTGTCGCGACGGCCGTTGTGCAGCGCCGCCATGCGGTGCTGGCCAACAGAATCGGTTTGCGCGAAGGCTGCCTGCGCGCGGGCGATGGTCTCGTCATCCAGATGGGAAATTAAGCTTTCCGCCGCTTGCCATGCCTCTTCATTGGTTTCGCGAACAATCACGTGTAAACGAATACCAAAGCGGACGCTGCGGCCGAGGCGCGCGGCTTTCTCACGCACCTGGGCGATTTTTTCCGCCACCTGCGCCGGCGGTTCGCCCCAGGTCAGATAGAGGTCTACCTGTTCGGCGGCCAGATCCTGGGCAACGTCCGAGGAGCCGCCAAAGTAGAGCGGCGGTCGCGGCTGTTGCTGCGGCGGGAAGAGCAGTTTCGCCCCGCGTACGTGCTGATGTTTGCCGTGAAAGGTCACGGTTTCGCCTTCCATCAGCTTGCGCCAGATATGGGTGAACTCGGCGGAGGCTTCATAGCGTTCGGTGTGGTCGAGGAATACGCCATCGCCGGCTAATTCATTTGGATCGCTGCCGGTGACCAGGTTGAACAAGGCCCGGCCATTAGAGAGTCGATCAAGCGTAGCTGCCTGGCGCGCGGCGACGGTAGGCGATACGACGCTTGGGCGCAGCGCGACGAGGAACTTCAGCCGCTGGGTGACGGGGATCATTGAAGCGGCAACCAGCCAGGCATCTTCACAGGAGCGTCCGGTGGGAATAAGTACGCCGGTAAAGCCGAGTCGGTCGGCGGTCTGGGCGATTTGCTGCAGATAGCTGTAGTCTACCGGGCGCGCCCCTTCGTCGGTGCCCAGATAGCGGCCGTCACCGTGGGTGGGTAAGAACCAGAACATATTCAGACTCATGATTTCGCTCCTTGTGCGGGGGCAGGCTGCCAGATACGGTTTTGAATAGTGATTTTTTTCGGTACCAGCTTGTTCTCATAGAACAGATCGGCGGTTTGCTGTTGGCGAGCGGCCGTTTCCGCGCTTACCGGGGATATCGCGGTTGGCGGACGATGGTCGAGATAGCTGGCGATTACCGCTTCGGGTAGCCCCATCGTTTTGGCCAGCAGGGCAATACTTTCCTGGCGATGGCTGATGGTCAGGGCATCCGCCTGGCTAAAGGTCGCCAACACGCCTTCGATAAAGGCGCCGTTCTTTTCGGCATAAGGACGGGCGGCAAGATAGAACGAACCGGTCTGCTTCAGGTCGCTACCATCTTTCAGTACCCGTACCCCGCCTTGCAGCAGCGCCGCAGAGTAATAGGGATCCCAGATAGCCCAGGCGTCGACATTACCCTGCTGAAATGCGGCGCGGGCATCGGCGGGGGCAAGATATACCGGCTGGATATCGCTGAATTTCAGGCCTGCCTGCTGCAGAGCGCGCAGCAGCAGATTGTGCGAGCTGGAGCCCTTCTGGAACGCCACCTTACGTCCTTTCAGTTCTGCCACGCTTTTGATTGGGCTGTTATCGGCGACCAGAATCACTTCCGCTTTCGGTTTCGCGGGTTCCGCGCCGATATAGACCAGATCGGCGCCGGCAGCCTGAGCGAAAATTGGTGGAATATCGCCAGTACTGCCGATATCAATACTGCCGACGTTCAGCGCTTCCAGCATTTGCGGCCCGGCGGGAAACTCGACCCATGAGATCTTAGTTTGCGGATAGCGCTGCTCCAGCAACTGATGGCTCTTCGCCAGCACCATACTGACGCTGCCTTTCTGATAGCCGATGCGTAACGCTTGCGGCGCCTGCGGGGCCGCAAGCGTAATAAAGGAAAGCATGAGTAGCCCGCCGAGAGTCAGGGCGCGCAGAGGATTAAGCATGCTCAACCCCCTGTAATGTCTTTAGTCCGGAGATACGGCTGTTGCGGCGATTCAGCGCCTGCCAGAAGGTCTCCAGCGCCTGGTCGAGACGGTTTTGCAGATTCGGTGTGAACTGCGGCTTGTGTTGATAATCGGTGACCTGGCTATCATCGGCGAAAACGCCATGTAAGATTTC
Organism: Klebsiella sp. 141251; assembly: GCF_050600725.1. Taxonomy (NCBI): domain Bacteria; kingdom Pseudomonadati; phylum Pseudomonadota; class Gammaproteobacteria; order Enterobacterales; family Enterobacteriaceae; genus Klebsiella; species Klebsiella sp. 141251. Next base: position 782,691 of record NZ_JAQIRG010000001.1, read on the forward strand.
CTGCGCTTTCAGGGCATTAAGCACCGGTTTCAGAGCGTAATCGACCGCCAGCATATGGGCGATGGTGCCGCCTGTCGCCAGCGGCAGGACAATTTTGCCTTCCAGAGCGCGTTCCGGCAGCAGATCGAGCAGCGTCTTCAGCGCGCCGGAAAAAGAGGCTTTATAGACGGGGGTAGCGATAATCAGGCCATCGGCGCCGGCCAGTTGTTCATTTAAGGTATGCAGAGCGGGGTTATCGAAGCGGGCGTAAAGCAGATCTTCGGGATCAAAATTCTGTAAATGCCAGTGATAGACTTCGATGTCGGCTGCGGCAAGTTTCTCTCTGGTGTACTCCAGCAATGCGCTTGAGCGAGAAGGGTAGCGGGGACTGCCCGCGAGTGTAATAACGCGCATACTCTCTCCTTATAACCAAATGTTTGCATTTATCTATAATTGATAACATTTTATGGCAGTGTGACAGAGGGCGTTTATTTCCCTAAATGATTTTTCCGGCGTTAAATTGCCAAAATGCGCATAACAGGCGGTAGAGAAGTAAACGTTTGCGTTGGACACGTGATTTTTTGTCGCAGGTCAATTCCCTTTCGGGCGCGGATCGAACATAATACGCCCCCGGTTTGCACACCGGGAATCCAGGAGAGTTCATGTACTATCCCTTCGTTCGTAAAGCTCTTTTTCAGCTCGATCCTGAGCGCGCTCATGAAGTAACCTTCCAACAATTACGCCGCGTAACCGGCACGCCGCTGGAAATACTGGTTCGGCAAAAAGTACCGTCGAAACCCGTTACCTGCATGGGGCTCACTTTCAAGAATCCGCTGGGGCTGGCGGCCGGGCTTGATAAAAACGGCGAGTGCATTGATGCGCTCGGTGCGATGGGCTTCGGCTCAATTGAAATTGGTACCGTAACCCCGCGTCCACAGCCGGGCAATGACAAGCCGAGGATCTTCCGTCTCGTCGATGCCGAAGGTTTGATCAACCGCATGGGCTTTAATAACCACGGTGTTGATAACCTGGTCGAGAATGTGAAAAAAGCGCATTTTGACGGCGTACTGGGGATTAATATCGGTAAAAATAAAGATACCCCGGTTGAGCAGGGTAAAGATGATTATCTGATTTGTATGGAAAAAGTCTATCCATACGCTGGATATATCGCCATTAATATCTCCTCGCCGAATACCCCAGGGCTACGTACTCTACAATATGGTGAAGCGCTGGATGATTTACTCGGCGGTATTAAAAATAAGCAGCTCGAACTTCAACAGAAACATCAAAAATATGTTCCTGTGGCGGTGAAGATCGCCCCGGATCTTTCCGTCGAGGAATTGATCCAGGTGGCCGACAGCTTAGTTCGCCATAATATTGATGGCGTCATTGCTACCAATACCACCCTCGATCGTTCACTGGTCCAGGGGATGAAGCATTGTGATGAAACCGGTGGGTTGAGTGGTCGTCCATTACAATTAAAAAGCACCGAAATTATTCGTATGCTGGCGACGGAATTAAATGGTCGTTTGCCAATTATCGGAGTTGGCGGTATTGACTCGGTGATTGCCGCTCGTGAAAAGCTGGCTGCTGGCGCCACGCTGGTGCAGATTTATTCCGGGTTTATTTTTAAAGGCCCGCCGCTGATTAAAGAAATTGTTACACACATCTAATCTTTTCCGTCTCTGAATCTTCCCCAGGGCTTTATTTCCGGCCCTGGTTGTTTTATATTCCTTCATTGTTGCTTATTTAGACATTTTAGTCTTTTCTTAATTTTAGAAATTATTCTGTAGCAGGATGCCATTGCTTTGCAGAAGGAAGTGGAAGAGGACGGGGGTAGAAATGCGGATTAAACCTGACGATAACTGGCGTTGGTATTACGACGAAGAGCATGACCGCATGATGCTCGATCTGGCCAATGGTATGTTATTTCGCTCACGTTTTGCCCGGCGCATGTTAACGCCTGACGCTTTCGCACCGTCGGGATTCTGCGTCGATGACGCGGCGCTTTATTTTTCTTTTGAAGAAAAATGCCGCGAAATTGAATTAAACAAAGAGCAGCGTGCCGAATTAGTATTAAATGCCTTAACCGCGATCCGTTTTCTAAAACCGCAGATGCCGAAGAGCTGGCATTTCACCACGCATCAGCAGAACTGGCAACCCGCCAGCGGCGACGCTGCCAGCGTGTGGATCAGCGATACCGGCGAGCAGGTCAATTTGCTGGTGGTCGAACCGGGTGAAAACGCCACGCTTTGCCTGCTGGCGCAGCCTGGACTAACTCTGGCTGGCCGGGTGATGCAGTTAGGCGATGTGATAAAAATTATGAATGACAGGCTGCAGCCGGCGCAGAGCGCGGCCAGCTACAGCCTCGGGCAGGCGGTTTAAGGCGCCAGGCGCAGCGCGGTTTTCGGTACGCAGCTGCAGCATAAAATGGTGCCATCCGCGGCGACCGCATTTTTCTTTAACGGACTCACTTCTCCCTCTTCGAGGCGGATACGACAGCTGCCGCAGATCCCGGCGCGGCAGGAATAAGGGATACGAATACCCTGTTGTTCCAGTTGCTCCAGCAGTACCTGCTGGTTATTGCCGGTAAACTGTTGCTCTTGCCACTCAATCTCAACCGTCGCTTTTGGCTGCGTATCCGCCGCCAGGGTATCGTCGCTATCGCCGGCGCCATAGGCTTTAGCCGGACCACGGGTCAGCACTTCCACTTCATCACCCACGCGGATCACGCCGCTGTTGCGGGCGATCAGATTCTGGCCAAAATCGACATCGCCATTATCCTGCGCGGTACGAAAACGCTTTAACGTCTCCAGCGGCTCGCCGGACGGATGCTTTTGCCCACGTTCCGGGCTGACGGTGGTAAAAATGCAGCGGCTGCAGGGTTTGGCGACGTCAAATACTACCTCGCCGATGCGAATGACTTTCCAGCTATCTTCATCCCACGCCGCCGCGCCGGTGACCACCAGATTAGGGCGAAATTGTTCTATGCTTACGCTGGCAGGGCACCGCTGCTGCAGGTCGCGAAGCGAGGCCTCGTTGGCGAGCAGGTAGGGATAACCGTCGGCGAAGGAGAGCGGCACCGCGTCGTGACGTTTTACTCGCCGGGTTAGCTGCGGCCCGAGCCAGCGCAGTTGGACGTCGCGGTTGAAGAAGCCGCTGAGCCACTGGTTGATGGCGGCTGGCGCGATCAAGGCGGTGAAATGGTTGCCCCAGACCTCCGTCGGCTCGCTCTGGGGAGCGAAATCATCAAAGCGCACCAGCGCGCTGCTGCCATCCGGCGCGGTCAAATGCAGGCCGTCGTGAAGCGGAGAAGGCAGGAATTTTACCATCTGCGGAAACTGACGCGCGGTAATAAACGTACCGTCGGTTTCGGTCAGCATAAAGATGCGGTCGAAGGCCATGCCGCTAATATCGGCAAAGGCATGGGTGACGCCAATTCCGCGCATGGATTTGACGGGATGAATAAAAAGTTTCGATAGCGTTACCATACGCTGCCCCTGGGTTCAAAAATAAGCCTTTAACTTTATGACATAGGGCACATATTGGCTATAATGCGCACCAATTTTCTTTAAGTAAAAGTGACGATATGAAATCTCTGTTTGCCAGCACGGCTCGTGGTCTTGAAGAGCTGTTAAAAACTGAACTGGAAGGACTTGGCGCCACGGAGTGCCAGGTTGTCCAGGGCGGGGTTCATTTTCAGGGAGATACGCGACTGCTGTATCAAAGCCTGATGTGGAGCCGGCTGGCCTCGCGCATCATGCTGCCGCTGGGTGAGTGCAGCGTGTATAGCGATCTGGATCTCTACCTGGGGGTTCAATCGATTCCGTGGACGGAGATCTTTACCACTGACGCCACCTTTGCGGTGCATTTTAGCGGCCTCAACGAGGAGATCCGCAACAGTCAGTATGGCGCATTGAAAGTCAAAGACGCTATCGTCGATAGCTTCACACGTAAAAACCTGCCGCGTCCGAATGTCGATCGTGAAAACCCCGATCTGCGTATCAACGTCTGGCTGAACAAAGAGACGGCGCATATCTCGCTGGATCTGAGCGGCGAAGGCCTGCATCTGCGCGGCTACCGTGACGGTACCGGCATGGCGCCTATCAAAGAAAACCTCGCGGCGGCAATCGTTATGCGCTCCGGCTGGGTAGCGGGAACACCGCTGCTCGATCCGATGTGCGGCTCCGGCACACTGCTGATTGAAGCGGCGATGCTGGCGACCGATCGCGCGCCGGGCCTGCACCGCGGCCACTGGGGCTTTGGCGGTTGGGCACAGCATGATGACGTCATCTGGAAAGAGGTGAAAGCCGAGGCACAAACGCGCGCGCGCCAGGGGCTGGCCGCTTATGAATCGCGCTTCTATGGTTCTGACGTCGACGAGCGCGTGATTGAACGCGCGCGCCGCAACGCCCGCCGCGCCGGAATTGGCGAGCTCATCAACTTTGAAGTGAAAGACGTCGCACAGCTCAATAATCCGCTGCCGAAAGGCCCGTACGGCACCGTTATCAGCAACCCGCCGTACGGCGAGCGCCTGGAAAGCGAACCGGCGCTGATTGCCCTGCACAGCCTGCTGGGGCGGATTATGAAAAACCAGTTTGGCGGCTGGAACCTGTCGGTCTTCAGCGCCTCGCCGGAATTGCTGAGCTGCCTGCAACTGCGTGCCGATAAACAGTTTAAAGCCAAAAACGGCCCGCTGGACTGCGTACAGAAGAACTATCATCTGGCGGAAAGCGAAGGCGGCAAGCCGGCGATGCTGGCGGAAGATTTCGCCAACCGCTTACGTAAAAACCTGAAGAAGTTTGAAAAGTGGGCGCGTCAGGAAGGCATTGAATGCTATCGCCTGTACGATGCCGATTTGCCGGAATACAACGTGGCTATTGACCGCTACGGCGAGTGGGTGGTGGTGCAGGAGTATGCGCCGCCGAAAACCGTCGATGCGCACAAAGCGCGCCAGCGTCTGTTCGATATTATCGCCGCGACTATCGCGGTGTTAGGGATCGCGCCGAATAAGCTGGTGCTGAAGACCCGCGAGCGGCAGAAGGGTAAAAATCAGTACCAGAAGATGGCGGAGAAGGGCGACTTTATCGAGGTACAGGAGTATAACGCGCGTCTGTGGGTTAACCTTACCGACTATCTCGACACCGGTCTGTTCCTCGACCACCGTATTGCCCGTCGTATGCTGGGCCAGATGAGCAAGGGTAAGGATTTCCTCAACCTGTTCTCCTATACCGGCAGCGCCAGCGTCCACGCCGGTCTCGGCGGCGCGCGCTCCACCACGACCGTCGATATGTCGCGCACCTATCTGGAGTGGGCGGAACGCAACCTGCGTCTGAACGGCTTAACCGGCCGCGCGCATCGCCTGATGCAGGCGGACGTACTGGGTTGGCTGCGGGAAAGCACCGAGCAGTTCGATCTGATCTTTATCGATCCGCCGACCTTCTCCAACTCCAAACGTATGGAAGATGCCTTTGACGTGCAGCGCGACCATATCCGTCTGATGACCGATTTAAAACGTCTGCTGCGTAAAGGCGGCACGATTATGTTCTCGAATAACAAACGCGGTTTCCGTATGGATCATGACGGGCTGGCGGCGCTTGGCCTGAAGGCGCAAGAAATTTCGCAAAAAACGCTGTCGCAGGATTTTGCCCGCAACCGTCAGATCCACAACTGCTGGCTGATTACCGCGGCCTGAAAGGAATAAAGAATGTCACTGATTAGTATGCACGGCGCCTGGCTTTCGTTCAGCGATGCGCCGCTGCTGGATAACGCTGAACTGCATATCGAAGATAACGAACGCGTCTGCCTGGTAGGGCGTAACGGCGCCGGCAAATCGACCCTGATGAAAATCCTCAACCGCGAGCAGGGGCTGGACGATGGGCGTATTATTTATGAACAGGATCTGATCGTCGCGCGTCTGCAGCAGGATCCTCCGCGTAATGTCGCCGGCACGGTGTACGATTTTGTCGCGGAAGGTATTGCCGAGCAGGCGGCGTACCTGAAATCCTACCATGATGTTTCGCATCAGGTGATGACCGATCCGAGCGACAAAAATTTAAATGAACTGGCTCGCCTGCAGGAACAGCTGGATAACCTTGGGCTGTGGCAGTTAGATAGCCGTATTAATGAAGTGATCGAGCAGCTTGGCCTTAACGCCGACGCGCAGCTGGCGTCGCTCTCCGGCGGCTGGCTGCGTAAAGCGGCGCTGGGTCGCGCGCTGGTCAGCGGGCCGCGCGTGCTGCTGCTGGATGAACCGACCAACCACCTCGATATCGAAACTATCGACTGGCTGGAAGGGTTCCTCAAATCCTTTAAAGGCACCATCATCTTTATTTCGCACGACCGTTCTTTCATCCGCAATATGGCAACGCGCATCGTCGACCTCGATCGCGGCAAGCTGGTGACCTATCCGGGCAATTACGATCAATATCTGCTGGATAAAGAAGAAGCGCTGCGCGTCGAAGAGCTGCAGAATGCTGAATTCGACCGCAAGCTGGCGCAGGAAGAGGTGTGGATCCGCCAGGGGATTAAAGCGCGTCGTACCCGCAACGAAGGGCGCGTCCGCGCGCTGAAGGCGATGCGTCGCGAGCGCGGCGAACGCCGTGAAGTGATGGGCAGCGCGAAGATGCAGGTCGAGGAGGCTTCTCGCTCCGGCAAAATCGTCTTTGAGATGGAAAACGTCAACTATCAGGTTGACGGCAAAGTGCTGGTCAAAGATTTCTCCGCGCAAATCCAGCGTGGCGACAAGATTGCGCTGATTGGCCCGAACGGCTGCGGTAAAACCACGTTGCTGAAGCTGATGCTCGGCCAGCTACAGGCCGATAGCGGGCGTATTCACGTCGGTACCAAGCTGGAAGTCGCCTACTTCGACCAGCACCGCGCGGAGCTGGATCCGGATCGGACGGTGATGGATAACCTTGCGGAAGGTAAGCAAGAGGTGATGGTTAACGGTAAGCCGCGTCACGTGTTGGGCTATCTGCAGGACTTCCTGTTCCATCCAAAACGGGCGATGACTCCGGTACGCGCGTTGTCCGGCGGGGAGCGTAACCGCCTGCTGCTCGCGCGCTTGTTCCTGAAACCCAGTAACTTATTGATCCTCGATGAACCGACTAACGACCTTGATGTCGAAACGCTGGAGCTGCTGGAAGAGCTGATCGATGGCTACCAGGGCACCGTGATGCTGGTGAGCCACGATCGTCAGTTTGTCGACAACACCGTGACCGAGTGCTGGATCTTCGAGGGCGGCGGCCGTATCGGCCAATATATCGGCGGTTATCACGACGCGCGCGGACAGCAAGCGCAGTCGCTGGCGAATAAACAGACGATTGTAAAAAAACCGGCGGAAGTCGCTCAACCGAAAGCAGAAAGTGTCAAACGCGCCGCCAGCAAACTAAGCTATAACCTGCAGCGCGAACTGGAACAGCTGCCGCAGAAGCTGGAAGATCTGGAAATTCAACTGCAGACGCTGCAGGAAAAAGTTGCCGATCCTTCGTTCTTCGGCCAGCCGCATGACCAGACCCAGCAGGTGCTGGCGCAGTTAGCGGAAGCGGAACAGGCCCTGGAAGCGGCCTTTGAACGCTGGGAATATCTCGAAGGACTCAAAAACGGCGCTTAAGCTGAGGAGTGTTCATGTGCGATCATCATCATGCTGCGCGGCACATATTGTGCCCACAATGTGATCTGCTGGTGGCTTTGCCGCCGCTGGAGCATCGCCAGAAAGCCGCATGCCCACGCTGCGGCACCACGCTCACCACATCGTGGGACGCGCCGCGGCAGCGTCCCACGGCCTATGCGCTGGTGGCGCTGTTCATGCTGCTACTGGCAAACCTGTTCCCTTTTGTTTATATGAAAGTCGGCGGGATCAGCAGCGAAATTGAGCTGCTGGAAATACCAAACGTGCTGTTCACCGAGGATTACGCCAGCCTTGGTACGTTCTTTTTACTGTTTGTCCAACTGGTCCCGGCGTTTTGTCTGGTGACCATATTATTGTTGGTCAATCGCGTTCATATGCCTTCACGCTTGAAGGCGTTTCTGGCGCGGATTTTGTTTCACCTCAAAAGCTGGGGGATGGCCGAGATTTTCCTCGCCGGGGTGCTGGTCAGCTTCGTTAAACTCATGGCCTACGGTGATATCGGCGTTGGACTGAGCTTTGTTCCCTGGTGTCTGTTCTGCCTGCTGCAGTTGCGGGCGTTTCAGTGCGTCGATCGCCGCTGGCTGTGGGACGATATTGCGCCAATGCCGGTCATCAAGCAGCCGCTGCGCCCTGGCGTGCCGGGGCTGCGTCAGGGTCTGCGCTCCTGCTCGTGCTGCACGGCGGTGCTGCCAGCGGATGAGAAAGAGTGTCCGCGCTGTCGCACCAAAGGTACCCCGCGGCGTAAAAACAGCCTGCAGTGGACGCTGGCGCTGCTGATGACGTCGTTTGTGCTCTATTTACCCGCCAATATTCTGCCGATTATGATTACCGATCTGCTGGGCGATAAAATGCCGTCGACAATCATGGCGGGCGTCGTTCTGCTGTGGAGTGAGGGCTCTTACCCGGTCGCGCTGGTTATCTTTATCGCCAGTATCATGGTGCCGACGTTAAAAATGATCGCTATCGGCTGGCTGTGCTGGAGCGCGAACGGAAACGGCGCGCGTGATTCAGAGCGTATGCACCTGATTTATGAAGTGGTTGAATTTGTTGGCCGTTGGTCAATGATCGACGTTTTTGTCATCGCGGTACTCTCGGCGCTGGTGCGCATGGGAGGCTTGATGAATATCTATCCGGCGATAGGCGCGGTGATGTTCGCGCTGGTCGTTGTCATGACCATGTTCTCGGCCATGATGTTTGACCCACGTCTATTGTGGGACCGTGAACCAGATCCAAGCCATGAGGAAATGCAACAGCATGGAAAATAAGAGCGGAGAAGCGAAAGTGCAGAAGGTGAAGAACTGGTCACCGGTCTGGATCTTTCCGATTGTGACTGTGCTCATCGGCGCATGGATACTGTTTTACCACTACAGCCATCAGGGGCCGGAGGTGACGCTTATTACCACCAACGCCGAAGGCATTGAAGGGGGTAAAACGCGTATCAAGAGCCGCAGCGTTGATGTCGGGGTGGTGGAAAGCGCTATCCTGACTGATGACCTGAAACACGTAGAAATTAAAGCGCGTCTGAACTCGGGGATGCAGAAGCTACTGCATAAAGATTCGGTGTTCTGGGTGGTGAAACCGCAGGTGGGGCGCGAGGGGATCAGCGGCCTCGGCACTTTGCTTTCCGGCGCCTATATCGAATTACAGCCGGGTAAAGAAGGCTCTGTCGCGCCGCAGTATCCGCTGTTGGATTCGCCGCCACTGGCTTCACCGGATGCCAAAGGTATCCGTGTTTTGCTGGAAAGTAGCAAAGCCGGGCAACTCTCGCCCGGCGATCCGGTGCTGTTCCGCGGCTATCGCGTTGGTTCGGTTGAAACCAGCACCTTTGATACGCAGAAGCGCCGCATCACTTATCAGCTGTTTATCAACGCGCCGAACGACCGTCTGGTGACCACTAACGTTCGCTTCTGGAAAGATAGTGGTATTGCGGTTGATCTTACCTCTGCGGGAATGCGCGTTGAGATGGGATCGCTGTCGACGCTGTTTGGCGGCGGTGTAAGCTTTGATATTCCGGAAGGATTGGATCTCGGCGAGCCGGTGGCGAATAAAACGGAATACCACCTGTTTGACGATCAGAAGAGTATCCAGGATTCGGTGTTCACCCAGCATATCGATTACGTCCTGTTCTTTAAAGATTCGGTGCGTGGTCTGCAGCCGGGAGCGCCGGTTGAATTCCGCGGTATTCGCCTTGGTACCGTCGGCAAAGTACCGTTCTTTATCCCCGGTTTGAAACAGAGCCTGAACGATGATTATCGTATCCCGGTAGAAGTGCGTATTGAGCCGGAACGTCTAATCAACCAGCTGGGCGGCGACCCTAACATTCGCGCGCATATTGACGATCTGATCAACCGCGGCCTGCGCGGTTCGCTGAAAACCGGCAACCTGGTCACCGGGGCGCTGTATATCGATCTCGACTTCTATCCGAAAGCGCCTCCGCGCGGCAAGATTCAGGAGTTCGGCGGCTATCCGATCATTCCAACCGTCAGCGGCGGTCTGGCGCAGATCCAGCAGCGTCTGATGGATGCGCTCGATAAGATTAACAACCTGCCGATTAACCCACTGCTGGAGCAGGCGACCAGTACCCTGGCGCAGAGCCAGAAAACCATGCAGCGTGTCCAGACTACGCTCGACAACTTGAATAAGATCACTTCAAGCCAGTCGATGCAGCAGCTTCCTGCCGATATGCAGAGCACGTTGCGCGAGTTGAATCGCAGTATGCAGGGCTTCCAGCCGGGCTCGGCGGCCTACAATAAGATGGTTGCGGATATGCAGCGGCTGGATCAAGTGCTTCGTGAACTGCAGCCGGTACTGAAAACCCTCAACGACAAGAGCAATGCGCTGGTATTTGAGGCCAAGGATAAAAAAGATCCGCAGCCGAAGGGAGCGAAACAATGAAAAAGTGGTTAGTGGCGGCAGCGGTATGCGTACTGACGGCCTGCAGCAGCGGTGGTGAGAGTAAAACTTACTATCAGTTACCGGTAGCAAAGAGCGGCGCGCAAAGCGCCGTCAACCAGAGCAAGAATTTGCTGTGGGTTGAGCAGGTCAGTATCCCTGATTATCTGGCCGGCAATGGCGTGGTTTATCAGACGACCGATGTGCAGTATGTGATTGCTAATAACAATCTGTGGGCCAGCCCGCTGGACCAGCAGTTACGTACCACGCTGGTGGCGAATCTGAGTAACCAACTGCCGGGCTGGGTGGTGGCATCGCAGCCGTTAGGCAGCGAGCAGGATACGCTTAACGTCTCCGTAAGCGGTTTCCACGGTCGCTACGACGGCCGGGTCATCGTTAGCGGTGAATGGCTGCTTAAGCATCAGGGGCAGTTAATTAAGCGTCCGTTCAATATTGAACTTAAGCAACAGCAGGATGGCTACGACGCGATGGTTAAGACCCTGGCGCAAGCCTGGAGCCAGGAAGCCACCGCGATTGCGAGTGAGCTGAACCGCCTGCCATAAGTAAAATTAATACAATACAAGCCGCCGCGACCTGAAAAATCGCCGCGGCTTTTTTATTTGCCGCGTCAGGTTGATAGTTGTGCTGGCTCACGATTTTTGTACAAATGAACTTTCATATAGCTCACAAATATGACACTGGCGTGAATTTTGCGCATTGACGCTGCCTGCGTTTCGCGGTAAAGGTTATACGTGGTTGCATATTTAGTGACCACTGTTTTCTTTTCCACCAGATCAAATAATGAGGGAAACGAGGCATGAAGAGACAAAAACGAGATCGCCTGGAACGGGCACATCAGCGTGGATATCAGGCCGGCATTACCGGCAGATCGAAAGAAATGTGTCCCTACCAGACCCTTAATCAGAGGTCCCATTGGCTAGGAGGTTGGCGAGAAGCCATGGAGGACAGGGTGCAAACTGCCTGACTGTCTCTTTAAAAAAGAAGCCTTCGCTCTGCGAAGGCTTCGCCTTTTGTACTTCAGGACCTTTTGTACTTCAGGATAAGTACGGAAGGTAAATCAGAACGCGGAAGTATCCTGGAACAGACCGACTTTCAGGTCAGTTGCAGAGTAGATCAGACGACCATCAACCAGCACTTCGCCATCCGCCAGGCCCATGATCAGGCGACGGTTTACAATGCGTTTGAAGTGGATACGATAGGTGACTTTTTTCGCCGTCGGCAGAATCTGACCGGTAAATTTCACTTCGCCTACGCCCAGCGCGCGGCCTTTCCCTTCGCCGCCCAGCCAGCCCAGATAGAAGCCAACCAGTTGCCACATTGCGTCCAGACCCAGGCAGCCAGGCATTACCGGGTCGCCGATGAAGTGACAACCGAAGAACCACAGGTCCGGGTTGATGTCGAGCTCAGCTTCAACGTAACCTTTGTCGTAGTTGCCGCCGGTTTCGGTCATCTTGACGACGCGGTCCATCATCAGCATGCTTGGCGCCGGCAGTTGCGGGCCTTTCGCGCCAAACAGTTCACCACGACCAGAGGCAAGAAGATCTTCTTTTGTATAGGATTCGCGTTTATCTACCATGTTTTCAGTAAGCCTTATTTTGAGTTCGGGACGCAGGATAGCTAACACGTGTAAGCTGAACAAGTCCGATCAGTTCGAATTTGATCCGCCTAACCAGCGTAGCGGCCATGGAAAACGATGGCGAGTCTCTTGTTGCATCGCCTGCGCAATCCGTTCCTGAATAGTTTGTCGTAGCGTTTGTCCTTCGCCATCCCATTGCAGCTGGGTGAGAAGCGGCAGGGCTTCGGTAACGTCGTCAATGGCCCAGATAAAGAACTGCTCGTCAGCCACTGCCTGGCGAAGTTCCTGGGCGAGGCTCAGATGACGGACGTTGGCAGACGGGATAATGACGCCTTGCTTGCCTGTTAATCCGCGCTGCTGGCAGATAGTGAAGAAACCTTCAATCTTTTCGTTCAGACCGCCGACCGGCTGGACGCGACCGAACTGATCGACCGAACCGGTAATCGCAATACTCTGGTTAATCGGCACATTGGCCAGCGCGCTGATGAGAGCGCACAGCTCGGCCATTGAGGCGCTATCGCCATCCACTTCGCTGTAGGACTGTTCGAAGGTCAGCGATGCGCTAAACGGCAGCTGCTGTTCAAGTTCAAGCTCGGACATGATAAACGCCTGCATGATCATCATGCCTTTGGCGTGAATATTGCCGCCGAGTTCAGCTTTGCGTTCTACATCAATGAATTCGCCGTCGCCGATATGCACTACGCAGCTGATACGCGAAGGTTCGCCAAAGGCGCGCGGGTGGCCTGGAAATTCGATTACCGACAGGGCGTTGATCTGACCGATGCATTCGCCTTCGGTATCAATCATGATCTGATCGAGAAGAATTTCATCGCGCATCCGCTCGGCAAGATAGCCTTCACGCCATTCACGGCGCTCAAGCATGGTTTGCATCTCCGCGCCGCTAATCCATTCGCCTTCGCAGAAGGCTGCCGCTTCACGCAGCTGGCGGCTAATCCAGAGAGGGGAAAGCGGAAGCGTCTCCTGATCGCCGGTGTCTCGAGCGCCTTCTGCAATCAGCAGCGGCCATGCGTCTGCCGCCGGCCCCGGTAGCGAAAGCTGGCGAGCATTTTGCCAGACCCACTGACACCAGAGTTTCAGGGTCTCGGCATCGGCTATCTGCAGGTTGTCTTCATACTCGCTATAAATGGCCTGCGAGGCGAGTTCCGGTTCCATCTCCTGGAAATCAGCCAGCGCATCGCGCTCGCCGATCAGAATGATCCTCAGGTTCAGCGGCATGGAGGGAATGCTAACGGGAAGAGGGCGGGATTCGTCAATAGACAGCCAGTCAAAGCGCTGACGGGTCACCATGTTCTTCAGGCGCATCCACAGCAGCGGCTGGGCCAGCAGCGCGCGCAGGGAGAGCAACAGGACGCCGCCGTTCGCGCGATGCACGAGGCCCGGTTGCAGCGAAATTTCGCCGTTAAACTGGCGTACGCAGCCAAAGAGCTGTTCCGCTTCAATCCAGTCGGCGGATTCAACCGGACCGCTGCTGGCAAAATTGTCTTCCGCGCTTTGGGCTGGCGACAGGGTTACGTTGCCGCCGTTGACCTGATAGCGTACACCGAAGAGCGCTGTTGTGGGTTGCTGCAGGCTGCGGGCGGCTTCGGCTATCCAATGCAGATATTCCTGTTCTTCCGGCGCCTTTACCAGCATAAAAGATGAAATGGCTGGCGTGATCAGAAGCTGTTCCAGCGCATAAAATAAACGGGGCTGTAGATCGCCGGCGAGGGATGCCTCTGCCTCGGCGAGATTGACCTGGGTAAACAGCGCCTGATAACTTTCCGTATCAGGAGCGAGGTCGTTTCGGGTAAGTTTCGTAATGGTCAAAGTCGCTGTTTTTTAGTCAGATGTAAAACGAGCGATTATACCCGATGCCGCGTCTGAGCACACGGAGGATTGCGTTTATCACGCTGATAATGGAATCGTCCACATCACGAAAGATGATTTATTCTCAGCACATCCAGAAAAAACTGATATCCTGAAATGAGTTACACGGTCACATTGAGATCGCAATGAAATATCAACAACTGGAAAACCTTGAAAGCGGCTGGAAATGGAAATATCTGGTAAAGAAGCACCGGGAAGGTGAGCTGATTACCCGCTACATTGAAGCCAGCGCTGCGCAAGCCGCGGTCGATGTCTTGCTGACGCTCGAAAATGAACCTGTTCTGGTGAATACCTGGATCGATCAGCATATGAATCCGGAGCTGGCTAACCGGATGAAGCAGACTATTCGCGCACGACGCAAGCGTCATTTTAACGCCGAGCATCAGCATACGCGGAAAAAGTCCATCGATCTGGAGTTCGTTGTCTGGCAACGCCTGGCCGGGCTTGCCCAACGGCGAGGAAAGACATTATCAGAAACCATCGTACAGCTGATTGAAGACGCCGAGCATAAAGAAAAATATGCCAGCAAGATGTCGAGCCTGAAGCACGATCTGCAGGTGCTCTTAGGAAAAGAGTAAGTATTGTCGCGACGTTGCTTGTGATTTTTCTTTTGAGCTCAAAATCAGGCCAAAAAAAACCCCGCATCAGCGGGGTTTTTTATCGTAGAAAACTTAAGCCTGCGGCTGAGTTACTACGTCTTTGTAACCTTTAACTTCGATCGCTACGCGACGATCCGGAGCCAGGCAGTCGATCAGTGCAGCGCGAGCTTTCACGTTGTCACAGGTGTTGCCGGTAACCGGATCAGATTCGCCCATACCGCGAGCAGAGATCTTGTTAGCCGGGATGCCTTTAGCTACGAGGTAGTCAACAACGGACTGAGCACGTTTCTCAGACAGTTTCTGGTTGTACTGCTCGGAACCGATGCGGTCGGTGTAACCCAGAACAACTGCAGAACCGTCTTTCGGGTCCATGTTGCTCAGCTGGGTGTACAGCTGATCCAGAGCCTGCTGACCTTCTGGTTTCAGAGTTGCTTTGTTGAAGTTGAACAGTACGTCAGACTTCAGGGTGAAGGTCTTGGTGGTGACTTCTGGAGCCGGAGCCGGAGCCGGAGCTACAACCGGTGCATTGTCTTCCTGACCGAAACGGTAGGAAACACCAACGCTCAGCATGCCGTTGTCCGGACGAACGCCTACAGTGCCTGCGTCGCCGATGTTGTTAACCCACTGGTATTCCAGACGGGTAGCGATGTCACGGGTCATTGCCCACTCAACGCCGCCAGCGAATACTGGGGAAACGCCGGTGTCGTGGTTGTCGCCAGCGATGCTGTTGCTGGAGTCAGCGCGCCATACCATGCCGCCCAGACGGGTGTAGATGTCCAGATCGTCAGTGATCGGGTAACCCAGTTTAGCGGTCAGCTGAACGCCCTGAGCTTTGAATGCGCCGTTAACTTTGTCGCCTTTGTAAGGCATACGGCCCAGCCAGTCGTAACCCATTTCGAAACCGAGGTACGGGTTAACCTGATAACCACCGAACGCACCAGCGCCCAGCTGGCTTTCGTGGGTCGGGCCATTGTTGTTCAGGTTGCTGTTGTACCAGCCGGTGTCATGGAACTGGGACCAACCCAGTTTACCACCTGCATACCAGGTGTTATCTTTCGGAGCGGCCTGCGCTACGGTAGCGAAGCCAGCCAGTGCCACTGCAATCGCGATAGCTGTCTTTTTCATTTTTTGCGCCTCATTATCATCCAAAATTCGCCATGATGGTACATAAGACCTCACGGTTAAATCCTTCACCGGGGGCGTGACTCGTTGTTAACTATGCTGATACATGCAGCGTAAGCCGATCACCCCTGGCGATGTAAAGTCTACAACTTAGTTAGAAACTTACAAGTGTGAACTCGGTCAGGCATATGAAAAAAAAGGGTTGTATACACAATATTTAACAAATATGGTTAATTTGTGAACACGGTAAAAAGTCGCGAAACCGCACCACACCGGGATCTCTGTGAAATTAACCACTTTACGAGAATGGTTTTTGATGAGGCAAAAAAAATTCCAGGATTAATCCTAATTTCACTCAATGATATAAATTTGAGTGAATTTTTAGCCCACTTAATTGTCTCCCAGGCTGGCTTGTATTTCTCACCGGGCGCATGATAAAGCCCATCGCATGACCTTCTTCTGCGGCGAGCGCCAGGCGTTCATGCTCTTGTTCAGTAAGTTCATCCGTCAGCCAGCCAATAACCACGCTATAATTCCCGGTACGTAAAGCGCGAATCATCGATTCCAGAGTGTTGCAGGGCGACATCTGGTTAATTTGCATCACTTTTGATAGCGGCAGGCCGGATGATTGTACCCATTCTTTACTCAGCTTCTGCTGCGGCGTGAGCCACAGTTGCCAGCGCGACTGCTGGCCCAACTGTTGTAATAAAGGTAGCAACAAAAGCTGCGTCATCATGGGTTGATCTTCGCGATAGACGATTTCACTAATCAGCCCAGTGGCTGAATGTTCGACGACGCTGTGCGAAGGGCGACGTACTGAAGCCGAAGTCAGTGGTGAACGATTTGCGTGAGCTGAAGTAAACATAGTCTATCTCGCCTGTGAGTTACTGTATGCATATACAGTATATCCACCAGGGGTTAACGTCAACCTCATTTTCCCACTTTTGCATATATTTTATGCACTCTACCCGGCTATGAATCAGAGCCGCGGCGACTTGTTTATATGAATTCACTGTCCCCATGCTGAAGCCGCAGGAGATATTTCCCTCTATTTATCTTTGCTTCACGGCTACCGGGCATGATGTCGATGGGGCCGATATGCTGTTTATCAATTAACATTGCTTAAGTATTCAGCGAGTCTCTGCAACACGATTTGCAGAATAACTTTTTCCTGAAAGCGCCTCGCAAAACGGCGAGCTGGTTGAAATGAAGCCAAAATTCATCTTGCTGCACAAAACGAACTCACTTATTTTCTTCAATAACGGATCCGTTAATAAAAATTACTTTTATATGCATGATTACCAAAGGAATGATCATGAAGAAACTATCAAAATTACGGTTCCTCCAGTTTCAGGAGTGCCTTTCTCCCTTAGGCAAAATCAGTAGCCGGCCTCTATTTGGCGGTTACAGCCTGGCGATAGACAATACCGTGTTTGCCATGGTGGCCGAAGGCGAAATCTATCTTAGAGTGTGTGAGCAAAGCGCAGAATATCGGGTCGAGCATCATAGCCCAATGTTAACCATGCGCAAAAATGGTCGGCCGGTAGCGCTAAAATATTACCGTATAGATGAAGCATTATGGCAGGACAGTAAAATGCTGTTTCACCTCTCGGAGCTGTCTTTGCATACGGCGCGTAGCGAAAAGCAGCATCAGCGTGATTCTGGCAGGCTAAAAGATTTGCCTAATATCAGTTTCCACATGGAATTGATGTTGATTCATGCCGGAATAACCGATGTGAAAATGCTGCGTACAATTGGTGCGGAAAAAAGCTGGTTAAAATTGAGGGAGCATAATAAAGGAATATCAATCAATGTCCTTGAGTCCCTGGCGGGCGCGATTGCCGGCACCCATTCCGCCGCGCTCCCGGCGCAGCGGCGCCAGGAGCTACGGGAGTGGGCTAATACGCAAGGGTACGGCGTGGAGGATTATTCTGGTTGACCGGCAATCCGGCGCTGCAGGCGACATATTTCCGGCAGCAGTGCGAGCAGTAGCCCAATCTGCTGCAGGACCAATGGTTCTTTGCTGTCGGCTCGCGGTTCCAGGTGTTGAATACGTGATTGCAGGTTGCTGAGCGCCTGCTGAACGCGCTGTTCGTCCGCGGGAGAATGATGCAGCGCATCATCGACGTAGCAGACGGCATCATCGAGTAACGCCAGTATTTCCGGCGTCGTCAGCTTCTCCCTGTGCGCCCCCAACGCGGAAATATAGCTGGTAAACGTATGGTTAAGGCACAGCAGGCGGAATGCGGTTTCACGCATTGTGTTGTCGGCTTTTGGCTCTGTGGATAAATTGGATACCACTGATGCCAGCTCGCTATCCCGGTTATGTGCATTACGTCGGGCGACGCGATACTCAAGACGGTTGTCGCGCCCCTGATGGTACTGCTCAAGAATAGCGTCCAGATAACGGCAGTTAGCGTTGATAGCCTGATCAAGTACCCGAGGTAAATTACGGAAGTTCCAGTCTGGCCAGATAAAGGTCACTGCCGCCCAGGCGATAGCGCAGCCGATTAATGTATCGAGGATACGCGGTAAAGCGACTTCGAATCCCTCGCCCAACAGGTTAAAGCACAGCAGTACCAGCAGCGTGATAAACATAGTGGCATGCGCATACTGGACGTTGCGAAAGGCGAAAAACAGCACACCGGTTAGTACAATGAGCAATAGCTGGCCTTCGACCGAGGGAACCAGCAGCAGCACCGGTAGCCCGATAGCGACCCCTACCAATGTCCCGATGATCCTTAACGCCAGGCGATGCCGGGTAGCGTTATAGTTCGGCTGGCAAACAAACAGGCTGGTCAGCAGAATCCAGTAACCGTGGTTGAGGCCGGTAAACTGAATGAAGGCATAGCCCGCGCACAGCACCAGTGACATGCGCACCGCATGGCGGAAAAGCGCCGATTCCGGCGTCATATTGCTGCGCAGCCGTAGCCAGATATCGCTAAAGCCGCTGGGGCGATCGTCTGCAAGCAGGTTTTCGGGATGGTTGCTGGCCAGCACGCTGGTTTGCACCGATTCGATGGTTGCCAATTGCGCATCAATGGCGCGTAGGTTATTGAGTAGAAAACCCAGCGCTTTGACCTGATCTTGCGGCGCGCCGCTGGCGCGAACGCGATCCAGCGCCGCGTCAAGATGCATAAAGGCGCGTTCAAAATGCGCATCATGCTGATACGGAACGCGTAAGAGGATGGCGCGGGAGAGTTTCTGACACGCCTGCGCCTGCATCGACAGCATCCGCTGGAAACGGAACATCACATCGCTGTAGCGGAAATGGTCGCGAAGCGTCTGATACTGAATATGCGACGAGCTGGCACGCTCATGAATGTCCTGAGCGACGAAATAGTACTGTAGGGTACGACGAGTACCGCGTTGCCCGCGGTCGCCGCGCAGGCGCGTCAGTAAAGACGCTTTCGTCTGGTTCAGCATCGCAACCAGTTTGCCGTTGGCGAGCGCCAGATCGTACAACGGCGCCTGACTTTCATCTTCGATATCCGGATCGAACAACCGTGATTTAAGTTCAAGATACTGCGCCAGCTGTTCATAGCTGCGCGCAAGGTTATCCTGCAGCGGACGAATGGGGAAAATAAGATGACCGGCGAGTGTTAATACGTTGTACCAGATGGCGCCAGCCAGCAAAAAGAGCGGCTGCAGGTACCAACTGTTATACAGAGTGACCCCTAACATGGTGTAGATAGCGATCAGTAAGGCGCCGAAAGCAATGGTGGCATAGCGTTGACCCAGACCGCCGAGCAAGATAAAGCCCGTCGTGGACAGGGTTAAGCCTATAGCAAACAGCCATGGCCACGGAAACAGTAATTCCACCGATGCGGAAGCAATAAAGAAGCAGACCAGCGTAATGGCGAGATTACGTAGCCGCCCGGTGAGGCGATCGTCGAGGTCGGTCAACGCCGCGGCTACCACCCCGAGCGTTAACGGGATCGTGAGTTTGACTTCGCCAATCCACCACGGCGCAACCGTGGTGCCACAAAGCGCAATAAAAATCCTGGCGTTATATAACCAGGCGCTATTCCATGTATAACGGCGGAGCAGGGGGCTTAACATAACAGTGATCCGTACAATTACTGAAAGCGGCGGCGGGCGTTGGCTTCGCGTGCGGCGCGAGCCGTTTCAACGGAGACCACGCGGCGTCCTACTGGCCAAAGCGCAATAGCGGCAATTTTAAAGTTGGCGATCCCGACAGGGATACCAATGATGGTCAGGCACTGGGCGATACCGCTGAAGATATGCATCAGGCACAGCCACCAGCCAAAGAACATGAACCACAAAATATTCAAAATAGTGCCGCCCGCGTTCAGTAAGCTGTTTTTTGCTTCAGGTTCCAGTTCATCAACATGAATGGCTTCATTACCGTAGGGGAAAAGCGATAACCTGGTGATTTCCCAACATGAACGGGTCAGCGGTAACGTGAAAATCAAAACAATACTGACCAGCGTCGCCAGTAGCCAACCGAGCGTGGTGGCGAAACCGCCAAGAACAAAGTTTAAAATATTCAGAATGGTACGCATAAACCCTCTGGTTAACCCTATGGATAATAAGACCCGGCAATTGTAACGTTTTTTTGCGCTGGAGCACCTGCTCGCGGGCGGTTAAACTTAAAAACATTCAAACTGATTGAAATTTGGCGATATATGGAACTTAAAGCGACAACATTGGGCAAACGCATGGCGCAGCATCCTTATGATCGGGTGCAGTTGCTGAATGCCGGGGTTAAAGTCTCCGGCGATCGTCATGAGTATCTTATACCTTTCAATCAGTTATTGTCAGTTCAATGTAAGCGTGGCCTGGTGTGGGGCGAGCTGGAGTTCGCACTGCCTGAAAGCAAAGTTGTGCGTTTGCATGGTACCGAGTGGGCTGAGACGCAACATTTCTATCATCATCTCAATAATCTCTGGCAGCAGTGGAGCGCGGAGATGAGTGAAATTGCCGCGCAATTACTGCGCCAACAGTTAAGTGAAATTGAACGCGCCAGCGCCGAAGGTAAGTGGCTGACCCGCCAGCAGGTCGCCGATGTTCAGGCGAAGATACGCCGCGCCTTAACCGGACTGCCTTTCCCTGAGAGCCGTCTGGATGAATTTGATAACTGCCGCGAACTGTGGCGCCAGTGTCAATGCTGGCTTAGCGATATCGACGAGGCTCGCCTGGCACATAATCAAGCCTATACCGAAGCCATGCTGGAACAGTATCGTGCTTTCTTCGATAAGGTCGAGTCTTCACCGCTCAACCCGGCGCAGGCGCGGGCGGTGGTTAACGGCGAGCGTTCGTTGCTGGTGCTTGCCGGCGCCGGTAGCGGAAAAACCTCGGTGCTGGTCGCCCGTGCAGGGTGGTTGTTAAATCGCGGCGAGGCGGCAGCCGATCAGATCCTGCTCCTGGCGTTTGGCCGTCAGGCTGCTCAGGAAATGGATGAACGTATTCAGGAGCGATTGGGAACCGACGAGATTGCTGCGCGGACCTTTCATTCACTGGCGTTACATATTATTCAGCAGGGTAGTAAGAAGGTTCCGGCGATCAGTAAGCTGGAAAACGATACCGCCGCCCGGCAAAAGCTTTTGTTGAAGGCCTGGCAGCAGCAGTGTCAGGAGAAAAAAGCGCAGGCTAAAGGCTGGCGTCAGTGGTTGATGGATGAGATGGAGTGGCAGATTGACGAAGGCGATTTCTGGCAGGATCGCGCGCTGCTGCGTCGCCTGGCTGGCCGTCTTGACCGCTGGGTTAGTTTGATGCGTATGCATGGCGGCTCGCAGGCGGAGATGATCGCCAGCGCGCCTGAAGAAGTACGCGACCTCTTTAATAAGCGTGTGAAACTGATGGCCCCGCTACTGAAAGCCTGGAAAACGGCGTTGAAAGAGGAGAATGCCGTTGATTTCTCCGGGCTTATTCACCAGGCCGTTAACATACTGGATAAAGGCCGTTTTGTGAGCCCCTGGAAACATATTCTGGTGGATGAATTTCAGGATATCTCTCCACAGCGCGCTGAATTGCTGGCGGCGCTGCGCCGGCAAAATAAACAGACCACGTTATTTGCGGTGGGTGACGACTGGCAGGCTATCTATCGCTTTAGCGGCGCGCAGCTCTCTTTAACCACGGCATTTAACCACTACTTTGGCGAAGGGGACTGTTGCGCGCTGGATACCACCTATCGATTTAATGGTCGTATCGGCGAAATCGCCAACGGTTTTATTCAGCAAAACCCGCATCAGTTGGCTAAACCGCTGAATAGTCTGACCGCTGGCGATAAGAAAGCGGTGACCCTGCTGCCCGACGATAAACTCGACG
The DNA here is from genome assembly GCF_050600725.1 of Klebsiella sp. 141251. Classification (NCBI taxonomy): domain Bacteria; kingdom Pseudomonadati; phylum Pseudomonadota; class Gammaproteobacteria; order Enterobacterales; family Enterobacteriaceae; genus Klebsiella; species Klebsiella sp. 141251. The sequence goes on from NZ_JAQIRG010000001.1 coordinate 804,691, forward strand.
ATCTGCTCGACAAGTTGAGCGGCTACGTTAAACCGCAACAGCGGATTTTGCTGCTGGCGCGCTATCACCATCTGAAACCCGCCGCGCTGGAAAAAGCCGCGACCCGCTGGCCGCATCTGCAGCTAGATTTTATGACAATTCATGCCAGCAAAGGCCAGCAGGCTGACTTTGTTATTGTGTTGGGCTTGCAGGAGGGTGATGACGCCTTCCCGGCGCCGGCAAGAGAGTCGGTGATGGAACAGGCATTGCTCCCACAGCCGGAAGATTTCCCTGATGCTGAAGAGCGTAGGCTACTGTATGTGGCGATAACCCGCGCCCGCCTGCGGGTCTGGCTGCTGTTCAATAAAGAACGACCATCGCCGTTTGTTGAGGTTTTGCAGGAGTTGGGCGTGCCGGTGGCGCGAAAGCCCTGATCATCGGCGGCCGTCTGGCCGCCGTGGGAATTACTTCAGGCGTTCGGCAAGGTAACGCTGGTAATCAGGGATGAGAATATCGATAGGCTGGTTGAAATCCGGCGACTGAATAATAAAGTCAGCGGTGGCGGCATTCGTGGCAACCGGGATATTCCACACCGTCGCCAGACGCAGGAGCGCTTTGACGTCAGGATCGTGGGGCACCGCATTCAGCGGATCCCAGAAGAAGATCAGCACATCAATTTTCCCTTCAGAAATCAGCGCGCCCACCTGCTGGTCGCCGCCCATCGGGCCGCTCAGCATCGCTTTCACTTCCAGCCCGGTGGTGCGTGAGACCAGGTTGCCGGTGGTCCCGGTTGCATAGAGCTGGTGCTGAGCCAGTAGCGCCTGGTGACGTTCGACCCATTTCATCAGCAGATCTTTGCAGTGATCGTGTGCTACCAGCGCGATATGTTTGCGTGCGGGCAAGGTGCGTGTTGTCAGTTCCATAATGGGGTTCCACTTATATTAACTTGCAGACAGATTACTGGAAGTGACTGATGCTGCAAGCGTTGGGGAGAAAATTTTTGCTGTATCTGTGAGTTAGTCTGGATGGCTGCTTTACCCGTATTAGCTTACACTAGGGCTAAAGAGCAGGAGGATTATGATGAAAGAGAACGATATTGCCGGCATTCTAACCGCGACGCGGACGATTGCGCTGGTAGGCGCCAGCGACAAGCCCGATCGCCCGAGCTATCGGGTAATGAGATATCTGTTGGAACAGGGCTATCATGTCATTCCTGTTTCGCCCAAGGTGGCGGGCAAAACGCTGCTCGGTCAACAAGGCTATGCCACCCTGGCGGAGGTACCTGAAAAGGTCGATATGGTCGATGTGTTCCGCAATTCCGAAGCGGCGTGGGGCGTGGCGCAAGAGGCCGTCGCCATCGGAGCGAAGACGTTGTGGATGCAGCTTGGCGTTATTAATGAACAGGCAGCGGTTATGGCGCGTGAAGCGGGGTTAAATGTGGTCATGGACCGCTGCCCTGCGATTGAAATTCCGCGGCTTGGGCTAGCGAAGTAAAATAAAAAACCCCGTGTTAACGGGGTTTTTAACAAAGCATCGGGAACAAAGGCCAGTCAGTTCCGCAGCCGCGGCGCCTGCAGCTGTTTACGGATAGTCTGCGCCAGTTCGTCCATCGATGGCTGCTCAGGATGCTCATCGCTGGCTTCACTACTGAGCTGCGCTTCCGCGAGGTAGGTGTGGACCGGCTGGCCGTCCTCATCTTCCATCACAACATGATACCAGGGGGCCGCGCGCAGTTCATCGTTGGCGCCGATTTCATCCGCGGCGGGCTCGTCAAGCGAATACTCTGGATCGATATCAACGATTACGCCAAGGTAGCCGAGTAGCGTATGGCGAACCTGTTGGCCGATACCGAATTTGCTGGCAATCATAGTCACCTCCCGGGAAACGCTGGCGCCCACTGTATCCATCATCTTCAAATGTTCTTGAGTCATGAGAATAACGTGTGGGCGATGTTCCGCTTTTCAAGTTACATGACGCGACAGGCAAACCCTTTCAGATACAGTCCTTCCGGGTAGGTTGCGATCACCGGGTGATCGGCAGCCTGACGGAACTGCTCTATAAATTGTACATCACGCCCGGCGTCTATTGCGGCATCGGCGATGATTTTCTGAAATAAATCGGTGGTCATCAGGCCGGAACAGGAGAAAGTCAACAGCACGCCGCCGGGGTTCAACAGCTGGATCGCCAGCATGTTGATGTCTTTATAGCCGCGGCAGGCGCCCATCAGTTGGCTTTTGTTTTCGACGAATTTTGGCGGATCCATGACGATGACATCGAATTTTTCCCCCTGATCGCGATATTTACGCAGCAGTTTGAATACGTCATCGCGCACGAATTCAGCTTTGGACAGATCCAGCTTATTGAGCTCAACGTTCTGCCGGGCGACGTCCAGCGCCTCCTGTGAAGTATCAACGCTAGTGACCTGACGGCAGCCGCCCATCAGCGCAGAAACCGCGAATCCACCGGTATAAGAGAAGCAGTTGAGGACGCGCTTATCGGCGACGTAGCGGCGGGTCGCCAGACGGCTATCGCGCTGATCGAGATAGTAGCCGGTTTTATGGCCGCCCTGGATATCTACCAGCAACTGCATACCGTGCTCGGTAATGGGCAGCAGCGCCGGCGGCAGTTCGCCTACCACCGGGCCCTGCGCCAGATCCAACCCTTCTTTTTTACGCACCGCCACATCGCTGCGATCGTAAATAGAGCATTGCGGGAACAGGGTCTGCAGGGCGCTGACAATGGCCGCACGCTGATATTCGGCGCCGGCGCTCAACAACTGCAGGACGAAGAAATCGCCAAAGCGATCGATTGTCACGCCAGGCAGGCCGTCGGATTCCCCGGCGATTAAACGATAGCTGTCAAGACCATCGCGCTCTGCCAGCCATTGACGCCAGGTTTGCGCCTGCTGCAGGTGACGCTCGAAAAAAGCATTATCGATAGCTTCATGACGATCGAAACTCCAGACACGGGCGCGGATCTGCGAGGAGGGCGAATAGGCGCCGCGAGCGAGCCATTTCCCTTGGGAATCAACGATATCAATCGTCTCGCCGGAACGAGCTTTACCTTCCATCCGGGCGACGGCGCCGGAGAAAATCCATGGATGGCGACGCAGCAGGGATTTCTCGCGTCCTTTGGCTAATACTAAGCGTGGGATAATGGAATCTGTCATGGGGCTACCTTTAAGCGACGGAGCGTTGGCACCGAAAAATGGCGCGTAGATTAGCATAACTGGCTGGGGCAAGCACCATTCCTGCCGCCGCCGGGCGGATGTTTTAGCGTCAGGCAAAAGTGAGTATGCTGGAGAGAATTTGCTATTCTCTGCAACAGGATAGCGTAGTAGAGGGGGTAATATGGCGAAGGTATGCACGATGGCATGGGTTCACGGAGTCGTTCAGGGCGTGGGATTCCGCTATTCAACGCAGCGTGAAGCGCTGCAGCTGGGGCTTACAGGTTATGCGCGAAATCTGGATGATGGCAGCGTGGAAGTGCTGGCCTGCGGGGAAGTGGAGCAGGTGGAGAAACTGATTGCCTGGCTTAAGGCCGGCGGGCCGCGTAGCGCAAGGGTCGACAGGGTGTTAACCGAGCCCCATCAACCCACCAGAGAGTGGCAAAAATTCGCTATTCTCTATTAAATGCATTTTACGGGCTTCGGCAGACCGGCGATTTTAGTCGCCTGTTTAGCCGGGCCTTTGGGGAATAATCGATACAGGTAGCGGCTGTTGCCTTTCTCTTCACCGAATTTATTCGCCATCGCTTTGACCAGCATACGGATGGCTGGCGAAGTGTTGAACTCCAGATAAAAATCGCGCACGAAGCGCACCACTTCCCAGTGTTCGACGGACAGGGTGATCCCTTCCTGAGCGGCGATAACTTCCGCCATCGCTTCACTCCACTGAGTCGTCTCTTTCAGATAGCCTTCGCTATCGGTCTCTATTTCACTGCCTTCAAAGATAAACATGATTTTTCACATAATGCGGAAACTGCGCGCAGTGTAGCAAAAAATAAGGCCCCGCATAAGCGAGGCCTGGTGTTGCAGGAGAGAAGGTTAGTCTCTGCTGGCGAAGCCGAGGATGCTCAGCAGGCTGACGAAGATATTGTACAGCGAAACATACAGGCTAACGGTGGCGCGAATGTAGTTGGTCTCGCCGCCGCGGATGATGTTGCTGGTTTCAAACAAAATCGCGCCGGAAGAGATAAGGATGAACACCGCGCTGATGGCCAGGTGCAGAGCCGGCAGCTGCAGGAAGATGTTCGCCACCATACCAATCAGGACGACCACCACGCCCGCCATCAGCATGCCGCCGAGGAAAGACATGTCTTTGCGCGTCGTTAATACGTAAGCCGAGCAGCAGAAGAAGACCAGCGCGGTGCCGCCCAGCGCCAGACCGATCAAATCGCCCATGCCTGCGGACAGGTAAGCGTTCAGCATTGGCCCCAGGATGTAGCCGAGGAAGCCGGTAAAGGCGAAGGCCGCCAGAATACCGCTTGGTTTATTAGCCAGTTTGTAGGTCAGGAACATCAGACCATACATGCCCACCAGGGTGAGGATGAGCCCCGGAGACGGCAGCATCAGCACGGTGCTGGCGGTGGCGGTGATCGCCGAAAACGCCAGCGTCAGGCTAAGCAGAAAATAGGTGTTACGCAGAACTTTGTGCGTGCTGAGCAGCGATGAACGGTCACGTGATGAGGTAATTATACGATCCATGAGTCACTCTCTTATGACAGATGTAATTAGTTATGAAGCATAAGAAAAGCGAGCCGAAAGCCATAATGCTTTTACCCATCTTTACTCAGATCCCGGTGCCGGTTGGGTAGCGTTTTATTCTGGTAAAATAGATTAAGACAGTATGTTTATGCGTTCAACGACGGAAAGCAGATCTGAATCTTATAGGTCACTGAAAAATATTGCCTTAATGCCAGTCAGCGACTAAGTGTGGAAAGGGTATCAACGAAGCATAAAGGCAAGGGAAATGAAACGACAACAATATAACCACATCACACACGCATTATTGGTCCTGGGTTTACTCGGCAGCGCGGCCACGGCAATGGCCGCCCAGGTCCCGCAGGGTACCGAACTTGCAGCAAAACAGGAGCTCGTCAGGAACAACGGTAATGAACCCGCTTCGCTCGACCCGCATAAGGTCGAAAGCGACGTCGAGTTTAATATCATCAGCGATCTGTTCGAAGGGCTGGTGAGCGTTTCGCCGCAGGGTGAGATTCAGCCGCGGCTGGCGCTGAAGTGGGAGAATAAAGATAACCTCGTCTGGACTTTCCATCTGCGTCCTGGCATCACCTGGTCCGATGGGACCGTGATTACCGCGCAGGATATCGTCTGGAGCTGGCAGCGGCTGGTCACGCCGACCACCGCTTCGCCGTACGCCAGCTATCCGGGTAATATGCATATCGTTAACGCCCGCGATATCTCGGAGGGAAAACAGCCGCCGGAAACTCTCGGCGTAAAAGCGCTGGACGATACCACGCTGCAGATCACGTTAGATCAGCCTAACGCCGCCTTCCTCGCAATGCTTGCTCACCCGTCGCTGGTGCCTATTGATAAGGTGCTGGTGGAGCGCTTTGGTGACAAATGGACTAAACCGGAACATATTGTCACCAGCGGCCCTTATACGCTTTCGAAGTGGGTCGTCAACGAGCGCATCGTGGCGCAACGCAACCCTAAGTACTGGGATAATGAACATACGGTAATTAATAAAGTGACCTATCTGCCGATTACCTCCGAAGCGGCGGATGTGAATCGTTATAAAGCCGGTGAGATAGATATTGTTTATACGGTGCCGGTGAACCAGTTTGCGTTACTAAAGAAAACGATGGGCTCGCAGCTGAATGTTTCTCCGCAGCTGGCGACCTACTATTACGAACTCAATACCACTAAACCGCCCTTTAATGACCCCAGAGTGCGCCGGGCGCTCAACATGGGGCTGGATAAAGATATCATCGCCGATAAGGTGATGGGGCAGGGACAGCGTCCGGCATGGCTAATTAGCCAGCCCGATATTGGCGGCGTCACGCTGAAACAACCGGATTACGCCAGCTGGCCGCGCGACAAACGCATTGCCGAGGCAAAAAAACTGCTTAACGAGGCGGGCTTTAACGAAAGTCATCCTTTAGTCTTTAACCTGCTTTATAACACCTCGGAGACGCACCAGCGCATTGCCATCGCCGCCAGTTCAATGTGGAAGAAAAATCTCGGCGTAGAGGCGAAGCTGCAGAACCAGGAGTGGAAGACGATGCTGGATACCATGCATACGCATAATTTTGATGCCGTGCGTTATGCCTGGATCGCCGATTATGACGATGCGGCGTCATTCCTGAATAACTTCCGCACCGGCGATAGCGAAAACACCAGCCAATACAGTAACCCGGCCTATGATAAAGCGCTGCATGATGCGGCGAAGGCGGCGGATACCGCCGCGCGAGGCAAATTCTATCAGCAAGCGGAGGATCTGTTGGCTGAGGATGTGCCCGCGATTCCTGTTTATCACTATGTGCGTACCCATTTAGTGAAGCCGTGGGTCGGCGGGTTCGAGCCGGATAAGCTGGGCTATTACTACACCAAAGATATGTACATCATAAAACATTGAGTCAAAGGGCGTTCTTAACGCCGAATTTCTGCGCAAACTGCCTGAAATTCAGACGAATAACGCAGATTTGTTTGTTTTTAAGGCAGTTGAACAAAATGATGCTTTACAGCATCGGCAGAGGTGTTTATAGTGCGCCCCATACCGGAAGCGTGGCCGAGCGGTTGAAGGCACCGGTCTTGAAAACCGGCGACCCGAAAGGGTTCTAGAGTTCGAATCTCTACGCTTCCGCCAAATATGAAAAGGGGTTACCGAAAGGTAACCCCTTTTTGCTTTGGGATCCTCCGGCACATCACTGCTTCACCCATTCTCGTCGTTAATGAATCTCTTCCTCCCAGTAGGGCGGCATCCCAATCTTTTCAACCATAAAGTCGATAAAGGCCCGGACTTTATGCGGCACTCTCCTGTTTTGCGGGTACAGCATCCAGATGGCGGTTTCGCTGGGGAACATACTAAATTCCCACTCCGGGAAGACGCGTTGAATAAGCCCTTGTTCTTCAGCCTGCTGCGATAGCCAGTTCGGTAAAATCGCAATCCCGGTGTGATTGACGCAGGCATAAAGCATGGCGGCGCTATCGCTAACGCTCAGTCGGTAGTGAATCGGGATGCGCTGCCATTCATCTTCTGAACCCGTCTTACGGGTATACCAACCGGCGCCATGCAGACGAGAAAACATCACGATATTGATCTGCTGCTGGTCGGCGCCCGGCGTGGCAGAAGGGCGGTTTTCCGCAATCCACTGCGGGCTGGCCCAGGCTGAACGCGTCTGAGAAGCCAGTTTACGGGCATGAATCGAGGAGTCAGGCAAAATGCCAATGCGAATACTCAGGTCGATGCGCGCTTCAATCAGATCCTGCACTTCATCGTTAAAACTGATATCCAGCGAAATGTTGGGGTGCAGGCGAAGAAATTCATCAACAAAAGGCATAACGTGCAGACGGCCAAAGGTACTGGGTACGCTTAACCGCAGCAGGCCGGAAGGTTGTTTATCCAGTGCGGAAGTTAACTGGCGGGTTTCCTCCCATTGTAATAACAGTTGTTGGGCGTGCGAGTAAAAAAAAGCTCCGGTTTCGGTTAATGCTAATCCGCGGGTAGAGCGGTTAAACAACGTCACCTGTAAATACGCTTCCAGCTCGGAAATATGGCGAGAGACGGTGGATACTTCAATATTTAAGGCTTTGGCGGCGGCGCTGAAACTTTGATGATCAGCGGCGCTGACGAAGGTTCTGATTGCGGATAAATGGTTCATCTGTTTTACGTCTCATTGATGATGAATGTTTCTCAGCAACCTGTTCTGGTGTAGCCGACTACAATAGCGGTCCTGATGTCACAGCTTATCACTTTGTTTCTCGAATTATTCCCGGCAATATCTATGGATAATGATTCTCAGGATATAAAAAAGGCTTCCCTGACTGCGGGAAGCCGGATAATTGATAGTTATATTTTATTTTGCGCTGACGCGCCAGACGGTATTACCGACATCGTCGGCAATGATTAACGCTCCTTCGTTATCCTGCGCGAGTCCGACCGGCGCGCCGTACAATTCTTTCTCATCGCGGGAGACAAAGCCGGTGACCACGCTCTCAGGTTTACCGACCGGCTTGCCGTCTTTAAAGGCGACAAAGCTGACTTTGTAGCCATTCAGCGGCGAACGGTCCCAGCTGCCGTGTTCGCTGATAAACACGCCGCCCTGATAGGTCTGCGGCAAAATTTTTCCGGTATAAAACAGCATTCCCAGCGGCGCAACGTGGGAACTCAGGGCATAATCCGGTTTGATCGCTTTAGCGACCATGTCCGGGCGCGGCGGCTGTACGCGGCGATCCACATGCTGTCCGAAATAGCTCCACGGCCAGCCATAAAATCCGCCATCCTGCACCGAAGTTAAATAATCAGGCACCAGGTCGGCGCCGATCTCATCGCGCTCATTGGCAATGGCCCAAAGCTTGCCCGTCTGCGGTTCCCAGCCGAGTCCGGTAGGATTCCTGATACCGCTGGCGAAGATACGGCTTGCGCCGGTTGCCGTATCAACCTCCAGAACGGTGGCGCGACGATATTCGATATCCAGCCCATTCTCGGTGATATTACTGTTCGAGCCGACGCCCACATACAGCTTCTTACCATCCGGGCTTGCCAGTAACGCTTTGGTCCAGTGGTGATTGACGGTGCTGGGCAGGTCAGCCAGCTCGCTCCCCGCATCGCTGATATGTGTCGCCCCTGGCTGGTAGTGATAACGCATGATGTTGCCGGTATTGGCGACGTATAGATTATCGCCAATCAGCTGGACACCGAAAGGCGAGTGCAGGTGTTCAAGGAAAATATGTTTTTCCCAGCCGCTGGCGTTTTTACGCAATAGCGTAATGCGATTCCCGCCTTTTCCACCTTTGCCTGACTGATTTTTCACTATCCCGGCAATCAGCTGCTTCGGCGTAGTCAGCGGCTCCTCGCCAGGACCGTTGCTTTCAACGACCAGTACATCGTCGTTTGGCAGGACATAGACCATTCTGGGATGCAGGAATCCATTGGCTATTTTTTCTATTTTCAGCCCCTGGGCAACCGCCGGTTGCCCATCTGTCTTCCAGCCCACGCCGCGGGGAACCTGCATCGGCGGCATCAGGAAATCCTGGGCCTTCGGCATTACGGGATCGGGCCCTACCTGCTGATCCGGGCTAAGTTTCGCTTTCTCATCGCATCCGGACAGGGCAAGCGCCATGGCGAGCATAACGGGCAGGGGCAGTAGTAATTTATTCATGGCGAATCCCCTTATTATTAGCCAGGCAAGTGGAGCTGATAATATTGGCGACCAGCAGGCAGATAACGGTAATCGATGAATAGATTACGTTCTGCGGCGCAATCGCCCAGGCGTCGCGGCTATGAACAAAACAGTTTACCAACGCGGCAATAATAGCGATAAGGTTTAGCCAGAAATCAATTTTTGCCGCCGGGCGTCGAGGAGTAAAAAACCACACCTGCGCCAGATTAATCAATCGCGGAATGATGGCAAAAATAAGGCCAAGGGCAATAAGCCAGCTGGCACTTTTTCCCCACATCACGTTCGTACTGTAGAGATAAATAATATCGAAGATGAGACCGGCGATAAAAAAGCCGTAAGGCACCGGATTGAGTAGATTATATATGACCATCGCAAGGCTATTACCTCGGTCATGAGAGCGTTCACTCATTGTCAATTCCTTGTCAGGGGGAATAAGGTAGGATGAAAATAATGCTGACGTTCAAGCCGGAATAATGAATACCGCTTAGCAGATAAAATTATACATATTGTTAACAATTTCAGTATGCCAATCGCGGGAAATCTGTTTTGCGCAAATGGTCATACTGGCTACGGTAAGATTGTTGCAGAAGGGAGGAGGCGGGCCAGATGCTGGCCGCGCCATCGTACGTTTAACTTTCTATTCGGGCAGCCAGCTGCTGGGCCATTTCGGCGAAAATCCGCGCTGCAGCTTTTGGCCGGGCGCCTTTGCGCTGCATTAACACCGCGGTTCTCTCAAGCGCGGCTTCTTTAAGCAATCGGGTCGTCAGGCCGGTACGCTGGGCGGCGACCTTCAGCGGCAGAATGGACACTAATTGGGTTCGCTGGATGATATCGAGGATGGCGTTGATCGAATGCATTTCAATGGTCACCTGCGGGTGGAAACCGGCTTGTTGTAAGCAGTGGTCAATTTGCAACCGGGTGGCGAAATGATGATTAAGCAGAATAAACTCCTCCGCGGCCAGCTGGCTCAACGAAAGGGAGTCTTCGCGGGCCAGCGGGTGATGGTCCGCGACAACTAGCGCCAGCACCTCCTGTAGCAATGGGGTGGAAACGATGTCCGGCGCAATTCCGCCAGCAAAGGCAATACCAATATCCAGCTCATTTTCCAGCAGCATACCTTCCATTTTCTCCTGCGACATCTCCTGTATATCCAGCGTGATATGCGGATAACGCGCATGAAATTCCGCCACTAATGGGACGACGAAATAGGAAGTAAAGGTGGGCGTCACGGCAATGCGTAGAGAACCGCGACTGAGGTCTTCGACATCATGAATGGCGCGTTGGCCCTCATCCAGCAGTTGAAATGCCTGGCGCGCATACTGCAAAAACACCTCACCTGCATCTGTCAGGTGAATATGCCGGCCGCTGCGGTCAAAAAGCTGCGCATCCAGGCTCTCTTCTAACATCCTGATTTGCTGTGAGAGCGCAGGCTGCGAAATGTGCAGGGCTTCCGCCGCGCGGGTAAAGCCCTGATGTTCGGCGACGGCGAGGAAATATCTGACATAGCGAATATTCACACGTTCAACTCATAAGTTTTTTGAATGAATTTGATTATAAACAAGACTTTTATTTTATGCCACGCGGCGCGTAACCTCCCTGACATTCCACAGCGAGGTAGACATTATCATGAAAGAAATCATTGATGGTTTTCTTAAATTTCAACGTGATGCATTTCCTGAACGCGCTGAACTGTTTAAAAGTTTAGCCTCCCGGCAGAGCCCCCGTACGCTGTTTATTTCATGCTCCGATAGCCGGATGGTTCCTGAGTTGGTTACCCAGCGAGAACCCGGCGATCTATTTGTCATCCGTAATGCCGGCAATATCGTCCCTTCTTACGGTCCGGAGCCCGGCGGCGTGTCGGCATCGGTGGAATATGCCGTTGCCGTCCTGAAGGTCACGGATATTGTGATTTGCGGTCACTCCGATTGCGGGGCGATGACGGCGATTGCGCAGTGTAGCTGTCTGGATCATGTCCCCGCCGTTAAGCACTGGTTGCAATATGCGGATTCGGCAAAAGTGGTGAACGATGCCCGCGAGCATCGCGACCCGCAGGCCAAAACCGCGGCGATGGTGCATGAAAACGTGATTGCCCAGTTGGCGAATATTCAAACCCATCCGGCGGTGCGTCTGGCGCTTGAGGAAGGACGTCTGGCGCTACACGGCTGGGTGTATGACATTGAAACGGGAGAGATTGCCGCCTATGACGGCAATGCCAGAGCTTTTATTTCGCTGGCCGGTCATCCGGATACCCGAGCGGTGCCGGTTTACGGTTAGTCATTTCATTTCACTACGATATAACGAGGTAACACCATGATTCAGTCTCAAGTTAGCCGCGAAGTTCGTCTGGAGTTAGCGAATAAAATTTTGCTGATTAAAGCCAAAAAGGATCTCTCCTTTGCACAGCTTGTTGAAGGCACCGGTTTATCAGAAGCCTTCGTGACGGCCGCGCTATTGGGCCAGCATCCGCTGCCTGCCGAAGTCGCGAAAATGGTAGGCGCAAAACTGGAGCTCAGCGACGATGATATTTTGCTGCTGCAAACCATCCCGGTCAGAGGTTCTATTGAAGACCGCGTACCAACGGACCCGACGATGTATCGCTTCTATGAAATGCTGCAGGTCTACGACACCACCCTGAAAGCGCTCATTCATGAAAAATTCGGCGACGGGATCATCAGCGCGATTAATTTTAAGCTGGATGTGAAAAAGGTCAGCGATCCGGAAGGCGGACATCGCGCGGTGATCACCTTCGATGGAAAATATCTGCCAACGAAACCTTTCTGATGACAATTAACCGTTAACAGCACGGGCCTGAACCACGATCCGGGCCCGTTATTATCTGGCGGGCTGATAACGCATTTGCAATGTGGCGGGCAGATAACGCTGCAGCGGCTGTGGCGTTTTACCATCGATCAACTGACTGATGAGATCGTAGCAGTGCCAGGCCAACTGGCGGTTGTCCTGCTGGATGGTGTCGATGCGCAGCGACAGCGAATCATACAGATAGTGGTCATCGAAGCTGGCTAAATGGATCCCGGAATCCAGCAGGTTATGCTGGCTCATATAGCGTAGTACCCCTTCCAGCAAGCCGCAGGCGGCGGTAAACAGCGCCTTAGGCGGCCGCCCGAGGCGGGCGCACAGCGCGGCAAACATCTCATAGCCTGAGCTTGGGTGATAGTTGCCGTTGATGATCCACTCCGGGCGCAACTCAACGCCTGCCTGGGCTAATCCCTGACTAAATCCGGCCAGCCGATCGCGCGAAGGCGAGAGCCGCGGCTGCCCGCCGAGAAACCAGAACTCATCCGGGTGTTGCCCGGCGATACGGGCGATAAGTTCCGCCGTCGGCGCCAGTGAGTCGGTCATCACCAACGGCAGGGCGCTATCGTTTGGATTGCGATCGAACAGCACCACCGGCAGCTGTTCGCTGAGCTTCAGATAGTCGGCGTCGCTGTGCATACAAGAGGCGACAATCAGGCCATCGACCTGACGGGCAATCATATTATTGACCACCATGCTCTCCTGACCGGGATTCTCATCGGTGCAAGAGATAAGGAGCTGTACGCCGGCTTCGCGGCACAGGGTTTCCAGCTCGTGAGAAAAAACGGCAAAACCATAGTTAGTGATCTCGGGTACCACCAGACCAATGGTATGGCTGCGGCTATCGCGCAGTGAACGGGCGTGAATGCTCGGCTGGTAGTGCTGCTCGCGGGCGATAGCCAGCACCCGTTCGCGCGTCTCCTGCGCCACGCGCAGCTCTTTGCCGCGACCGTTCAAGACCAGACTGGCGGTGGCTTTGGAGACGCCAGCCAGTTCGGCGATATCTTTTATGGTAATGCGTTTGGGTTTCATCACGAGCCAGGCGCCTGAAAGCAAAACGCTTATTCTACCATGCATGGCCGCAGCGGCCAGCAGCAGAATGCCCCCGGCGTCGCGCCGCTGAATACCAGTTCTCCTGGATAATCGGCAAAGAAGCGGCTGCTCATCACCCCGGCGCCATCATTAATAAAAATTTCGACGCTGGAACGATCGATGAGGATCTGCAGTTTATGCGCCGAGCCGCGCCAGTAACGGTAATCGACAGTATCAGCTACCAGGCTTCGACGGGCCAGGCGTACGCCGCGACTGTCCAGCGAAAGCTGCAGCGCACCCGCGAAATCCAGCCTCAGCGCATCGCCTGGCATGACCTCGAAGGCCAGTTCCATCGGCTGCAGCGCCAGCGGTTCGGTCTGCCAGCCTTGCGCCTCGCCGCGCAGCGCCGCCAGTTCGCGTACGGGATTTTGATATAGCGTGCCGTGGCACCACCTCAGTTCCCGCAGGCAGCTCATCTGATGGATCCAGCCGTGGGCCCGCGTAGGTTGCTGCATCTCTTCTCCGTCGGGAACGCCCATCCAGCCAACCAATAGGCGCCGACCATCTTCCGCCAGGGTGGTTTGCGGCGCATAGAATTCGAAGCCGCTATCCAGCTCTTCGAGCGCGCCGTGGCTAAAAGTCGCGTCAGCATTGTCGAAATGCCCGTGCATCCAGACCGCCGGATAGGTGTTCAGGAAGCGCTGGGCTTCTCGCGGTAGCCCCTGTGGGCAGCTTAGTAATATATACCGATCCCCGAGTGGGAACAGATCCGGGCATTCCCACATATAACCGCCATCGTTCAGGCCGTTAAGCCCGCTACCTGCTATTTCGCCATGGCTGCTCCACTGCATCAAATCAGCGGAGCTGAATAGCAGTACCTTACCGCGGTCGGCCAGATCGCGCGCGCCCAGCACCATCAACCAGCGATCGCCATCGCGCCAGACTTTGGGGTCGCGCACGTGTCCGCTATAGCCGGCTGGCAGCGCCAGCACGGGGCCCTGCTTGCGAAAAGTACCGTCGGGATTTTGCGTCGCCAGACACTGCCAGGCGGTACGGCTGCCATCGTTAAATTTCACATTACCGGTGTAGCACAGCGTCAGGACGCCGTTGTTATCTACCGCACTGCCGGAGTAACAGCCGTTACGGTCGTACTCCTCGTCTGGCAGCAGGGCAATCGGTTCGTGCCGCCAGTGCAGTAGATCCGGTGAACTCCAGTGTCCCCAGCCTTTATAACGATGATCGCAGGCGAGGGGATTCCACTGATAAAACAGATGATAACGGCCATTGAAGTGGATAAAGCCGTTTGGATCGTTCAGTAGCCCACATACCGGCGCCAGATGCCACTGCGGATAGTGGACATCCCGCCGCGCGCGCGGCTGGTGGTTCATGACGGCCTGCAGGACCGCCGGTAACAAAGAAGGCTGCGTCATTATTCAGCATCCGTTTTGTATTTGAGCGTCAGCGAAACGATAAAGGCGACCACAAACGCAATAGCCAGCCCGATGATGTAGTTAAGCAGGGAACTGGCCTGCACGATAGCCATGCCGGGGATGGCCGTCAGGCCGACGGCGGTCATATAGACGTGCATGGAGACCACCCAGGCGCCACCCGCCGCGCCGCCAATCAATGCGGCGATAAATGGCTTAACGAAGCGCAGGTTGATGCCGAATATCGCCGCTTCGGTGATGCCAAGCATCGCCGAAAAGGCTGAGGGGAGGGCAATGGCTTTCACTTTTACATCTTTGGTTTTAAACCACACTGCCAGACAGGCGCCGCCCTGGGCAATATTAGCCATCGCCCAGATAGGCAGCAGGAAATTGACGCCGATCGACGGGTTGCCGAGCAGCCCGGCTTCGATGGCATGGAAGCTGTGGTGAATACCGGTAATAACAATCACCGAATACAGCCCACCGAACAGGAGTCCCGCCAGCCAACCGGCGTGGGCAATGAGCGTGCTGAGAATAAAGGAGATGCCGTCGCCGAGGGCACGACCGGCCGGACCGATTATCAACAGGGCGATAAAACCGGAGATAATAACCGTCAGGAACGGGGTGAGGATCAGATCCAGCGCGTCGGGAATCAGGCGTCGCAGTTGCTTCTCAAGCAGGCTCATAAACCACACCGCCAGCAGCACCGGGAACACCGTCCCCTGATAACCGATCATCGCCACTTCGAGGCCGAAGAAATTCATGGTGTGGAAGCCCGAAGCCACTCCCCAGGCGTTGGTCAGCGCCGGGTGGGTAAGAATACCGCCGAGGGTTGCGCCAAGATAAGGGTTGCCGCCGAATTCACGCGCGGCGGTAAACCCGATCAGGATTGGCAGAATAATAAAAGCGGCCGAACTACACATATCGAGGATCAGGTAGATGGCGTTGCCCGGATCGACCCAGCCGTAGGTTTTCACCATTCCCAGTAGTCCCATTAGCAGGCCGGAGGCGACGATAGCCGGGATAATGGGCACAAAGATGTTCGACAGCAGGCGGGCGATCCGCTGGAACGGATTCAGTTTTTTCGCCGCCAGATCTGCGGCTTCGGATTTGCTCGACTCGCTAATACCGGCGGCCTGAATAAAGGCGGCATACACTTTATTAACCACGCCGGTACCGAAGATGATTTGCATCTGGCCGGCGTTGCGAAAGCAGCCTTTTACCCCCTCAATTTTGCCGATGGCCTGCTGGTCGGCGAGCGCGTCATCGACCAGTACCAGACGCAAGCGGGTGGCGCAATGCGCGGCGCTGGCGATATTTTCTTTGCCGCCAAGCAGCGGCAGCAGCGTGCGAGAAATCTGTTGAAAATCCATAGTACCCTCTACAAAGTCTGTCATCATCATGGGCAATTGGGGATGTCCGAATCCCCGAACCGCCGCTTTGCTAATTTTGCTAAAACGTTTTAATTATTTTGCCTGCCTGCATCGTTAAAACTGGCGGTTCACATCGGCCTGGTACGGTAAGGCGGTCATCGCGCCTTTGGCGGTGGTCGCCAGCGCGCCGCAGGTTTGCGCCAGCGCGACGATCGGCTCCAGCGCGGCGACATCGTCAGGGAAGCCGTGAGCGGCGAGGCTGGCGAGTAGCCCGGCAACAAAGGCATCACCGGCTCCGGTGGTATCAACGCTGACCACCGGACGGGCCGGGAAGTGAATATGCTGTTGCTGGAACAGCGCCTGCACCCCGGCTTTTCCTTGCGTGACCAACAGCAGTTTTGGCTGAAAGCGCTCGCGGAATCGCGCAATACCGCTGGCGATATCGTCGCCACCGCTAATAAAGGCCAGTTCCTCTTCCGATAGTTTCACTACGTCAGCCAATGCCAGCGCCTGTTCGAGACAACGCCGTAACAACAGGGGATCCTGCCACAGATCGCTGCGGATATTCGGGTCGAAGCTGACGCTACCGCCGGCGCGTTTAATCTGTTCCATTGCCATAAAGGCGCTGCTGCGGCTGGGCTCGGCGCTGAGGGCGATAGAGCAGACGTGCAGCCACTGGCCGGCCGCGAAAGGGGGGAGATCGTCTGGTTGTAGAAAAAGATCGGCGCTCGGACGGACCATAAAGGTAAAGGTGCGTTCGCCGTGTTCATCCAACGCGACCACGACGGTTGAGGTGCGCTGTGCGGGGTCTAAAGAAAGGTGGCGGATATCCACGCTCTCTTGTCGTAGCGTCTGGCGCATAAAGCGGCCAAAAGGATCATCGCCAACCCGACCGATGAACCCGCTATTGCCGCCAAGCCGCGCGACGCCGACCGCGACGTTAGCCGGTGCGCCGCCCGGACATTGTAATAAGCGGCCATCACCCTCAGGCAGCAGGTCGACGACCGCATCGCCGAGTACCCATACTTTACTTGTCATACTGAAATTCCTTCTTGCTAAACTTTGTTAAACCGGTTTAGCTAATTTAAACATAACCCCTAACCCAACGGAACGCGGAAGTGATGAAAATGCGATCGGCTACGATAAAATGTGATCCAGCCGCGATATTGCGCGCTTAGCGCTAGCTATTTTTCCTTTACTACAAATAGGCAAATGAACTGTCATTTTCCCTACCAATAATAAGGGGGAGGGAGGTCTGGTTGAAAGAGCGCTTATTGTCGGATGAAAAATCCTCATATATCTATTTATTAATATTAACTTGCCGTCAGGGTGCGGCTAAAAAATATATTCCTGATGGCTTTATGCCAGGGTTTGACACCGTTAATTACTTCTCATTTTTTATTATTACAACGTGATAATAAGCCCGTTTCGTTAAAAGAATGTTAGAAAAATAACCCGGGAAAAATACCTATTTGGGGTAATACGTCAGGCCGTAAATGTTATAAAAAATTTATCCATATCTGGAGGCGTTCAGCCACGAGTAGGGGCGGAAAAATAGCGTCAGGCGTCGCGATATAGGGTGAATTGAACGCATCTTGTACAATTGGTTGAGCTGAAAAAACAGGCTAACTCAGGTCGTTTTTGTTCGATTTTTATACTCTTCCCGTCACTATCATCCGAGTAGTAGATCTAATATCCTTGTATTACACCATGGTTATTTTTTACGGTGAAAACTAATGATTTACGTTGAATTTAACGCTTGTTCAGATTTTTATTCTTCAATTTTTATAATGTTATTTTTTTGTTCTAAATGTGCCAGAAAAAACTAATTGCAATGGTTGATAACACTTTTTTTAAGATAATTCATTTACTTGTGATCGTTAAATGATCGAATGTTGGTTATAAAGTGATCGAAATGGGGTGTTGTTACCGGTATTATTTTTTGTTTTTGTGATCTATATCTCATTATATTCAAAATTTCCCCATACTTAATTGTGTGTGCTAATGATTCGGGAGTAGAGTTGCGCCGCCTTAAGAATATTCTTATAGAATTTCTAAAAATAGTTTCATGGCAATTCAACTCTCTCGAAGCAAATTCTTTACATCCTCCACTCCAGTTTGCACCTGTAACAAACTATTAACAGTGGGGCGAATTTGACGATTAGCTGAATTTTTAGCTATCGCGAGTGAGCGTTTTAATTGCCGTCTTGGGGAAATGACTGAGGTCACGGGCGATTAAGTATCACGCCCCGTGTATGTTTTCTAACATGGCTTATCGGGATAGGGATTATGGGTACCTCCGAATTACTTAAGCATATTTATGACTTCAACCTGTCGTATTTATTTTTAGCACAGCGGCTGATCAACGATGAAAAAGTATCCGCAATGTTTCGTTTGGGAATTGACGAAACCATGGTTGATACCCTGGCGCAGCTGACGTTACCGCAGATGGTGAAACTGGCTGAAACTAATCAGCTGGTGTGTAATCTGCGCTTCAGCGACCATCAGACTATCGAGCAATTGACCAAAGAGTCGCGCGTTGATGACCTCCAGCAGATCCATACCGGTATCCTGCTTTCCAGTCACCTGCTGCAAGAGCTCCGCGCCAAAGAAGGCGCTGCGGCGAAGAAAAGTGTTTGATAATGGCTGAGAAAAGTATTGTTCAGGAAGCGAAGGATATTCAGCTCGCCATGGAGCTGATATCTCTCGGCGCGCGTCTGCAGATGCTGGAGAGTGAAACTCAGCTCAGCCGCGGGCGCTTAATTAAACTCTACAAAGAGCTGCGCGGAAGCCCGCCGCCGAAAGGGATGCTGCCGTTCTCGACCGATTGGTTTATGACCTGGGAGCAGAATATTCATTCGTCGATGTTCTACAACGCCTATTTGTTCCTGCTGAAGAGCGGCAAATGCAGCGGAGTGGAAGCGGTGATCAAAGCCTATCGCCTGTACCTCGAACAGTGTCCTCAAGAGGCGGGCGAAGCGCCGCTACTGGCGTTGACCCGCGCCTGGACGCTGGTGCGCTTTGTTGATAGCGGTATGCTGCAGCTCTCTGCCTGCAATAGCTGCGGCGGCTCATTCATCACCCACGCGCACCATCCGCAGCACGATTTCGTCTGCACGTTATGCCAACCGCCGTCACGCGCCGTAAAAAGACGTAAACTTTCTCCGCAACTGGCCGATATAACCTCTCAACTGCTGGACGAGCAGGCTAAACGCGTCATGTAGGTCGCCGTTCCGACGACTTACGGCAATCCATTTTCGACGTGTAATACGCAGGGGCGGCATGCCGCCCCCCATTCCCCGCCTGGTTTACGCCAGGGCGCGTTAGCCTCGCTTGCCATCCACATTGTTAATTTGAGGTATGCGTGTGCTAGTGATATTGGGTTATCTCGTGGTCCTGGGAGCGGTATTTGGCGGCTATTTACTGGTGGGGGGGCACCTGGGCGCGCTGTACCAACCGGCGGAATTTCTGATTATCGGCGGCGCCGGCATCGGCGCGTTTATCGTCGGCAACAACGGAAAGGCCATCAAATCCACGCTGCGGGCGTTGCCCAAAATGGTACGTCGCTCCAAATACAGCAAGGCGCTGTATATGGATCTGATGGCGCTGCTGTTCCTGTTGCTCGCTAAATCCCGTCAACAGGGGATGCTGTCGCTTGAATTCGATATCGATAATCCTCAGGAAAGTGAAATTTTCGCTAATTATCCGCGCATCCTTGCCGATAACCATCTGGTGGAGTTCATAACCGATTATTTACGCCTGATGGTGAGCGGCAACATGAATGCTTTTGAAATTGAAGCGCTGATGGACGAAGAGATCGAAACCTTCGAACAGGAGAGCGAAGTGCCCGCCGGCAGCCTGGCGATGGTCGGCGACTCTCTGCCGGCATTTGGTATTGTCGCGGCGGTAATGGGGGTGGTGCACGCGCTGGCCTCGGCGGACCGTCCGGCGGCAGAGCTCGGGGCGCTTATCGCCAACGCGATGGTGGGGACTTTCCTCGGCATTCTGCTGGCCTATGGATTTATCTCGCCGCTGTCGACGCTGCTGCGGCAAAAAAGCGCCGAGACGGTCAAGATGATGCAGTGCATCAAGGTGACATTGCTCTCCAGCCTCAACGGCTACGCGCCGCAAATCGCCGTCGAATTCGGCCGCAAAACGCTGTATACCACCGAGCGCCCGTCGTTTGTTGAGCTCGAAGAGCACGTGCGCCAGGTGAAAGCGCCCGCCGCGCAGGCGACGGAAAGCGAAGAAGCATGAAGCATAATCACCCGGTGGTACTGGTCAGAAAACGCAAATCGCACCAGCCCGCCCATCACGGCGGTTCATGGAAGATTGCCTATGCCGATTTTATGACGGCGATGATGGCTTTCTTCCTGGTCATGTGGCTGCTGGCGATCGCCAGCCCGCAGGAGCTGACGCAGATTGCCGAATATTTTCGCACGCCGCTGAAAGTGGCGCTGACCAGCGGAGATAAAAGCAGCTCGGAAAGCAGCCCGATCCCCGGCGGCGGCGAAGACCCGACCCGTGAAGTCGGGCTGGTCAGCAAACAGATCAATACCGCGGATAAACGCGCCGAAGAGCTACGGCTTAACAAACTGCGTGACAAGCTCGATCAGTTGATTGAGTCAGACCCGCGTCTGAAGGCGCTACGTCCGCATCTGCTGATCAACATGATGGACGAAGGACTGCGCATTCAGATTATCGATAGCCAGAATCGCCCGATGTTTAAAACCGGTAGCGCCCAGGTGGAAAGCTATATGCGCGATATCCTGCGGGCGATAGCGCCAATCCTCAATGATTTGCCGAACAAGATAAGCCTCTCCGGCCACACCGATGACATCCCCTATGCCAGCGGCGAACGCGGTTACAGTAACTGGGAACTGTCGGCGGATCGCGCCAACGCCTCGCGCCGCGAACTGATTGCCGGCGGCCTGGCGGAAGGGAAGGTGCTGCGGGTGGTCGGTATGGCGGCGACCATGAGCCTGAAACAGCACGGCGCTGATGATGCCATTAATCGCCGCATTACCGTACTGGTGCTTAACAAAGAGACCCAGCAGAGCATTGAGCATGAAAATGGCGAAAGCAATGCGCTGGAGATTAGCCAGCCGGATGCGCTGCCAAAGCTGGTCGCGCCCGCGCCGGTTAACCGTGATTCACACCCAGAGGTGACCCCATGAGCATGGATATTAGCGCTTTTTATCAGACTTTTTTTGATGAAGCAGACGAGCTGCTGGCAGACATGGAGCAACACCTGCTGGAGCTGGATCCGCAGGCCCCCGATATCGAACCGCTGAACGCGATTTTTCGCGCGGCGCACTCGATCAAAGGCGGCGCGGCGACGTTTGGCTTTTCCGTATTGCAGGAAACCACCCATCTGCTGGAGAACCTGCTCGACGGCGCCCGGCGCGAAGAGATGCGCTTGAGCACCGAAATTATCAATCTGTTTCTGGAAACCAAAGATATTATGCAGGAGCAACTGGACGCCTATAAAACCTCGCAGCAGCCTGACGCTGAGAGCTTTGACTATATCTGCCAGGCGCTGCGGCAGCTGGCGCTGGAAGCACAGCAGCAGGACGCGCCAGCCGCGCCGCCCGTCGTGGCCCAGCCTGCGCCGACGGCCGTCGCCGGCGGTATGCGAGTAAGCTTAACCGGGCTAAAAGCCAATGAAATTCCGCTGATGCTGGAAGAGCTTGGCAATCTCGGCGAGGTACAGGATCCGCTGCAAACTGACAATAGCCTTGAGGTGACCCTGCTGACCACCGCCAGCGAAGAAGACATCTGCGCGGTGCTCTGTTTTGTCCTTGAGCCGGAACAAATCAGCTTTACCACGCCGCCAACGACTGCCGCTAAACCATTGGCGTCGGCCGAAGTTGTGCCGCCGCCTGTCGCCCAGCCGCAGCCTGCTGCCGTCGAGCCGCCCAAAGCGCCGAGAGCGAAGGCCAGCGAATCGACCAGCATTCGCGTGGCGGTAGAGAAAGTTGACCAGTTGATTAACCTCGTCGGCGAACTGGTGATCACCCAGTCAATGCTGGCGCAGCGCTCTGGCAATCTGGATCCGGTAACCCATGGCGATCTGCTCAACAGCATGAGCCAGCTGGAACGTAATGCCCGCGACCTGCAGGAATCGGTGATGTCGATTCGCATGATGCCGATGGAATATGTATTCAGCCGCTACCCGCGGCTGGTGCGCGACCTGGCCGGCAAGCTCAATAAGCAGGTGGAACTGACGCTACAGGGCAGCTCTACCGAACTTGATAAGAGCCTGATCGAGCGCATTATCGACCCGTTGACCCACCTGGTGCGCAATAGCCTCGACCACGGTATTGAAGATCCGCAAACCCGTCTGGCGGCAGGTAAGTCTGAGGTGGGCAATCTGATTCTTTCCGCTGAACATCAGGGCGGCAATATCTGCATCGAAGTGATCGATGACGGCGCCGGGCTTAATCGCGAAAAAATTCTCGCCAAAGCGGCGGCGCAGGGGCTGGCGGTCAGCGACAGCATGAGTGATGAAGAGGTCGGAATGCTCATTTTCGCGCCGGGCTTTTCGACCGCGGAACAGGTGACCGACGTCTCTGGCCGCGGCGTCGGCATGGACGTCGTGAAACGGAATATCCAGGAGATGGGCGGTCACGTTGAAATCCATTCCCGGGCGGGCAAAGGGACCTCGATTCGTATTTTGCTGCCGCTGACGCTCGCCATCCTCGACGGCATGTCGGTCAAGGTCAATGAAGAGGTCTTTATTCTGCCGCTCAATGCGGTCATGGAATCGCTGCAGCCGCAGGCTGAAGACCTGCATCCGATGGCCGGCGGCGAGCGGATGCTACAGGTCCGCGGCGAGTATCTGCCGCTGGTGGAGCTCTACCGGGTGTTTGATGTCGCCGGGGCGAAAACCGAGGCCACCCAGGGCATCGTGGTGATTCTGCAAAGCGCCGGCCGCCGCTATGCGCTGCTGGTGGATCAGCTGATCGGCCAGCATCAGGTAGTGGTGAAAAATCTGGAAAGCAATTACCGCAAAGTGCCGGGAATTTCCGCGGCGACGATCCTCGGCGACGGCAGCGTGGCGCTGATCGTCGACGTGTCGGCGCTGCAAATGCTCAACCGGGAAAAGCTGCTGAGCGCAGCGGCCGCGTAACGACTCATCTCATAAAATTAACAGGTGCAGACCATGGCAGGATTAGCAACCGTCAGCAAACTGGCTGGCGAAACGGTAGGTCAGGAGTTTTTAATTTTTACCCTCGGCAATGAAGAATACGGCATCGATATTCTGAAAGTGCAGGAGATCCGCGGCTATGACCAGGTGACGCGTATCGCCAACACCCCGGATTTCATCAAAGGCGTCACCAATCTGCGCGGGGTGATCGTGCCGATTATCGATCTGCGGGTAAAATTCGCTCAGCAGGGCGTCTCTTATGATGAAAACACGGTGGTTATCGTGCTTAACTTCGGCCAGCGGGTGGTGGGGATTGTGGTCGACGGCGTCTCCGACGTGTTGTCTCTCACCGCTGAACAGATCCGCCCGGCGCCGGAATTCGCGGTGACGCTGGCGACCGAGTATCTCACCGGTCTTGGCGCGCTCGGCGAACGCATGTTGATCCTTGTGGATATCGAAAAGCTGCTCAGCAGCGAAGAGATGGCGCTGGTCGATAACGTCGCCAAAAGCCACTAAGCAATCGGGCGCGCCCGGTCGCGCCCGGTAAAAATAGTCCCCGCCTGGCATAAAGTTCCCCTCCCGTACGCCGATAACCCTTTCAGTCACATACGTAAAGCCTGGCCGTTCAGGCTTCCAGGAAGGGGAAACATGTTTAATCGTATTAAGGTCGTCACCAGTCTCTTATTAGTGCTGGTGCTATTTGGCGCATTGCAGCTGATTTCAGGCGGTCTGTTTTTTTCGTCGCTGAAAAGCGATAAAGAGAACTTCACCGTCCTGCAAACCATCCGTCAGCAGCAGTTGCTGCTAAGTGAAAGCCGGGTCGATCTGCTGCAGGCGCGTAACTCCCTGAACCGCGCAGGGATCCGCTACATGATGGATACCAACAAAATCGGCAGCGGCGCGACTATCGACGAGCTGTTGGCGAAAGCGAAAGAAGAGCTGGCCCGCGCCGAGCGCAACTATGCCGCCTATGAAAAAATCCCGCAGGACCCGCGTCAGGATCCGCAGGCGACGGAAAAGCTTAAGCAGCAGTATGGCATCCTGTACGGCGCGTTGTCGGAGCTTATCCAACTGCTGGGCGAGGGTAAAATCAACGCCTTCTTCGACCAGCCGACGCAAAAATACCAGGACGATTTCGAGCAGACTTATAACGCCTATCTGCAGCAAAACGGCAAGCTGTACCAAATCGCCGTTGACGGTAGCAACAGCTCTTATAGCTCGGCGATCTGGACCTTAATTGTGGTCATCATCGTGGTGCTGGCGGCGATCGTCGGCGTGTGGATGGGTATCCACCATATCCTGGTGCGCCCGCTGAACCGCATGATTGAACACATCAAACGGATCGCGTCCGGCGACCTGACCCAGCCTATCCCGGTGACCAGCCGTAATGAAATCGGCGTGCTGGCCGCCAGCCTCAAGCACATGCAGAACGAGCTTATCGAAACGGTGAGCGGCGTGCGTCAGGGGGCGGATGCCATCTATAGCGGCGCGTCGGAAATCGCCGCCGGGAATAACGATCTCTCATCGCGCACCGAACAGCAGGCGGCATCGCTGGAAGAGACCGCCGCCAGTATGGAACAGCTGACGGCGACGGTGAAACAGAACGCCGAAAACGCGCGTCAGGCCAGCCAGCTGGCGCTGAGCGCCTCCGAAACCGCGCAGAAGGGCGGCAAAGTGGTGGCCAACGTGGTGGAAACCATGCACGACATCGCCAGCAGCTCGCAGAAAATTGCCGATATCACCGGCGTTATCGACGGCATCGCCTTCCAGACCAACATCCTGGCGCTTAACGCCGCGGTAGAAGCGGCGCGCGCCGGTGAACAGGGCCGCGGTTTCGCGGTCGTGGCGGGCGAAGTCCGCAACCTGGCGCAGCGCAGCGCCCAGGCGGCCAAAGAGATCAAAGCGCTGATCGAGGACTCGGTCAACCGCGTGGATATGGGCTCGGTGCTGGTGGAAAGCGCCGGCGACACCATGGGCGATATCGTCAATGCGGTCACCCGCGTGACCGACATCATGGGCGAAATCGCCTCTGCTTCCGATGAGCAGAGCCGCGGCATCGACCAGGTCGGCCAGGCGGTAGCGGAAATGGATCGCGTCACCCAGCAGAACGCCTCGCTGGTGGAAGAGTCGGCCTCCGCCGCCGCCGCGCTGGAAGAGCAGGCCAGCCTGCTGACGCAGTCGGTTGCCGTCTTCCGTCTGAAGTCGGAAGGGCAGGAAGAGTATAAAGCGCCGGTCAGCAATAAAACCGCGCCTGCCGCCATCGCTACGCATAAAAAAACCAGCGCCAGCGACTACCAGGATAACTGGGAGACGTTCTAACGGGTACCGGCCGCCGCATCCCTACACGCGGCGGCCTCTCTTGCGTTGTAAGCCGGCCGAGACCGGCTACCAAGGAGATTGCTATGTTTAACCGAATCCGTATCTCTACCAGTCTTTTCCTGCTGCTGATCTCCTTTTGCATCATGCAACTGATCAGCACCGGGCTCTCTTACGTCGCGCTGCGCGCCGACAACCACAATCTTGAACGTATTACCGTCAGTAGCCAGCAGCGCGATGCGCTTAGCCTGAGCTGGGTATCGCTGCTGCAGGCGCGAAATACCCTTAACCGCGCCGGTACCCGTGCGGCGCTGAAGGTGCCGCAGGAGCAGGTGGATGCGCTGATGGGCGGCGCCCGCAGCTCGCTGCAAAAAGCCGATCTCTACTTTAACCAGTTCCTCGACACGCCTCGCGCGGATGAGCAGGAGCAGCAGTTGGCCGATGCCACGCGCGATAGCTACGAGAATCTGCGCGGCGCGCTGCGCGAGCTGATCGTGTTCCTCGAAAATCGCAACCTGCAGGCCTTTATGGACCAGCCGACGCAGAAAATACAGGACCGCTTCGAGGCCGACTTTGTGCAATATCTGCAGCTGGCGAAGGCGACGACCGATGAAGCCAGCGCCTCCAGCCAGCGGGCCTACGGCTGGTCGATCTGGTTGGTTGCCGGGGCGGTGCTGATGCTCTTGGTGGTCACCCTCAGCGCGATGTGGTGGCTGCGAACCATGCTGGTGCAGCCGCTGAATATTATTCGCGGCCACTTTGAACGTATCGCCAGCGGCGATCTTTCGGCGCCGATTGCGGTCTATGGGCGCAACGAAATCAGCCAGCTATTTGCCAGCCTGCAGCGCATGCAACAGTCGCTGATTGGTACCGTCGGCGCGGTACGCGACGGTGCGGAGTCGATTCTTATCGGCCTGCAGGAGATTTCAGAAGGCAACAACGATCTCTCCTCGCGCACCGAACAGCAGGCGGCTTCGCTGGAAGAGACCGCCGCCAGTATGGAGCAGCTAACGGCGACGGTAAAACAGAATGCCGATAACGCCCGCCAGGCATCGCAGCTGGCGCGTGATGCTTCTTCAACCGCGGCCAAAGGCGGCGAGCTGGCGGATGATGTGGTCACCACGATGCACGACATCGCCAACAGTTCGCAAAAAATCGGCGCGATTACCAGCGTCATCGACGGCATCGCCTTCCAGACCAATATTCTGGCGCTTAACGCGGCGGTGGAGGCGGCGCGCGCCGGTGAGCAGGGGCGCGGCTTTGCGGTGGTAGCCGGTGAGGTGCGTAACCTGGCCAGCCGCAGCGCCCAGGCGGCAAAAGAAATTAAGCTGCTGATCGACGAATCCGTCAGCCGCGTCAAACACGGCTCGGTGCTGGTGGAAAATTCCGGCGCCACTATGCAGGACATCGTGCGCTCGGTAACCCGGGTCACCGACATCATGGGCGAAATCGCCTCCGCCTCCGATGAGCAAAGCCGCGGCATTGAGCAGGTGACGCAGGCGGTAACCCAGATGGATCAGGTCACGCAACAGAACGCCGCCCTGGTGGTGGAATCCGCTTCCGCCGCCGCTGCGCTGGAAGAGCAGGCGATTACCCTCGCCGATGCAGTGGCGGTATTCCGTCTGGCGGATGACAACTTCGTCGCGCCGGAAACCTCATCCACGGTAAAGGAGACCCTGGATTGTCAAACCGCATAAACCGCTCGTTTTTTGCCGGTGAGCCGGCATGAAGCAGACAACATCAACCGCGCCGCGCGAAAGCGGCTCGGCGCTGGCGCAGATGGCCCAGCGTCTGCCGCTCTCCGACGCGCATTTTCGCCGCATCAGCCAGCTTATCTATCAGCGCGCCGGGATCGTGCTGGCGGCGCATAAGCGCGAGATGGTGTACAACCGGCTGGTGCGCCGCTTACGTCTGCTGGGCATTCATGATTTCGGCGACTACCTGGCGCTGCTGGAAAGCGACCCGCACAGCGCCGAGTGGCAGGCGTTTATCAATGCGCTGACCACCAACCTGACGGCCTTTTTTCGCGAGGCGCACCACTTTCCGATTCTGGCGGAGCATGCGCGCTCGCGTCCGGGCGGCTATAGCGTGTGGAGTACCGCCGCTTCGACAGGCGAAGAACCTTACTCCATTGCCATCACGCTCGGCGATGCGCTGGGGGAGCGCGCCAGCGGTTGCCAGGTCTGGGCCAGCGACATTGATACCCAGGTGCTGGAGAAAGCCGAAGCGGGGATTTATCGCCATGAAGATCTGCGTACCCTGACGGCCGGGCAGATGCAGCGTTATTTTCTGCGTGGCACCGGGCCGCATCAGGGGCTGGTGCGCGTGCGTCAGGAACTGGCGGCGCGGGTCAACTTCCAGCCGCTGAATCTGCTGGCGCCAGAGTGGGCGCTGCCGGGGCCGTTCGACGCGATTTTTTGCCGCAACGTGATGATCTATTTCGATAAGCCGACGCAGGAGCGCATCCTGCGCCGCTTTGTCCCCTTGCTTAAACCGGGGGGGCTGCTGTTTGCCGGTCACTCCGAGAATTTCAGCCAGATCAGCCGGGATTTCTACCTGCGTGGACAGACCGTGTATGGGCTGACCAAGGAGAAGTGATGAGTAAAATCAGAGTGTTATGTGTTGATGATTCGGCCCTGATGCGCCAGCTGATGACCGAGATCGTCAACGGCCACGCCGATATGGAGATGGTGGCGGTGGCCCCGGACCCGCTGGTCGCACGCGATCTGATCAAAAAATTTAACCCACAGGTGCTGACGCTGGACGTCGAAATGCCGCGCATGGACGGCCTCGATTTCCTCGAAAAGCTGATGCGCCTGCGGCCGATGCCGGTGGTGATGGTTTCGTCGCTGACCGGTAAAGGTTCGGAAATTACCCTGCGCGCGCTGGAGCTGGGGGCGGTGGATTTCGTCACCAAACCGCAGCTCGGGATCCGCGAAGGCATGCTGGCCTACAGCGAACTGATAGGCGAAAAGATTCGCACCGCAGCGCGGGCGCGGCTGCCGCAGCGTGCCAATGGCCAGCCGCCGGCGATTTTAAGCCACGGACCGCTGCTGAGCAGCGAGAAGCTGATCGCCATTGGCGCTTCCACCGGCGGCACCGAAGCGATTCGTCAGGTGCTTCAACCGTTGCCGGCCACCAGCCCGGCGCTGCTGATCACCCAGCATATGCCGCCGGGATTTACCCGCTCGTTCGCCGAACGGCTGAATAAGCTGTGCCAAATCACGGTGAAAGAGGCGGAAGAGGGGGAACGCGTGCTGCCGGGACACGCCTATATCGCGCCTGGGGATCGCCATCTGGAACTGGCGCGTAGCGGCGCTAACTATCAGGTCAAGCTGCACGACGGCCCGGCGGTGAATCGCCATCGTCCCTCGGTGGATGTGCTGTTTCGCTCGGTGGCCCGCCACGCCGGGCGCAATGCGGTGGGGGTGATCCTCACCGGCATGGGTAACGACGGCGCGCAGGGGATGCTGGAGATGCATCGCGCCGGGGCCTATACCCTGGCGCAGAGCGAAGCGAGCTGCGTGGTGTTCGGCATGCCGCGCGAGGCCATCGCCAGCGGCGGGGTCAGCGAAGTGGTTGAACTGGAGCGCATGAGCCAACGCATGCTGGCGCAGATAGCCGGCGGCCAGGCGCTGCGAATTTAAATTCACGCCGCCAGGAGTCCCGGCGGCGTGGTGTGAAGTGAGTTAAAAATGACACTGTTCAGGGGTAGTAATGGCAGATAAGAATCTCCGTTTTCTGGTCGTCGACGACTTTTCCACCATGCGTCGTATCATCAGAAATTTGCTTAAAGAGCTCGGCTTCAACAACGTCGAAGAGGCGGAAGATGGCGCGGACGCGCTAAATAAGCTGCGGACCAGCAGCTTTGATTTCGTGGTCTCCGACTGGAACATGCCCAACGTCGACGGTCTGGAGCTACTGCAGACCATTCGTGCCGATGCCGCGCTGGCGGCGATGCCGGTACTAATGGTGACGGCGGAAGCGAAAAAAGAAAATATTATTGCCGCCGCGCAGGCAGGCGCCAGCGGTTATGTGGTGAAACCTTTTACGGCGGCGACGCTGGAAGAAAAGCTCAACAAGATTTTCGAAAAATTGGGCATGTAAGGAGAGGGCGATGAGAGAGATTCCAATGCCTGCCAGCGATGCAGCGACCGCGGGAGAGATAATCTCCCGTATCGGCCAGCTCACCCGCATGCTGCGCGACAGCATGCGCGAGCTGGGGCTCGATCAGGCGATTGCCCAGGCGGCCGAGGCGATCCCGGATGCCCGCGACCGCCTTGATTACGTTGTCACCATGACGGCGCAGGCGGCGGAACGGGCGTTGAGCTGCGTGGAGGCGGCGCAGCCGCGCCAGGCCGAACTGGAGTCCGGCGCCAGCGCGCTAAAATCGCGCTGGGATGAGTGGTTCGCCAATCCGATCGAACTGGATGACGTGCGCGCGCTGGTGACCGACACCCGTGAGTATCTGGATCAGGTGCCGGGCCATACATCCTTTACCAACGCCCAACTGATGGAAATCATGATGGCGCAGGATTTCCAGGACCTGACCGGTCAGGTTATCAAGCGCATGATGGACGTGGTGCAGGAAATTGAAAAGCAGCTGCTGATGGTGCTGATGGAAAACATGCCGGAGCCGCCGGTGAAAGAGAAACGGACCAACGACAGCCTGCTTAACGGCCCGCAGCTTGACCAGAACGGCGTCGGCGTTATCGCCAACCAGGCGCAGGTTGACGATCTGCTCGATAGTCTCGGTTTCTGAATATGACGGGGCGCAGTTGCTGCGCCCCTGCCGCCTTTCCCTCATCCGTGAAATAACCCCTCTTTTTCGCCGTTGTTCCGCCAATGACTTCGCCAATTTTTTGGCATGCTGACCGCCATTCTTTACCCTCCCGACACAGGAACTGCAGGCTTGGCGGAAGACAGCGATCTGGAAAAAAGCGAGGCCCCCACCGCTCACCGGTTGGAGAAGGCGCGTGAAGAGGGCCAGATCCCGCGATCGCGCGAGCTGACCTCGGTGCTGATGCTGGTGGCCGGGCTCGCCATTATCCTGATGTCCGGCAGCAATATCACTCGCCAACTGGCGGAGATGCTGACGCAGGGCCTGCACTTTGACCACGGAATGGTCAGCAATGACAAACAAATGCTGCGCCAGCTGGGAATGCTGCTGCGTCAGGCGGTGCTGGCATTGCTGCCGGTAATGGCCGGGCTGGTGCTGGTGGCGCTGGCCGCGCCGATGCTGCTTGGCGGCATTTTATTCAGCACCAAGTCGCTCAAATTCGATCTTAAACGGCTGAATCCGCTTTCCGGTCTGAAACGCATGTTCTCCACCCAGGTGCTGGCGGAGCTGTTAAAAGGGATCCTCAAAGCCACGCTGGTCGGTTGGGTAACCGGGCTGTACCTGTGGCACAACTGGGCGGCGATGCTGCATCTGATGACCCAACAGCCGCTCGACGCGTTGGCCAATGCGCTGCAGATGATCCTCTATTGCGGATTTCTGGTGGTGCTCGGATTGACGCCGATGGTGGCGTTTGACGTTTTTTATCAGCTGTGGAGCCACTTCAAAAAGCTGAAGATGACCAAACAGGATATCCGCGACGAATTCAAAGATCAGGAAGGCGACCCGCATGTTAAAGGGCGGATCCGTCAACAGCAGCGGGCGATTGCCCAGCGGCGGATGATGGCCGATTTGCCGAAAGCGGATGTGATAGTCACTAACCCGACCCACTATGCTGTGGCGTTGCAGTACAACGATAAAAAAATGAGCGCGCCGAAGGTGTTGGCTAAAGGGGCGGGGGAGATTGCGCTGCGCATTCGCGAACTGGGGGCGCAACACCGTATTCCGATGCTCGAAGCGCCGCCGCTGGCCCGCGCGCTCTACCGCCATAGCGAGATTGGCCAGCATATTCCCGCCACCCTCTATGCCGCGGTCGCCGAAGTGCTGGCCTGGGTTTATCAACTGCGCCGCTGGCGGCGCGAGGGCGGCCTGATCCCGAAAAAACCTCAACGTTTACCGGTGCCGGAAGCACTGGATTTTGCAAAAGAGAGTGACTCTGATGGCTAATTTGGCCTCCCTGCTGCGTTTGCCGGGGAATATTAAAGATACACAATGGCAGGTGCTGGCCGGCCCAATCTTGATCCTGCTGATTTTGTCGATGATGGTGCTGCCGCTGCCGGCGTTTATTCTCGACCTGCTTTTCACCTTCAACATCGCATTGTCGATCATGGTACTGCTGGTGGCGATGTTTACCCAGCGCACGCTGGACTTCGCCGCGTTTCCGACCATTCTGCTGTTCTCGACGCTGCTGCGCCTGTCGCTCAACGTCGCCTCGACGCGCATCATTTTGATGGAAGGGCATACCGGGGCCGCCGCCGCGGGGCGGGTCGTGGAGGCCTTCGGCCACTTCCTGGTCGGCGGTAATTTCGCCATCGGTATCGTGGTGTTTATTATCCTCGTGTTGATCAACTTCATGGTTATCACCAAAGGTGCCGGGCGTATTGCCGAGGTGGGGGCGCGTTTCGTGCTCGACGGCATGCCGGGTAAACAGATGGCGATCGATGCCGACATGAACGCCGGGCTTATCGGCGAAGACGAGGCGAAAAAACGTCGCGCTGAAGTCACGCAGGAAGCCGATTTCTACGGTTCGATGGACGGCGCCAGCAAGTTTGTCCGCGGCGACGCCATCGCCGGGCTAATGATTATGGTGATTAACGTGGTCGGCGGACTGCTGGTCGGCGTGGTGCAGCACGGTATGGAGCTGGGCGCGGCGGCGGAAAGCTACACCTTGCTGACCATCGGCGACGGGCTGGTGGCGCAAATCCCGGCGCTGGTGATCTCTACCGCCGCCGGGGTCATCGTGACCCGGGTGGCGACCGATCAGGACGTCGGCGAACAGATGGTCGGCCAGCTATTCAATAACCCAAAGGTCATGCTGCTGTGTGCCGCGGTACTTGGGCTGCTGGGGCTGGTGCCGGGAATGCCGAACCTGGTCTTCCTGCTGTTTACCGCCGCGCTGCTCGGGCTGGCCTGGTGGCTGCGCGGGCGCGAAAAACAGGCGCCGAAAGCCGCCGACGAACCCATTGTGCAGGAGAATACCCAGGCCGCGGAAGCCAGCTGGGCCGATGTCCAGTTGGAAGATCCGCTGGGTATGGAAGTGGGTTACCGGCTGATCCCGATGGTCGATTTTCAGCAAAATGGCGAGCTGCTTGGGCGTATCCGCGGGATCCGCAAGAAATTCGCCCAGGAGATGGGCTATCTGCCGCCGGTGGTGCATATTCGCGATAACCTTGAACTGGCGCCCGCCCGCTACCGCATTCTGATGAAAGGAGTGGAAATCGGCAGCGGCGAAGCGCAGCCGGGGCGCTGGCTGGCGATTAACCCCGGCAACGCTATCGGCGAGCTGGCGGGGGATAAAACCATCGATCCGGCCTTCGGCCTGGAGGCGGTGTGGATCGATAGCGCGTTGCGCGAGCAGGCGCAAATCCAGGGCTATACGGTAGTGGAGGCCAGTACGGTGGTGGCGACCCATCTCAACCATCTCATCGGCCAGTTCGCCAGCGAGCTGTTTGGCCGCCAGGAGACGCAGCAACTGCTCGATCGCGTGTCGCAGGAGATGCCGAAGCTGACCGAAGATTTCGTACCGGGCGTGGTGTCGCTGACCACGTTGCATAAGGTGTTGCAGAATCTGCTGGCCGAGCGGGTATCGATCCGCGATATGCGTACCATTATCGAGACGCTGGCGGAGCATGCGCCGACGCAAAGCGATCCCTACGAGCTGACCACCGTCGTGCGCGTGGCGCTGGGGCGGGCGATTGCCCAGCAGTGGTTCCCCGGCAATGGCGAAATTCAGGTTATCGGCCTGGATACCCAACTGGAACGACTGCTGCTACAGGCGCTGCAGGGCGGCGGCGGTCTCGAACCGGGCCTTGCCGACCGCCTGCTGGAGCAGGCGCGGCAGGCGCTGCAGCGCCAGGAGATGCTTAGCGCGCCGCCGGTGCTGTTGGTTAACCACGCGCTGCGCCCGCTGCTGGCGCGCTTCCTGCGTCGTAGCCTGCCGCAGATGGCGGTGCTTTCCAACCTGGAGATCAACGACGATCGCCAGATTCGCATGACCTCAACCATTGGAGCGGCCTGATGACGCGCTTTCTTCCTTTATTGTGCCTTTTATTGCCGGTTGCCGCCGGCGCGGCGTCGGGCTCATGGATTGCCGAAGGGCCCGGCGTCACTCTTGAACAGGGCGGGATGAGTGATTCCTCCGCCGCGCTGCTGCCGCCCAATACGCTGCCTGGCGGCAATGCGCGCATCGAGACCGTTAGCTGGCGCTATCGTCTGCTGTCAGCGGAGCCGGCGGGGCTGCAGGTGCATTTATGTAGCCTGAATCGCTGTATTCCGCTGACCAGCGCCAGCGGCACCAGCCACGCGTTGGCCGGCGAGGCGGCAGAAGGGCCGCTGCGTTTTGTCTATTCCGTACAGACCCGCGGGCCGTTAAACCCGCCGCTGCGGGCGATTGCCAATCAGGTTATCGTTAATTATCAGTAGTTGTGGGGAAAAGTTTTGTATTAATACAGAGCACATTGCGCTCCCGAAATGTCTTCCGCGTTATGTCTCTCCTGGCGCAGGGAGCGCACAGGGGGCGGCCAATCGCCGCCGCCCCCTGTACCCCCGGGCTCTGGCCGCCAAAATCGCCACTTCGTGGTACCTTCGACTTATCCCGTCAGGCTTCGGGACGGGCCGAGGCAGCGTCCGTGCAAAACACGGCCCTCAGCCCGCATCCATGCGGGCTGCCCCGGCCTTCCGGGAACGTCTCAGCGATTTTGAGGCCACCAACACCGGCAGTTTCAGTAGCCATGGGGACAAGATAGAGATCTTAAGCTCACAATAGCACGGACCGTAGGCCGGATAAGGCGCAGCCGCCATCCGGCGCGAAAATGGGTCGTTACCCGCGGTTATTGCCCGGCGGCGCTACGCTTGCGCGGGCTTACAGATCACATGCCGGCGTAGGTCAGGTAAGCGTAGCGCCACCTGACAAAAAACGGCGCTACGGGTAATCGTCACCAGCGGGGAAAATACAGAGAAAGGCGTTCAGACGCCGATTTTACGGCCCAGCAGACTCGCGGCGCGCGACTGGCCATCCGGCCCGTACAGCGATTTATTATTCTGGCTAAGAATTGCCAGCGCCTGCTGGTTATGGGCGATCTGTTGATTGAGCAACAGACCGTTATGCTGATTCTTTTCACGTAGGCTCTGGCTTAACTGCTGGATCTGCCGCCAGCGTTCGCCGAAGCTTTCATGGCCGGGGTAAGGCGCGCGTAGCGCAAGGTTGGCTTCCAGCGTCGGGCGCTGTTGCTCAAGCCAGGCCACCGTCGCCAGCAGCTGGCTCTTGCTATCGGTGATGCGCTGCAGCGCCACGCCGGGCAGTTCATCCGCACATAGCAACTGTTGCTCTTGCGCCAGCACGTCATCCAGCGTCCGCAGGGTTTCCGCCAGTTTATCCAGCAGAGTGCGTAATCTGTCCATCATCAGGCCTTATCTGTTTTGCTACCGGCAAGGCGCTGGATATCGTTGTGCGCATCCTGCAGCAGGGCGTCGGCGATTTTGCCCGCGTCCATTTTCAGTTCGCCGCTGCGAATCGCCTGTTTGATGGCCTCAACCCGGTTCATATCAATATCCTGGGTGCCTGGCTGCATCAGCCGCGCCTGCGCATCGCTCAGTTTCACTTTGGTGGCGCTAACGGCGGTTTCCGCCACGGCGGCCTTACGCGGCTGAAGCGGGTTGTCGGCCGGGGTTTCACGCGGCTGCACCGTGGAAACCGGCTGTAACCGCTGGGTGCGATCGATACTCATGGTCCATCTCCAAAATGGGTTTCTAATGGGGTTATCGGCAGGGGCTGGCAAACCTTTACTTTTTTATAACGTAATACGAATGGATCCATCCTCCCCGGCGATACCGCTGACGATTTTGCCGGAAACCATGCGCACGCGCACGCTATCTTCGGCCGCCGCGTTATTCATCGCCTTACCGGAACCGCTGATACTAAAGCCGTCGCCCTCGGCCATGACCTGCACCGGCTGACCGGCTTTAATCACCCACGCGCGACGCAGCATCGACAGCGTCAGCGGTTGCCCTGGGCTGATATTACGCAGCGTCACGGCGCCCAGCGCTTTCTTGCTGTCGGTCAGCGTACGCGGCGGCAGGGTATCGAGCCTGCCTGATTTTAGCACCACATCCGCCGGGGTCAGCGGCGTTCCGCCGCTAATACCGCGCGCCGCCGTCAGATAACGGCCAAATACCTGCACCTGGGTCTGAATAAACCGCCGCTCCTGTCCGCAGCGGGCGGAAACGCTGATATTGCCGCCGATTCGCGCATTGGGCGCCAGCGACAGCTGCGGTAATTCACACGGCGGCCACTGGGCGGGCGGCGTGCGCACCAGCACTTTCACCTGCACGGCATTATCGTTGAATTTACTTTTAATGAAGCTTTCGATTTGCGTCGCCAGCGTGTCGGCGCGGGCGTTCAGGCTGCACAGCAGACCGACCAGCAGGATTTTACTTTTCATCGCGTTCCCCTCACGCCACCCGGAAAGGGGTTAAGTGTAACGGCTGCCCTGAGGGACTAAACAGATAAATAGCGCTCCATTTTGCCCCTATTCCCGCGATAGGTTGGCGCAGGGGGCGTTTATGCTGTCGGCTCCAAATTCTAACCTTGCGGAGGGAGCATGCTCGACAAACTGGACGCTGCTCTGCGTTTTGGCCAGGAGGCGCTGAACCTGCGCGCCCAGCGCCAGGAAATACTGGCCGCCAATATCGCCAACGCAGACACGCCGGGCTATCAGGCGCGGGATATCGATTTCGCCAGCCAACTGAATAAAGTCCTGCAACAGGGGCGGGTAAACGGCAACGGCATGGCGCTGAACCTGACGGCGGCGCGTCATATTCCGGCGCAAACCATGCAGCCACCGGAGCTGGATCTGCTGTTTCGGGTGCCGGACCAGCCGTCGATGGACGGCAACACGGTGGACATGGATCGCGAACGCACCAACTTCGCTGACAACAGCCTGAAATATCAGACCGACCTGACGCTGCTCAACGGTCAGATCAAAGGGATGATGTCGGTGCTGCAACAAGGATAAGGCGAATGTCTTTACTCAATATTTTTGATATCTCCGGCTCGGCGCTCTCGGCCCAGTCGCAGCGGATGAACGTCAGCGCCAGCAATATGGCCAACGCCGATAGCGTCACCGGCCCGGATGGCGAACCCTATCGCGCGAAGCAGGTGGTGTTCGAAGTGGCCGCGGCGCCAGGGCAGCAGACCGGCGGCGTGCGCGTCTCACAGGTGGTTGACGATCCGGCGCCCGCGCGGATGGTTTATCAACCGGGTAATCCGCTGGCCGATGCTAAGGGCTACGTGCGGATGCCGAATGTCGATGTGGTGAGCGAAATGGTTAACACCATCTCCGCCTCCCGCAGCTATCAGGCCAACGTCGAAGTGCTCAACACCACTAAGTCGATGATGATGAAAACCCTGACGCTGGGTCAGTAACCGGAGATCCCGATGGCTATCGCCGCAACCACCAATGAATCGACCAATAACGCGGTTCTTGATTCCGCCAGCAAAAGCAGCACCAGCCAGGATTTGCATAACAGCTTCCTGACGCTGCTGGTGGCGCAGTTGAAAAATCAAGACCCGACCAAGCCGATGCAGAACAACGAGCTGACCTCGCAGCTGGCGCAGATTAATACCGTACAGGGCATCGAAAAACTCAACACCACCCTTGGCGCGATCTCCGGGCAGATCAACAGCAACCAGTCGCTGCAGGCCAGCGCGCTGATCGGCCACGGCGTGATGGTACCGGGTAATAACATTCTGGTCGGCAGCAAAGAAGGCCAGGTCAGCACCACGCCGTTTGGCGTCGAACTGGAGCGTGCCGCCGATCAGGTCACGGCAACCATTACCAACGCCAACGGCCAGGTGGTGCGGACCATTGAGATTGGCGGCCTCACCGCCGGGGTGCACGCCTTTACTTGGGACGGCTCGCTGGATGATGGTACCGCCGCGCCGGACGGCGCCTATAAAGTGGCGATTAACGCCAAGGGCAACGGCGAGCAGCTGGTGGCGCGTAGCCTGCACTTCGGCATGGTTAACGGTGTGATTAACGACAGCAACGGCGCGAAGCTGGATCTCGGCCTTGCCGGTAACGCCAGTCTCGAAGAAGTACGGCAGATCCTGTAATTCGCACCTGATTTTATCGATATCCTCAATATTTGGAGAGTAACATGGCCTTTTCTCAGGCAGTCAGCGGCTTAAATGCGGCGGCCACCAATCTCGACGTGATTGGCAACAATATCGCTAACTCCGCGACCGCGGGTTTTAAATCCGGCAGCGTGTCGTTCGCCGATATGTTCGCCGGTTCGCAGGTCGGGCTGGGGGTTAAAGTTTCCGGGATCACCCAGAACTTTAAAGGCGGCACCACTACCGGCACCAGCCGCGCGCTGGATGTGGCGATTAACGGCAACGGCTTTTTCCGCATGCAGGATAAAGACGGCGGCATTTTCTATACCCGCAACGGCCAGTTTAAGCTGGACGAAAACCGCAATCTGACCAATATGCAGGGGCTGCAGCTTACCGGCTATCCGGCCGCCGGCACGCCGCCGACCATTCAGCAGGGCGCCAACCCGGTACCGCTGAGCATTCCGGAAGGGATGATGAACGCCAAAGCGTCGACTTCCGGCGAAATGGTCGCCAATCTGAAGTCGACGCATAAAGTACCGGAGAACAAGACCTTCGACCCGGCGAAGCAGGATAGCTATAACTACGTCAACACCATCACCGCCTACGATTCGCTGGGTAACGCCCACAACATCAACGCCTATTTCGTGAAAACCGACGATAACAAATGGCAGGTCTATACCCAGGACGGCAGCGCTGCTGCGGTCAGCGCGGGCACCATGGAGTTCAATACCAGCGGCAACCTGGTCAGCGTTAACGGCCAGGCGGGCGAGTTCAGTATGACCATTCCGATGAGCGCGAAAGACGGCGCCCCGGCGCAGAACTTCACGCTCAGCTTCGCCGGTAGTATGCAGCAGAACGTTGGTAGCGATTCGGTGAGTAAAGTGGCGCAGGATGGTTATGCCGCCGGTGAATACACCAACTTCCAGATTAACGATGACGGTACCGTCGTCGGTATCTACTCCAACCAGCAGACCCAGGTCCTGGGGCAGATTGTGATGGCCAACTTCTCCAACCCGGAAGGGCTGGCGTCACAGGGCGATAACGTCTGGCAGGAGACCGGCGCCTCGGGCCAGCCACGGGTGGGACTCTCCGGCGGCGGCGGTTTTGGCAAGCTGACCAGCGGCGCGCTGGAGTCGTCCAACGTCGACCTGAGCCAGGAGCTGGTGAACATGATTGTCGCCCAGCGTAACTATCAGTCCAACGCCCAGACCATCAAGACGCAGGATTCGATCCTGCAGACGCTGGTCAGCCTGCGCTAACGGAACTGAGTTATGGATCACGCGATTTATACCGCGATGGGCGCCGCGCGCCAGACGCTGGAGCAACAGTCGATTACCGCCAACAATCTCGCCAACGCCTCGACGCCGGGCTTTCGCGCCCAGCTCGCCGCGCTGCGCGCGGTGCCGGTAGACGGGCCGAGCCTCGCCACCCGCACGCTGGTGGCGGCCTCGACGCCGGGCGCCGATATGAGCCAGGGGGCGCTGAACTACACCGGGCGCCCGCTGGACGTGGCGCTGCAGCAGGACGGTTTTCTGGCGCTCAGCCTGCCGGGCGGCGACGAAGCCTATACCCGCAACGGTAGCATTCAGGTTTCGGCCAACGGTCAACTAACGGTGCAGGGGATGCCGCTGCAGGGCGACGGCGGGCCGATTGAGGTGCCGCCGTCGGCGGAAATCACTATCGCCGCCGACGGCACCATTTCGGCGCTGAATCCCGGCGACCCGCCGAACACCATCGCACAGATTGGCCGCCTGAAGCTGGTGAAAGCCGATGCGCGCGAAGTGATGCGCGGCGATGATGGCTTTTTTCGCCTGACCCCGGAAACCCAGCAGCGCCGCGGCAACCAGTTGGCCAACGACCCGCAGGTGCGGGTCATGCCGGGCGTGCTGGAGGGCAGTAACGTCAAGCCGATGGAGACCATGGTCGATATGATCGCCAACGCCCGTCGCTTTGAAATGCAAATGAAGGTCATCCACAGCGTGGATGAGAACGAACAGCGGGCGAATTCTCTGCTGTCAGTAAGCTGATAGCCAGTCGGCCCGCGGCCAAAGGAAATAACCAATGATTCCCTCTTTATGGATTGCGAAAACCGGTCTTGATGCGCAGCAGACCAATATGGACGTGATCGCCAACAACCTGGCGAACGTCAGCACCAACGGTTTTAAACGCCAGCGCGCGGTGTTTGAAGACCTGCTGTATCAGACCATGCGTCAGCCGGGGGCGCAGTCCTCCGAACAGACCACGCTGCCTTCCGGCCTGCAGATCGGTACCGGCGTGCGCCCGGTCGCCACCGAACGTCTGCATAGCCAGGGTAACTTGTCGCAGACCAACAACAGCAAAGACGTGGCGATTAAAGGCCAGGGCTTCTTCCAGGTGCTGCTGCCGGACGGCAGCCAGGCCTACACCCGCGACGGCTCGTTCCAGATCGATCAGAACGGCCAACTGGTGACCGCCAGCGGTTTCCAGGTGCAGCCGGCGATCACTATTCCGGCCAACGCGTTGACCATTACCATCGCCCGCGATGGCATCGTGAGCGTCACCCAGCAAGGTCAGACCGCCGCCCAGCAGGTCGGGCAACTGACGTTAACCACCTTTATTAACGACAGCGGCCTCGAAAGCGTGGGCGAGAACCTGTACCAGGAAACGGAGAGCTCCGGCGCGCCGAATGAGAGCACGCCGGGCCTGAACGGCGCCGGCATGCTCTACCAGGGTTATGTCGAGACCTCTAACGTCAACGTGGCGGAAGAGTTGGTCAACATGATCCAGACCCAGCGCGCCTATGAAATCAACAGCAAAGCGGTTTCTACGTCGGATCAGATGCTGCAGAAGCTGACCCAGCTGTAATGTTTGATGACGGGCGTCGCCTGCTGCGCCCGTCGCTTTTTTGGTGTAACAAAGGCGATACCCCGTGGTAACCACACATTCGATGGCCACCCTGCCGCGCCAGGGACAACGCTTGCT
This sequence comes from Klebsiella sp. 141251, assembly GCF_050600725.1. Taxonomy (NCBI): domain Bacteria; kingdom Pseudomonadati; phylum Pseudomonadota; class Gammaproteobacteria; order Enterobacterales; family Enterobacteriaceae; genus Klebsiella; species Klebsiella sp. 141251. The sequence continues at coordinate 845,339 of NZ_JAQIRG010000001.1, forward strand.
GGCGGGCATGGTGATGCTGACGCTGAGCGGCTGCGCGTACATTCCGCATAAACCGTTGGTCGATGGCTCGACCTCGGCGCAGCCCGCGCCGCCGACCGCGCCGGTACCGAACGGCTCTATTTTTCAGGCCGCGCAGCCGATGAACTACGGCTATCAGCCGCTGTTTGAAGACCGCCGCCCGCGCAACGTTGGCGATACGCTAACCATCGTGCTGCAGGAAAACGTCAGCGCCAGCAAGAGTTCTTCCGCCAATGCCAGCCGTAACGGTTCCAGCAAGTTTGGCGTCGCCACCGCGCCGCGCTACTTAGACGGCCTGTTGGGCAACGCCCGCGCCGATATGGATATTTCCGGCGATAACAGTTTCGGCGGCAAAGGCGGGGCGAATGCCAATAACACCTTCAACGGCACCATTACCGTCACCGTTAATCAGGTACTGAGCAACGGCAACCTGCACGTGGTGGGGGAAAAACAGATCGCCATTAACCAGGGCACCGAATTCATTCGCTTCTCCGGGGTGGTTAACCCGCGCACCATCAGCGGTAGCAACTCGGTCACCTCAACGCAGGTGGCGGACGCGCGCATCGAGTATGTCGGCAACGGCTACATCAATGAAGCGCAGACGATGGGCTGGCTGCAGCGGTTCTTCCTCAACGTCTCCCCGTACTAATGGGCGGGCCATTTGCGGTGTTACTGAAAAGAGATTCACATGGTTAAAAAACTCATCATTGCGCTATTAATCGGCGCGGCCAGCTTACCGGCGACGGCGGAGCGTATTCGCGATCTGGTGACGGTACAGGGCGTGCGCGATAACGCCTTAATCGGCTACGGCCTGGTGGTGGGGCTCGACGGCTCCGGCGACCAGACCATGCAAACGCCGTTTACCACCCAAAGCCTGAGCAACATGCTATCGCAGCTCGGCATTACCGTGCCGCCGGGCACTAACATGCAGCTGAAAAACGTCGCCGCGGTGATGGTCACGGCGAAGCTGCCGCCCTTCGCGCGCGCGGGGCAGAATATCGATGTGGTGGTCTCATCAATGGGCAACGCTAAAAGCCTGCGCGGCGGGACCTTGCTGATGACGCCGCTCAAAGGGGTGGATAACCAGGTTTATGCGCTGGCCCAGGGCAACGTGCTGGTGGGCGGCGCCGGCGCGGCGGCGGGCGGCAGCAGCGTACAGGTCAATCAGTTGGCTGGCGGACGCATCAGCAACGGCGCCACCATCGAGCGCGAACTGCCGACTACTTTCGGCAGCGGCGGGGTGCTCAACCTGCAGCTCAATGATGAAGATTTCACCCTCGCGCAGCAGATTAGCGATGCGATTAACCGCCAGCGCGGCGGCGGCACCGCATCGCCGCTCGATGCGCGTACCATTCAGGTACTGGTGCCGCAGGGCAATAGCTCGCAGGTGCGATTCCTCGCCGAGATCCAGAATATCAACGTTAACGTTGGCGCCATGGATGCCAAAGTGATTATCAACTCGCGTACCGGTTCGGTGGTGATGAATCGCGAGGTGATTCTTGATTCCTGCGCGGTGGCTCAGGGTAACCTGTCGGTGGTGGTCGACCGACAAACCAGCGTCAGCCAGCCGACGACGCCGTTCGGCGGCGGCCAGACGGTGGTCACGCCGAATACCCAGATTTCAATGCAGCAGCAGGGCGGTTCGCTGCAGAAAATCAACGCCAGCGCCAACCTCAACAACGTGGTGCGCGCGCTGAACGCGCTGGGGGCGACGCCAATCGACCTGATGTCGATTCTGCAAGCCATGCAAAGCGCCGGCTGCCTGCGCGCCAAACTGGAAATTATCTAATGGCCAGCGATGTTATGGCGATGTCGGGCGCCGCCTATGACGCCCAGGCGCTGAACGGCCTGAAGCGCGATGCCGCCGCCGATCCGCAGGGCAACCTCAAGCAGGTGGCGCAGCAGGTCGAAGGCATGTTTGTACAGATGATGCTAAAGAGCATGCGCGCCGCGCTACCGCAGGATGGCGTACTCAGCAGCGACCAGACCCGGCTCTATACCTCGATGTACGATCAGCAGATTGCCCAGCAGATGTCGCAAAAGGGATTAGGGCTGGCCGACATGATGGTCAAGCAGATGAGCAATGCCAACGCGGTCCCCAGCGAAACGGCGGGCACCGCGCCGATGGCGCTGGATAATGAGGTGCTGCAGACGCTGCCGAATCAGGCGCTGGAGCAGATGATCCGCCAGGCGGTACCGAAAGCGCCGCCAGCTGCCGCGCCGCTATCGCTCAACAACGGCAACTTCGTTGCCCGTCTGTCAATGCCGGCGCGTGCCGCCAGTGAGCGCAGCGGGATCCCGCATCAGCTGATAGTCGCCCAGGCGGCGCTGGAATCCGGCTGGGGGCAGCGCGAAATCCTGACCGCTGACGGTACCCCGAGCTACAACCTGTTTGGTATTAAGGCCGGGGGCAACTGGAAGGGGCCGGTTACCGAGATCACCACTACCGAATTTGAACAGGGGGTGGCGAAGAAGGTGAAGGCCAAATTCCGCGTCTACGATTCGTATTTCTCGGCGATTGCTGACTACGTCAAGCTGCTGACCAACAACCCGCGTTATGCCTCGGTTGCCGAAGCGTCCACTCCGGAGCAGGCGGCGCACGAGCTGCAGCGCGCGGGCTACGCCACCGACCCGCAATACGCCAGCAAGCTGGTCAGCGTGATTCAGCAGATGAAGCACGCCGGGGCGCAGGCGGTGAAAGCCTATGCCGCGGATATTAACGATCTGTTCTAGGTTCGAAGGTCGCGCCTTCTCCCGGCTCGCGCTCCCGGTTAATTCTGCTGCGATATGTTTTCCCGGAGGCGGCGCATTGCGCCTTGTCCGGGCTACCACATCGCACAGTGCTGTAGCCCGGTAAGCGGTAGCGACATCCGGCATAAAAGCGGCTGCGGAATTTTGCAGGCAGATTTACTCAAGTTTTTACTTCTCTGACCGATAACAAGGGCAAGCTGAGCGAATTGACTTGGCAGCATAAGGAACCCTGATGTCCAATAGCTTAATCAATACGGCGATGAGCGGACTGAATGCGGCGCAGGTGGCGCTCAGTACCGTCAGCAACAATATCTCTAACTACAACGTGGCGGGTTATAACCGGCAGACGGCGATTCTGGCCCAAAACGGCGGCCTGGCCACTATGAACGGTTTTATCGGTAACGGCGTGACCGTGACCAGCGTCAACCGCGAATATAACCAGTTCATCACTAATCAGCTGCGCGGCGCGCAGAGCGCGGCCGGTTCGCAGAACGCCTACTACGAAAAGATTTCGCAGATCGATAATCTGCTGGCCAGCAAAACTAATACCCTGTCGGGGAGCCTGCAGGATTTTTTCACCAATTTGCAGAACCTGGTGAGCAACGCCGGCGACGACGCGGCGCGCCAGACGGTACTGGGTAAGGCTAACGGCCTGGTCAACCAGTTTAATAATACCGATAAATATCTGCGCGACATGGACAGCGGCGTTAATCAGCAGATTAACGACACCGCCCAGCAGATTAACAGCTATAGCCAGCAGATTGCCCGTCTTAACGATGAGATTACCCGCCTGCGCGGCAGCGCCAGCGGCGAACCGAACGCGCTGCTCGATCAGCGCGATCAGCTGGTTAGCGAACTCAACCAACTGGTGGGCGTTCAGGTAACCCAGCAGGACGGCGACGCTTATACCGTCTCCTTCGCCAACGGCCTGACCCTGGTGCAGGGCAACAACAGCTATCAGGTGGAAGCGATCCCTTCCAGCAGCGACCCTTCGCGCCTGACTCTCGGCTATAACCGCGGCAGCGGCGCCAGCGAAGTGCCGGAAGGGCAGATCACCAGCGGCAGCCTGAGCGGCGTGCTGCGTTTTCGCAGCGAGACGCTGGACGGCGTGCGCAATCAGCTCGGGCAACTGGCGCTGGCGATGGCCGATAGCTTTAACCAGCAGCACCGCGAGGGCTTCGATCTCAACGGTGAGCAGGGGGGCGATTTCTTCAGTTTCAGCGGCGCGCGGGTGGTTGATAACACGCGCAATACCGGCGATGCCTCGCTGTCGGTCTCCTATACCGATACCAGCAAGGTAAAAGCCAACGACTACCGCGTGGAGTATGACGGCGCCAACTGGCAGGTCAGCCGTCTGCCGGACAACGTCAAAGTCAACGCCACCGCCGGTAAAGATGCAGACGGTAACCCGACGCTGAGCTTTGATGGTCTCGAAGTCAGCATTGATGGCAACCCGCAGCAGAAAGATAGCTTTACGGTGAAGCCGGTCAGCGACGTGGCGGGCAACCTGAAAGTGGCGATTACCGATTCAGCGAAAATCGCCGCCGCCGGTAAAGATGACAGCGGCCGCGGCGATAACGATAACGCTAAAAAACTGCTCGACCTGCAGACCAAAAACCTGGTGGATGGCAAAGCGACGCTCAGCGGCGCCTACGCCGGGATCGTCAGCGGCGTGGGCAACCAGACCGCCGCCGCGAAGGTGAGCAGCGAATCGCAGTCCAGTATCGTCACCCAACTGGCCCGTCAACAGCAGTCGCTCTCCGGGGTAAACCTCGACGAAGAGTATGGCGAGCTCCTGCGTTTCCAGCAGTACTACATGGCGAACGCCCAGGTGATCCAGACCGCCAGCTCGCTGTTCGACGCGCTGCTGAATATTCGTTGATTGTATTGAGGAACTGACAGCATGCGCATGAGCACCAGCATGATGTACCAACAGAACATGACCGGCATCACCGGCAATCAGTCGCTGTTTATGAAGGCCGCCGAGCAGCTTTCAACCGGCAAGAAGGTGATTAATCCCTCCGACGATCCGCTGGCGGCATCGCGGGCGGTGATGCTGTCGCAATCGCAGGCCGAGAACAATCAGTATACTCTGGCGCGCACATTCGCCCGCCAGAGCGTATCAATGGAAGAGACCGTGCTTTCCGGAGCCACCTCGACGATATCTGATATCAAGGCGCTGATTGTTAACGCCGGCGGCACCGAGAGCGATAACGACCGCGATTCGCTGGCGACCCAGCTACAGGGGCTGAAGGATCAACTGCTCAACCAGGCCAACAGTACCGATGGCAACGGACGCTACCTGTTTGGCGGCTATGAGAATGATAAGCCGCCGTTTGTCGATACTAACGGCAAGATTAGCTATCAGGGCGGCAATAAAACCGTGGAACAGAAGGTTGACGCCAACCGTACGATGACCATCGGCCATACCGGTAATTCGGTATTTATGGCGCTGACCAGCAATCCGAAGCCGGAGCCGGACGGCAGTGCGCCGGTCGCCGATGTGTTCGCCAGTATCGATATTGCGCTGGAGGCGTTGAAAACGCCGCTGCAGGGGGCCGATGACGCCACCAAACAGCAGGTGAACGATGCGCTGGCGAAGGCCAACCGCGGCCTCGATAACTCCTACAACAAAGTATTGAGCGTGCGCGCTGAGCTGGGCAATCAGCTACAGGAGATGGATCAGCTCGATAGCATCGGCAAAGAGCGTGATATGACCAACCAGCTGCAGATGAGCGCCCTGACTGATGCTGACCTTGCGGAATCTATCTCTTCTTATTTTATGCAGCAGGCGGCGCTGCAGGCATCTTATAAAACCTTCAGCGATATGCAGGGCATGTCGCTGTTTCAGATGAATCGCTAATCACGAATATCCACTTTTTCATTTAGCACCTTGGCACCACATCCCGTTCTCTCTGTGTACGCGGGGTGAGGTGCCCTTTTTTTCGGGGGCCTGATTAGGGAAGAGAGCGGGTGGGCTCTCAGCGACAAATTCACCACATCGTAGCGTGTAAACTCAAACCGGATCCCAACCTTTACACCGTATCCTCTTCAGGAGAATCCAGGATGTTTACTCATATGCGTATCGCTAAACCCGTCACCGATCTTGCACGGTCCTGTTTGATGTACTGCCAGGGACTGGGCTTACACAAAATTGCTGAATTCAACGATCACGATGGTTTTAATGGAATAATGTTAGGGCGACAGGGGCTCGGCTGGCATATAGAATTTACCTGGTGCCAGTATCATCCCGTGCAACCCTTGCAGACGGAGGAAGATTTACTCGTGCTGTATTACCCGGATAAGAAGGAGTGGCTAGATGCTTGCGCCAGAATGCGCGAAGCGGGCTTTAACTTGACGAATTCTTTTAACCCTTACTGGGATGTCAATGGCCAAACGTTCGTTGATCCAGATGGCTACAGGGTGGTACTCCAGAATAAAGCGTGGGGATAAAGACTCGCGCCTCAATGCGCTAATTCTTCCTCAGCAAGCCCCAATACAGGGATGTTCATTTAAACAGTCTAATGCCCTTCGCCACAATTTTTTTAAATTCAGGGCATTGCATATGTTCCGGCGCAGTACAGCGGGCGGCGTGTTTTAGCCCCTGGCTTAACAGCTGTAACCGACGAATGGTGTTATCAATTTCCTGCGCGCGCTGCTCAAGCCGTTGGTTATCAATGGCTATCTTGCCGTCAGCGTTAAATATCCCGGCTATTTCAGAAAGCGAAAAGCCGGCGGCCTGTCCCAGCACGATCAGTTCCAGCTTGTTCAGCACATTTTCATGGTACTGCCTTCGCAGACCATGACGACCAATCGGTTTGATCAAACCTTTCTTTTCATAAAAACGCAGCGCTGAAGGCGTAATGCCGGACAGCGTCGCGACCTCGCGGATATCCAGTTCTTTCATGATTGACTTAAACCTCGCTTTAAGTTGCACACTGGTCAACAGAGTAGCATTGGCTCATAAAAAGGAAGAATAAATTGAAGATGATTGTTGCTGTGCAAATTTTGCTGACGGGCCTCGGCGCCACGTTAGTCATGGATTTATGGTCGCTCTTTCAGAAGCATATACTCAAGATTGCGCCGCTGAACTATGCGCTGGTCGGTCGCTGGGCGTTATGGCTTTCGCGGGGGAAAGTGCGGCATAACACCATCGCCGCAACCCCTCCGCTAGAGGGTGAGCGTTTTATTGGCTGGTTATGCCATTATCTGATCGGTATCGCTTTTGCGGCGGTGCCGCTTGTGTTGAGCGGCGCCGATTGGTTTTATGCCCCCACTCTGGCGACAGCGCTGCTGTCAGGGGTCGTAACCTTATTCGCGCCGTTCTTGATCCTGCAGCCCGCATTTGGTTTTGGCGTCGCGGCCTCACGGACTCCCCGACCGTGGCTGGCGCGTTCGCTGAGCCTGGTGGCGCACCTGGCCTACGGAATCGGGCTGTATCTGGCGACGAGCGTACTTTCGTGGTGCTCATTACTTTGATAGGTATTCGCTGGTACGCGTTTTACCGTCAGCGAATGCAGGTATAGCAGGCGTATCGCAGCAGACTCTTTTTACACGCGGAAGACGTGCTTTTTTGCCAGGCGGAAGAAGCGTGGTGGGCTCTCATGTACAGGCTCACGTTTCTGGACAAGAAGCTGCAGAAGATTGTTAGCATTGAGTTTTTTAGCGCGTTGCATTTGTACGTCGAAACCTGCTTTTTGCTGTGAGTTCAATGGGCCGATGCAACGCTATCCTTAATCAAGGGGGGCCATGAAACGAAGAACTCACAGCCAAAAGTGGACCTTCCGATAGCAAATAGAGGAATCTACTTTTAGGGCTTGCTCTTACCTTTCGTGCAGTCTGGTATAGCTTTATAGCACCAATTCCACCTTACTTGGTCGAGTTATATAAAAATCAACACGCTGCTTATTTTTGTAAAAACTGAGAGTAGGCAAATAATGCCTACTCTCTTATAGTCTTTTAAATAAGTCAATCTTCTACCTTGATTGGATAAATAGGCTTATTCTGACTTTTTGTATTGATAAGATGCAGAAGGGGATGAGTTATTAAATATCCCGTCAAAGTATGAATCTGTATCTTTGATTGATTTCCCTTCATATTTATCCAGAAAATCATCAACTGCTGCCTTAAACTTATCGTTGCTCATGTATTCTTCAATTTTAAATGTCCCGCCAATTGTATTTACACCAAATTTAAGGTTGACTTCATTATATGAGGCACAGGATGTAGATATTTTCTTTTGCTCCTGGCTAAAGTAAGTTCCATATACAAGAAAGCTAGGTTTGTAAAATATGTTACCGCTTTGGTCTTTGAATAAATCATGAGTAGAATATGCATATAAATAATTATAGTCAGCTTGCGTTTTGCTCATTTGTGCACTGAGGCCGTCGCCAAATCCCTTCAGAAAGTTTGCGAAGGCTGTAACATCGCCTGCTATAACGTTACATGCAAAGTTAATTACACTTTTTGCAATCTCAATACCTTGTACTGACGTATTTAAACTTCTGTCACCTGAAACAGGATCTGTGAAAAACGCATTGGTAAGATACTTAGTGACTTCTTGCCATTGCTCGAAATTATACTTGTCGGTGCTACTGGGTGCCTTTTTATTAACAGCTGCACTGGCTACACCTACGAAGCGTTCCATTAGTAAACGACCTACTTTGACCTGTTCCTTCAAATTTTCTGGAGCATCATTAAATTGATATGTTTGATATTGAACAGCGCCCTCCTTAGAAAGCCCTTGAACAAGTGGAAGATCCTCTGAAAGAACCTCAGCATCTTTTAAATCATAAATTTTTCTGAAATATTCATGTGCCGACTGTACTGCATTTTCATTGAACATAGCAAACTCCTATAATATTGTTTTTCGTAAACATCAAATGGAATCAACACGAAAACATTTGATTTAGGTTAGATGTAGATGATGATATAACTTTACATGACAAGTTATTTGTTAAATTACTAGCCATATAGTTTGAGCCTTCGCTTATGCCGAAAATGAAACACTCGAATTAAAAATAATCACATTAACTATAAATGTTTATAAGCATATTATATTTTTCAGTTATGCATATTACCTCCGTAATTAGTGAAGTGTGTTTATTTTAATTGATTGTAGATACGCTATAGAGTCTTATCATGCTGACCAGTGGCATATATCTACACACATTTGCGCGATATCAACAAATGCAGTTCTTTTAAGTCCGCGAGTTATTGTCCATGAACACTTAACTCTGGGGGGTTAACATAAATAACCCATGTCCCCTTGATATTCGCTAAGCTAATGTTACTGATTAAACAATGATTCGGATTCTTTGGTAGCGGGTCTGCTTCAATTTTGGCATTTTTATTTATTAAAGTTGAGGCTTTTGTCGCTCCTGCTTTTTTCCAGATGCTCTTTCGAGTCTTATCCGAGCCTATTAAATCATTTACTAAACCCTGGTTCGCGCCAGAGTCTTTTCGGGAGCAAAGAGCCGAAACATTTTGCAAGTTATCGGGATATCCATCCTGATTTTCATAATTCTCATCCATATTTGCGGCGCCGTAACGAACAACTAACGCACCTTTCGGTACTTTTTCGCTTGCGTTAGTCGTTGTTGACATAATGAAGATAATGCCAGTTACAGCATATAGAATATTATTTGTTCTCATTTTAACCTCTTCGTTTTAAAATTATTAGTTTATAGATGTGTTGTGGTTGTTTTTATCATAAAACATTGTTGAAATATCCACGGTAGGTATTGCATATTTTTTGATTAAAAATTTTTAAATGAAAAACCTCTCTCTTTATGACTGTTGTAGGAATGCTGAGCTAAGAGACGTACCATATTTATTAAGACGCAAGCCTGCACCATTGATTAATATCAACAGCGGTTATTGTTAATGCTGCAGATGACTCGAATTTAACAGCAAGTGTCTTTGCTTTGATTGGTAATAATCTATCCATTGAGTCGCCTAATGCAAAAGTTTAGGTTCATTATTTTTTTATACAACTCGTTTAGTATTTAGAGTTACAAGTTATTGGTTATTTAACTTGTTGAATTTCAAGGATGCAAAAAAGCTCTGGATTCTGTGGTGTATATACATAACTAGTTGATGCAAAGTGTATTTGTTGGCTCCGGTGGTTGCAGGTTTTTATATTGCATAAATAAGATGTTAATCTCGGAATTTTCTAATATTCGATCTAATAAACTATTTGTCTATTTTTACAAGAATAATATACTGCATGTGACTCAATTGTTCTTCTTTGTTAGGTAAATCTGATGTGAGTTAAGTGCTCCCTTGCTGTTACCCCTGCTCTGAAATATGCATGTACCACCATTAAATCCTCTGCAATATGATGTCCATAAATGGTTTCAGAGCGTGAATGGACGACCATGCGCTACTCACCTCTTGACCTTATCGGTTTTTGCCGTGATTCAGTTACTTAAAGCAGGTGATTTTACGTTATGGATCTTCGCGCAGTTCGGATATCAGGAATGTCAGAGTCGATAACATAAAAGAAACCCTGAACCATCAATGACATAGCATGGGTAATTTACCAGCATAATGTTAAGCGGAGAAGTCTGCGCCAAGTGGACGGGTGAATAGGCAAGGCTTCGGGAGTTCCAACTTCCGCTTCTCGCTCAAAGCATATCTCCCGAGCGATGCCATAGATGGGCATCATTTATCGGCCAGGATTATCTCGAACTGATAGCCAGTTTAGCCGCCAAAAACAAAAATAAGCCGCCGGTTGCTCTGTCCATGATGCTGATAACACTGCTTTTTTTCAGGGTGGTTGAAGCAAAATGCGTGGACAGTATAAGCGTCACTGACCAGAGAGTGCCGATCGTGACGTGAATGCTGACCAGGATAAATGTCCATAGTAAAGGGGAGTGCCCGGCAGGAATAAACTGAGGCAAAAACGAGATATAGAATATGCCCATTTTGGGGTTAAGCACATTCCCAGGCATCCCTCTGATAAACCAGTTGTTGTGTGAAGATACGCTGCCATTATCGTGGTTGAAAGACGATTGAGGCCGCACAGTAGCTGTATGCCAGGCCAGCACAGATAGGCGGTGCCGCCGATTTTCAGAATTGTGTAAGCCAACGTTGAAACCGCCAGCAAATGCGATTGGCTCGCACCAGATTATCCCTGTGAACTCAGATTTTCTGCGGTATAGCGCTCTTGCCGTCACGACCAATAATAATACCGTCTTTGAATACTAGCTTGCGCGGCGGCGTGTATAACACGGACGCCGGTACGTCGCTGGCTTCCAGAACCACCAGGTTGGCGGCGTTACCTTCCTTCAGATGTTCCAGCCCGTGGTTCGGCAGATTAATATGCTGGGCCGGAATACGGGTTATCATCTCGAAGGGACGCATCAACGGCGCATCCGCACGGTAATTGGCGCTATAGGCGAAAGTTCTCGCGCGTTGCAGTTGATCGCCATCTCCCCAGGGTGACCACATATCCTGAATATTGTCATTCGCCGCGGCGTAGAGAATTCCGGCATCCAATAGTGGTTCGATAGGCGGGAATGCGACATTGCCCGGAGCCGTGCCGATAACGCGGACGCCTAAGTCAGCCATGTCGGCCAGAACGGCGTTCAGTTCGCTTTCGGATATTTGTCCGAGTGAAAACGCGTGTGAGAGAGTGATTTTATCCTTCATCCCCAGCGCCTTGCCGCGAACAATAATCTCTTTGATGGAAGCCAGCCCCATGTGACCCGGCTCGTGCAAATGAATATCGATCGGCTTACCGGTCTTTTCCGCCAGGGCAAAGAGGACATCGAGGTGGCCTTTGCGGTCGTTATCAAAACCCTGCGGGTCGAGGCCGCCGATGTATTCCACGCCCATATCCAGCGCCTGAGCCATGTAATCCGCAACGCCTGGCGATTTAATAATCCCTGATTGCGGAAAAGCGACGAACTCCATGCTCATGTAGCCCTTAAAATTCTCACGAATGCGCATCAGGGCTTCAACGTCGGACAGCTTAGTAAGCGGGTCGATGTCGATATGGCTGCGCAGATGCGTCGTACCCATTGCCGCCATCTGCCGTACAAGGTTGGAACCATAAAGGTAGGGGTCATGTTTAAGCTCTACGCGCAGTTTGCGTTCGTTGGCCGCTCGTTCCGCTACGCTGGCGGTGGCAATATGGTGTAGACGCTCCGGCGCGCCGAAGCGCGTTTTGTCGAGGTGGACGTGGGTATCAATGAAAGAGGGTAACAGCAGACAACTCGTGCAATCTATCGATTGCGCATTCGCTGCGGATAAGGCGTGGCCCGTACGGGCTATTTTGCCTTCTGCAATCAGGACATCCGTTGGCGCGCTTGCCGTTCCAATAACGATGTTCTTTAGCAAAATCGGCGACGCTGACGCAGGCAGCTTCGGTTTATTGTCGGCCGCCTGTGCTGGCGCATTTTGCGCAAACGCACGTCCACTCGCTACGGCCATTAGCGCGCTGCTGGCAATGGCGCTGCCGATAAGCGATCTCCGGGATATCATCATCTTAATTGATTCCTTATTTTATTATTGCCCTGAACGCGGAAAATAACCCGCTCACTGAATAGCACAGGTATTTGTGTATGCGTCAGCAGCATCCATTCGTCAAATGCGTTATTTGTTTTTGTGAGGCGAAACGGCTAAAACAGCATAGTAACAATGGGTTACTAACTTCCCGTAGGAGAAATGTTCTTTTTAGCCGCAAGGTAGGGGGAGAATAGCGATTTATGCGAAGGTACGGTAACGCCTGTTGTACATGGTATGATTACATTATCTTATCGGCCAAAGTTATTGTGTCCCCCGGGGGCGGAGCGGATCTTACCGTCATTCTCCCCAGATATTATATATGAATTCAGATGGCTTTCCGTTGTGCGCAGAGTTTGCGGTGCTTCAGGAGGTGTACTATATGTCAACAGAAGACATTGCTTATCTATAGCCTACAGGGTATTGGTCCATTTTTGCGTAATCTCTGGCAGCGCAGCTTCAGAGGCGGTATCCGAGTGTGGGTAACCTGAAACATAGCACCCATCGCTAATGTGATTAAATATTTTTTCATCCGATAGCGTATAATTTAAAAAAGGCGGGCTATAATCAGCGATAGCCATTCAGGTTGGTTTTCGCTTTAACGATTTGTTAGCGGACACAATTCTTGCGGGTCAACATTGTAATGCTCTTCTTTTGAGCTTGGCTAAAATTAATGTTAGTTGTCGTACACTGGAGGTAAATTATGGTTGCTCCTGTGGAAGTTCCTTTGTTCAATCAAACACACAAATCTCCAGCTATATTTTTATACAGTGGGTTATTCTTTTTGCTTTGCGCATCAGTCCTTTTTTTACTTTTGGGTTATTGTTTATTTTATCTTGCTCAACAAGGTCCAATGATTAGTGTGAGGGAGACTTTTGATGCTAAATTACCTACTTCAACAGTAATGACCGAGAAAGATAAATATAATTTTTTTGGTGCAATAATTTCATTCCTTATGATGCCTCTATTGATGTGTATATCTGCTGTTATTTGCGCCTTGGTTGGCATGCGTTTGTTGCGTTCTGCAGGAGCAGTCTCGCAGCAGGTTATACCACCACAGGACTATTCGCTTTTAGCCCCTGCAATAAAAGAAGGTAATGAAAAGGCTATAACAGAATACATTCGATTAAGCAGTTTATCTGGTATGACTGGTACTTTTACAAAGATTGGGCTTACAGGTCTTCCTTTGGCGACAATCGTTTTGACAGTTGTTTTAGCTTTTTTAAGTCTTGTATTTCCTAAGTTCTATGATCTGGCTCAACTAACTCTTGGGGCGTTTATCGGTTCATTTGTGCAAAAAAGTAATGAATTAACCCAAGAGAATAATCATCCTCAGAACAAACAAATTGATACGCCTTAGGGATTTATAATTTATTTTTCTCTGCAGTTGTATTGGTTTTAATAACTTATGGTGTCATTCTTTTGTGATTATATTTTCATGTGTTTTTCTACATGGGTTTTATTGATAATTAAGACATTAACTGGAGATATGATGACTAATACCTCAAACATTATTACTGGCATGAATCAGTGGGATCGAGCGACGGTACCAAAATCTGCTACATCTGTAATCAAGCGAATTGAGGGGTTCTATAGTTCGCCCTATGACGATAACGGTTCAATCCCTGGAGGCACATGGACTATCGGGTATGGCACCATAATTGATGCAACAGGCAAAGCGGTTACTCCGCAAACGGCGCCAATTACGGAGGCTGATGCAGAAAGTTTGCTTCTTCGGGATATGAAAGGAGCTGCACATACTGTCCAGCAACGAGTCCACGTACCACTACTGGAGTGGGAGGCAGCAGCTTTAATCTCGTGGACATATAATCTCGGAGCTGGAAATCTAACTAAATCAACAATGTTAAAATATATAAACTCGGACCAAAAGACAAAGGTGCCAGATGAAATGCGTAAGTGGATCGGCCAGGAGGGTAAACCACTCCTTGGTTTGTTGCGACGTCGCTGGGCAGAAGCGGCCATTTTTATCGGTATCGATTCCGTAAATGCTTGTATTAGAGCATGGAATGAAATCGATAGCCTCAATGATTGGCCAACATTTAAATAATTTTTGTTCTCAGTTCGTGGGTATCCTAAAAGGAGCAAAACCTATATTGTTCTGTATTTATTTAGAGGAGTGAAAACTATGATGAGAATACTTTCTATAGATGGCGGAGGGATCAGAGGCATCCTTCCCGGTATGATTCTGGTCGAGTTGGAGAAAAAACTACAATCAATATCAGGGAAACCAGAAGCAAGAATTGCTGATTATTTTGATTTAGTCGCTGGAACCAGTACTGGTGCTATTCTTTGCGCTGCTTATGTATGCCCAGGAGCTAAAAGAAAACCAAAATTCACCGCTCAAGAAGCTGTTAATTTTTATCTTGAGGACGGTGATGATATTTTCGATGTTGGTCTCTGGAAAACAATCAGTTCATTAGGCGGCGCAGCTGATGAGAAATATTCAGCAAAAGAGCTGGAGAGGGTGTTAAACACGGCATTTGGTGACATTAAACTGAGCGAATTATTAAGGCCGACCTGTTTTGTTGCTTATGATGTAAGCAATCGTCTCCCCATTATTTTTAAACAGCACTCAGCAGTAGCTAAGAATCGAGATTTTCTTGTCAGAGATGTTTTACGCGGTACTTCTGCGGCACCTACGTATTTTGAGGCGGCGCGAATTTACTCATTGCTCCCTGTACCAGAAAAATTTGTTCTTGTAGATGGTGGTGTGGCGGCAAACGACCCTGCGCTCTGTGCCTACTCTGAAGCCATTAAATTCAGCAATGTTGCTGGCATCAAAGATATGATTATTGTTTCGCTTGGTACTGGTAAAAAATTACAGGGTTACTCCTATTCCGAAATTAAGGACTGGGGCCCTTTTGGTTGGGCAAAACCTGTGATCGATATTGCTCTCGAAGGGGGGCCACAGATGACCGCGTATTATTTACAACAAATTGCCTCAACGGTAACTAACTCTAAGTACTACAGAATACAGCCTGAGCTATATGGCGCAGACCCTGCTTTAGATAACGCATCGCGAGAAAATTTAGAACTTTTGCGTAATGCAGGACGACAAAACGCAGCTGTATTTGATGAGACATTAACTGAAATTGCTAATTTGTTGGTCAGTAATGGTGGGGATTTCAAGTTTAAGACGTAGGGGGGCTCTTCATTTATACCGGCTCGGACCGAATTTGACATTATTGTTTTGCGCTAATTCATGAGGAGGTAGAATATAAGTTTCTATTGAATTACATGGTTTATACCCGTCATACTTCAAGTTGCATGTGCGTTGGCTTTCCTCGCTCACCCCAGTCACTTACTGGAGTAAGCTCCTGGGGATTCCCTGCGTCGCCGCCTTCCTGCAACTCGAGTTATTTAGGGTATAGATGCTCTACGTGGAGCATCTGATGATCTTTATAATGCAATGATTAATATTATTTCACAAGCAACCTGATTACATTCACAGCCGATCAATAAGACCGCATAGTATTTACTATGCGGTATGTTGTTAAATGTCATGGATTTTATAAAATACCTTCGGGCAGACTAAGATCGATACTTCGCTCTTCGCAGTACAGCCATGCTATTACCCACTTCAAAAAATACAGTCGCGTTAGCCCAACAACGAAAAGACACGGTTATTGCTCCGCAAAATTAACCAGCGCTTCGCCATCGAGGCGATAGCGGACCCATTCGCTTTGCGCCGCGGCGCCAATACTGAGGTAAAAATCAATGGCCGGCTGGTTCCAGTCCAGCACGCTCCACTCAAGGCGTCCGCAGCGGCGCGCAACCGCATACCGGGCAATGGTTTTTAGCAGCGCTCGGCCCGTGCCCTGGCCGCGATAGTCCGGCGAGATATACAAATCTTCCATATAAATACCGTTGCGTCCGAGCCAGGTTGAATAGCTGGTGAAGAACACGGCATAGCCCGCCGTTTTACCGTCAATTTCGCAGATCAGCGCTTCGGTTTTACTGTCGTCGCCAAACAGGGTTTCGCGGATCTCTTCGGGGGTGGTGACCACTTCCTGCGGGGCTTTTTCGTACACCGCCAGTTCATAAATCATGTTGTAGATGGCGGAAGCGTCATCCGCACGGGCCTGTCTAATCGTAATACTCATAATTTTTCCTGTCGTTTTCACACGTTAACGATATTGATGACGCTAAGCATAGGGGGTATTGTCAGAAGAATTAAGTGCAATGAAATCACCCAATGATGAATATTATGCATCCGGCGCTCAGACGCCTCGATCTCAATCTGCTGCTCGTTTTTGATGCTATCTATCGCCACTGTTCCGTTCGGCTTGCCGCCGATGAGCTGGCGATGAGTACCTCCGCGTTGAGCCACGCGCTGTCGCGGCTGCGCGTGGCGCTGAACGATCCGTTGTTTTTTCGCGAAGGACATCGGATGTGCCCGAGCGTCTATGCCACTCAGCTCGCGCCCTCCATCGCTTCAGTATTGAAATTGCTTAATCAGGAACTCACGCGACAGCCAGAGTTTATTGCCGCCGACAGCACCGAGCGGATCCAGATAGCCATTACCGATTTCACCGCGTTATGCATTTTTCCTGCGCTGATGCAAAAGCTGCAGCATGAAGTGCCGGGACTGCGTTTTGAACTCCGTTATTTGCCGCATAGCCCGGCACTGACGGAGCTGCTGGCGGGAGAGGTGGATCTGGCGCTGGGCTTCAGCACCGCTGAAGATATCCGGCATCATGAACTGGAGGAAATTGACTGGTTTGAGGATGAGTACGTGGTTATCAGCAATACCCGTCGCACGGCGCTGACGCTGGCGGATTATCTCGCCGCGCGGCATCTGGTGGTCACGCCGTGGAATGAAAAGCAGGGAGTGTTGGATTTACGCCTGCAGGAATTAGGCTATACGCGGCAGATAGCGCTCAAAACCCCTTCGATGCTCAGCGCGCCGTTTATTGTGGCGCAAAGCGATCTGTTAATGGCGATTCCTCGTTATGCCGCAGAGAAGTTCCTTCATGCCGCCCCGATCGCGATTTTTCCTTTGCCGTTCGCCATAAGCCCGTTTACCGTGAAGATCTATTCCCATAAACGCGGCGGGCAGCGAGGAGCAACCAAATGGCTTAAGACGGCGCTACAAAGCCTGGCGTTGGCAGAGAATGCCGGGAGTTTTTAACCTCAAAAAACCGAACTTAAAATAACTATCGCTATGGTAACCGTCGCGACAAAACCGGTCTGAAAGGCGAGCGTTCGGATAACGGGGATCCCGGCGGTATGCGCAATATAATGGACAATGCGCGCGAGCAAATAAACTTTAGCCGCAATTAACGTTATGGCGTTATTGACGTTAAGCAACGCGGCGACCACCACCAGTGGGGCAAAAATAACGAGGTTTTCTACCGCGTTGGCGTGCGCCTTTTGCGCACGCTGCGCCCAGGGCGCCAGCCCGGTTGATGACGAATGGCCGTTTCCCGCTGCGGGCGCGACGTTAGCGCGCGCGGCTCGGGCAATAATATAGGGTATCCACATCATAACCGTTAGCAGACAAATTAACGTAAGGATAATCAGTTCAGGATTATTTTTCATGGCAATTGACTCTGGTAATTAATAACGATAGAGGAAAGTCTATGGCTAAGGTTAAAATGGAACCATATGCAAAAATGACAATTTCAATACCATTAACGACATGAAGATAAATATTCTGACTCTGGATGGCGTTTTCGACACCGGCTTATCGACGTTGCTGGATACGTTCGCCGCGGCCAATGATATGGCGCGACGCCAGAGCATGAATATTTCTCGCTTTGAGGTGCAGATGATTGCCGTGACCGGGCAGGTTAAATCAGCCCATGGATTGAGTATTCCTGCTCATCAGGCATCGGGTTTGGATTATCCCGACTGGATTGTGGTGCCGGCGATCAACGTTCACGCACGACAATCGCCGCCGGATGGCTGGCACGATATTGCTGACGCTAAGCGGTTTTTGCAAAACATGGCGAAGCGCGGCGTTAAAATTGCCGCCGCCTGTTTAAATACCTTCATCCTGGCGGATAGCCGTTTGCTCAATGAGCAGACCGCCGCTGCGTCATGGCTCAATGCGGCTGCGCCGATCCTTCCCGGCGCAATGATGGGCCATGTGGAGCTGGCGCTGTGGCTGATTCGCCAGAGCAGCCCGCCGCTTGCCGATTTGCTGGCAAAAGCGATGGCGGCTGATATCCGCCATCCTCAGGTTTCACGCCTGCCGGCAGGTTATCCTCAGCATGCCGATGACCTGATCAACCGCTTTGCGCACTGGTCGCGAGCGCATCTGGCGCAGGGATTTTCCCTGCAGGCGGCTGCCGGCGCGCTTAACGTGCATCCACGCACCTTACAGCGCAGAATGGAAGCCACGCTGGGGAAATCACCGTTGGCTTTTTTCCAGCAATTGCGGGTCGAACGAGTAAAGCAGCTGCTTGCCGAGGGGAAAGATATTGAGACGATTACCGCTGACGTGGGTTATTCAGAAGTGTCAACGCTGCTGGCGTTGCTGCGCCGTCAGACTGGAAAGGGAATACGGGCGCTGCGTCATGCTGTGTGATTTTATTTATTAGTCAGGGTAAGATGCGGTAAGTTATTATTCTGAGCAGGCTACCAGTGAATGCGACCAAAAGTAACATCACTATTTAATAGCACCTTTATTACTTTTTTTTGACGCTATAACTATTTTAATAATACCATAAATTATTATTGTAACTATACTGCATAGAAACCAGTATCCTGGAATTGTAAAGTAATAAAATGTAAAAAGAGAAATGATAATGACATAAACTTTAAGGTCGTTAAGTATTTCTTTAAAAAAAGGAGATAAACAGGGCATTACATCACCTTTTTAATCTTTAAAAATACCACGCTGCTGATAATGATAGCACCTATGAATGATAATATAACCAAAAAGATAAACCATGAATTAAACGAATCGATAAAAACTGATTTTTCCATAAAGTTGATAACTTCATCAGCCTTTAATAGGCGAAACGCTAATTCAAACATCAGGGTAACCAGGATGATAAATGATAGGATGAAAGAAAAAATAATAAAAATCCATTTTTTCATAATTCATTCCTCATGATATGGTGCTAATTACACCTCGTGTTTTTATCATGAAAAGGGAATTCAGGCAATGTCTATATCTTCGATGGTCAAATTTAGAATGGAAACCGACAGGTATGCTGCTATAGCACTCGACCGTGCTGTAAGAGGTGTTCAACAGAATAGTATCAGTGTCCTGGAAGATGTTCGATCTGGTTTAGAGAGGGATACATGGTACAGTACATGTCTTTTGGATGAGTATAAGGCTATATGCTCGGAATTATCAGAAGAGGATATCCGTTTCATAAAATGTATTTACGAGATATATAAAAGGAAAAACATCATTGCAGATATGATGAGGATGTATATTGAGGAAGAACTTAAATATTTAAAAGTGAGCGAGATAAAATATCTTGATATCAGTCTTGCAAAAGGTCTATCAAGTTATCGAAGTGGATTACTAACAAGGGGCGCAATTGCAAATGCTTTATCTATCATCATTGTTAACTCATTTAATTTCAAAAATGATGTCATGATGCAACTTAACCGATCCAGTTTTGTGGTAGTGACAGCCGCATCTCTTTATGGAAAGGTTCAGACGGCAGCGATTTCTGCAAGAAAACTCAGGGATATATCGCCTCAGTTATATTTGGCACTCTACAACAATAATATGGAAATGCTTTATTTTCTTGTCAGCGATAAAATTGATAGAGCTTTGATAAATGCAATAGGACTTCGCGGAGAAGAGCGCATTCTTTCAGTAATAAAAAGCTTAGCATATTAATCGTCATTGAATAAGTTTGGGTTACGTAGGGTTGAAAATATTCACAGCATCTACCCGCGTTACTTTTTTGTCGGGTGGCGGCTAGCGCCTTACCCGACCTACGGTCCGTGCGGCCTGCCTTTAATTTATTCATTGCGCTGGCTGACACTACTGGTGCTGGTGATCTCAAAATCCCCCGGTGGCGCTGCCGCTTACCGGGGCTACTGCGCTTTGCGATTTGGTAGCCCGGAGTAGGCGCAACGCGCCGCGTCCGGGAAAAACCATTAAAAAAGTTGCAAACCGATAACAGTATCTACCACGGCATGTGATCTGTAGGCCCGCGCAAGCGTAGCGCCGCCGGGCAATAACCGCGGGTAAAGAGCTACTTTCGCGCCGGATGGCGGCTGCGCCTAATCCGGCCTACGGTCTACGACTCGTACCATTGCGAACTGAAACTGCCGGTGTTGGTGGCCTCAAAATCCCCGGCGGCGCGAGCGCTTACCGGGGCTACGATACTGTGCAATTTGGAATTATGTTGCGCAAAGAACAATTGCCAGTCAGGATTATTTCTTTTTCTTCACCACTTTCCATTTTCCGCCAGCGGCAGTGTCGGCCAGCACGATTTTAAATCGGTTACTTTCCCAGTGGGGCAGGCCTAATACACGCCGCGCTATACGGTTACCTTTCGCCTTAATCATGATGTCGCTCCTTATTTTATTAAAGATGCACTAAACCCACGCAGGAAAATATTCTGCGTTTCCCGAGGTTTTAATTTTATAAAAAAATAAAATTCACTAACAATTAAATTCAGGCTTTATTGTAGGGTGGCTATTTTTTAATTCAAGCCGCTATGAACATTCGGACCTTAGTAGCAATAAAAACGTTTTTCCAGGCTTTTATCCCAGTAAACGTTTTTTATTGCCATTTTGTCCGGCGAAAAAGAGGTAAATAACGGCAGGGTTAAAACGTCATACCGCCGATAACGGCCGCCAGGCGATCGAACATCTCGCCAAACAGGTGTTCGCAGAAGGGGGCCAGCATCGGCATCATCATGCCGAGGGTCATAATGCCAAAGGTCATGGTCACCGGGAAACCGATCACGAATACCGACAGCTGCGGCGTCATGCGGTTGAGCAGACCCAAAGCGATATTGAGCGTGAGCAACAGACAAATCAGCGGTAACGCCAGCATCATGCCGTTGATAAAGATTAACGAACCCAGTTGGGCGAGCGCCAGGAAACCGTTGCCGTTTAGCGGCTGGCTCTGGATCGGCAGGGTATGGAAGCTGTCGGCCAGCAGCGAGATAAGCCACAGGTGGCCGTCAAAGCTTAAAAACAGCAGCATTGCCAGCAGGTTCAGCAGCCGTGCCAGCACCGGCATATTGGGGCCGCCGCTGGGGTCGAAGAAGGTGGCGAACGATAGCCCCATCTGCATGCCGATGACTTCGCCGGCGAGGCGTACCGCGGCGAAAGCCAGCTGCATCGTCAGCCCCAGCGCCGCGCCGATCAGGATCTGCTGAATCGCCAGCCATAAACCGGCAGCAGAGATAATGGGGATCGCGTTGGCGGGCAGCGTTGGGGCGATCAGTATCGCAATCAGGCCGCCGAGGCCGATTTTCACCTTTTTGCTGATCTGCTTTTCACTCAGTACCGGCGCGGTGCTGATGAGAGCCAGAATACGCAGCAGCGGCCAGAAATACTGGCTGAGCCATTCGCTAAGCTGGGCGCTGTCAAAGGGGATCACGGCTAGCCGATAATATTAGGCAGGTTGCTGAATAACGTGCGCATATAGTCCAGCAGCAGGTTCAGCATCCACGGCCCGGCGATAATAATCGTCGCCACGACCGCGAGAATTTTGGGGATAAACGACAGGGTCATCTCGTTAATCTGGGTGGCGGCCTGCAACAGGCTGACCACCAGCCCGCTGATTAGCGCCGCCAGCAGCAGCGGGGCGGCCAGCGCCAGGGCGACCTTCATCGCTTCGGTGCCAATGGCCATCACGGATTCTGGCGTCATGATTGTTCTCCGGCGGTTCAGGAATAGAAGCTCTGCGCCAGCGAGCCGAGCAGCAGCTGCCAGCCATCCACCAGCACAAACAGCATTAGCTTAAACGGCAGCGAGATCGTCGCCGGCGGCACCATCATCATCCCTAGCGCCATCAGCACGCTGGCGACCACTAGATCGATAATCAGGAACGGAATAAACACCGTAAAACCAATCTGGAAAGCGGTTTTCAGTTCGCTGGTGACGTAGGCGGGCAGCAGAATACGCATCGGTACCGCCTCCGGCCCGGCCAGCGGCGGCTGGTTGGCCAGACGAGCGTACAGCGCCAGGTCGCTTTCGCGGGTCTGGCGCAGCATAAATTCGCGCAGCGGCTGCGCGCCTTTATCCAGCGCCGCATCAAGGCCGATCTTGTCCTGACTAAAGGGCAGGTACGCCTCCTGATAGACCTTGTCGAACACCGGCGACATGATAAAGAAGGTCAGGAACAGCGCCAGCCCGAGCATCACCTGGTTCGGCGGCGCGGAAGGCGTGCCCAGCGCGTTACGCAGCAGACCCAGTACGATGATAATGCGGGTAAAACTGGTCATCATCAGCAGCATCGCCGGCAGGAAGGTCAGCGAGGTCAACAGCACCAGCGTCTGCACCGGCAGCGACCAGCTCTGGCCGCCGTTGGCCAGCGGCTGACTGATAAGCCCCGGAAGCTGTGCGAAGGCGGCAGGACTCAGCAGCAGTAACGCGGCGGCGAGCCACGGCGCCCGACGGCGGAGACAAGCGAACAGAGTAGGGAACATGGCTATTTTTCCGGGCGGTTGAGGACGTTGCGCATCAGCTGGCGGAAGTCGTTCGCAGGCGTGACCGCCGGAGTATCTTCATCGCGCGGTGGCGCCGGGTACTGATGAAGCGGGGTGATCTGCTGGGCGGTGACGCCCAGCACCAGCAGGGTATTATCGACTTCCACCACCACCACGCGCTCGCGCTGGCCAACCTGGCAGCTGGCGCGCAGGTTAAGCAACCGACCGTTGCGCGCCTGCGGCGCAAAGCCGAGGCGGCGGAACAACCAACCGGCCAGCAGGATCAGGAGCAGAATCGCGCCGAGCGCGCTGCTTACCTGCATGAGCGCCGAGCCGCCGGATATTGCCGGTTCGGTAACCGGTTGGCTGGTCTGCACGGTAACGGGGGCGCTCATTAGCGGCTCAACCGACGCATACGTTCGGACGGAGTAATGATATCGGTAATACGCACGCCGAATTTGTCGGCCACCACCACCACTTCGCCCTGGGCTATCAGATAGCCGTTGATCAGGATATCCAGCGGTTCGCCCGCCAGGCCATCCAGCGCGACAACCGATCCCTGCGACAGGCGCAGCAGCTCTTTAATCGTCATTTTGGTGCGCCCCAGTTCAACGGTCAGCTTCACCGGAATATCGAGGATCAGATCGATATCCTGCAGGCTGCCGAGCGCATCCTGGGCCTCCAGCGATTTGAACACCCCATCGGTGGTGGCGCTGGATTTCTCAGACGACTGTTGTTCATTAAGCGCATCAGCCCACAGATCGTCTACGGATTCCTTTCCTGCGCCAGACGGTTGCTTAGGATCACTCATTGGGCTGTTCCTCACTCAGAGCATTCAAAATAGGGTTTATCAAGTGTTCAACACGAAGGGCGTACTGCCCGTTTAAGGTGCCATATTGGCTGGTCAGCACCGGCACGCCGTCGACATGGGCGATAATGCGATCCGGTTTATCTATCGGTAAAACGTCGCCAGGCTGCAGCTTAAGAATTTTCGACAAGCGCATCGGGATATCGACGAAGTTGGCAATCAGCTCAAGCTCGGAGTGCTGCACCTGCTTGACCAACGTTTCGCGCCACTGGCTATCTTCCTGGCGGGAATTCTCCAGCGGCGGATTGGTCAGCAGTTCACGCAGCGGTTCAATCATGGCGAAAGGAATACAGATATTAAATTCACCGCTTAGCGCGCCAATCTCCACCTGGAATGGCGTGGTCACCACGATATCGTTCGGCGAGGTGGTGATGTTGGTGAATTTGACCTGCATTTCCGCACGCACGTATTCGACGTCAATCTTATAGATTGCGCTCCACGCGTCGCCGTAGGCGTCCAGCGCCAGGCGTAGCATACGTTTGATGACCCGCTGCTCGGTGGGTGTGAATTCGCGGCCTTCGACCTTGGTCGGGAAACGCCCGTCGCCGCCGAACAGGTTATCGACGGCGATAAATACCAGGCTCGGGGCGAAGACGAACAGCGCGGTGCCGCGCAGCGGGTTCAGGTGTACCAGGTTAAGGTTGGTCGGCACCGGCAGATTGCGGGCAAACTCGTGGTACGGCTGAATTTTAATCGGCCCGACGGTGATGTCCGGGCTGCGGCGCAGCAGGTTGAACAATCCCATGCGGAACTGCCGGGCAAAACGCTCGTTGATAATTTCCAGCGCCTGCAGGCGTTCACGCACCACGCGGCGCTGGGTATTCGGATCGTATGGCTTAACCTCGCTCTCTTTACCGCCGACAACCGTCTCGGGCTCATCGCCCGTGTTGTCGCCGTTGAGCAAGGCGTCGATCTCTGCCTGTGAAAGAATGCTATCGCCCATGGTGATTACCGCAGTATGAAGGCGGTGAACAGCACATCGCTGACCACCTGCTTCGGTTGTCCCTTAACCAGCGGCGCGCTCAGCGTCTCTTTGATCTGCGCGACCAGCTGCTGCTTGCCCTGCTCATTCGCCAGGTGACCGGCCTCCTGACGCGAAAGCAGCATCAGCAGACGGCTACGCACCTCCGGCAGGAAATCATTAAGCTGGCGGCGGGTTGCTTCATCCGGCAGGCGCAGCGTCAGGCCGATATACAGTACGCGGTCCGGATCGTTGTCCGGGGTCACCAGATTGACGGTAAAGGTATCGAGCGGCATAAATACCGGCGGCGCGGGCGGTTTTTCCTTTTCGATGGCGGTTTGCGCGCCGCCGTCGCGCTGTTGCAGCAGCCACCAGCTGTAACCTGCGGCAGCACAGGCGGCCACGGCCACGATCGTCAGCAGGATGATCAATAAGGGGCGTTTGGGCGCGGTTGCCGGAAGGGAGTTTTGAGACATAGCCAAATCAAATTCCTGTTGTTCCGCCCGCCGCGTTGCTGACGGGCATCGCGCGCGGCGGCGCCGCACGTATGACATATAAAGGTATTATCGCGGCTAACGCGCGAGGCAATAGCCGGAATAAACGGGCAAATGGGGGCCAGATTGGCCGTTTAGCGCCCCTCAGGCGAAAATATCGACGCCGTTGACCTGGCTGACCATTCGCTGCAGGGCTGCCGGGGCGCTGACTGGCTCAATCGGCGCGCCATCGTTGCCGCCGCCGTGGCGTTCCGCGTAGCTGGCGCGGCCTTCACCGTTGCCATTATGCTGCTGCCATTGCGGCGTCGCCTCGCCGCCAACGCTGCTCTGACCGAGGTTGATTCCGCTCTCCGCCAGCGCGTGACGTAACTGCGGCATAGCCGCTTCGACCGCCGCGCGTACCTGACCGTGTGCGGAAGCGATATGCAGCTGCGCCTGTTTATCGTCGAGCTGCAGGGTGATCTGCAGCGTGCCCAGCTCCTGCGGATGCAAGCGCAGTTCGGCGCTCTGCTGGCCATTGCGGTGGAACATCAGTACCTGCTGGCTCAGCGCCTGCTGCCATTCCGGGCTACCAAGCTGGGCATTAAGCTGCGGCGTCGGCGGCGCGGTTACCAGCGCACTGGCGGGCGTGGCGCTTTGGCTGGGGCTGGCGGCGGCGAAAGCGACGGCGGCAGGTTGCGATAGGGTATTCTCAGCCGAAGATTCGGCCATATCGTGCTGCGGCGTGGTCGCGGTCTGCACAACAGGAGAAGGCAGATTTTGCCCGCTAAGGGGATCCGTGCCCGGCTGCGGCTTCGCCGCCGGTTCGCCTTCCGGCAGGTTCGCGACATGCTGAATAGCTGCATTGCCGATGTGGAGCGCGGTTTTATCGCCGCTGGGCGCTGGTTGTTGAGCCAGCGGTAGCGCGGTCTGCGGCGGCGGGGCGACGATTGCCGCCGGCAGCATGGCGTACAGCGCCTGCAGCGTCGCCGGATCTAAGGTTTTCGCCTCGCTGAGCGGCGGCGTATGCGGGCCGCTATCCTCTTTTTTCGCTGTTGCGTCGACGGCGTTTCCCGCCGATGGCGGTAACGCATTGACCAGCAGCGCGCCGCGTTCGCCGAGCGCCGCCAGCAGCTGGTTAAGCTGGTTACGGCTTAGCGGCGGGGCGCTTTCATCATCGGCGCTCAGCGCCGCGGGCGGCAGCGTGCCGCTTTGCGCGGGCGTGAAGCGCGCGCCGAGCAGTTGCGCGAAGGCAGACGACAGCTGAACGTCGTCGAGCGCCAGATCCGGCAGGGCGCTGGCGTCGCCGGGCAGGCTAAGGGCGGGCAAAGCATTGAGATTCATGAAGCGGTATTCCTTTGTGTACTGCGTTGCGCGAACTCATCCATCAATTTTTGATTGCGTTTGTTTTCCAACTGCAGCTCGGCGTTTTGCGCGCGCGTGTGCAGGGTGTCGTAGGCGTTCAGCCGCTGCTGATGGTCCTGCCACTGCTTCACGGCGTGCTCCACCTTTTGTCCCCACTGCAGCAGCTGCTGGCGCTGTTGTTCGATGGCCTGTTCGAGGGTGGCGATAAACTGCTGGTAGTTCTGCCAGCGAGAGCTTTCCATGCCGCCGGAAAGGGTGCTGTTGAGCTTTTGCCGGTACTCGTCCTGATAGTTAAGCAACATCGTCAGCTGTTGCTCGGCGGCCTGTTGCGCCTGGCGCGCCTGGCCCAGACGCTGCGCCGCCTGTTCGACGGCCTCCTGGGCCAGATTGCGCAGGGTAATCAAAGGGGACTGTGCTTTCATCGCGTGGCGTCTCCGATGGCGTTAAACAATCAGCTGCTGTAGCTGCTGACAGGCTTCGTCATAACCGCAGCGCTCGAAAATTCCCTGCTGCAGATAGGTCTCCATTTGCGGATACAGGGCAATGGCTTTATCCAGCAGCGGGTCGCTACCGGCGGCATAGGCACCGACGCTTATTAAATCGCGGTTACGCTGGAAGCTGGCCAGCATCTGCTTAAAGGTACGTACCCGGCGATAATGTTCGTCATCGATAAGCGACGTCATCGCGCGGCTGATCGAGGCTTCGATATCGATGGCCGGGTAGTGACCGGCTTCCGCCAGCCGTCGGGAAAGCACCACGTGGCCATCGAGGATCGCGCGTGCCGAATCGGCAATCGGATCCTGCTGATCGTCCCCTTCGGTCAGTACGGTATAGAAGGCGGTGATCGAACCGCCGCCGCTGATACCGTTGCCCGCGCGTTCAACCAGCGCCGGCAGTTTGGCGAATACCGAAGGCGGATAGCCCTTGGTAGCCGGTGGTTCGCCGATCGCCAGCGCGATTTCACGCTGCGCCATCGCATAGCGGGTGAGCGAATCCATGATCAGCAGCACGTGCTGACCGCGGTCGCGAAAATCTTCGGCAATGCGGGTGGCGTAAGCGGCGCCCTGCATGCGCAGCAGGGGAGATACGTCTGCCGGGGCGGCGATCACCACCGAACGCGCGCGACCTTCGGCGCCGAGAATATTCTCGATAAAGTCTTTGACTTCCCGGCCGCGTTCGCCGATCAGGCCGACGACGATGACGTCGGCCTGGGTGTAGCGCGCCATCATGCCCAGCAGTACGCTTTTACCAACGCCGGAGCCGGCGAACAGCCCCATACGTTGGCCGCGCCCAACGGTCAGCAGACCGTTAATGGTGCGCACGCCGACGTCCAGCACCTGCTCGATAGGGGTACGCTGCAGCGGGTTAAACGGCGCGGTAATCAGCGGCGCGCGATAGCCGGTTTCCGGCGCAGGCAGGCCGTCAAGCGGCCTGGCGCCGCCGTCGAGCACGCGTCCCAGCAGCGCCGGGCCCAGCGGGAGTTGTTTACCGGCGTGCTGGCCGTCCGCCGTGCTACGGGCGTAAACCCGCGCCCCAGGTACGATCCCTTCGACCTCTTCCAGCGGCATCAGATACAGCCGCTGATCGTTAAAGCCGACCACTTCGCTTTCCACTTCCTGCACGCCGTTGCCGCCGTCGCGCTCGATAAGGCAGGTTGCGCCGAGCGGCAACTGCAGACCGGTGGCCTCCAGCACCAGGCCGGTGGCGCGGGTCAGCCGACCGTAGCGTCGCACGGTCGGCGTACGGGCGATACGCTGCTCCAGCGCTTCAAGTGAATTCAGCCAGCGGCCAAGACGGGCGGTCATCACAGCGCTCCCGGTGCGGCGAGGCGACACAATTCATGCCAACGGGTGGCGAGACTGGCGTCGAGATCGCCCTCTTCGGCGCTGACCTTACAGCCGCCGGGATGCAGATCGCCGTCCGCCAGCAGCCGCCAGCCGTGCAGGCTGAGGGTGGTACCTAACTGCTGCTCAACGCGCTCATAATCTTGCGGGTGCACACGCAATTGCGGCTTGCCGTTGAACATCGGCTCTTGCTGGATCAGCTGTTGAATTTGCGTCAGCAGGGCGGTGCCGTCACAGACCGGCGGCTGGCCAAGCACCTGTTTTGCGGCGGTCAGCGCCAACTGCATCAGACGTGAGGCGATGACCGAATCGAGCGCATCAAGGGTGTGCTGAAACTCGCTCACCAGCTGCTGCCAGTGGTCGGTCAGCGGCTGTTGCTGCTGCTGAGCTTCCAGTAGTCCCTGCTGGCGGCCCTCCTCAAGCCCCTGCTGAAATCCGGCTTCATAGCCTTTTTGCTGGCCATCGGCATAGCCGGATTGCTGACCTTGCTGCTCGGCCTGTAGGCGCAGGGCGGCAAGCTGCTGCTGCAGTTCTGCCTGCGCGTCAGGCTGCAAGGCTTCGTTATCCAGCGTCGGTAGCGGCGGTTCGAAAGCCGGGGCCGCGTCGCCAAGGTCGTTGAGCGACCAGGGCTGCCAGGGCATGGAATTAATGCGATCAGACATAGGTGTCCTCGCCGCCGCCAATGATCATTTCGCCGCTTTCCGCCAGCCGTCTGACTATCAGCAGAATCGCTTTCTGTTCGTTTTCCACCTGCGACATGCGCACCGGCCCACGGTTGGCGAGATCGTCGCGCAGAATATCGGCCGCGCGCTGCGACATGTTTTTGAGGAACTTCTCGCGCAGCGGCTGTTCGGCGCCCTTCAGAGCAATCAGTAGCGATTCGCTGTCCACGTCCTGCAGCAGGCGCTGGATACTGCGATCGTCGACCTCCACCAGGTTTTCGAACAGGAACATCTCGTCGATGATCTTCTGCGCCAGCTCGCCATCGTATTCGCGCATCGCGTCGATAACGGCTTCTTCCTGCTGGGTTTTCATCAGGTTGATAATCTCGGCGGCGGTACGCACTCCGCCCATTTTGCTGCGCTTGAGGTTCTGGCCGTCGAGCAGGTTGTTGAGCACTTCGGTCAACTCCGCCAGCGCCGCCGGCTGCACGCCGCCGAAGGTGGCGATACGCAGCATCACGTCGTTGCGCAGGCGCTCATCGAACTGCGCCAGAATATCCGCCGCCTGGCCGCGCTTGAGGTGTACCAGGATGGTGGCGATGATCTGCGGGTGTTCATCGCGGATCAGGTCGGCGGCGCTCTGCGGCTCCATAAAGTTGAGCGTTTCCATCCCTGAGGTGGTTTCGCGGGATTCGAGAATATCCTCCAGCAGGCTGGCGGCGCGCTCTTCGCCCAACGCTTTCACCAGCACCGACCGCAGATAGTCGCTGGCGTTGACGCTCAAGGCGGCGAACTGTTCGGCATCGTCTTCAAATTCAGAGAGGATCTCGCCGAGCTGTTTATGCGAGACCTGGCTCATGCCGGCCATGGTGCCGCTCAAAAGCTGGACTTCGCGGGAGGAGAGGTGCTTGAGCACCTCCGCCGCGCGGTCTTCGCCCAGCGTCATTAATAAAATGGCGCTTTTATCGGTTCCGGTCAGGCTCATAGTTCGTTACTCATCCATTGGCGGATTACCAGAGCGACGACCCGCGGATCTTTATCCGCCAGTTCGCGGATGCGTTGGCTCTGGACTTCTGCGCTGACGCGCTGCTGCGATTTACGGCGCAGCGCCAGCTCCTCGTTGCTTGGTTTATGGCTGTCGTTCGCCTTAGCGACCGGCGCGCTGGCGGCGGCCACCGCGGCTTGCTGCGCGGCTTGACGCTGCTGCAGCTGCGGCTTAATCAGCTTGCGCCACAATACCCAGCCGACCAGCAGTACCAGCAGGTAACGTCCCAGTTCGAGCAGCAAATCGATAAACGCCTGGCTCTGCCAGAACGGCAGTTCGCCGCCGGTCATCTGATTGTCGGTAAATGGCGTATTGACCACCTGCAGGCTATCGCCGCGGGTGCTGGAGTAGCCCATCGCTTCGCGCACCAGCGCTTCAATTTGCGCCAGTTGTTCTTTACTCATCGGCTGCGCTTTGCCGTCGGCGTTGAGGCTATAGTTCACCACCACGGCGACCGACAGGCGTTCCACCGTCCCGGCTTTCTGTTGGGTATGGCGGATGGTGCGATCGAGTTCGTAGTTGGTGGTGGCGTCGCGTCGGGTGCTTAACGGACCGCTGTTGGCCGCGGCGCTGCGGGTGTTGGTCGCGTTATTGGCGTTATTGGCCGCCGGTTTAGCGCTTTCAATCGGCGCCGTTGCCGGCGCGCTCGGCTGATTGGATAACGCCCCAGGGACGCCGCCCACCTGCGGACCGCCGATTTGTTCGTTGCTGCTGGTTTGCTGCGAACGGATCGCCGCTTTCTCGGGCTGCTGGTTCGGCTGATACTGTTCGTCAGTCTGCTCGTGGGAGGCGAAATCGATCTGCGCGGTCACCTGAGCGCGGACGTTGGCGCTGCCGACCACCGGCGCCAGGATAGTTTCAATGCGTCGCTGATAGCCGTTTTCCACTTCGTTAGCATATTTCAGCTGCGAGGCGTTGAGGTCGCGTCCGGTGCCGTCGGACTGCGTCAGCAGGCGTCCGGCCTGATCGACCACGGTGACGTTGCCCGCCGGCAGGCCGGCGACGCTACTCGATACCATATAGACGATAGCGTTAATTTGGCCATCATCCAGCGCACGACCCGGCAGCAGCGTCAGGGTGACAGAGGCGGAAGGGGATTTTTGCTCGCGGACAAACAGCGAGGGCTTCGGCAGCGCCAGGTGCACCCGCGCATTCTGCACCGGCCCCAGCGACTCGATAGTGCGTGAGAGTTCGCCTTCGAGAGCGCGCTGATAGTTAATCTGTTCGCTGAACTGGCTGATACCGAATTTTTCCTGATCCAGCAGTTCGAAGCCGACGGCGCCGCCCTTCGGCAGCCCTTGCTGCGCCAGACGCAGGCGGGTTTCATGCACTTTTTCCGCCGGGATCATCAGCGCCGCGCCGTTCTCGGCGAAGCGGTAGGGGATGTTCATCTGCGTCAGTTGGGTGACGATAGCGCCGCCGTCGCGATCGTTCAAATTGCTGTACAGCACGCGATAATCCGGGCTTTTCGCCCACAGCAGCAGCGCGACAATAATGGCAATCGCGGCGGAGGCGGCCACCAGCAGCGGAATTTTTGGATTGGCGCGCAGACGGCTCCAGATGGCCTGCAGGCCGTTGTCGCGGCTTTCGCCGGCGGATAACGAGGCACTCATGGTAGGCGGTATCCTTCGCTGGCGTTCAGGCGGCGACGCGCGCTGGCGTGCTGACGAACGGTATGGATAGCGTTATGTGACAAAACAGACTCCCTGATACACATCTTTTCTCAATAGCGGCGCTCCCATTTCTGGGCAGGCCATTATTCGTCTTATCAGATGATTCTGATTGCCCGATAAGCCGGGTTTTTTGCAGCTAATTAACCGCTTTAAGCAAAAATCACTGTGTTAGGGTGTGCAGCATTGGAGAAATACAGGGTGAAATAGCGCCTGGCGATCACGAGAGTATTGAGGAAAAGATGGCGATTCAGGGTATTGAAGGCGTACTGCAACAGATGCAGGCAATGGCGATTCAGGCGGGAAAAAACGGGCAGAATAGCGTACCGCAGGGAGTCAGTTTTGCCAGTGAACTCACCGCCGCGCTGGGTAAAATCAGCGATACTCAGCAGGCCGCGCGTCAACAGGCGCAGAACTTCGAGTTGGGCGTGCCGGGCATCAGCCTGAATGATGTGATGGTCGATTTACAGAAATCTTCAGTTTCATTGCAGATGGGCGTGCAGGTGCGTAATAAGCTGGTGGCGGCCTATCAGGACATTATGAATATGCCGGTTTAGTCATAAAATCTCGGCGCAACTTCTTCCTGCAAACCGCTATGCTTAACGCTGGCGGTTTTGTCTATTTACGGCGACAACGGCAAAAAATTGCGCGCCTCTGCATTGATTTTAACCCATCAACCGGTGAATGAATGAGTCTGAAATATCACTACAATCGATAGGGGATGCAGATCAATAGTCGTTCATCGATCGATACAAGCGATCTGACTACTACCACTACAAACTGTATGGTCTTGCCAAAATAATTCTAATTTGGAATAGCAGATGTCCGAAAAAGTAGACCATCAATTGCGGCGTAAGGTATGGATAGGGATTTTTCTCGGTTTGTTGGTCTTTTGGGGAGCGATAGCAACGATGGTGGCCTACGCGTTGGCGTAGTCCGAACAGCTTAGACTGTTATTTAGTATCGGCTTGTCAGCCAGAAGACAGGCATTGTTGTGTGAGCGGGGTAAGGCGAAAATTTAAATTTGGATGGCAATTCACTATCGTTTTTCGGCTCTGTAGCAAATAATCTGCGCAAATTTTGCTCCGCGGAGGCGTTATGCTGTGGCTTCAGACCGTTGTATTTTTTGTCGTTTTAGCTTTTGTTGCGATAGCGATGTTTCATGAAACCTGGCGACAGGATAGCGAGTAACCGCCGCTTTTACTCTTCTTGATATGCCCCCTCCTTACCAACAACTAAACTTAGATCGTGTCTAACAATCATCTGGAGGTTGTTGTGAATATATTCCACGATGAATACGACGAGCGGGAACTGTACCATATGGTCTGCCGTTGGGAGGATGAAGGCGGGGCGGTAGCGTAACGCATCTCCTTTAAACTGACAGCATTCTGGCGGATCAGGCGTGAAGCCGTTGTAGGATATGAACGCGCGCTTGACCCCTGGCAACTTCAGGGGCAATATTCCACGGACTGTGGTAACCCCGGCAGTGGCATTACATCTGAGCATTTGGCTGAGCAACGCAATGGGTACCTTCAGTCGGAAACGTTGGACAAATATATAACCAGCATGGAGGAGCCGGGCGTGGGAAAGCAGCTAACTGAAGATGACCTTCGTGAACATGGCTTCACCGAAAAAGAGATTGCGCGCCTGCGTGAAATCCTGGCGCGGCAAGAAAGCCAAAACAAAAGCTATTTTGATTTAATCGATGAACTTCGCAAAAGACTTTGGGCTGGAGTCTTAGGTTTTTTTATTGTTTTTATAGTGCTCATTCATTGGTGTTATAATTATGATTCAATTAATCATTTTGCCTATTTTTTCATTTTATTATTCGGTTTCTCGGTAGTTTACAAACTAACTCCGTTTCCAATGGCGCTCAAAGCATACAAATTGTATCTAAAAATAAGATAGTCATTTATCTTTAACTTCATACATCGTGTTACCTATCTGTATCCCTTTTACCGTTGAAGATATCCCATTTAACGCCATGGCTGGCTTACTCATGGTTGTTACTTTTCGGTAAAAATCTGGGCCAGTGAAATAAAACAAGCGCCACGCTTCTGGTTTTAAGGTAAGTTTGGCAAGGCCATAAAAAGAGGTTGAAAGATCGACTACCTGATATGAAAGCTTTCCCAACTCTCTACTAAACCCTAAAAATTGAGATGCATCTTCATAATATTTTTCTGCAAAATTTACACCATCTAACTTTTCAGCCATTGTGCCAAAGCCATGAAACATCAATGCTGCACCAGCAATAACGCCAATAACGTTTCCTGTCATTAATGAGCTAGCCGTTATTCCAAAACCTCCGATAACCTGCATACCGCCAAGAACAACACCGATTCCGTCGATGATATAGCCGATGACTTTTTCGTTTTCCCGGTAGAACCGCGCGGAGGCAGTGAGCATGGCTTCACCGGTTCGCAACATTCTGTCCTGAATAAGCAGATTTTCCCGCTCTTGTCTGATTGCCTGAATGCACTGCTGGCACTTCTTATCATCACTGCTATGACGGATAATGTTAATCTGTGAAAGGGCAAATCTTTTAACGCTGTCCAGAAACCTGACTCGGGTCAGGGGATCATGAAGGTGATAAGCAGAAACCGCCAGCGCGGTATTCATTAATCCGTTAGTTTCAGCTTGCGCCATGGCCATAAAATAATTGGAAAAACGCGTTTTCCCGAAGAATACATCCATGTTTTATCCCGTGAGTAAAATCATATTAATCCGCTCAAGATAACACAGAATATTTTACAGGCATATTTCCCTAAGCCCGTGAGTGGCTTATTTTAGCTGGCGCGATGTTTGGAATATTTAATTGATGAATGTATGAAGCGTAAATGAAATAATTGATTATATATTATTGCTTATTCACTCCTGTAAAATCCGCCGATGGCTTACCAGGCAACACTCTGCATTGCCCTGGTGAGACCCATCATGCGCTTCCTGACCGGATATCAGGCTGTGACGCTGTTGTTGTTATTGTAAT
The DNA here is from genome assembly GCF_050600725.1 of Klebsiella sp. 141251. Lineage (NCBI taxonomy): Bacteria > Pseudomonadati > Pseudomonadota > Gammaproteobacteria > Enterobacterales > Enterobacteriaceae > Klebsiella > Klebsiella sp. 141251. The sequence goes on from NZ_JAQIRG010000001.1 coordinate 880,093, forward strand.
TCTTCGCTTTTGCTCTTGATGGCGACCACATTATCGGACTGCAGTTCGCCAAGCAGGAGCGAGCGATCGTCGAACTGGCCGTAAGCGTTGTTGACCGCGTTCTGGCGGGTGGATTGATCGATCAGCGTTTTTAATTGTTCCATCCGCTGTTGCAATAGCCCTTTCAGTACTCCCTCATTGTCGATAATCTGCTTCAACTTAGCGTTGAGCATCTCTTGCAGAGCCAGCGATGGCCCCGCTTTGCCGGTAAATTCGGCGGTTTTCTCGACCGCCGTCACGTAGGCAAACTGCATTTCCACCAGCGCTTCCCATTGCCCGGCGCGCGCCAGGGCAATCATCTGACTGCTCAGGGTATGGATCTGCTGATAGGCGGCTAAAAGCTGCTGTTGGCGTTCCATCACAATGTACCCTGAGCAGGTTGATAGTTTGGCCCAATTTGCCGCCAGGCATCGGCGATATTCTCCAGCAGCTTGACCACTTCGACGATCGCCGCTTCGTCATTATGCAGGTTGGCCTGCATCAGGCGTCGCTTCATATAATCGTACAGCGCCGCCAGATTATCGGCGATTTCGCCGCCTTGCTGGTGGTCGAGGCCGCTTTTCAACCCGTTGTCGATGATGTTGATTGCCTTCGACAGCGCCAGGCCTTTACCGGCGATATCCCCCTGATTCATCAGGATGCGTGCGCGAAGCAGGGCGTTAAGCGCCCCGTCGAACAACATTACGATTAACTGGTGCGGACTGGCGCTCATCGCGCTGCTTTCCAGACTGACCTGTGCGTAGGCTTGCGTGCCGCTACGGTTATACATGCTGTTTCATTACCTGATTAAGGGTTACTGGGACGAGAACTGCTGTTGTAAGTAGTTACCCGTGCTGCTCAGCTTGGACATCATGGTATCCAACTGAACAAACTGTTGTTTATAGCGATCGATAGTGTTCTGGATGCTGTCGGAAACGGTGTCGATCTGGATATTCAGGCGATCGAGATTGGTGTTGATGCTTTTGGTCGAGTTCTCGATGATGCCGCCCGCTTTAATATAGTTCTGGATTTCATTATGGATTTCGGTGGCCATCCCGGTGTCTTTACCGTTGCCGGCGAAGAAGTTGGCGACCTGATCCGGTTTCTCGTCGAGCGCTTTATTGAGCTTCGTGCTGTCGACTTCAAGCTTGCCGGTTTTGGGATTGGTAGAGATCCCGAGGTTACCAAGGCCTTTCAGCTCCGGGTTGTCCTGAGCGGCGCTGAGCGCGCTTTTAATCGAGGACTGAATGCCGCGTAGGGTGTTATCGCCGAGCAGCGCGCCGTTCTTGGCGCTTTGCGCTTCACCGCTTTTCACTGGGGTATATTTGGTCAGCGAGCCGAAGGTGTCGAGCAGGGAATTGTAGTTATCCACCCAGGATTTGATTTTGTCGGCGGTGCCGCTTTTATCGATGCCGATCACCAGGTTTTGCGGTTCGCCGGCTTTGGTGGTGGTTTTCAGGTCGATGGTGACGCCCTGCAGCGCATCGGCAATCGAGTTGGTGCTGCGCTTAATTTTGGTGCCGTTGACGACAATCTCCGCATCCTGCCCGGCGACGGTCTGCTTCATCGCGCCGCTTTTGCTGCTGCTGTCGTAGTTGAGGATGGCGCCGAGTTTATCGTCGTTATTCACCTGCACCGAAACGGTGTTTTTCTCGCCGGTGGTGGAGGAGCTCAGCGCCAGCTGATAGTCATTGTCGCCGACGCGCATGATGCTGGCGGTGACGCCGGCTTTAGCGCCGTTGATGGCATCGCGCATCTCCAGCAGCGAGGTCTGGTCGTCGCTCAGCGGAATCGTGGTCTCTTTTGGTGGGTCGCCGGCGGTGATCGTAATGGAGCGATTGCTATTGCCGGCGGTACCCAGCTTCTCTTGTTGGTCGGTAATCGTCGCCTGGGTGGTCAGGGTTTGCGGCTGCGCCAGCTTCTGCACTTCAACGCTATAGTTGCCCGGCACCGCCTTATTGGTGGTGGTGATGGTGAACTGGTCGTGCTTGGTGGCGGTGGTGCTGTTGAAAAACTCCGGCTTGGCCAGCTCCTTGCTCAGGTTATCGAATTTTTCCAGCGAGCTTTTTAACGTGCCGTAAGCCGTTAGCTGCGCGTTATAGCTGGTTTGCTGAGTGGTATACGGCGTCAGGCGCTGTTGTTCCGCCTTGCTGAGTTTGTCCAGTAAACCGTTGAGGTCGAGTCCTGAGCCGATGCCTAAGGAACTGATCGATGCCATTGGTGTTTCTCCTTACTAATGACGTTATTCGCTTATTGCGTTATCGGCCCAGTGGAGAAAAAGTTTACCGAAAAAGTGAAAAAGGCGATGGCGTAATAGAAGAGGGAAAAAGCGCGTTATTTTCGCCATTGGCGGAGGGGCAAAAATTTTTCAAAAAATGGCTAAAGGTTGCAAAGGATACGTCGATACCAGAAGGGACGGTGGTTGACGCCGTGGGCAAGCAAGCCCGAACCTTTTAACCACGTTGCACTGAACGCAACTGACTCGTAAGGAATGCATATAATGGCACAAGTAATTAATACCAACAGCCTGTCGCTGATGGCGCAAAACAACCTGAACAAATCCCAGTCTTCCCTGGGCACGGCGATTGAGCGTCTGTCTTCCGGTCTGCGCATCAACAGCGCCAAGGACGATGCCGCGGGTCAGGCGATCTCCAACCGTTTCACCGCTAACATCAAAGGCCTGACTCAGGCTTCCCGTAACGCTAACGACGGTATCTCCCTGGCGCAGACCACCGAAGGCGCGCTGAACGAAGTCAACGATAACCTGCAGAACATCCGCCGTCTGACCGTACAGTCGCAGAACGGTTCTAACTCCGCAAGCGACCTGCAGTCCATCCAGGATGAAATCTCCCAGCGTCTGTCTGAAATCAACCGTATCTCCGAACAGACCGATTTCAACGGCGTTAAAGTCCTGAGCGGCGACCAGAAGCTGACCATCCAGGTCGGCGCCAACGACGGCGAAACTATCGATATCGATCTGAAAGATATCAATGCGAAGACTCTGGGTCTGGATAAGTTCAGCGTGGCTAATCCGATGGATCCTGCAACTCAGATCGGTGCAACCGCGGTTACTCAAGTAGGTGGTACATCTACTACAACAAATACAGCGGTATCCACGACTAGCACCGGTGCTGATACGGCGGATCTGTATCAAGACGTGGGTGGTACGGGTGATTACTACGTTAAGAAAGGTACTGATACTTTCAAAGTGGACATGGATCCTGCGACAGGTAAATATACCTACGATGTTTCTGATGCAACGACTAAAATCACAGCTACTGGTACTGAAACTAAAGTGACAACCGTACCTGTTACCACCACTACTGGTGGTAAAACCGTCTCAGGTTTGGGTACTGGTGAAGAGTTACGTACTCTGACTGATGCGAAAGGCAATGCTAACGGCTATGCCATCAAAGGTAAGGATGCAGACGGTAATGATGCTTACTTTAAGGCGAATATCGATGAAGCTACTGGTAAGGTAACGAAAGGCGATCAAATCCAGACTTCAGCGAAAACTGCCGATCCGCTGGCTACCCTCGACAAAGCCCTGTCCCAGGTTGACCAACTGCGCTCCTCCCTGGGTGCGGTACAGAACCGTTTCGATTCTGTTATCAACAACCTGAACAGCACCGTTAACAACCTGTCCGCTTCCCAGTCCCGTATCCAGGATGCTGACTACGCGACCGAAGTGTCCAACATGAGCCGCGCGAACATCCTGCAGCAGGCGGGTACCTCCGTGCTGGCGCAGGCTAACCAGTCGACTCAGAACGTCCTGTCTCTGCTGCGTTAATCGCACGTCTGATTACTGTCGCATCGCAACCCCGCTTCGGCGGGGTTTTTGTTTTTTGCCCGTAGCCACCCGGTACAAAACGGCGCAACGGCAAAGCATGTCGTAAATAGAGACGCTTTTATGCGGTTTTTCCGGCGATTGGCATTTTTGCCCCTGCGCATAATAGCGCTGACTCTCTTATCCGCAGGTTTCAGAAATAGTGAGCGATTTGTATACCGCCGAAGGTGTGATGGACAAAAATTCCCTCTGGCTGCGCTACGTTCCGTTAGTGCGGCACGAGGCGTTACGCCTGCAGGTCAGGCTGCCCGCCAGCGTCGAGCTTGACGATCTGCTGCAGGCCGGGGGAATCGGGTTGTTGAACGCCATCGAGCGTTATGACTCGCTACAGGGCACGGCCTTTACCACCTATGCGGTGCAACGTATCCGCGGCGCAATGCTCGATGAACTGCGTAGCCGCGATTGGGTGCCGCGCAGCGTGCGGCGTAACGCCCGCGAAGTCGCTCAGGCGATGCAGAAGCTGGAGCAGCATCTGGGCCGCCCGGCCACGGAAAGCGAACTCGCGCAGACGCTGGGTATCACCCTTGCCGAGTACCGACAAATCCTGCTGGATACCAATAACAGCCAGCTGTTCTCCTATGACGAATGGCGGGAAGAGCAGGGCGAGAATGCCGAACGACTACTGGAAGGGCACGAAGAGGCCAATCCGTTGCATCATCTGCTGGAAGGCAGCCTGCGCCAGCGGGTCATTGAGGCGATTGAAGCCTTGCCGGAACGCGAAAAAATGGTCCTCACCCTCTACTACCAGGAAGAGCTAAACCTTAAAGAGATCGGCGCGGTGCTGGAGGTGGGGGAATCCCGCGTTAGCCAGCTGCACAGCCAGGCGATTAAGCGCCTGCGCGCGAAGCTGGCCAACGAAGGCTGATAACCACCTGCCGGGCAGGTGGTTAGCGGATTACGATTTACGCAAATCAATGCGCAGAATGCGCTCCTTCGCCCCTTCGACAAATACCTCAGGATCCCAGTCGCGATTGAACCCTTCTTTAATGCCGACGTACAGGGTATCCATGTCCGGCGACAGCACCATTTGATTCGGATAAACCGGGGTGCGGAATTCATGGGTTACGCGCCAGGTTTTGCCATCCACGACGCTGATGGTGCCGCTGGTGAAATTGCTGACGTACAGCTCGTTGTATTTCGGATTGTAGCGTACCGCGTTGGCGCCCACTCCGGTACGCACGTAACCCCGCGATTTGCCGTCTTTCAGATCGAAAATATACAGGCCGTCGTGAGGGCCGCTGCGATCGTCGTGATCGAAGGCGACGACGAAAATACGCCCTGAGTCGGAATCGACGATCAGGTTTTGCGCGCTGGCCAACTGCGGCGCGTTAAGCGGGATAGTGCGGACAACCTGCTGGGTTCTGGCATCGATCTCGTTGATATAGTCGCGGCCGCCAACGTAGATCTTCTGCGTCTTTTCATCCAGCGTCAGGCCGTAGGCGGTGCCGCGATAGGCGCCTTTGACTTCCCCTTTTAGCTGTAACGTCGTGCCGTCGAGCATCAGTAATTTATGTAGCGGACGCATTCCGTCCTTGGTTTTCAACATATGGCTGTAGCTGACGAATAACAGGTTAGCGGCGCGGCTGTATACCATATGCCGCAGATGCTCGAAGCGCGCATCTGCGGCGCCGTCGGTGGTGAAGCTCAGGCGCGGACTGGTGCGGGTGATTTTACCGCTGGCGGCGTCGAACTGGCTGATACGCAGCGAAGCCGCCTGGGTATGGCCGACGTAAAGCACGTGCGCCGGCTGATTCATCGCCAGCGAGAAGGCGCGCCAGGGCATATCATAGCGCTGGATAACCTGCAGGGTGGCCGGATTAAAGGCGTAGAGATAACCTTTATTGGCCGCGCGGTTAACCCGGTCGGTCGCCGCGGCGAATAGCAGGTTGTCGCCATTATCGAACGCCAGCTCATAAACCCCTTCATTGGCTTCCTGCAGGTAATTGGTTTTCATCGCAAAGCGCGACGCTTCCCGCGGCGGTGGATCGATGGCGAATGCCGGCGGGGGAATCAGAGCGGCGAGCAGCAGCGCAGCCAGCGGTTTTATCAAGTTGCGATTAGGCATGATGGTTATCCTTGTTGATAAATAGGGCTCAGAACTGGATTTCGCCGCCGAAAATATAGGTGCGGCCGCGGGCGGTGGTGTTAACAGACGCCCCCTCTTTGGCGTTATCGAGACTCTGGTTCATACGGTTTAGCGCTTCGGAATAGTCACGATTCGTCACGTTCTGCACGCTAAAGCGCAGCAGCACGTTCTCGGTCATCTGCCAGCTGCTATAGAGGTCGATAATGGTCGGGATGTTCGGCATGCTCTCTTTCGGCACCGTATTGGTATCGAGGCTAATACCTTCGGTACTCAGGCGTTTTGATTTACCGGTGAATTTCACCAGGCTGCCGACGGTGAGTTTGCGATCGAACAGGCGCCCGCCGACATCAACCGTGGCGTAGCTGCTGGGAAGATCGCTCAGGTCGCTATAGGCGAAGCTATAGACCGTGCTGGCAATCGAGGTGGGCTGATCGGTACGCTGCTTGCTCCATGACACATTGGCGTAGGCAAAACCGATGTCGTATCCGGCTTCAATCTCATAGCCCTCGGTGGTCACCGGCGAGGTCACGTTAACCGAGATATTGGCGTTGAAATCCGGCGAAGCATTGGCGACATCTTTACACAGCCCGCCGTTGCTGCACAGCAGGAAGGATTCGCTGGTGATGTAATCTTTAATCCGCGAGCGGTAGGTAAGCGCTTTCAGATGCAGGCTATCCTGCTCGCTCAATAACCCTTTTTTGATAACGTTAAAACCGGCTTCCCAGGTCTCGGCTTTTTCCGGCTTCAGGAACGGATTCATCGATGCGCCGCCCTCGTTGGCGAAGAACACTTCCTGAACGTTCGGCGCGCGCGATGAACGGCTCCAGCTGACAAACGGCTGTAGCCATGGCGTCACCTGAGCGGAGAAGGTTGCCGAGGGATTAAAACCGTTATCTTTGACGTTGAGCTGGGTTGCCCCCTGCGGGAAGCATTTTTCGTTATCTGCACAGGCCGGTTTATAGCCCTGTACCCGGCTGCGGGTATAGTTGAGATTAAGATCGAGCTGATAAATATCCTTGTTTAATGTCAGCCCGCTATAGAGCGAGGCGATCTTCTGTTTGCCCGCCGGGGCAAAGGCGTTATGGTCGGTCTCGTTATCCTGCACGAAGCGGCGGGAATAGCGGGTGTCCATTAACTTGCCGCCTAGCTGGAAAGCGGCATACAGATCGTCGGTAATACGAAAACGGCTGGTGTTGTTCACGTCCAGCGCGTTGGACTTATTGGTGGTCGAGGAGTCGTTAAAATTATACAGCGACTCCGGTTTATATGCCTGATTGCCGCGGCTGGTGCTGGCCAGGACATTAAACTCGACCAGTTCATTGAGCGGCGCATAGTTATAGCGCAGATAGTAGTCGTCGCTGCTAATATCGCGACGGGTAAAACTATTGCGATAATTACGCCCGGAAAACTCGAAGCGGTTAAATTGATCGACGTTGAAATTGATTTTATACAGCTGCGAGCGCGGCTCCTGGCGCAGATATTTATTATCTTCGCCGATAAACTCTTCGCTGCTGCGTCCGCCGCCGTTTTTATATGTGGCATAGGTGCGGGTGCCGCTGATGCCGAGCAGCGCGCCAAGGCCGCCGCCGTTATCGAAAGTGTCGGTTTTGCCAGCTACCGTTACCATACCGGTACGGCCGAGTCCGTTATCGCCCACGGAAAAACGCGACAGCAGGCCGACTTGATGCCCCGGTTTTAACACATCATCGATACCGATCGTACGCAGGTTGGCGCTGCCCGCCAGCGCGTTGACGCCTTGCGAACCGGCGCTATTGCCGCGGGTGATATCCACTTCGGCCAGAAAGTTAGGGTCCAGCGGCACTCCGGCGGCGGTATTCGCCCCGCCGTGATAGTTAGCCGGCGCCATGCCGAAGAAGGTCTGGGTGACGCCATCCACCATGGTGTTGACCCGGCCCAGCCCGTTCATACCGCGAATATTGACGCTGATGGTGCCCTGCAGCGGGTCGATTTGCGTATAGGTGCCCGCCATGCTGCGCAGCGAGGCGTCGAGGCTTTGCAGATTCTTATTGAGCGTTCGCGAGCTGTAGGCGCCGGGACGGGTATAACTCTCCTCTGAGGAGCCGACCTGGCCGGCATTCTCCGCCAGCGGGTTATCGGTAATGGTGATAGGAGAGAAAACCGATTCTCCTTCGCTTTCGGCGGCGAAAGCCTGGCCGTTGACGATAAGGAGCCCGGTGACGAGCCCCTTAATGAGCTGTGATTTTTCCATAATCAAATCCTGAGGTAATAAATATTTAACGCACAAAAAGGGCAGCAGCGTGCATCGCGCTTATTGCTAAGTGCGATGACACATTGCCCAAAATAAAAAAACATCAGCGGTCAGTGACCGTTATAAATAACGTCCGGGTTGCCTGAATAAATAACAGGGAACCTGGGGTCTATATTTTTAATAAGCCGAATTCCACCGGCAGCGTGACCTTATTTATACCGTTACGCAGCAGCTCTTTTGGCGGCGGCGGAAGCGGACGCGCATTTTCCAGCGCCATCAGCGCGGCGCGATCCAGCGAATGGGTCCCTGAAGAGTTCACCAACTGTGATTGCAACACCTCGCCGCTTTCGTTGACGCTGAAGGTAATAATGGCGGTACCGGTACGTTTACGGCGGCGCGCATCTTCCGGGTAGTGGCGCATTTTGTTGATTTTGCCTTTCACCAGCGATTCCCAACTGATCTTGTTGTCGCTCAGGCGTGCGGCATCGCTATCGAGCGGCGCGGTGGTACGCTGAGTGAGGGCGGCTGGCGCCGGGGGCGCGGCGAAGCTGGTGATGGTTGAGTTACCCTTTTCCTCTTGCTGCTGGCGGCGGGACTGTTTTTTAACCTCGATTTTCTTTTTCCGCTGCGGTTCGGGTTTGCTGGCGGAGAGCTTTATTTGCGCATTGTCATGAATGAGCAGCTTCGGCGCCTCTTTCACCGCGGCGGTTTCCTGCTCGGTCATCGCCTCGACTTTGCGCTGCTGGGTGACGCCCGGCGGCAGCTCGGGGTGAATAAATGACACTTCCAGTTCCGGCGCGAACTCTACCATCACCGCGGCAGGGGGGGCGACATCCGGCGGCGAGGCGAAGTGAATGATAAAAGGCACCGCCAGCGCCAGATGGCCCAGCACGCTGGCCGTTGTCCCCGCGAACCAGCGGGGACGCGACGCTATTAATGGCGTGGAGAGAGGGATATTCATTTTTCTGCCGCTACCGACCAGACATAATCAGCCTGCTTCGCCGTCGGCGTGGCGCCGTCGGTGGTCAGCAGCAACACCAGCGGTTTTTCCGCCCTGAGGTCGGCCAGATGCAGCGGTACGCCAATATCTTTGGCCGCATGATAGCCGCCGGCAATCAGCAGCGCCGGGCGCGGCGCGGCTTTCATTTGCGTCGCCATCAGGCGATCGCGCTGCTGCTGGATGGCGAGCATGGAAGTGACCTGCTCGCCATCGATTTGCCCGTTATGCATCAGATAGATAATGGCCGATAGCGATTCATGTACCTGCGGGCTGTTGGAGAGCGTTCCGCGGGGAAACGTGGGATGCTGATAGATGTCGCTCACCTGCTGGCGGCTGAGATTGGCTGCCAGCAGCGGATAAGGCGCTTGCAGCGCGGTCATCACGACGTCGCGATAAAGCGCCCACGGCCAGCCGGGGTTCCAGCGCAGGGTTTCCGCCGCGCGAGTGGCGGAAACGGTCGTCCCGCTGAGGCTGGCCTGCTTGACCCGATTAACCGCTTCCTGCTGGCTTAGGTCGATCATTTCCATCAGCACGCTACCCTGCGGGCGAAGGGTGTGAAGGTTCTGCAGCAACCAGCGCTCAATCTGGTGATGCTGGGTGTTGGTATGTTCTTCGCCAACAATAACCAGCGGCGCCTGGGCGAGTTGGTTCAGCAATTGTTGTGGCGTCAGGGAGCGCCCGCTGGCGGTATCACGAATATCCGCCTGCTCTACCAGCGCGCGCTCCCCGGCAGGGGAGAGGGGATAAACCGGGCTGTAACAGGCGCTCATGAGCAATGCGCAGCCTATAACCAGAGTGTTTAAAAGGGTTTCCTTAAACATAAAATATCCATTTTCGGCTTTTTAGTCGTCTTTTCTTCGTATCTTGCTGCTGGAACAGGATGATATGTGATATTGAGAATGATTATCAAGATCATTCTCATTTAAAGTTATTGGCGAGAGTGATGGTTTCACCCGGCAAACAGCGGTCCGTTGCCGTGTCGCGGGGAGAATCTGTGAAGACGATCAAGATTTTAAACAGCGATAATATTTAAACCTGTTGGCTTAATGTTGTCTTAAGGTTTGTTTCAGTCGCGCGTCGAAATAAGCATTTTGTCATCAGGAAATTCTAATTGGCGGTGTTTTTCACTTTTTTAAAATGATGGTAATTGTTTTCATTATCATTCACATTCCTCTGTGATTTAATCCGTGCCAGCCCGGTTTCTCCACGGCTTTTCGACTACCCATACTAAGGATTAGCTTATGAATTTCCGCTTATCGGCATATTGCGCGGCGATGCTCGCTGCGACGGCTCTGTTTACCGCTCCGCAGGTTATGGCTGCTGACAATGGCGACGGCATTGTGGTGTATAACGCCCAGCACGAAAACCTGGTGAAATCCTGGGTTGACGGCTTTACCAAAGAAACCGGTATTAAGGTCACGCTGCGCAACGGCGACGATAGCGAATTGGGTAATCAACTGGTGCAGGAGGGGTCAGCCTCGCCGGCGGATGTCTTCCTGACCGAAAACTCGCCTTCCATGGTGCTGGTCGATAACGCCAAACTGTTTGCGCCGCTGGATGCCGCAACGCTGAATCAGGTCGCCCCGCAGTATCGTCCCGAGCACGGCCGCTGGATTGGCATTGCCGCCCGCAGCACCGTTTTCGTCTATAACCCGGCGAAAATCAGCGAATCTCAGCTGCCGCATTCGCTGATGGATCTGGCGAAACCTGAGTGGAAAGGGCGCTGGGCCGCCTCCCCATCGGGTGCCGACTTCCAGGCTATCGTCAGCGCCATGCTGGCGTTGAAGGGTGAAAAAGCGACCCTCGACTGGCTGAAGGCGATGAAAACGAACTTCGTGGCCTACAAAGGCAACAGCACGGTAATGAAAGCGGTCAACGCCGGTCAAATCGACGGTGGGGTGATTTACCACTATTACCGCTTTGTCGACCAGGCGAAAACCGGCGAGAACAGCAAAAACACCAAACTTTATTATTTCAAAAACCAGGATCCGGGCGCTTTCGTGAGTATCTCCGGCGGCGGCGTACTGGCTTCCAGCAAACATAAAGAGCAGGCGCAGGCCTTTATCAAATGGATCACCGGCAAGCAGGGTCAGGATGAGCTGCGCACCAATAACGCCTTCGAATATGCGGTGGGCGTGAATGCCGCCTCTAACCCGAAACTGACGCCGCTGAAAGAGCTGGATGCGCCGAAGGTTGAACCGTCAACGCTCAATAGCAAGAAAGTGATCGACCTGATGACCCAGGCGGGCCTGCTGTAATTTGATGCTGAAGTGATTTATCTATGTCTGCTCTGAGTCTGGTACTCGGAAAGAAAACAGGACGCCTGCCCGAGCGCAGGCGTCCTGCATTTCCGATGGTTGCCTTAGCTGTACTGTTTTCGCTAATGGCGTTACTGCCGTTAGGTTTTGTGGCCGCCGTAGGAATTGAGACCGGCTGGCCGACCATAAAAGCACTGGTGTTTCGCCCGCGGGTGGCTGAACTGCTCAGCAATACGCTATGGCTGACGCTGCTGGCGGTGCCTATTTGCATCGCCTTGGGCGTGGCGGTGGCCTGGCTTACTGAACGCACAGCGCTTGCCGGGCGTCAGTTGTGGTCGGCGCTGGCTGTCGCGCCGCTGGCTATCCCGGCATTTGTCCAGAGCTATGCCTGGGTCAGCGCGGTTCCCTCGCTCCACGGTCTGTCCGCCGGGGTGTTCCTCTCCGTGCTGGCCTACTATCCCTTTATCTACATGCCGGTGGCGGCGGTGCTCCGTCGTCTCGACCCGACGCTGGAAGATGTTGCCGCCTCGTTGGGCACGCCGCCGTGGAAGGTTTTCTTCCGCGTGGTGCTGCCGCAACTGCGGTTGGCTATCTGCGGCGGCGCGCTGCTGGTGGCGCTGCATCTGCTGGCGGAATATGGCCTGTATGTGATGATTCGCTTCGACACCTTCACCACCGCCATTTATGACCAGTTCCAGTCCACCTTTAGCGGCCCGGCGGCGAATATGCTGGCGGGAGTGCTGGCGCTGTGCTGCCTGGCGATCCTGCTACTGGAGAGCGTTTCGCGCGGTAAAGCGCGCTACGCGCGCATCGGCGCCGGCGCGGCGCGCGAACAGAAGCGACGTCCGTTGGGGAACGTGGCCGCATGGGCCGCGCAACTGCTGCTGCTGACGCTGGTGATGCTGGCGATGGGCGTCCCGCTGCTGGTGCTGTGCCGCTGGCTATGGCTCGGCGGGGTGGAGAACTGGCTGCATGCCGATCTCTGGCATTCGCTACGCCAGACCCTGATGCTGGGCGCGGGCGGCGCGCTGCTGACCACCGCCTGCGCGATTCCTATCGCATGGCTCGGCGTGCGTTATCCGCGCCGGCTGTTCCGCCTGCTGGAGGGCTGTAATTACATTACCAGCTCACTGCCGGGTATCGTCACCGCGCTGGCGCTGGTGACGGTGACTATCCACTATGCCCGCCCGGTGTATCAGACCGAAGTGACGCTGTTTCTGGCTTACCTGCTGATGTTCATGCCGCGAGCGTTAATTAACCTGCGCGCCGGTATCGCCCAGGCGCCGGTTGAGCTGGAAAACGTCGCCCGTAGCCTTGGGCGCAGTCCGGCCCGCGCCTTATGGAGCGTCACCATGCGTCTTGCCGCTCCGGGAGCGGCCGCTGGCGCCGCGTTGGTGTTTCTTGGCGTGAGCAACGAGCTTACCGCGACGTTGCTGCTGTCGCCGCTAGGCACCCGCACGCTGTCGACCGGTTTTTGGGCGTTAACCAGCGAGATCGACTACGTCGCCGCGGCGCCTTATGCGATGCTGATGATCGTGATTTCGCTACCGCTGACGGCGGTTCTTTATGTGCAGTCGAAAAAAATTGCAGGGTTGTAACATGCTGGAATTGTCTTCTATCTCGAAATCTTTCGCCGACGCGCTGGTGCTCGATAACCTTAATCTGACCGTGGCGCCGGGAAGCCGTACCGCCATTGTCGGCCCGTCGGGTTCCGGTAAAACCACGCTGCTGCGAATTCTTGCCGGTTTTGAAACCCCGGATCACGGGCGAATCGTTCTGCAGGGCAACACCCTGTTTGCCGACGGCGTGTTTGTGCCGGCGCATCAGCGTGGGATCGGTTTCGTGCCGCAGGAAGGGGCGCTGTTCCCCCATCTTAACGTCGCGGACAATATCGCCTGGGGGCTCGATTGCGGTCGCGAAGAGAAACGCCGCCGGGTCGCCGCGCTGATGGAAATGGTGGCGTTAGATTCGACATTAGCGAGCCACTGGCCGCATGAAATTTCCGGCGGCCAGCAGCAGCGGGTTGCGCTGGCGCGCGCGCTGGCCCAGCGGCCATCGCTGATGCTGCTGGATGAACCTTTCTCGGCGCTGGATACCGGGCTGCGTGCGGCGACGCGCAAAGCCACCGCCGACCTGCTGGCCGAGGCTGGGGTGGCGTCGATTCTGGTTACTCACGATCAGACGGAGGCGCTGTCATTTGCAAGCCAGGTCGCGGTGATGCGGCAGGGGCGTTTTACTCAGGTAGGAACCCCGTTCGAGGTCTATTCGCGCCCGGTTGACGAGGCCACCGCGCTGTTTCTTGGCGATGCGCTGGTGCTCGACGCCGAGCTCACGGAGGGGCGCGCGCGTTGCGCCATCGGCGAGTTACCGACTGACAATCCTCACGCCAGCGGCTGCGGACGCGTAATGCTGCGCCCGGAGCAACTGCGGGTGTCGCCGTGCGGGCCGCAGGAGAGCGCCTTTCGCATCGTAGATGTCGATTTCGCCGGCCATATCTCGACGCTGACGGTGACGGTAGCGGGGCAATCAATGCCGCTGGTGCTGAAAACCGTCAGCCAGGCTGCCTGGCAAACAGGCGCTCCGGTTCGCCTGGAGATTATTGGCCCGGCGCGGATATTTTGCGCATAGCGGCTAAAAGCTGACCGCTCAGCTGGGATAAAAATTGATTTGGCGCGGAGATGCGTTAATTAGCTGCTGATGTAGCACATTGTGCTAATTACACTACCCGCGAACGCATTAGTATCCGCGCCACTGATCTCGTCGCCATGGAGTGGTAGGTCGTTGGAATATTTCCGCGGGGTCAGTCCATTCTTATTTCCCCTGAGATGATTAACGCTGCTGCGCGCTACGGCAGTGGCGACGATATTCCGAAGGTGAACGTTCAGTATTACGTTTAAACACCCGGCAAAAATAGTTGCTATCGATAAAGCCGCAATTATGCGCAATTTCTTTTACTTTTAAATCGTAACCGCGTAATAGTTGCTTGGCTTTTTCCAGCCGCACGGCGGTTAGATATTCATTAAAGCCCACTGACCCCGATTTCTGAAATATATGCGAAAGATAGTTCGGAGTAATATGAAAGCGTCTGGCAACCGATTCGCGGGTCAGCGGCTGGCTAAGATTTTCTTGCAGATAATCCTGAACCGCTAAAAACAGATCGCGGCTGCGGCTAACGCGCATTTCCAGACCGACAAGTTGTTCAAGGCAGTGGCTTAACAGCGCGGAAACCACCAGCCGGGCGGTTATTGGGTCAGGTTGCAGGCAGACTTCATTCAACGCCAGCAGCAGATAGGAGCCAACGCGGGGGCCCAGCCGGGCGACGTTTTGCTTTTCAGTATGTAGTTTTTTTCCGTCCCAGCGCTGAATGCAAAAGCCGAGCTTTTGGCGGCCAAATAAAATGCTGAGCGTGACCGCCGGACCGTTCCACTCGGGTAGCGTCCACTTTCCCGCCTGTACGTAGAGTACCTGCGAAGTGGCTAAAACCGCCGCGGATAGCGGTAGACCCTGATCATGGAGCTCGCCTTCAAGGACGATTTCCAGACGCGGGAAGGGCACCTTCAACGCCAGCGCCGGAACGGGAATATCCGGCTCCGGAAAGCGGACCTGCAGCCTATCTTTTTGATTAACTAAACGATTTAGTATGCCCGCCAGATCATCAATCATCCTGTCGACCCCGAGTTAAAATTATCTCTTTGATTATAATCTTTTTTATCCTGATGTTCCGCCTTACGGCGCGCGGCGGATGCATTATTAAATGGGTGAATATTTACAACGAATTTACCCATCGGCAATTATTGATAAGGCTCACATTTTTGTGTCTGGCGTACGGATATCCAGTTTTTCGTAGTTTTCCCTTCCTGCCTGGTCGTTGGCCGCATCGTAGAGTTTGATTGTGTTATCTAAAAGTTAAAAGGAAGGCAATATGGACTCACAATCGATGATTCATCTGGAGGCGCTTGGCGCGACCCGGACGCTAAGCGACCAAATGAAACATGAACTTGATACGCTTGGCTATACCGTGGTGCACAACGTCGTTGATCCTCAGTGGCTGAGCGAGATACGCGAGCGCATTGACGCGCTGGTGGAGCGTGAAGGCGAGAATCTGGCGATGGAACACCATCAGGAGGCGACGGCGACGCGTATTGCCAACCTCATCAACAAGGGCGTTATCTGGGAGAAGGTGTGGTCGCATCCGCTCATTCTTTCCGCCTGTCGTTATATTTTTAATGGCGCGTTTAAAGTTTCCAGCCTCAATGCCCGCGAGGCGCTGTATAACGGTGGTCATCAACCGCTGCACGCCGACTGGAAAAAGCCACGGGTAGACTTCCCGAAAGTGCATCTGGTCAATACGATATGGGCTATTGATGATTTGAGCGCCGCCAACGGCGCGCCGCGGATTATTCCCGCTACCCATCTGCTCCCGGAGCTGCCGGAAGAGGTTTTGGCGGATCCGGAAAAGACACATCCTGATGAAATTGTTTTTGCCGCGCCGGCCGGCAGCGTAATGATTTATAACGCGCATGCCTGGCACGGCGGCACCCGCAATCTTGAAGGCAGCAGAAGGCGCGTGCTTCATGGCTTATATATTGATCGTGCTGATACCGCGCAGCAGGACCAGCAGCGCTGGCTGACGCCAGAAACGGCGAGCCGCCTGACACCCGCGCAAAAGTGGCTGCTCGACGTGCAATAAACGCCGTGGCCGGTCAGGGAACTTCCAGGTAAACGACCGGCTTTTTCATAATGCTATTAACGGCTTTGACAATCTGCTGTGGCTGCAACAGGAAGGTGGCGATACTGGTTTTAATGGTACGGAGTCCGTTAAAACGCTGAGCGCCATCGATTTCGATATCGGTTACCAGTAACACCACCGTGGCGCGGGCAATATCCTCTTCGCTAATTCGGTTTTCCACGCCGAGCGCGCCCTGGGTTTCCACTTTCAGAGACCATTTTTCATGATGACCGACTTTTTCCAGTAGCTCGGCTGCCATATAGGTATGTGCAACCCCGCTCACGCAGGCGGTCACCGCGACAATGTTGAAGTCCATAACATCCTCCAGGCGTTAACCGCCGATAGTGACGTGATATCCTGCTGCTTCAGCCAGCGCTTGATAAGGATGAATATCCGCCTCTCGGGGAGCGTTGACGTTGGCCAGCGGCCAGGTTTTACCCAGCAGACGGTATTTCGCCTCGCCATATTGATGAAACGGCAACAGATGAATCTCCGTCAGACCGAACGGCGCGAGGAACTTTAAGATCTGCTTAAAATTCTCCGTGTTCATCGTGTAGCCAGGGATCAGCGGCACGCGCGGGATAAGATTCATTTTGCGGATGGCCAACTGACGGAAGTTGTCCAGCACTCGCGGCTGATTCATCTGCAGTAGTGAATGGGCCTGCTCGCTATTCATGATTTTCAAATCAAACAGTATTTCGTCACAGGCTTCGGCCACCGGGAGAAAACGGCTAAAGGCGCAGTCGCCCGCGGTCTCGATAGCGGTGCGCACCCCCCAGTGGCGCAGGTGCTGGAGGAAGCGGGCGGCAAACACGGCCTGCATCAGCACTTCGCCCCCAGACAGGGTGACGCCGCCGCCGGAGGCGCGGAAGAAGACCTCGTCCTTAAGCACCTCGCGCAGCAGGGCATCGAGCGTAACATCCCGGCCAATCTGCTCCCATGCCCCGGAGGGACACTCGGCGACGTCCTGCAGGCAGCGCGTGCAGCGCAGGCATTTACTCTCCCGGCGCACGGTCTGGATCTTTGGCGAGATCGATTCAGGATTGGCGCACCACGGGCAGGTGTGGGGGCAGCCTTTGAAAAACACCACCGTGCGGATCCCTTGCCCGTCATTAAGCGAGTAGCGTTGGAGGTTAAAAATGCGCGCCGTATCGGCGCGCGTTTCGATGACCTCACAGCTGATGCGCGGTGCGGCGGATAATGTCATCCTGTATCTCCTTTGACAGCTCAACAAAGAAGGCGCTGTAACCTGCGACCCGCACCACCAGACCGGCAAAATCCTGCGGCCGCTGCTGCGCTTCACGCAGCGTGTCGGCGTTGACCACGTTAAACTGGATATGCTGCAGTTTGAGCTTGCAGAAGGCCTGTAAAAAGTCTGCCAGTTTGTTCAGGCCGCTGTCGCCGGCAAGCGTTGCCGGGGTGAATTTGACGTTCAGCAGCGTACCGTTCGATAGCAGATAATTATCCAGTTTGCTGACCGATTTCAGCACCGCCGTCGGCCCCTGGGCATCCTGCCCAACCATTGGCGACAGGCCGCCGTCCGCCAGCTGTTCGCCGGCCAACCGGCCGTCCGGCGT
Organism: Klebsiella sp. 141251; assembly: GCF_050600725.1. Taxonomy (NCBI): domain Bacteria; kingdom Pseudomonadati; phylum Pseudomonadota; class Gammaproteobacteria; order Enterobacterales; family Enterobacteriaceae; genus Klebsiella; species Klebsiella sp. 141251. The sequence continues at coordinate 897,838 of NZ_JAQIRG010000001.1, forward strand.
CGCGCCGACCACCGAGCCCAGCGGCACATGCGCGGATACGGTATAGGAGCCAGGGGTGAAATGGCCGCCGCGTGGGTTTAGATACCGTTCTACCTCTTTACAGTAAAAACGCAGCAGATCGGCGCTAATATTATCCACTTCGTCGATATCGTTGCCGTATTTCTCGTAACGGTTGATCAAACGGGCGCGGATTTTTTCTCCTTCCGGCGTGCGGAAGTTGGCTTTCAGTACCGCCATCAGTTCGGCAAAGCTGAGGCGCTGTTGCTCGAAGACCATGCCCTTCAGCGCGTGCAGCGAATCGCTCAGGTTAGCGATTCCGATACCCTGAACGCCGGAGAAGTTATAGCGCGCGCCGCCTGCGGTGATATCTTTGCCGTGCTGCACGCAATCTTCGATAAAGGATGACAGCAGGGGGACCGGAGCCCAGTCGCGGTGTCCGATATCGCAAATGTTGCTGCCCTCGACCATCAGCTTGATGTAATAGCGGATTTTGTCGCGGATTTGGCTGATGAGACCGTCCCAGCTGACTTCAGGCTGATGTTCATTTTCCTGCAGCACAATTTCCATCACCTTCAGCAGATTAAACATCGCGATATCGTGCAGGCCGTAGGTGCGCCCTGGAATAGAGAGCTCCACGCAGCCGACCACCGCGTAATCGCGGGCATCTTCCAGCGACACGCCGCGGTTAAGGAAGGCCGGGACGACCACTTCATCGTTGAAAATCTGAGGGATCCCGGTACCCAGGCGAATGGTCTCAGCGGTTTTGCGCAGGAACGGGCGGTCAATCAGCTCATTGACCCGCACGCCCAGATTCGGCTGCGGTAGCTGCACATTCTGGTAAGCATCGAGAGAAAGAAAGGACAGTACGTTTACCGCACTACGCCCGGTTTCCGTCAGTCCGCCAAGCAGGGCGGTGTAGCCGGTGGGAAAACCGGCGAAATAGCGTGCGCTGCTGGATGAACGCAGTAGAACGATATCGTTACACTTCACCCATAGCGACTCCAGTAGCTCCTTGAGATACGCGGGATCCTGACCCTGATTCAGCGATGCCTGATAAAAAGGCAACATGTACTGGTCAAAGCGTCCGAGCGAAATCGAGCTGGCGTTGGACTCGTACTGCAAAATAATATTCATATACCAGAACAGCTGGCAGGCCTGGGCAAAATCCTGCGGCCGATGCTGCGCGTTATGGCGTGAGATGGCGGCGATGGTTGCCAGCTCCTCCTGACGCCGGGCATTCGTGCAGTTGGCGGCCATCTCTTCCGCCAGCGTGGCGTAGCGCAAAATATGACGCTGCGAAGCTTCAAGCAAGATCAGGACCGCCTGATAAAAGTGGTTATCAGGCTGCCGGGCGCAGTGTGATTTCAGCTCGGCGATCAGCGCATCAAGGCCATTATTCAGCAGCCGCGGATAGTCGATAATAATATGGCCCTGGCCTTTATCCGTCTGATTAACGCTGAAAATCTGCGTGCCGATCGCGGCCTTGACCTCCTCGGTTATTTGACCGTTAATGAAATCTTTCATCGAACGCTTTTCCCAGTAAGGGAACAGCGTTTCGCGGTAAATCCGCTTATCTTCTTCACTTATCGCGAAGCGGTCCTGCGGGCGGGTCGGGAAGGCGTCGAGCTCGTTGAGCAGCCAGTAGGGGTCCATCTCCGGCGACATGATCCCCGCACGTGGTTTGACGGTGCGGTTGCCGGCAATCAGTTCATCATCACGAATCGAAATGGCCACCTTATCGAGGATCCACGCCGTGGCTTTCGCCCGGCGGATAATCACCGGCTCCCCCTCCGTCAGCCGATGGCTGGCGGTATAGAGCAATGCGCGTTCAAGGGAGATTTCGCGCGGCTGGGCGAACAGGCTGGCTTTCAGGCGTTGAGTACGATTCGTCATGACAAACTCCATGTTGTGGCTAAGAGGCGCGTAGCGCCTCTGAGATTAATGACAAACCTCATGCAATCATTGAGCTTGCAAATTGCACCAGGCAAATAACAAGGAAAATCAATTTATTGATTTTCGGCTGATAACCACAAAGAAGGAAAAACCACGCTTTTTCCTTCTTTGTCAGCAGTCTGAGAGGCGCGTAGCGCCTCTTTTGGGCTTCAGGCGTTCTGGGAAAGGTGGCTGTCTATCTTGTTCATGATGGCGTCTGCGCGTTTTACCGCATCGCTGATGTTGACGCGCACAATGGTTTTCCCGGCAAAGCGTTCTTCAAACTTAATGCCGATGTCTTTGGTCAGGATGACCATATCGGCAGCGGCGATCTCTTCCGCCGTAAGTTCGTTCTCAATACCAATGGAACCCTGGGTCTCTACCTTAACCTGCCAACCTTTGGCTTTGGCGGCGCTTTCCAGCGACTCGGCGGCCATATAGGTATGAGCGACGCCCGATGGGCAGGCGGTAACGGCGATAATGTGGGTCATAAGGTGTTCCTTCCAGTCTGTTAGTTAATTTCGAAATCAAGATCTAATTCATCGTCGTCCTGGGCGTCGGACGGTTTCTTTTTGGTGAATGCTTTCAGAGTGATGACACAGGCCGCGCTGACGCAGGCGCCGACAAAGAGTGCGGTGACAAAGGCGAGTTTGCCCTGGACCACCGGCAGCACGATAAGCCCGCCCCAGCCGGCATAGCACTGCGCGCCCATCAGCGCGGCGGTAACGCAGCCGCAGGCGGCGCCAATCATGTTGGCGGGAATAACGCGCAGCGGGTCGGCGGCGGCAAAGGGGATGGCGCCTTCGGTCACGCCGACGCAGCCCATCACCAGCGCGGCCTTGCCGGTTTCACGCTCTTCGGCGGTAAAATATTGACGGCCAATCAACGTCGCCAGCCCCATGCCCAGCGGCGGTACGGCGATGCCGACCGCGGCGATTGCCACGACGCTGTAGACGCCCTGAGAGACGCAAATCAGCATAAAGGCGTAGGCCACTTTGTTGACCGGGCCGCCCATATCAAAAGCCAGCATCAGGCCCATAATGATGGCCAGCACCACGATGCTGCCTTCGCGCATCCCTTGCAGCCAACTGGTCAGGTTTGCGGTCAGCGCGCCTACCGGCTCGCCGAGCCCCCACATCATGATCCCGGCGGTGATAAAGGTGCCGACGATGGGAATGATGAAAATCGGCATCACCGAGCGCAGAACTTTATGTACGGGGATTTTTTTCAGGTAATAGACCACCAGACCGCCAATCATGCCGGCTATCAACGCGCCGAAGAAGCCGGCGCCGAAGCTGTTGCCCACCCAGGCGCCAATGGCGCAAGGGGCCAGCGCGGCGCGGTCAGAAATGGAGTAGCCGATATAGGCGGCAAGAAAAGGCACCATCAGCGTCAGCCCGGCGACGCCGATATCAAAGAGCTTCTTCAGATTAGGGTCGGTGGCGGCATCGGGCACCGCGCCTTTGCCATACAACATGACGGACACCGCCAGTAGGATCCCGCCCGAGACGACGAAGGGGATCATGTGTGAGACGCCGGTCATCAGATGCTGGCGAGTATTTTTTAGTATTTGCACCAGTTCGTTCATTGCTTGCTCCTGAGCGCTGTGTGGCCCGTGACAGTATTGATGCTTCAACATTAGAAAAAGGGCGGGGTATAAAATAGTAGAGAAAAAGTGCATTTACTGGATATTTGTAAGGTGAGAAAGGAATTGCGATCAACCTCAAATCTTAGCTGTGAAGAGGGTTGTGTATGTCCTGGCTGATGAATTGTGATGGTGAGCATAAAAAAGATGTATGTGTACAATAGTCCAGTAATTGCCAGTTTTATCACGTAGTTCATTGCGCCTTCTTTCATTACCTTTGGCTGAAATAACGCATTGCTCAGGAGGAAGGCGATGGCACTGGTAATTGAATTCATATGTGATTTGCCAAATGGCGTGCATGCGCGCCCGGCAAGCCTGGTCGAAACGCTGTGTAACCGCTTTTCATCGGCGGTTGAGTGGCGGAATCTGCGTAGCGACGGTCGCGGGAATGCGAAAAGCGCGCTGGCGATCATTGGTAGTAACACCCTCAAGGGCGACGCCTGTCAGCTGATTATCAGCGGTGAGGATGAAGCCGAAGCATTTGCCGCGTTAACCGCGTTTATCGAAAATGAGTTTCCGCACTGCGATGCGCCGCTACCTGCCGCGCAAGCGTTGGATATCGAGCCGGTACCGGAATCGCTGTCGCGGCTGAATCCAACGCTGTTTCCTGCGCGCCCGGTCTGCGCCGGCAGTGCGGGCGGTAAGCTGGTTCATCTCAAATCACGCGATCTTCACGACCTTGGCGAACTGCCCGTCGCCGCCGGCCTTGAACAGGAGCAGACGGCGCTGGATAACGGTTTGCGTCTGCTGGTGCAGGATATCGATCTGCGGTTGCTGGACAATGACGGCACCGCCAGCGCGATTCTGCAAGCTCACCGTTCGCTGGCGACCGATGCTTCCCTGCGCCAGCACCTGCTTGGCGGTATTCTTACCGGCCTTAGCTGCGCGCAGGCTATTGTCGCCACCGGCGACCACTTCTGCGCCCAGTTCCGCGATTCCGGCAACAGCTATCTGCAGGAACGAGTGCTGGATGTCCGCGACGTCTGTTTCCAGCTATTGCAGCATATTTACGGTGAAGACCGCTTTCCGGCACCGGGACAACTGCGGGAAGCGGCTATTTGTCTTGCCGATGAACTGACCCCAAGCCAGTTTCTGGAACTGGATAAGTCGCAGTTGAAAGGGCTACTGCTGCGCAGCGGTGGCACCACTTCACATACTGTCATTCTGGCCCGTTCGTTCAATATTCCTACCCTGGTGGGGGTTGACCTGCCGGCGCTGCTGCCGTGGGTCGATACCCAGGTACAGATAGACGGTAATGCCGGGCTGCTGGTGGTGGACCCCAGCCCAGCGGTGGCGCGTTATTATCAGCAGGAGGCCTGGCTACAGGAGCAAATTCAGCAACAGCAGCAGGTCTGGCTCGATAAAGCCGGGCAGACGCAAGACGGTATCCGCGTCGAGATTGCCGCCAATATCGCGCATTCGGTGGAAGCGGTGGCGGCATTCAATAACGGCGCGCAGTCGGTTGGGCTGTTCCGCACCGAAATGTTGTATATGGACCGCCCTGGCGCGCCGTCGGAAAATGAGCTCTACAACATCTTTTGTCAGGCGCTGGAGCCGGCCAACGGCCGCAGCATTATCGTGCGGACCATGGATATCGGCGGCGATAAGCCGGTGGCGTACCTCAATATTCCGGCGGAAAACAATCCGTTCCTCGGCTACCGCGCGGTGCGCATTTATGAAGAGTATCAGGCGCTGTTTCATACTCAACTGCGGGCGATTTTACGCGCCTCGGCGCATGGCTCGCTGAAAATTATGATCCCGATGATTTCATCAATGGAGGAGATTCTGTGGGTGAAAGAGTGGCTGGCGGAGGCCAAGCAGTCGCTGCGCGCCGAACAGATCCCGTTTGATGAAAAGATCCCGCTCGGTATCATGCTGGAGGTACCGTCGGTGATGTTTATCATCGATCAGTGCTGTGAAGAGATCGATTTCTTTAGCATCGGCAGTAACGACTTAACGCAGTATCTGCTGGCGGTCGATCGCGATAACGCTAAAGTAACGCGCCACTACAACAGCCTGAATCCGGCCTTCCTGCGCGCGCTGGACTATGCCGTGCAGGCGGTGCATCGTCAGGGGAAATGGATTGGCCTGTGCGGCGAGCTGGGGGCGAAAGGGTCGGTGCTGCCGCTGCTGGTTGGCCTCGGTTTAGATGAATTGAGTATGAGCGCGCCGGCAATCCCGGCGACCAAGGCGCGCCTGGCGCAACTGGATAGTCGCGCCTGCCGCCAGCTGCTGAATCAGGCGATGCAGTGCCGTACTTCGCTGGAAGTGGAACATCTGCTGGCCCAGTTCCGCATGCGTCAGCAGGATGTTCCGCTGGTGAGTACCCAGTGCATTACGCTTAATAGCGACTGGCGCAGTAAAGAAGAAGTTCTGAAAGGGATGACCGACAATCTGCTGTTGGCCGGGCGTTGCCGCTATCCGCGTAAGCTGGAAGCCGATCTGTGGGCCCGCGAGGCGGTGTTCTCCACCGGTCTGGGCTTTAGCTTCGCCATTCCGCACAGTAAATCCGAGCATATTGAACAGTCGACCATCAGCGTCGCGCGGCTGGCGCAACCGGTGATGTGGGGCGATGAAGAAGCGCAGTTTGTCATTATGCTGACGCTTAACAAACACTCGGCGGGTGACCAGCATATGCGGATCTTCTCACGCCTGGCGCGGCGGATTATGCATGAGGGTTTTCGTACCGCTCTGGTAAATGCGGCAAGCCCCGAGGATATCGCCGAACTGCTGCGCCGCGAGCTGGAACTGTGATTGTCTCTCCGGCCAGCGCCGCTGGCCGGAGAGCGTGCTATAAATCCAGCACTAACCGGCCGCCTTTAGCGCGTGAGCAGCAGATCAGCATACTCTGCTGACTGGCTTTCTCTTCATCGCTGTAGTACTGATCGCGGTGGTCGGCTTCACCCTCGAGAATCATCGTTTCGCAGGTGCCGCATACTCCTTCGCGGCACAGGCATTCCACCTTCGCCGCTTTGTTATTCTCAATAACCTGCAGAATGGTCATGTCCTGCGGCACGGTAAATTCGCGTCCGGAACGCGCCAGCACCAGCGTAAATGCCTCTCCGCCTTTATCCTCAAGGATAAATTGCTCAAAGTGCAGCTGGCTGGCGGGAACCTGATGCCGTTCGGCGGCGGCTTTCACCGCCTCGTTAAGTGCAGCCGGGCCGCAGGTATAGACGTGGGTTCCGGGCTCGATGTCGGCGAACAGGCGCGACAGATCGAGACGGCTGCCGAGCGCTGAGATGTGAATATTGACCCGGTCGCGCCACGGCGCGGCGCGAAGCGTATCGACGAAAGCATTACTGTCGGCGTCGTGAAAACAGTAATGCAGCTGCCAGTCGGCCTGGCGCTGTTCCAGTTCCGGAATATGCGATAAGAAGGGCGTAATGCCGATGCCGCCGGCAATCAGCAGATGCTTGCGCGCCTGTGGCTCGATGGCGAACAGGTTGTTGGGGGTGGACACCGTCAGGGTATCGCCCGGGCGCACCTGCTGGTGCATAAAACGCGAGCCGCCTTTGGAAGGCGACTCGAGACGCACCGCAATCTGCCAGCTGGCGGTATCCAGCGGCGAGCTCATTAGCGAATAGGCATTGCTGTAGCGCTGCTCGCCATCCTGCATCTGGACGATTATATGGCTGCCGCCGCTGAACTCCGGCAGCGGAGCGCCGGTCGAAGATACCAGCGTAAAACGCTTAACCTGGGCGGTGATCTGTTCAACATCGCGAACGATCGTCTCAAACATTTGATAATCAGACATCGCTGAACTCCATCAAAAATCCCGGCGTGGCCAGAGCCGCCGCCGGGAGAATACAGTTACAACCCCTGGCAGAGATACTTCATCTCCAGGTAATCTTCGATACCGTGTTCCGACCCTTCGCGGCCAAGACCCGACTGTTTCACTCCGCCAAATGGCGCGACTTCATTAGAAATCAGCCCGGTATTGATGCCGACCATGCCGTATTCCAGCTGTTCGGAGACGCGCCAGATACGGGCGGCATCGTTGCTGTAAAAATAGGAGGCGAGGCCGTAGATGGTGTTATTGGCCTGCTCAATGACCTCTTGCTCATCCTCAAATTTCACCAGCGCGGCCACCGGGCCGAAAATCTCTTCCTGCAGCAGCAGTGACCCCGGCTGTACGTCGCCGATAACCGTAGGGGTGAAGAAATTACCGCCCAGCGGATGCGCTTTACCGCCGGTTAACAGCGTGGCGCCGCGGGTGAGCGCGTCGTCGAGCAGGGACTGGACTTTGCGTCCGGCGTCGGCGTTGATAAGCGGGCCAATCTGGACATCGGACTCGCTGCCATCGCCGACTTTCAAGGCGGCGACGCGGGCGACGAACTTATCGCAGAATTGGTCGTAGACGGCGCGATGAATATAGAAACGGTTGACGCAGACGCAGGTTTGCCCGGCGTTGCGGAACTTGGCGATCAGCGCCCCCTCGACCGCTTTATCGATATCGGCGTCGTCAAAGACGATAAACGGCGCGTTACCGCCGAGCTCTAAAGAGAGCTTTTTGATGGATTCCGCGCACTGGCGCATCAGCACGCGGCCGACTTCGGTCGAACCGGTAAAGGAGAGCTTACGCACCCGCTCATCGCCGGTGAACACCGCGCCAATCTCACGCGACTGCCCGGTTACGACGTTAATGACGCCCTGCGGGATCCCGGCCTGATTCGCCAGTTCCGCCATCGCCAGCGCGGTAAACGGCGTTTCATTGGCAGGCTTAATTACCATCGTACAACCCGCGGCCAGCGCCGGGCCGGCCTTACGGGTGATCATCGCCGCCGGGAAGTTCCACGGGGTGATCGCCGCGCAGACGCCCACGCCCTGGCGGATCACCATCAGGCGTTTATCGGCGCCGGGGGAGGGGATTATCTCGCCGTTGGCGCGTTTCCCTTGTTCGGCAAACCACTCGATAAACGAGGCGGCATAGGCGATTTCGCCTTCCGCTTCCGCCAGCGGCTTGCCCTGCTCGGCGGTCATAATCTGCGCCAGCGCGGACTTGTTTTCGAGGATCAGGCGGTGCCAGTTCTTCAATAGCGCGGCGCGCTGGGCGGCGGTAAGCGCGCGCCATGCCGGCAGCGCGGCAGCGGCGGCATCCACCGCCTGCTGCGCTTCCGTCCGGCCCATATTGGGGATCTGGCCGAGCGCCTCGCCGGTGGAGGGATTGCTGACGGCAAGCGTCGTACCGTCGGCGGCGTCGCGCCAGCTTCCGGCAATCAGCGCCTGCTGGCGAAACAGATTTGAGTGAAATACGGACATAGCCAACTCCTTCAACGATTACGGCTGGAACACCTGGGCGACCAGATTGTGGAAATGCGCGATCCCATGCTCGGAGATACCGCTGCCGCTGTTATCCGCCATAATGCGTCCCTGGCCGCGATAGCCGCGGGACTTCAGCCCCTTCTGCACGCTTTCCACCAGGCGTAAATCTTCCGGGCGGAACACGTCGCGATACCACTCAATCAGCGCCTTCTGATCGTCGGTCAGCTCTTCATTGGTGAAATAGATGTCGTAGTTCTGCAGGGTGGTCTCTTCATCCACCGGGAACTCATAAATGACGGTCATCATGCCTTTGATCGGCGTGACGTTGAGCATGGTGCACGGCCACAGCCAGAAACCGTGGAACGCGGCGTCGGTGCCTTCTTCGAATTTAAATGACTGCTCGGACGGTTTGGCGAAGCCATACTGCAGCGTCCATTTGCCGTGCATGGTGTGCCAGTAACGGTCAACCTGCACGGAATCCGAGAAGCCCGGGTGCGCCGGGCCGCAGTGATAACATTCCAGATAGTTATCGACGATATTTTTCCAGTTCGCCGGGGTAAGGGTGGTAAAGCGCGCCGCCAGTTTCAGCTCATGAACATCCGGGCAGGCTTCCAGCACTTTGTCCTGCAGCCCCGGTAGCTGCGTTTCCACGCTCTCCGCTTGCGAATTCATATTGATAAACACAAAGCCGGCATACTCTTCAAGGCGCACCGGCATAAGCTTTGCCTTTTCGCTATCGAAGTTCGCTACGTTTTCGCAGTTGCGGGCGTGGGCGAGATTGCCGTCCAGCTTGAAGGCCCAGGCGTGATAGGGGCAGGTAATCACGTTTTTGGCTTTACCTTCGCCGCTCAGCAACTGGTGGCCACGGTGCGGGCAGACGTTATAGAAGGCGCGCAGAATGTTGTCGCGACCGCGGACGATAACGATATTTTCGCCGATGATCTCCCTGGTGATGTAATCGTTCGGCCTGGCGACTTCGCTGCCGTGGGCGACGCAAATCCAGCTATTGGCGAAGATACGCTCTTTCTCGTGCTCAAACGCCTGGCTGTCGGTGTAAAAACGGGCCGGAATGGTCCAGGCGTCCTGCGGATTGGCGCAAAAGTTAATCGGCAGGGTAAAGTCAGGGCTTAAATTGCTCATGTAGGGTCACCTTGTGATTATTGTCAGTAAGCGTTTTTTACAGCGACTGGCCGTCGCCTTTAAGTACCGCGCCAACCGGCAGCGTCTCGGCTTTAACGATCGGCTCGGGCGTATGGGTTTCTATCTGATGCACAGGCACGTGGGCGTAGTCCTGTTTTAGCCAGCGTACAAAGCCGCCGGTCTTGATCAGTAAAATGGCAAGGAACGGTAAGGCGGTCAGCACCACGGTGGTTTTCATTGTTTCCAGCGAAGCGCCGGTAAACAGAATCGATAGCGGGATGAGGGTAATCACCACGCACCAGAACAGGCGCATGCCGCGATCCGGATCTTCGCCTTCGCGCAGGTTACGGGTACTGGTCGCCGCCATGGTGTAGGCCACCGCATCCATATGCGAGGCGAGGAAAACGATCATCACGAACAGATAGGCGGCGAGGAACAGCTTGCCCGCCGGCAGCGACATCAGCACCTGTTGGACGGCGGTTTCGCCGCCGAGGGACTGCATCACCTGCGGCACGTTAATCACGCCGTTGACGAACTGATGCATGGCATAGCTTTCCATCACCCCGAAGAAGAACCAGCAGCCGGCGGTGCTGCCGAGGATAAGCCCCCAGATCACCTCTTTAATCTTACGTCCGCGGGAGACGCGGGTGACGAACATCGCCACGCCTGGGGTATAGGAGATCCACCACAGCCAGTAGAAGACGGTCCAGTTGCGGGTAAAGGCGCTATCGCCGAGCGGGTCGGTAAACAGGCTCATCTGCAGAAAGTTTTGGCTCGTCAGACCGATAGCGTTGATGATGTTATTGGTGATGAATTCGGTCGGACCAACCAGTAATACCACTAACGGCAGCAGGAACGCTCCCCAGCCGACCATTTTGCTCAGCCGCTGCAGGCCGTTATTGATGCCAATCCACGAGCTCATGCAGAAAATACCGCCGGAGAGCAGGATCACAAACGCCTGGACGGTGAAGTTATCCGGCAGTCCGGTGAGAGCTGACAGGCCGCGGGTGAAGGTGGCGGCTGTGACCACCAACGAAATGGTTAACGCGCCGACGGTGGCGATCAGGAACATCAGGTCAACCAGGCGACCCCAGAAGCCCTGCGGATTGACACCGGTGATCGCCGAAATGATCCCGGAGAGGCTGAGGCCTTTATTTTTCCGCACGTGAAAGTGATAGGCCATGATCAGCGAGGCGAGGGTGTAGGTCGCCCACGCGCTAATGCCCCAGTGGAAGAAAGAGTATGGGATGCTGTATTCCAGCGCTTTTGCTGAATGCGGCGCAATATTCAGGCCAGGGGTCTGGTAGTAATAAGCCCACTCGGCAACACCCCAGTACAGCGTAGAGGAGCCGAGTCCGGCGCAAATAAACATAAACAGCCATGAGAGAGTGCTGTATTCGGCTTTGCCTTCGCCGAGCCGGATATTGCCGTATTTGCTGGTGGCCAGATACAACACCAGTCCCAGCGCCAGCAGCACCAGCACCTGTACCGCGGAACCCAGCAGGCGGGTAACGCCGTTAAAAATCGAATTAGCCGCCTGCGCGGTTTGTTGGGGGAAGAGACTTAATGTAGCGGCGATGAAAACAATGGCCGCCAGGCTGATGACAATCAGCGGCACATCTTTTTTCTTTACGTTGCTCAACATGAGTGATCTCCTGGGCGCGGTTGCCCGTCGGTGGCTTTAGCCTGTCGTTGTTATCACGCTGTAGGGTCAGGGTTCGTAGCAAAATGCTATTAACAATTGGATTATTTCTTCGTTACATGAATTAAACAATTGGCCGATTCGTGAAGCAATAAAACACGGAACGGAAATAATAAAAGGTGAATTGGCGCAGGTTCTTTCCTTTCAGGAATCAATAAAGTTCGCCGCTGTGATGCGGTTCACTTGTCAATCGTGGGGGATTCTGCATTCAGAGGAGAGAGGGGAGTTGGCGCGAGTTTTCCCGGGTAGCGGCTACGCCTTACCCGGGCTACGGTCCGAGCGACCTGCCTTTTATTTATTCACCACGCTGGCTGAAACTGCTGGTGTTGGTGGCCTCAAAATCGCTGAGACGTTCCCGGAAGGCCGGGGCAGCCCGCATGGATGCGGGCTGAGGGCCGTGTTTTGCAAGGACGTTGCCTCGGCCCGACCCGAAGCCTGCAGGGATAAGTCGAAGGTACCACGAAGTGGCGATTTTGGCGGCCAGAGCCCGGGAGTACAGAGGGCGGCGGCGAATGGCCGCCCTCTGTGCGCTCCCTGCGCCATGAGAGCCATAACGCAGAGGAAATATCGGGAGCGCAATGTGCTCTGAATTAACACAAAGCACATGTTTTTCCCGGACCAAAACCGTTGCAAACCGATGCGATATCTACATGAGCGTGCCATTGTAGCCCCGGTAAGCGCAGCGCCACCGGGGAGCGGCGGGGTAATTACGCCAAAATGGCCTTGCAGATAGCGTCGCTGACCTGCTGCGTTGAGGCGTTGCCTTTCATGTCCGGGGTTTTCGGCCCGCTGGCGATCACCTGCTCTATCGCCGCCAGAATGCCGTTATGCGCGGCGTGGTAGCGCTCATCGCCGTTACCAAGGAAATCGAGCATCATCGCCCCGGCCCAAACGGTGGCGATCGGGTTGGCGATATTTTTACCGTAAATATCCGGCGCCGACCCGTGAACCGGTTCGAACAGCGACGGGAAGGTCCGCTTTGGGTTCAGGTTAGCCGACGGCGCAATACCGATAGTGCCGGTACAGGCCGGGCCGAGATCCGACAGAATATCGCCAAACAGGTTCGAGCCGACGACCACGTCGAAACGTTCCGGCTGCAGCACGAAGCGGGCGCAGAGAATATCGATATGCTGCTTGTCCCAGCGAATTTCGGGATAGCTTTTGGCCATCTCTTCCACGCGTTCATCCCAGTAGGGCATGCTGATCGCCAGACCGTTAGATTTGGTCGCGGAGGTCAGCGTTTTGCGCGGGCGGCTTTGCGCCAGCTCAAAGGCGTAGCGCAGGATCCGGTCAACGCCGCGGCGGGTGAAGACCGACTCCTGAATCACCACTTCATGCTCCGTGCCTTCATTGGCGCGACCGCCGAGGGCGGAATATTCGCCTTCGGTATTTTCGCGCACCACGTAAAAATCGATGTCGCCGGCCTTTTTACCTGCCAGCGGACAGGGGACGCCGGGGAACAGGCGCACCGGGCGCAGGTTGACGTACTGATCGAACTCACGGCGGAACTTCAGCAGCGAACCCCATAGGGAGATATGGTCGGGGACGGTATCCGGCCAGCCGACGGCGCCGAAATAGATAGCATCGAAGCCCTGCAACTGCTCTCGCCAGTCGTCCGGCATCATCTTGCCGTGATGGGCGTAATATTCGCAGCTTGCCCACTCCATCTGCTCGAAGCTCAGCGACAGATCCCAACGCTGCGCGGCGGCTTGCAGCACGCGAATACCTTCAGGCAGAACTTCTTTACCAATTCCGTCACCGGGGATGGCGGCAATACGACAGGTTTTTTTCATTCCGGTTCTCACTTTTTAGCGATGATGTTTGACCACCTGCCTATCCTATAATTGACTGGTTCATAATTAATCACGCTAACTGGTGAAACATAAAACACAGATCATGAATAATCTGCCGCTGCTAAATGATTTACGCGTGTTCATGCTGGTCGCTCGCCGGGCCGGTTTTGCCGCCGCCGCCGAGGAGCTTGGCGTCTCACCGGCGTTCGTCAGCAAGCGGGTTTCGCTGCTGGAGCAAACCCTGCATGTGATGTTGCTGCACCGTACCACCCGACGGGTCACCATTACCGAAGAGGGGGAGCGGATCTACGAATGGGCGCAGCGCATTCTGCAGGATGTGGATGAGATGATGGACGAGCTTTCCGACGTGCGTCAGGTACCGCAGGGAACGCTACGGATTATCAGCAGCTTCGGCTTTGGTCGCCGGGTGGTCGCCCCCGCGCTGTCGGCGCTGGCCCGCCAGTACCCGCAACTTGAGCTGCGCTTCGATGTCCAGGACCGGCTGGTGGATTTGGTCAATGAAGGGGTGGATCTCGATATTCGCGTCGGCGACGATATCGCGCCGAATCTGATTGCCCGCAAGCTGGCGACCAACCACCGTATTCTCTGCGCGTCGCCGCAGTTCCTTGCCCGCCACTCGCCGCCGAAACAGCTAAGCGACCTGGCAGCCTTACCCTGTCTGGTGATTAAAGAGCGCGATCATCCGTTTGGCGTCTGGCAACTGCACAGCAAAGAGGGCCAGCACGCGATCAAGGTAACCGGGCCGCTCTCCTCCAACCATGGTGAAATTGTGCATCAGTGGTGTCTGGATGGGCAGGGGATTGCATTACGTTCATGGTGGGATGTCAGTGAAAATATCGCCAGCGGCCATTTGGTACACGTGCTGCCGGACTATTATCAGCCCGCCAACGTCTGGGCGGTCTACGTGTCGCGGCTGGCGACCTCAGCCAAAATTCGCACCACCGTGGAGTTTCTGCGCCACTATTTTCAGCAGCACTATCCCCAGCAGTGTATCGTCAGCAGCGAGGAAAACAGCCGGCGACCAGCGCCGCCGGCGGAGGGCGTTACAGACGAGTGACGCTCTGCAGGATCGTCAGCGCGCGGGAGAATTGAGCATCCGGGATGGTCAACGGATAGAGGAAGCGAATGACGTTGCCATACTGGCCGCAGGTCAACAGCAGCAGGCCCTGCTCCAGCGCCTGCTGCTGGATTTTCTGCGCAATCGCCGCCGACGGTTCGCCGGTCGCCGGATCGAAGAACTCGGCGGCGATCATCGAACCCACGCCGCGCGCTTCCACCAGCGCCGGACACCAGCCCTTAACTTCCTGTAGCGTCGCCAGCAGGCGCTCGCCGAGGAACTGAGCGCGCTCGCACAGCGCTTCGTTATCAATGATATCCAGCACCGCATGCGCAGCCGCCACCGCCAGCGGGTTACCGGCGTAGGTGCCGCCTAAGCCGCCCGGCGCCGGGGCATCCATGATCTGCGCGTTACCGACCACGCCGGAAAGCGGCATGCCGCCCGCCAGGCTTTTAGCCATCGTCATCAGATCCGGTTTATCGGCATAGTGATCCATGGCGAACAATTTACCGGTGCGGGCGAAGCCGCTCTGTACTTCATCGGCAATCATTACGATGCCGTGCTCATCGCAGAGGCGGCGTACTGCGGCAACCAGCTCTTTCGGCGCGACGTTAAAGCCGCCTTCGCCCTGTACCGGTTCGAAAATAATCGCCGCCACCTGTTTGGCTTCGATATCGGCTTTGAACAGGCGTTCAAGGGCGGTAATCGAATCGGCGGTGCTGATACCGTGCAGCGCTGACGGGTACGGCACGTGGTATACCGAGCCGGGGAACGGCCCGAAGCCCAGTTTGTACGGCGCGACCTTACCGGTTAGCGCCATCGTCATATAGGTACGGCCATGGAAACCGCCGCCGAAGGCGATAACGCCGGGGCGTCCGGTATGGGCACGGGCGATTTTTACCGCGTTTTCTACCGCTTCCGCGCCGGTAGAGAAGAAGGCGGTTTTTGCCGGGCCTTTCACCGGCGCCAGTTCGTTGAGCTTCTCCGCTAGCGACACATAGCTTTCATAAGGCACGATCTGATAGGCGGTATGGGTAAATTGCTGCAGCTGCTGTTCAACCGCGGCGACCATCCGCGGATGGCGATGGCCGGTATTCAGCACCGCGATGCCGGCGGCGAAATCGATATATTCATTGCCTTCGACATCGGTCAACGTGGCGTTTTGCGCGCTCTGGGCAAAGAAGTTGCACATAACGCCCACGCCGCGCGGGGTAGCGGTAAGACGACGCTGATGGAATTCATTGTTGCTCATAATAAACACCCTTTAGCAAAAGTTAATCACGGAACCGAACGGCAAATCAGACCCCAAGGCGATCGCGCAGGCTGTAGTAGGCGGCGCCCATGGCGGTAAAAGGAATTCGCAGGCTGCGCCCGCCCGGGAACGGGTAGTGCGGCAGTTTGGCGAAGGCATCGAAGCGCTCGGCATCGCCGCGCAGCAGTTCTGAAATCAAGCGTCCGGCCAGATGGGTACAGGTCACGCCGTGACCGCTGTAGCCCTGCATGTAGTAAATATTGTTATCCAGACGGCCGAACTGCGGCATACGCGACAGGGTCAGCAGGAAGTTGCCGGTCCAGCGGTAGTCAATTTTCACCCCCTGCAGCTGCGGGAAGGTTTTCAGCAGCTTCGGCATAATCAGCCGCTCTACGTCGTCCGGGTCACGGGCGCCGTAGACCACGCCGCCGCCGTACAGCAGGCGGTTGTCGCCGGTAAGACGGTAGTAGTCCAGCAGGTAGTTACAATCTTCCACGCAGTAGTTTTTCGGGATCAGCGAGCGGGCTAAGTCTTCCGACAGCGGAGCGGTCGTCACGACCTGAGTGCCGCACGGCATGCTGCGTTTTGCCAGCTCCGGTTCAAGCTTGTCGCCGAGATAGGCGTTACCGGCGACGATCACGTAGCGCGCGGTTACCTGGCCGCGCGCGGTACTGACCACCGCCGGGCTGGTGTGCTGAATTCGGGTCACCGGCGACTGCTCATACACCCGGCCGCCGTTAAGACGAATAGCGTCCGCTTCGCCGATGGCGAGGTTCAGCGGGTGAATATGGCCGCCGCTGTGGTCGAGCAGGGCGCCGACGTAGCGGTCGCTGTCTACTTCGCGACGAATGGCATGGCTGTCGAGCAGTTCCAGTTGGGTATTACCGTAGCGCTCCCAGTTGGCTTTTTGCTCTTCCAGCGTTTCCATTTGCTTATGGTTCATGGCCACAAACAGGCCGCCTGGGCGGTAATCGCACTGGATCTGGTAGCGCTGAATGCGTTCGCGAATAATATCGCCGCCTTCGAACATCATGCTGCCGAGCATTTTGGCCGCATCCGGGCCGTAGTTCTTCTCAATAACGTCGATATCGCGGCTATAAGAGTTAACCAGCTGTCCGCCGTTGCGGCCGCTGGCGCCGAAGCCGATACGCGCGCCTTCCAGCACCACCACGTCGTAGCCCATTTCGGCCAGATGCAGGGCCGAGGAGAGGCCGGTGTAACCGCCGCCGACGACGCAGACGTCACAGTTGATTGATTCCTCCAGCGTTGGGAACGGTTCATACTTGTTGGCGCTGGCGGCGTAGTAGCTAGTGGTATGTTCAGTCATGATCAAGACTCCAGAGCAATCCAGATGGTTTTCAGTTCGGTGAATTTTTCCAGCGCGTGCAGCGATTTATCGCGCCCGTTGCCGCTCTGCTTATAGCCGCCGAACGGGACGGTCATATCACCATCGTTGTAGTTGTTGACGAAGACTGAGCCGGCCTTCAGGCGGCGACTCATGCGGTGGGCGCGCGACAGATCGCGGGTCCACACCGCGGCGCCGAGACCGTAGTCGCTGTCGTTGGCCAGCTGCAGCGCCTGTTCTTCGCTTTTGAAGCGCGTGACCACCAGCACCGGGCCGAAGATCTCTTCGCGGCTGAGGGTTGATGCCGGGTCGACATCGACGAAAATGGTCGGGCCGACGGCGGCTGGCCACGGATTTTTCCGCCCGTCGAGGAATAGCGTGCTTTTGGTCTCACCGCCGCGGATAAAGCTGTGTACGCTGTCGGCATGGGCGTTATCAATTAACATCCCCATGGTGGTATCGGGATCGAGCGGATTGCCCGGCTGCCAGTTTTGCGCCTGGGCTTTCAGTAGTGCCAGGAACTCGTCGGCGATGCTCTCTTCCAGTAGCAGGCGGGTTCCGGCGATGCAGACCTGCCCCTGGTTATAGAAGATACCGCCGGCGGTGGCGTTGACCGCTTTTTGCAGATCCGGACAGTCGGCGAAGACGATATTGGCGCTCTTGCCGCCCGCTTCCAGCCACACGCGCTTCATGTTGCTGTCGCCGGCATCTTTCAGCAGCTGTTTGCCGGTACGGGTGGATCCGGTGAAGGTAATGACTTCAACGTCAGGATGCAGCGCCAGCGCCTGCCCGGCCTCGTGGCCAAAGCCGCTGACCACGTTTAACACCCCGTCCGGAAGTCCGGCTTCTTTTGCAAGCCCTGCCAGACGCAGGGCGGTGAGCGGCGATTTTTCCGAGGGTTTGAGGATTACGCTATTGCCTGCCGCCAGCGCCGGGCCGAGTTTCCAGCAGGCCAGCAGCAGCGGGAAGTTCCACGGCACCACCGCGGCCACCACGCCAATCGGTTCACGAACGATCATTGCCAGCTCGTTGCCGCCGGTGGGCGCCACTTCGCCATAGACTTTATCCAGCGCTTCGGCGTACCAGCGAATGGCGCGGGCGGCGCCGGGAATATCGTCGCGCAGGCTGTGGCGGATCGGTTTGCCGGTATCGAGCGTTTCCAGCAGCGCCAGCTCTTCACGATGGGTTTCCATCAGGTCGGCAAATTTCGTGAGAACCGCTTTACGCCGGGCCGGGGAGGCCTGCGACCAGTCGCCGTTATCAAAGGCCTGGCGCGCGGCTTTCACTGCCCGTTCGACGTCGGCTTTTTTACCGCGGGCGACCTGCGCTAATGTCTGCTGTGCGGCAGGGTCGATAGTCTCGAAGGTGGTATTATCGGCCGCGGCGCAATATTCGCCGTTAATAAATAAGCGCGTTTCAATGGCCAGGTTTTTCGCTTTTTCCTGCCAGTAAGCCAGGTGCTGAAAATTCATCATGACTCCTTAAAAACATCATCGGCAAAATATAGGGTTCGGCGTTTTCAGGGGCTCAGGGCGCAGGGCGTCCCCGGGGTAGAAAACCGTCTCTTCGCCATTCACTGGCGTTAATTATCTTTGGGCCAGCAGGAAATAAGATTTCCGCGCTGCGCAGGTATTATTACTGCGAGTTCTTCGCCGCGGCGGAAATATTACATCCGCCGCGACAGGCCTGAAGAAAGCCTGAAACCTGCTCAGGCTAAGAAATTAGAATGTGGTGGGGGTGTGGGCACTGATAATGCGGCAGATACCTGCCGAGGTGTTGCTGAAGCTATGAGGGATGCCGGTATTAATGGCATAGCTCTGTCCAGCCACCAGGTGGTACGACTGACCGTTAATCGTCAGCACGATTTCACCTTCCAGTATGGTGCCTATCTCCTCACCCTGATGCTTTATTCTCTCCCCGGTTGTGGTCCCAGGCTGGTAAGTTTCAAAAATCATCGCCAGCGTACGGTTCGGATTTCCGTTATGAACCAGTTTCATTGAAACGCCCTGACTCCCCATTTCGATAAGATCGTCCTGATTAATGACGACCTGCGGTTCATCCGGCTTTTCGGGTTCAGAAAAGAATTCCGAGAGCGACAGCCCATATACTTTCAGCAGCTTTTGCAGCGTACTGATGGCAGGACTGACTTTGTCCTGCTCTATGGTGCTGATGGCACTATGTGTTAACCCAGACAGTTCGGCGGCACGACGCTGTGAAAGACCCAGCTGTTGGCGGATCTCTGACAGACGTTTCCCTGGCGCCAGTCCGTCATCGCTCATATTTGCATTTCCTTAACTGTAGTGGTCAGAGCCGCCGCTTTTCGGCGACATGGCTCTGACAGGCGGTGATAAAACCATCAAACAACATACGCGACAGGGCGTATTCGCTACTGTTCCATTCAGGATGCCATTGTACGCCCAGCGCGAAAGGGTGGTCGTTGACGCTGACCGCCTCAACCAGCCCATCCGGTGAACGGGCCTCCACGCGTAGACGCGAACCCAGCGTTCTTGCGCCCTGGCCGTGTAGCGAGTTTACCCAAAACGTGTTGCAGCCCGGTATTAACTGAGAAAGTAAACCTCCTTCCTGCACCTCCACCTGGTGGGACGGCGCATACTGCTGCTCCACCGGTAGTTCAGGATCTTCGCGATGCTCCAGCAGTTCCGGCTGTTCAAACAGACGACGATACAGAGTCCCGCCGGTGGCGACAACCAGTTCCTGCAGCCCTCGGCAGATGGCGAAAATGGGGATGCGCCTTTCGAGCGCGGCGTTAATTAGCGCCATGCTCAGAAGATCACGCCCGGGGTCGGCGTCAGGCTCATCGCCGTTTTCACCATAAAGGTGCGGCTGCACGTTGCTGGGGCTGCCTGGCAGGTAGATCCCGTCCAGTTTATCGACTAACGCATCCAGTAGTTCCGGCTCGGCCAGCGCGTGCGGCAGGGCAATCGGCAGTCCGCCAGCGTTAATAATGGCATTCAGGTACTTTTCTTGCAGAGTCTGGGTCTGGTGACCCTTAAGCCTGTTTCTACACATCACGACGCCAATAACTGGCTTGTACATTATATTTTCCATGATCGCCCTCACAAAGTGGACTAAATTATGACCGCCAGTGGCTGATAAACGGCCATATCGTTCAATATTTTCTCAATCTAGCAGTGGAAATAGCCGTTTGCAAACTTAATTTAACATTTGACAAACATTTTGTTTGCATACACATTCGAAGGGTGGACATTATATTTGACGTTTTCAGTCAGGGTCCGAAAACTAAAACAACGGCGGTGAATCATGGAAACCAATATCGTAGAAGTTGAGAATTTTGTTCAGCAGACGGAAGAGAGACGGGTAAGCGCGTTCGCTAAAGAAGTGAAGCGCTACCTCGAAACCTACCCCAACACTCAGTACGTCGATGTACTCCTCACAGACCTTAACGGCTGCTTCCGCGGCAAACGCATTCCGGTCGCCAGCCTCAGCAAGCTCGAGAAAGGCTGCTACTTCCCGGCGTCCGTTTTCGCGATGGATATTCTCGGCAACGTGGTGGAAGAGGCCGGGCTTGGCCAGGATATGGGCGAACCGGACCGCAGCTGTGTCCCGGTATTAGGTACGTTGACCCCTTCGGCCGCCGATCCGGAATACATCGGCCAGGTCTTGTTGACCATGGTTGATGAAGATGGCGCTCCCTTTGACGTTGAGCCGCGGAACGTACTCAACCGCCTCTGGCAGCAGCTCCGCCAGCGCGGATTGTTCCCCGTGGTAGCGGTAGAGCTGGAGTTCTATTTACTCGATCGCAAACGCGATGCCGAAGGCTACCTGCAGCCGCCGTGCGCGCCCGGCACCGACGACCGCAATACCCAAAGCCAGGTCTATTCCGTTGATAACCTCAACCATTTTGCCGATGTACTGAATGATATTGATGAACTGGCCCAGTTACAGCTGATCCCGGCGGATGGCGCGGTGGCTGAAGCCTCTCCGGGGCAGTTCGAAATCAACCTCCACCACACCGATAACGTGCTGGATGCGTGCGATGATGCGCTGGCATTAAAACGTCTCGTGCGTTTAATGGCGGAGAAGCATAAGATGCACGCCACTTTTATGGCGAAACCTTATGAAGAGCATGCGGGTAGCGGGATGCATATCCATATCAGCATGCAAAACAATAAGGGTGAAAACGTGCTGGCGGATGCGGACGGCGAGGATTCAGCCCTGCTGAAACGCGTGCTGGCCGGGATGATTGACCTGATGCCGGCGTCGATGGCGCTGCTGGCGCCGAACGTGAACTCGTATCGTCGCTTCCAGGCGGGCATGTATGTGCCGACGCAGGCGTCATGGGGGCATAACAACCGTACGGTAGCGCTGCGTATCCCGTGCGGCGATCGACATAACCACCGCGTTGAATACCGCGTAGCCGGGGCGGACGCCAACCCGTATCTGGTGATGGCGGCGATTTTCGCCGGCATCCTGCACGGCCTGGATAATCCGCTGCCGCTGCAGGAAGAGGTGGAAGGTAACGGTCTGGAACAAGAAGGCTTGCCGTTCCCGATCCGCCAGAGCGACGCGCTGTGGGAGTTTATGCAAAACGATCATCTGCGGGAGCGTCTTGGCGAGCGTTTCTGCCACGTTTACCACGCCTGTAAGAATGATGAGTTACTGCAGTTTGAGCGTCTTATCACAGAAACAGAAATTGAGTGGATGTTGAAAAACGCCTGATGTTCGCCCCGTAAGGGGCGCATTAGTTTAATCAGTAGCATCATACGGCCTGAGCGGAGCCTGGTCGTCCTTTTTGCTGGGAGCCCAGCCATTTCCCGGATGTCGCGTTAAGGAGCGCAGGCGGCAACGGGGCTTCAGTTAACGACACAGTGTGTGACGAGGAAATGAGATGATGCAGATGTTCAAATATCCGCAGGGAGAAGGGGGCCTCTTTGGCCGCATTGGATGCCAACTTACCGCCGTTCATCGGTCCGTCTTACCCTTTTATTTACGTCTTACCCCCTTGCTAAGCAGGTTTGTTACCCGGTCTTTGTGCCCGCAAACTGTCGTCGGCATGGGGGGAATGCGTCATGGCTGCTAATCTTCCTGCAGAAAACGCCGCTCAGGCGGGAAAACCGCGTCTGCGTAAATCGCTCAAACTGTGGCAAGTGGTGATGATGGGGCTGGCTTATCTGACCCCCATGACGGTGTTTGATACCTTCGGCATCGTTTCCGGCATCAGTAATGGCCACGTTCCAGCCTCTTATCTGCTGGCGCTGGCTGGGGTGCTATTCACCGCCATCAGCTACGGCAAGCTGGTGCGCCAGTTCCCGGAAGCGGGTTCGGCCTACACCTATGCGCAAAAATCAATTAGCCCGCATATCGGTTTTATGGTCGGCTGGTCCTCACTGCTGGACTACCTGTTCCTGCCGATGATTAACGTCCTGCTGGCGAAGATCTACCTCTCCGCGCTGTTTCCGGAAGTGCCGCCGTGGGTGTGGGTGGTGACCTTTGTCGCCATTCTGACCGCGGCGAATCTGAAAAGCGTCAACCTGGTGGCCAACTTCAATACCTTGTTCGTGCTGGTGCAGATCTCCATCATGGTGGTGTTTGTGATTCTGGTGGTACAAGGGCTGCATAAAGGCGAGGGCGTTGGTACCGTTTGGTCGCTGCAGCCGTTTATCAGTGAGAATGCGCATTTGATCCCGATTATTACCGGCGCGACGATTGTCTGCTTCTCGTTCCTCGGCTTTGACGCCGTTACCACGCTTTCAGAAGAAACCCCGAATGCCGCGCGGGTGATCCCGAAGGCCATCTTCCTTACCGCAATGTACGGCGGCATTATTTTTATCGTCGCCTCGTTCTTTATGCAGTTGTTCTTCCCGGATATCCATCGTTTTAAAGATCCGGACGCCGCGCTGCCGGAAATTGCGCTGTACGTCGGCGGCAAGCTGTTCCAGTCGATTTTCCTGTGCACCACTTTTGTTAATACCCTGGCATCGGGCCTGGCGTCGCACGCCAGCGTGTCGCGCTTGCTGTACGTGATGGGCCGCGATAACGTCTTCCCGGAGCGCATTTTCGGCTATGTGCATCCGAAATGGCGTACCCCGGCGCTGAACGTGATTATGGTGGGCATCGTCGCGCTGTCGGCGCTGTTCTTCGACCTGGTGACCGCGACGGCTCTTATCAACTTCGGCGCGCTGGTGGCTTTTACCTTCGTTAATCTCTCGGTATACAACCACTTCTGGCGGCGTAAGGGGTATAACAAAACCTGGAAAGACCGCTTCCACTATCTGCTGTTGCCGATGGTCGGCGCGCTGACCGTGGGGGTACTGTGGTTGAACCTTGAGGCGACCTCGCTGACACTGGGTCTGGTGTGGGCCGCGCTGGGATTGCTTTATCTGACCTACCTGACCCGCCGTTTTCGTAAACCGCCGCCGCAGTTTGACGCGACGAAAGCGGAGCAGGCCTGGGAGTCGTAATATGGCGTTACCACGACAACAAGGCAGGCAAGCCTGATGTCGAATAAGGGCTCCATGTTTATCATGGAGCCCTTTTTAATGACTTGCATATATGCTTTACCCCATTTTTTGTTTTTTTGTCGGCTTTAAATGAATGTTTTTTATTTCCGCTGTGAATGTAATGGGCTGGTAATATTATATATTATGGAATAATAAACTTATATTTTAATTTTGTGTTGCTGGGCGTATTATTTTTGAGTGGCACTGTTTTATCAAAAGGATATTTGGTTGTGACAGAACAAACGAAAATAATTCAATTACAGGATACGTTAAACCGTTATTTGCTTTACTTTCCTCGAAGCAAAAATATGGCTGCCGATGTGTATTCTTTTATAGGCGAAGAGACGCTCAGTAAGCCGTGTATTTGACTATAAAGCGGGTAAGTTCTGGGAAGATCTACTGCATCGTGCAGACTGGCGAGATCCTTTGAGTTTGAACCAACAGGCAATTGAATATTATCGTTCCGGTAAATTGCCTGCAGCTGTAACCAAATTCTTTATGAACAAACCGAATGAAGTTTTACCCACGGGCAAGTTTGGAGTGTTAAACGAATTTAACAATGCGACCAGGGTGAGGCCATCCCGCGACCTGGCTGCCGGTAATCAGGAATTGGCAAACCTGCAGTGGGAGATGCCGAAACCCAAAAGTGACAGGGAACTGGATATAGGAAACCAACGGTCAGCTCTCGATATTTAGGGAATATTTATGAAGCAGAGATACACATCAGGGACCGTTCTGGCGGCCATGCTTATGGTCGTTGGATGTCAGGCGCAACAACCGCCGACGCAGGTTATTTATCGTTTCGATGACCACCGTTATCTGGAGCTGAAAGGTTGGGACTGTGAGGGCGATCTCTGGTATACGGATACCCAGAGGGGGATTCATACTGAGCCGGTAAGTCAGTTCTACCGAATTTTTACCAAAAAATTTATCCACCCTTCTGATCGCTATACATTACCGCGGAACTGAATTTATCGTCTGGGTACGTGGGGGAGATAACTTCTGTGTGGATGCATTGAGGAGGGTACTGGAGCATCTGAACATCCCTAACGCCAACGCCTGTGAAGTGGAATACCTTACCGAGTGTCCGGAGTACGGCATGGTGGATAAATGGATCGCTGCGCCCGATGACAACGTCATTAACCGAATCGTCATTACTGTCGATATGCATGAAGAAGACAGTGATTCAAAAAGTATGGAAAGCGCCTGTGCGTTTTCGTTCACTAATCACTATGTCAGAGCAGTAGGCGAAAAGCCGGTATATCTTTACCAGCCGATGTCCGTCATTGCTGATGTAGAAGAAAAGATCCCAGTCTATCTGGAGGTTAAGTCCGTTACTGCGCCTAAAACACTGTGGTATACAGGATTGCCCAGAGCGGATAAATACCCATTATTGCTTTTGGCGCCGGTGTGTCATTGACTGTTTTAGCCGTCAATAAGGCATATCAACATATGGGGTATTGAGCTGAATCTTATTGTATTTACGGGAAGAAGCCGACCGTGAGATCGGCTCCTGTCCCTGGTAATACGCAGCCCGGGTGTAAAGATTGGCAAAGTGAAATTATTTCTTTTTTTTATCGGTTGGCAACTGAGCGGCGCGGCGTTCTTTGATATAGGACACCAGACTGTAAACGGCGACTCCCAGCAGAGCAATCGCCACGATAAAGAGCACAAAACCCGACATAAATTAACCTAATGAGTTGTTTAAACAGAAGAAAAAATAACGCCTCACGAAGACGATATCATCGGGATGTTTCCGAAAGATGACCTAAAAGTGCCAAAGACATCCGGCATGGCTCGTTATGTTAAAGTATTGATGGTGTTAATGTGTTTATGACGCTCTGTGGGCGTCCTGGCGTTGGATGTAACACTCCGTTAAGTCAATTTACAGACGAACGGGGCTGCGGCTGTTACGCTAATCGTTGAATGAGAATTTTCTGAGAGTAATGCATGTTTAAAAAAAGTCTTGCCGGCCTGCTTGCTTCGGCGCTTATGCTGACGGCTTTTGCCAGTTGGGCGCAGTCGGAAAGCCAACAGGTTCGCGAACGAATTGTCGAGCAGGTGTTAAAACCCTGCGAAGGTAAAAAGGCCGGGGATAAAGTGGTGATGGTCGACCGCCGGGGCGGCGAACATGAAGCGATTTGTACGCTGGCGGCGGTGCCATTACCGGAATAGACGCCGCTTTCGCCATTCCCTCTGCGATACTCATCCTGACTCTGTTTTATACCTTGGTAGCGGTTAAGTTCATACCAACTGAGGTACTCCCGGGTTATGGCTTGCGCTTTATCCGGGCGACCGGGGTGCCGTTTTTTTGTCGGGTGCGGCTAACGCCTTACCCGATCTACGGTCCGTGCGGCCTGCCGTTAATTTCTTCACCACGCTGGCTGACACTACTGGTGCTGGTGATCTCAAAACCCCCGGTGGCGCTGTCGCTTACCGGGGCTACAGCGCTGGGCGATTTGGTAGCCCGGAGAAGGCGCAACGCGCCGCCTCCGGGAAAAAACCCTGGCAGCGATTAGCCGCCCTCTGTGCGCTCCCTGCGCCGCGGAAAACATATGGCAGAAAAATTAACCGGGAGCGCGATATACTCTGGAGCGACACGAGATAAACGCTTTTCTCAAGCTAAAAAGTTGTAAACCGATAACAGTATCTACGGTCCTGAATCCGCCGCTCCCGGCCATCTCTGAAGTGTTAAAAAAGCGACCGACGCCTCAGTTTGTGAGCCATTGCCCGCAAAAATGTCATAAATCCGTCACAATGATGGCGATGATAATAAATGACTGAGGATGAAGGGATGAAAAAAAGTCTACTCGCTGCCGCGGTGGCCGGGGCTGTATTGTTATCCGCCGGCGTGCAGGCGCAGGACGCCGTTGCGCCAGAGGGCTATCAGCTGCAACAGGTGCTGATCATGAGCCGCCATAACCTGCGCGCGCCGCTGGCCAATAATGGCAGCGTACTTGAGCAGTCGACGCCGAAATCCTGGCCGCAGTGGGATGTACCAGGCGGTCAGTTGACCACCAAAGGCGGCGTGCTGGAAGTCTACATGGGTCACTATATGCGTGAGTGGCTGGCGCAGCAGAAGCTGGTGAACAGCGGCGAGTGCCCGCCTGAAAATGCGGTTTACGCCTACGCCAATAGCCTGCAGCGCACCGTTGCAACCGCGCAGTTCTTTATCACCGGCGCTTTCCCGGGCTGCGGGGTGCCTGTGCATCATCAGCCGCAGATGGGAACCATGGATCCTACTTTCAATCCGGTCATTACCGATGATTCAGCCGAATTCGCGCAAAAAGCGGTGCAGGCGATGGAGAAAGAGCGTCAGGGGATGCAGCTCGCTGAGAGCTACAAGCTGCTGGAAGAGATGACCGACTATCGCAATTCGCCATCCTGTAAAGAAAAGCATGTCTGCTCGCTTAGCGACGGTAAAGATACCTTTAGCGCCAAATATCAGCAGGAGCCGGGCGTCTCCGGGCCGCTGAAGGTCGGCAACTCGCTGGTCGACGCCTTCACCCTGCAATACTACGAAGGTTTTCCGAAGGATCAGGTAGCGTGGGGCGAAATTGCCAGCGATAGGCAGTGGCAGGTGTTGTCGAAGCTGAAAAATGGCTATCAGGACAGCCTGTTTACTTCCGCGGAAGTGGCGCGCAACGTCGCTAAGCCGCTGGTCAAATATATCGATAATGCGCTGGTGGGCGATGGCGCCGGTAAGGCGAAAGTAACGCTGCTGGTCGGGCATGATTCCAACATCGCTTCGCTGCTGACGGCGTTGGACTTTAAACCTTATCAGTTACCTGGTCAGTATGAGCGCACGCCCATCGGCGGCAAGTTGCTGTTCCAGCGCTGGCACGATAGCGGCAGCAATCGCGATTTAATGAAAATTGAGTATGTCTATCAAAGCACTGAACAGCTGCGCAATGCCGACGCATTGAGCCTGCAATCCCCGCCGCAGCGGGTCACGCTGGCGCTTAACGGTTGTCCGGTAGATGATCAGGGATTCTGCCCGCTGGAGACGTTCAAAAAGGTCATGAACGAGGCGGCAAAATAAAACAAAAAACCCGGAGCAATCCGGGTGAAGAATTAGCGCGGGCGCAATGCCCGCGTAATTGAGCTATCAGACGTTTTTACGTTCGATGGTCTGTTCGCCCCAGAAGAGGCTGTCTTTGTCGGTTTTGGCGAAAGCTCGCGACAGCACCTCATCGCTGCCTTCTTCCCAAATTTTCTCCGCCAGCTTTTCATCGTAATTCGCGAGTTCGAAAATGGCTTCGGCGATTTCCAAAGAGGTATTACGTAAGCTTGCCCATTCGCCCACGTGGTGGGCCTTCGCTTCTTGATTTGGCATGCAACTCCTCCTGTTGAAGGTTAGCCGTGTAATTTCACAGCCACATTGGCGACGTGTTCACCCTGATAGCGAGCGATAGCCAGCTCTTCCTGGCTTGGTTGACGGGAGCCGTCGCCGCCTGCGATGGTGGTTGCGCCATATGGCGTGCCGCCGCGCACCTGGGAGACATCAAACAGCTCCTGCGCGCCGTAGCCAATCGGCACAATGATCATCCCATGATGGGCAAGGGTAGTCCAGGTTGAGGTAATTGTCTGCTCCTGGCCGCCGCCGGTACCGGTTGAACTGAAGACGCTGGCGACTTTGCCATACAGCGCGCCGGAAGCCCACAGACCGCCGGTCTGATCCAGGAAGGTGCGCATTTGTCCCGACATATTGCCGAAACGGGTAGGGGTACCAAAGATGATGGCATCATACTCCGCCAGTTCCTGCGGTGTGGCGACGGGCGCATTTTGTGTTTTCCCGCCTGCTTTGGCAAACGCTTCAGCCTGCATAGTTTCCGGCACGCGCTTCACAACCACCTCAACGCCGTCAACTTTATTTGCCCCTTCGGCAACGGCATGGGCCATGGTTTCGATGTGTCCATACATGGAATAATAAAGCACCAGAATTTTAGCCATTTGCATCACTCCTCGGTTGCGTAATTGTCCAGCCAAACGACTGGCTATCTATAAAGATAAGGCCTGTGGCGCAGAGTGCAAATCCAACAAACATTTGTTTGATTTATAACAAAATGGCAAAGATTAATTTGCAACGTATCTCGTAGCAAATAGATACATTTTGCGCAGGGCTGATTTCAGCTGAGAGAAGAAATGTTTAGCGGTTGCGCTCGCGGCTGGCGTCTGGTTTTGACGATTAAATGTTGCGGAATGTGACTATTTGCCCAGGGAATGAGTTTCATTTACTACGCTTATAAGCACGCGATGCACAATGGCCATGCCATATGCCGCGGGGGCTTAGGCCCTGAACTCACCTAATGCAATATGATGTCAAATCCAATGGAGGTCAGTAATGGCAAACCATCGTGGCGGTTCCGGCAACTTTGCCGAAGATCGTGCCAGAGCATCAGAAGCAGGTCGTAAAGGTGGCCAGCACAGCGGGGGGAACTTTAAAAACGATCCTCAACGCGCCTCGGAAGCTGGCAAAAAAGGGGGTAAAAATAGTCACGGCAATCGCAATAGCTAGCCGGGACTGTTTTTAATGATGCGGTGTTAATCTCCCCCGACCCTGCCGCATCACCCTCGCCGCCGACGTATGTCGGCGGTTTTTTTGTCAATGGGTGTTGCTTTCGGCCTGAAGCGCCTGCGAAACTGGTTAGCTATTTTTTGCTATTGGTCGCCGCATGTCTTCGCTCAAACTCTCAATAACGCCGCAGGAACTGATCCTGATTGTGATCACCATGTTCTGGGGCGGAACCTTTCTTGCCGTACAATACGCCGTGAGCTTTAGCGGGCCGTTTTTCTTCGTCGGCCTGCGCTTCGCCACCGCCGCGCTGGCGGTAGCGCTACTGTCGCTGCGTACGCTACGCGGCCTGACCTGGCTTGAGGTTAAGGCCGGTGTCGCGATCGGCGTGGCGATTGCGCTCGGTTACAGCCTGCAAACCTGGGGCTTACAGTCCATCTCCAGCAGTAAATCGGCGTTTATTACCGCCATGTATGTACCGCTGGTACCGCTGTTGCAGTGGCTGTGTCTGGGGCGCATGCCCGGCGTCATGTCCTGCGTGGGCATCGTGTTGGCGTTTATCGGGCTGATCCTGCTGGCGGGGCCGGAAAATAATCTGCTGGCGTTGGGAATTGGCGAAATGATTACCCTGGCAAGCGCCGTGGCTATCGCTGCCGAAATCATTTTAATAAGCGCGTGGGCGCGTCAGGTCGATGTGCGCCGGGTGACGGTGGTACAGCTGGCGACCGCTTCGCTGGTGGCATTTGCCGCGATGGGGCCGGCAGGGGAGTCGATCCCGCCGATGCGCCCGGAACTGCTGGCCGTCGCGCTGGGGTTGGGGATTTTCAGCGCCATTATTCAGGTCACCATGAACTGGGCGCAGCGTAGCGTATCGCCAACGCGGGCGACGCTGATTTACACCGGCGAGCCGGTTTGGGCTGGCGTGTTTGGTCGTATCGCCGGCGAGCGTTTGCCGCTGCTGGCGCTGGTGGGCTGTCTGTTTATTCTCGCCGGGGTACTGGTCAGCGAGCTGAAGTGGAAGAAAAAATCACGGTCGCAGATCGCGGCGGAGGAAGCACCAGAGCTTGCGGATCGGCACGAGCCCTAATTTTCGCCCCGGCAGCCGCACCGCCGGGGCGAACCCATCCCTGGTTATATCGTAGTGGCTTTCGCCACCTTTTCCTGATGCTGGCGGCGGTTAAGCAACGCATGCAGCGCAATAGCGCCGAAAGTCGCCGTCCCAATCCCGCCCAGGCGGAAGCCCCCCAGCGACAAGGTAAAATCGCCTGCGCCCAGAACCAAAGTCACCGCCACCATGATTAAATTCGCATTCTGGCTGAGATCGACCCGATTTTGCACCCATATCCTCGCCCCGGTGACCGCAATCAAACCAAAAACCACGATTGACGCGCCGCCAATTACCGGGCCTGGAATCGTATGAATCAGGGCGCCGAACTTGGGTGAAAAACCGAGCAGGATGGCGATCAGCGCCGCGGCGACAAACACCAGCGTTGAATAGACTTTGGTCACCGCCATAACGCCGATGTTCTCCGCATAGGTGGTGACGCCGCTACCGCCGCAGGCGCCGGAAAGCAGGGTCGCTAGCCCGTCGCCGACAAACGCGCGCCCCATCCAGGGATCCAGATTGCGTCCAGTCATTCCCGCGACGGCCTTCAAATGCCCCAGGTTTTCCGCCACCAGAATGATGGCCACTGGCGCTATCAGCAGCATCGCCTGGCTGTCAAAGGTGGGCGAAGTAAAGTGCGGGACCCCAAACCATGCCGCCTGAGCGACCGGGGCAAAATCCAGCGGTTTGCCAAGACCGAATCCGTTGGCCAGCAGCGCATAGAGCGCACAGGCGATAATGAGCCCCACCAGGATAAGCAGACGCTGCAGCAGTCCTCGGGTAAATACCGCGACGGCGCCGATACAAAGCACCGTCAGCATCGCCATCCAGCTGTCGAAGGCGTTGGCGGAAACGCTGTGCACGGCAATCGGCGCCAGGTTAAGACCGATCGCCATCACCACCGCGCCGGTTACCGCGGGCGGCATCAGACGCTCTATCCAGCCGGTGCCGATTTTCATCACCACCAGCCCAATCAGGGTATAGAGCAGCCCGCAGGCGATGATGCCGCCGAGGGCGACGCTGAGATGAGGATTCAACCCCTGGCCGGTAAAGCCGGTAACGGTGATGACCACGCCGACGAAGGCGGCGCTGGATCCAAGATAGCTCGGTACCCGACCGCCAGTGACGACAAAGAACAGCAGAGTGCCCACTCCCGACATCAGGATAGCCAGGTTCGGATCAAGCCCCATCAATAAAGGCATTAATACGGTCGCGCCAAACATCGCCACGGCGTGCTGCACGCCCATGATCAGCGTTTGTGCGGCGGATAAACGTTCATCCGGGGCGACAACGCCGGCATCCGCGGCGGGGGAGGTTAACTGCCAGCGAGGAAAACTGAAGAGTGCCATGATGATATCCCGGGTGAGAGGTTAACAAACGGGCCGCATAAGCGTGTGGTAGCCGCGGTCAAACCACATCAGACCGCGCGGTTCCGGCTGGCGGCTGATAGCCACGACCTGGCAAAACAGAATGTCATGGGTGCCGACCTGCAGTCGCTGGTCGATGCGGCAGTCGAAACTGACCAGCGCCTCTTTCAGCCGCGGGCAGCCGGTCGCGCCGGTTTGCCAGACGGCGGCGGCGAAACGTTCCGCCATCGGGGTTTTGCCGCCAAAGATAGTCGATAATTCCTCCTGCCCTGCCGCGAGGGTATTGACGCAAAGGGTCTGATGCTCGCTGAATATCGGCCAGACCGAGGCCGAACGGTTGAGGCACACCAGCAGCGTAGGCGGGGTGTCCGTTACGCTGCAGACCGCGCTGGCGGTAAAACCGGCGCGCCCGGCAGGTCCTTCGGTGGTGATAATGTTCACCGCCGCGCCGACGTGGGCCATGGCGTCGCGAAAACTGTGTCGATCCGCTAGGTTCATTATCGTCTCCTTATACCAGCAGGCAGGCTTCATCAAAGGTCAGGCGCGGCAGTCGGTCGTACAGTTTGCCGGGGTCGCCATAGCCGATATTCACCAGCAGATTGCTTTTCCAGCCGCTGTCGGCGAAAAACGCCGCATCGACTTTCTCGCGCTCGAACCCCGACATCGGGCCGGTGTCGAGGCCCAGCGAGCGGCAGGCGAAAATCAGATACGCCGCCTGCAGCGAGCTGTTGCGAAAGGCGGTTTCCTCAGCCAGCTGCGGGCTGGAAGTAAACCAGCTCCGGGCGTCGCCGTGGGGAAACAGCGCGGGCAGGCGGTCGTAAAACGCGCTATCCCAGGCCACGATGGCGGTGACCGGCGCCTGCATGGTTTTTTCCACATTGCCGCTGGAGAGCGTTGGGCGGAGTTTCGCTTTGCCCTCGGCGCTGCGCACAAAAACGATTCGCGCCGGTGAACAGTTGGCCGAGGTCGGCCCCATTTTCATCAGGTCGTAAATTGCCCGCAGTTGCTGGTCACTAACCGCGAGATCTCGCCAGCCATTGTAGGTCCGGGCACGGGTGAAAAGGGTTTCGCAAGCCTTTTGGTTGATTGCTTCGCTCATATATTCTCCTCGGCGACCGGCAGCAGGGCCGCCAGACCGTCGCGTAAGATAGGGTTAAAAGTGTCGCTGTCGGTAACGTTACAGGCATGGCCGCCCCAGGCCATTTCCACGAGTCGGCTACCGGGTATCGCCGCCTGCAGCATTCGCGAGCAGGAGGCGGGGACCAGCAGGTCGTCGGCGGCGCTGATGATGAGCGTCGGGCAGGCGATAGCCGCCGCGCGGCGCGAAAAATCCGCCTGTTTCAGGGCCTGCAGCCGTTTCAATAGATTCTCCTTGCCCTGGAAATGGCTAATGGCCAACGCGTCTTCCGCTTCGAGACGCGGCAGGCGGGCTGCCATCCACTCTGCCGGATAGAGAAACAGCGGTTGAGCCTCGACCCACGCCTGAACGCCGCCGGCATGCAGCAGGCGTTCGCGGACCTGAAAGCAGCGGCGGGTATGCGGCGACAGCGTCAGCCAGCCGTTGACCAGCACCAGGGCGCTGACCGCGCGTGGATAGTCGAGCGCCAGCTGCAGGCCAATCAGCGCCCCCAGCGCGTGGCCCACCAGCGCGAAGCGCGTGAGACCGGCCGCTTGCAGAGCGAGGAAAAGCTCCTGCGCCATGGTCGCCATACTGTAATTTTCCGCCAACGGGCCGCGATTCTCCCCGGTACCGTTATGGTCATAGAGCACCAGTTGATAATGCTGTTCCAGCGCCGCCCGCTGCGCCAGCCAGTACGCGCCAGCGCCGCCAAGCCCGGCGCTCAGCACCACCACCGGCGCGCCGGGCCACGGCGGCGGGGCAATATTGAGCCTCATCATGTTGGAGTACCGATATGGGCGACGCTGGCAATTTCCACCAGCGCATCGGGTTTCACCAGCCCGCACTGAATACAGAAACGCGCCGGTTTATCACCGGGGAAAAACTCGGCGTAGACCTCGTTAATCGCGGCGTAATTTTGCCAGTCGGTAATAAAGATACTGTTGAAGGTCACATCCGCCATACTGCCCCCCGCCGTTTCGATAACGCATTTGATGGTCTCCAGCACGTGACGGGTTTGCGCCTTTGGGTCGCCGGGGTAGAGCACATCGTTTTGCTTATCAAACGGCAGAGTGCCGGAGACATACACCACCCCGTCGGCGAGCGTCCCAGGAACAAAGGGGGCAATCGGCGTAGCGGTGCCGGGGGGAATAATCACCTGTTTAGGCATAGCGTTTCTCCTCGCAAAAAGCGAGCGGGGCGGCGGGTTCTATGGCGCGACAGAAGCTGCCGACATCGCTGACCCAGCCGAAAAAGGTTTCAATGTTGAACAACGCCGCCTGTTGCGCGAAGGCGGGGCCTGCCTGATGGGTGGCATCCTCCAGCACCACGCCGAAGTATTCAAGGAAGAAACCATCGCGCAGCGTCGATTCGACGCAGACGTTGGTGGCGATGCCGGTGAACACCAGGTGGCGAATACCGCGGCTGCGTAAAATGCTGTCGAGAGGGGTATTGAAAAAGCCGCTGTAGCGCGGTTTCGGCAGGACGATATCGCCCTC
This sequence comes from Klebsiella sp. 141251, assembly GCF_050600725.1. Lineage (NCBI taxonomy): Bacteria > Pseudomonadati > Pseudomonadota > Gammaproteobacteria > Enterobacterales > Enterobacteriaceae > Klebsiella > Klebsiella sp. 141251. The sequence continues at coordinate 932,075 of NZ_JAQIRG010000001.1, forward strand.
CTGCGGCCGCAATTCGTCAACCAGTTGATAATCCCAACCGCCTTTTGCCAGCAGCTTGCCCTGCAGTTCCGGGCGTTGGCGCATGGTCTTCAGCGCGTTGGATTTATGGTAATTCGGCGAGCCGGGGCCGCCGGCTTCCACATACTGTTCGTCCCAGCCATTCTGGAACCAGATAATTAACATGCCTGCGGCGCGGGCGGCGGCCACCGCGAGATTAATATTATCGATAACCGGCCGGGTGGCGGAGACGTCAAAACCGGCGAGATCCAGATATCCGCCCTGGCTTGCATAGGCGTTTTGCATATCGACCACGATCAGCGCGCTGTGCTGGGGCGCGAAGGTCAGCGATTCCGGGCGAGCGGGAAGGGTAATCATCAGGCCACCTCGCGGGTAATGGGAGCAATATGGTCACGGCAGCGCATCAACGGCTGAATACGTTCGCCGAAGGCGTCAATGCCCTGCAGGAAATCATCGAAGGTCAGCAGTACGCCGTCGGTACCGGGGACCGCCGCCACCTCATCGAGCATACGGGCGACGTTGGCATAAGAGCCGACGAGGGTGCCCATATTGATGTTGACCGCGGAGGTGGGGTCGGCCATCTGGCGGACGTTGGTATCGCTGCCGGAGCGGGTATCTTTCTGGCTCTGTTCGGTCAGCCATGCCAGCGCCTCTTCATCCGCGCCGGCCTTGTAGTGTTCCCATTTAGCGCGGGCCGCTTCGTCAGTTTCGTCGGCGATCACCATAAACAGCACGTAGGAGCCAACGTCGCGGCCGGTTTTTTCCGCCGCCTGCATCATCCGTGCGGCGGTGGGCGCGAAGGCGGCGGGGGTATTAACCCCTTTGCCAAAGCAAAAGTTGTAGTCGGCGTGTTGGGCGGAGAACGCCATGCCGGCGTCGCTTTGCCCGGCGCAGATAACCTTCATCGGCTGCGAGGGCCGCGGGCTGACCCGGCAGTCGTTCATGGTGAAGTAATCACCTTTAAAATCGCTGCGCCCGGTGCCCCACAGGTCGCGCAGAACCGTAACGTATTCAGTCAGGTAGTCATAGCGACTGGCGAAGTATTCATCGCCGGGCCAGATCCCCATCTGGTCATATTCCGGTTTTTGCCAGCCGGTCACCAGATTCACGCCAAAACGTCCGCCGGAGATAGAGTCGATAGTGGACGCCATGCGGGCGACGATGGCCGGAGGGAGCGTCAGCGTCGCGGCGGTGGCATAAATCTCTATCTTCGACGTCACCGCCGCCAGACCGGCCATCAGGGTGAACGATTCCAGGTTATGATCCCAGAATTCCGTTTTTCCTCCAAAGCCGCGCAGTTTGATCATGGAGAGCGCGAAGTCGAAATGGTAGCGCTCGGCCTTCTGCACAATCGCCTTATTCAGTTCGAAGGACGGCATATACTGCGGCGCATGCGTGGAAATTAACCAGCCGTTATTACCAATGGGAACGAAAACACCGATTTTCATAACTACCTCTCTGTCGTCATGGAAGATGAAATCGCGCGGTGCGGCATCCTGCCTCTCCCCGAACCACCTCGCAGTGGAAATAAAGCAAAGGTAATGCCAGTTTTAAAAAAGGTTTTGTTATTAATGTGTTGTGTAATGGTTGCCGGATTTGATGATGAAAATGTGGACCGAATGGTCAAAATCAGTGCACGAAAAAACGGCAGTCATGCGCGATCGGAGTGCGCAGGGTCGTGTCGGCGAGGGGCTTTTGCTATGCTGAAGACGACTACTGAAGGAGAAGACGTATGGCACAGGGCGCCGTGAAAAAAACCGGCAAGCGTTCACAGGCGGTGAGCGCCAAAAAAGAGGCCATTCTGGCCGCTGCGCTGGAGACCTTCTCGCAGTTCGGCATTCACGGTACGCGGCTGGAACAGGTCGCTGAACTGGCCGGGGTATCGAAAACCAATTTACTCTATTACTACCCGTCAAAAGAGGCGCTGTACGTTGCCGTGCTGCAGCGGATCCTCGCCATCTGGCTGGCGCCGTTGCGGGCATTTCGCGAAGATATCAGCCCGCTGGTGGCGATCCGCGAATATATTCGCCTTAAGCTTGAAGTATCGCGCGATCATCCTCAGGCCTCCAGACTGTTCTGTCTGGAGATGCTACAGGGGGCGCCGCTGCTCATGGGCGAACTGACCGGCGATCTGAAGGCGTTGATAGATGAAAAGTCGGCGATAATCTCGTCATGGATTGATAGCGGCAAGCTGGCGGCGGTCGATCCGCAGCACCTTATCTTTATGATCTGGGCGACGACGCAGCATTACGCCGATTTCGCCACTCAGGTGGAGGCGGTAACCGGCGCAACGCTGCAGGATGAGCAGTTTTTCCAGCAAACTGTGGATAACGTGCAGCGGATGATTATCGAAGGGATCCGCGTACGTTAATTAGCTGGCGGCAGCGGGCAGTTTTGGTCGCCGTCTTCGCACTGAAGCAGCGAGGCGAGGAAGGCTTCGCGCTCGACGCTCTTATCGGTCATGCACTGGCTTATCAGCATCGGTTGCATACTGCCGCCTTCCGCGCCGGAAGCGAGAAACGCGCAGTCGGCGTCACGCAGGGAAATCCACGCCTGCTGGGCTTTTTTCAGCAATTCAAGCTGTTTGCCGGAGGCGCGTTTCAGCGCCTGCTCCCAGGTCTCATTCAGCTTTTTATCGGCCGCCTGATATTGTGCGGCGGCGCACTGGTTCATTTCGGTTTGCGTGTTGGCATTGCTGCAGTCATCCGCCCACGCCGCGCCGCTGGCTAATAGGGCAGCCACGGCAATTAAAGTGCGTTTCATCGTTCTACTCCCATAAAAAAAAGCTCCCGTCCGGGAGCCTTAATTAAGCACAGCTAACGTCGGCTGTCATTAGTTGAACACGCCGTAGATGTCCCGGATGGCGGCCGGGCTACCCTTTGGCGGGGTTATGTAGCCCCGGTAAGCGTAGCGCCACCGGGGAGCCCGTTTTAGCCGATGGTCATCAGGCTGGCGTTACCGCCTGCCGCGGCGGTGTTGACGCTCAATGAACGCTCGATATACAGGCGCTCCAGCAGCAGATTGGTTTCGCCGCGGGCAAAGCCCTGCACCGATACAATTGCCCCGTCGCGCGCCGCCACCTGCTCACACAGCTCGCGCAGCTGATCGGAATCACCATGATAAATGACCGCGTCGAAGGCCTGACTGGTCAACTGATCCGCTTTCGCAAAATGAATCCGCTCGCTGACCTCACGCGGCAGTTTCTTCGCCAGTTCGCGCTGCAGGGCGCTATCCGGCCACAGCACTTCACAACCAACCGCCATCGCCGCCGCCAGCTGAATCAGCGCGTCCTGCTCGTTATCCGCCACGCACAATACGCGCTCGCGCGGCATCAGCGTCAGGGTATTGCGCTCGCCGGTTGGCCCTGGCAGCAGGCGTTGGGTGCCGCTTTGCGCCAGCTCGCTGTATTGCTGACACAGCGCCTGCAGTTCAGGACGGCCAGCCGCCCACTGCTGCAGCGCCTGCAGCGGTTTCTCCAGCAGCGTTTTCAACTGGGCGTCCAGCGGACGCTCCGCATCCTGGCGGGCGAAAGTGACGCCGACCGCGCCCTGCGGGCGACTGGACAGCAAACGATACAGGTACAGCGGGCCGCCGGCTTTCGGGCCGGTGCCCGATAACCCTTCGCCGCCGAACGGCTGTACGCCGACCACCGCGCCAACCATATTGCGGTTGACGTACAGGTTACCGACTTTCGCGCTGCCGGTGACCTGCGCAATGGTCTCGTCGATACGGGTATGCACGCCGAGGGTCAAGCCGTAGCCGGAGGCGTTAATCTGCTCAACCAGCTTATCCAGTTCGTTACGGTTATAGCGCACCACGTGCAGAACCGGGCCGAAGACCTCTTTTTTCAGTTCGTCGAAGCTCTCGAGTTCGATAAGCGTCGGCGCCACGAAAGTACCATGATTCCACTCGCGGGCATCTTCGCTATTTTCACGTACCGCCTGGAAGACATTGCGGCCTTTCGCGCGCAGCGCCTGAATATGGCGTTCGATATTCTCTTTGGCTTCCGCGTCGATTACCGGGCCGATATCGGTGGTCAGGCGACCCGGATTACCCATCCGGCATTCGCTCATCGCGCCGCGCAGCATGGTTAACGTATGGTCGGCGACTTCTTCCTGCAGGCAAAGCACGCGCAGGGCGGAACAGCGCTGGCCGGCGCTGTCGAAAGCCGAGGCCAGTACGTCGATCACCACCTGCTCGGTGAGCGCCGACGAGTCGACGATCATCGCGTTCATGCCGCCGGTTTCCGCGATAAGCGGTGTCGGACGGCCCTGCGCATCAAGGCGGTTAGCGATGTTGCGCTGCAGCAGCGTCGCTACTTCGGTCGAACCGGTAAACATTACGCCGCGAACGCGTTCGTCTGAGGTTAGCGCGGCGCCGACGGTTTCCCCGCGGCCCGGCAGCAGTTGAATCACCCCCGGCGGTACGCCGGCTTCCAGCAGAATCGCTACGCCTTGCGCGGCGATAAGCGGCGTCTGCTCGGCCGGTTTGGCCAGCACGCTGTTGCCTGCCGCCAGCGCCGCGGCAATCTGGCCGGTGAAGATCGCCAGCGGGAAGTTCCACGGGCTGATACAGACGACCGGGCCCAATGGACGGTGGGTTTCATTATCGAAATCGTCGCGCACCTGACCGGCATAATAGTGAAGGAAGTCGACCGCTTCGCGCACTTCAGCAATGGCGTTGCTGAAGGTTTTGCCAGCTTCGCGCACCAGGATCCCCATCAGGGTCGGCATCTGGCTTTCCATCAGTACGGCAGCGCGCTCAAGAATGGCGGCGCGTTCCTGCGGCGGAGTGGCGAACCAAATTGGCGCGTTATTGATAGCGCTTGTCAGCGCCTGCTGCACTTCGGCATCGCTGGCTTCGCGGACGTAGCCGACGATATCTTTCGGTTCCGCCGGGTTAATGACCGGCTGCATCTCGCCTTCTACCACCGGCTGCTCCAGCATCGGTAGCGCCTGCCATTTATGCAGCGCGCTGTTAAGCAACGAAGAGGAGAGGGAGGCCAGTCGGTGTTCGTTAGCCAGATCCAGACCGGCGGAGTTGCTGCGGCCGTTACCGTAGAGATCGCGCGGCAGCGGAATTTTCGGATGCGGCAGGCCGGCCTGGCCTTCCTGCTGCGCCAGTTTTTCGACCGCGCTGACCGGATCGGCCACCAGTTCGTCCAGCGGCAGGGTATTATCCGCGATACGGTTAACGAAGGAGGTATTGGCGCCGTTTTCCAGTAGACGACGCACCAGATACGCCAGCAGCGTTTCATGGGTACCGACCGGCGCGTAGATACGACACGGACGGTTTAGTTTGCCGTCGGCGACTTTGCCCACGACCTGCTCATACAGCGGTTCGCCCATGCCGTGCAGGCACTGGAACTCGTACTGGCCAGGGTAGTAGTTTTGCCCCGCCAGCTGGTAGATAGCCGCCAGCGTATGGGCGTTATGGGTGGCAAACTGCGGATAAATCAGGTTCGGTACCGCCAGCAGCTTTTTGGCGCAGGCGAGATACGAAACGTCGGTGTAGACCTTACGGGTATAAACCGGATAGCCTTCGAGGCCTTCCATCTGCGCGCGTTTGATTTCGCTATCCCAATAGGCGCCTTTCACCAGGCGAATCATCAGGCGACGGCGGCTGCGGGTCGCCATGTCGATCAGCGAATCAATCACAAACGGGCAGCGTTTCTGATAGGCCTGAATAACAAAGCCGATACCGTTCCAGCCGGCCAGCTCCGGTTCGAAGCATAGTTTTTCCAGCAGGTCGAGGGAGATCTCCAGGCGGTCGGCCTCTTCGGCATCGATGTTAATGCCGATGTCGTACTGGCGCGCCAGCAGCGTCAGCGATTTAAGGCGCGGATAGAGCTCTTCCATGACCCGGTCATACTGCGCGCGGCTGTAGCGCGGGTGCAGCGCGGAAAGTTTAATTGAGATCCCCGGCCCTTCATAAATGCCGCGGCCGTTGGAGGCTTTACCGATGGCGTGGATCGCCTGCTGATAAGAGACCATATAGGCCTGCGCATCGGCGGCGGTCAGCGCGGCTTCGCCGAGCATATCGTAGGAGTAACGGAACCCTTTCTCTTCCAGCTTGCGGGCGTTGGCCAGCGCTTCGGCGATGGTTTCGCCAGTGACGAACTGCTCGCCCATCAGGCGCATCGCCATATCCACGCCTTTGCGGATCAGCGGTTCGCCGCTCTTGCCAATAATGCGGTTCAGCGAGCGGGAGAGGCTGGTCTCATTATGCGTCGACACCAGTTTCCCGGTAAACAACAGCCCCCAGGTGGCGGCGTTAACGAACAGCGACGGGCTGCGGCCGATATGCGATTGCCAGTTGCCGTTGCTGATTTTGTCGCGGATTAGCGCATCGCGGGTGGCTTTATCCGGAATGCGCAGCAGCGCTTCGGCCAGGCACATCAGCGCCACGCCTTCCTGCGAGGAAAGCGAGAACTCCTGCAGCAGGCTCTGCACCATGCCAGCGCGGCCGCTGGCGGTTTTCTGGTTGCGTAGCTTTTCCGCCAGCTGGTAGGCCAGCTTGTGCGCCTGTTCGCCTAACGGCTGCGGCAGACGGGCCTGCTCCAGCAACATCGGTACCGCATCGGTTTCCGGGCGTCGCCAGGCGGCGGTGATCGCCGCGCGGCTGACCGATTGCGGCAGAATTTGTTCGGCGAACTCAAGGAACGGCTGATACGGCTCGTCCGCCGGAGTGCCTGCTTCATCGCTTTCATTGGCGGCGCCGGAAAGGAGCGCCGGCAGTTCCGGTAGCGTCTCGTCGTTTTCCAGCTTTTCCAGATAGTTGAAGATGGCTTGCTTAATCAGCCAGTGCGGCGTGCGGTCAATACGGCTCGCGGCGGACTTAATGCGTTCGCGCGTGGCGTCGTCAAGTTTTACACCCATGGTGGTGGTGCCCATTGCGGGAACTCCTGTTAGCTATGTAATGCCCTTTTATTGGTTGCGTAGAAATATCACCCATGTTGCAACTTTGTGCAACCTTGTTAATTGTGACCTGGCTAGCAAGCTGAGAAATGAATGAATTGTTAATAGCCTTGATAAGATTTTCCAATAAATAGCCTCATTCAAATAACGTATTTATCTGCGTTGCTTAACAGTTTTTTCAGGTGCAACCCGTAAAAACGTGAGGGAGTGCAACCTATAGAAAATTGCTATTTTTCCTGAGACAACTTTCGTGTAAATGCTGTGTTAAATCGTTTGTGAAATACCGACGCATCCGTCAGGATACGCTCGCCCAATACAACCAATACGCCATTACCCCGTTCCGGTAGTGGATAAAACGACAAAGTTGGACGTTGTCGAAATAAATTCTGGAGATTTGCATGGCTATTAGCACACCCATGTTGGTGACGTTTATTGTTTATATTTTTGGCATGGTACTGATAGGTTTTATTGCCTGGCGCTCAACCAAGAACTTTGACGATTATATTCTCGGCGGCCGCAGCCTTGGGCCATTTGTGACCGCGCTCTCTGCCGGTGCATCAGATATGAGCGGCTGGCTGCTGATGGGGTTACCGGGGGCGATTTTTCTCTCCGGGATTTCCGAAAGCTGGATCGCCATCGGCCTGACCCTGGGGGCGTGGATTAACTGGAAACTGGTGGCCGGGCGCCTGCGCGTGCATACCGAAGTCAACAACAACGCCCTGACGCTGCCGGACTATTTTACCGGACGCTTCGAAGATAAAAGCCGTGTGCTGCGTATTATCTCCGCGCTGGTTATCTTACTGTTCTTCACTATTTATTGTGCTTCCGGGATTGTTGCCGGCGCACGTCTGTTCGAAAGCACCTTCGGTATGAGCTATGAAACCGCGCTGTGGGCCGGTGCCGCCGCGACAATCATCTATACCTTCGTGGGCGGTTTCCTGGCGGTGAGCTGGACCGATACCGTGCAGGCCAGCCTGATGATCTTCGCGCTGATTTTAACGCCGGTGATGGTGATTATCTCGGTCGGCGGTTTCGGCGATTCGCTGGAAGTGATTAAGCAAAAAAGCATCGAAAATATCGACATGCTCAAGGGACTGAACTTCGTGGCGATTATTTCGCTGATGGGTTGGGGTCTCGGTTATTTCGGCCAGCCGCATATTCTGGCGCGCTTTATGGCGGCGGATTCTCACCACAGCATTGTTCATGCGCGTCGTATTAGTATGACCTGGATGATCCTCTGTCTGGCGGGCGCGGTATCGGTCGGTTTCTTCGGTATCGCCTACTTTAATAACAACCCGAGCCTGGCGGGCGCGGTTAATCAGAACGCCGAACGGGTATTTATCGAACTGGCGCAAATCCTGTTTAACCCGTGGATTGCCGGGATCCTGCTGTCGGCCATTCTGGCGGCGGTCATGTCGACCCTGAGCTGCCAGCTGCTGGTCTGCTCCAGCGCGATTACCGAAGATCTGTATAAAGCCTTCCTGCGTAAAAACGCCGGTCAGAAAGAGTTGGTCTGGATCGGCCGCTTCATGGTGCTGGTGGTAGCGCTGATTGCGATTGCGCTGGCCGCTAACCCGGAAAACCGCGTACTGGGTCTGGTCAGCTACGCATGGGCAGGCTTCGGCGCCGCATTTGGCCCGGTGGTGCTGTTCTCGGTGATGTGGTCGCGTATGACTCGTAACGGCGCGCTGGCCGGGATGATTATTGGCGCGGTTACGGTTATCGTCTGGAAACAGTTCGGCTGGTTGGGACTGTATGAAATCATCCCTGGCTTCCTGTTCGGCAGTATCGGGATTGTGGTCTTCAGCCTGCTGGGCAAAGCGCCATCGGCGGCCATGCAGCAGCGTTTTGCCGAAGCGGACGCGCATTACCATTCTGCGCCGCCGGTACGCGCTACCGCTGAATAAAAGTAGCGAGCACCAGAAACCGCAACGGCTCCCATCAGGGAGCCGTTTTTTTTGCCGCCTGTACGGCCCGGCGGAAAGCTGCTGGCGGTCAGGCGGTTACTTCGCCGCGCCTTCGTTTACCCAGTTCATGAAGATCAGATACCCGATGGAGAGCAGAGTGGCGCCAATAAACATCCCGAGAATGCCATCGGTGGCCATGCCGCCCAACGCGCCGAGCAGAACGATCGGCATCGGCGCGTCTACGCCGCGCCCCAGCATTAGCGGTTTGAGGACGTTATCGACCATCCCGGCGACAATCAGCAGGACGGTAAACACGATATTCACCGCGGTGCCGTGGTCGCCGGTCATCCACATAATGGCAATCGCCGGGGCGGTGACCAGTATCACCGGGATTTGCGCGATACCGAGCACCAGCGCCAGCACGAAGAAGATACCGGCGGCCGGGATCCCCGCCAATGCAATGATAATTCCCGTCAGCAAGGCCTGAATCAGCGCCACGCCGATCACCCCCTGCGCGACGGCGCGGATGGTGCCGGTGCACAGACGGCTCAGGGCAACACCTTTAGTTTCGTCGGTGATACGGATGGCAATACGTTTAGCGCTGTTGGCGCCTGCCGCGCCCCAGGTCATGATAGCGCCGGCGACAATAAAGGAGAGGACAAAGCCCAGCAGCCCGCCGCCCATACTTGCCAGCACGCCGAGCACCAGTTTCGCCGCCTCGCCAATTTGCGTGTGATAACTGCTCAGTACCGCCGGCAGGTCCGCCGAGGCCTTCAGCCAGAACGCATACAGCTTACCGCCTACGAGGGGAATAGAGGCGACGTTGGCCGATGGCGGCGGCAGCGTGAGATCGCTACCGCTGACCTTATCAATCAGGCTACCGGCGCTTTCGCCAAGCGAGGTCACCATGAAAATGGTCGGTATGACGATAATCAGCAGGCCGAATAATACCAATATGGTTGATGCCAGCCCCTGTCGCCCGCCGATACGTCGCGCGATGTGTTGATGTAAAGGGTAGAGGGTGACGGCCAGGATCAGCGCCCATAGCATCATGTTCAGGAACGGCGAGAAGACGGTAAAGCAGAAGGAGGCCAGCGCCAGTATCAAGCCGAACTTAATAAACATATCGAGAAAGCGGGTGACAATTCTTTTCTCAATATTAGCTAACTCATTATTTTCTATCATGAATTATTCCAGTTGTTATTTTACGCGGCCGCCAGGCCAGTTAAAAACGCTCAACTATAGAGAAGTCTTTGAAATAAAAAACGCAGGAAATAATTTAAAAAAGAATTTCGCCCAGGCTGTGTTTATCAGTGTAGAACAAAAGAAAATACGCCGTATCGCCAGAGAGTAATGTTCGCGCCTCTCTTGCTAATTCACTGAAAATACGCTGATATCTGGGTACAAAAAACAATGAGGATAGCAAATGAAATTACCCCAGGCCGCCGCGGCGCTGATCGTTGCCGCACTGTTGACAGGATGCGTGGCGCCATCCGAGAAAAGCGCCGCGCGCGTTGATAATAACGCCTGTCCGGCGGACAACGCGATGGTGCAAACCACCCTTTATTTCGGCCTTAGCCGGCCAGCGGGGAAAGATATTACCGCCCAGGAGTGGCAGCAGTTTGTCGACCGCGATGTGACGCCGCGTTTTCGCGATGGCTTGACGGTTTTTGATGCCCGCGGCCAGTGGTTAGGTAACAATGGCGCAGTGGCCCGCGAGTCCAGCAAGGCGCTGATGCTGATTCACAGCAATGATGCGAAAAGTGAGCAGGGGATTGAAGCGCTGCGTAATACGTATAAGACGCGATTCGCCCAGGAGTCCGTTATGCGCGTTGATCAGCCGGTGTGCGTACATTTCTGACGAACAGGGCGGGGAGAGCCCCCGCCCGACGAGTTACAGCACCAGCCCGGCAAAACTGGCGGACAGCAGGCTAACCAGCGTCGCGCCATAGACCAGACGCAGGCCGAAGCGGGAAACGGTGTTGCCCTGTTGCTCGTTAAGCCCTTTAATCGCCCCGGCAATGATGCCAATGGAGGCGAAGTTGGCGAACGAGACGAGAAACACGGAAAGGATCCCTAGCCCGCGCGGCGTCATGCTGGCGGCAATTTTCTGCAGCTCGATCATCGCCACGAATTCGTTAGCGACCAGCTTGGTGGCCATAATACTCCCGGCATTTAGCGCGTCGCTTAATGGAATACCCACCAGCCACGCCAGCGGATAAAACACGTAACCGAGGATTTGCTGGAAGCTTAGGCCGAAAACGGTCGCAAATAACGCATTAACGGCGCTAATCAGGGCGATAAAGCCGATTAGCATCGCCAGAATAATCATCGCCACCTTAAAGCCCGCCAGGATATATTCGCCCAGCATTTCAAAGAAACTCTGCGATTCATGCATCTTTTCAAGCTTTATTTCAGCTTCGCTGCCGGGGCGCGTAGGGTTAATAATCGACAGCACAATAAAGGTGCTGAACATATTAAGAATCAACGCCGCCACCACGTATTTCGCATCAAGCATGGTCATATAGGCGCCGACGATCGACAGCGATACCGTTGACATGGCGGTCGCCGCCATCGTGAACAGGCGACGCGGAGAAAGGTCCCCGAGTACGCCTTTGTAAGCAATAAAGTTTTCCGACTGGCCGAGGATCAGCGAGCTGACGGCATTGAATGATTCCAGCTTGCCCATGCCGTTCACCTTCGACAGCAGGGTGCCGATCAGACGAATAAAGATCGGCAGAATACGCCAGTGTTGCAGAATACCTATCAGCGCGGAAATAAAGACGATTGGACACAGTACGCCGAGGAAAATAAAGGCCAGCCCTTTTTCACCCATCCCGCCAAATACGAAGTTGGTCCCTTCAGCGGCGAACCCGAGTAACGAAGCAAAAAAGCCTGAAATATTTTTCACTACCCATAACCCGCTTTCGGCGTGAAGGAAAAAGAAAGCCAGGGCGATTTCAATAATAATTAACTGCAGAATGTAGCGAATGCGGATTTTTTGACGGTCATAGCTGGCAAGCCAGGCGAGGGCGAGAATAACCGCCAGCGCCAGCAGGAAGTGCAAAATTTGAGTCATGTTATTTATTTCGCAGATAAATCAGGACCGCCATTTAGCCACAGCGCTACGGTCCGGTAAATATGCGATATAAAAAATCATGCTATTTGCCATTTTAATGCTTAGCTGGTGAGATATTTTCGTAAGTGACTATTTTGTAGCGATTAATTTACAACTTGTCATCATTCCCTGAACATTTCGCTTGTGTTTCTCATTGTTGTAATGATAATCACTATCATAAATATTTACCTATCTTTGCATCCGTTGACGGCGGTTCACATTTAAGGGTTTCGGCATGTTTGTTCCATTTCTCATCATGTTACGCGAAGGGCTGGAAGCCGCGCTGATTGTCAGCCTGATTGCCAGCTATTTAAAACGAACCCAGCGCGGCAGCTGGATCGGCGTCATGTGGATTGGCGTATTCCTCGCGGCGGCGCTCTGTCTCGGGTTGGGGATTTTTATCAACGAGACCACCGGAGAATTTCCGCAGCGCGAGCAGGAACTGTTTGAAGGCATCGTGGCGGTGATAGCGGTATTTATCCTCACCTGGATGGTGTTCTGGATGCGTAAAGTGTCGCGCAACGTCAAACAACAGCTGGAGCAGGCGGTGGATAACGCGCTGCAGCGCGGGAATAACCACGGCTGGGCGCTGGTGATGATGGTGTTTTTTGCGGTTGCCCGCGAAGGCCTGGAGTCGGTCTTTTTCCTGCTGGCGGCATTCCAGCAGGATGTGGGCATCTGGCCGCCGCTGGGGGCGATGCTCGGGCTGGCGACGGCGGTAGTATTAGGTTTCCTGCTTTACTGGGGCGGTATCCGCCTTAATCTCGGCGTGTTCTTCAAATGGACCAGTCTGTTTATCCTGCTGGTGGCGGCCGGTCTGGCCGCCGGGGCGATTCGTGCTTTCCATGAGGCGGGATTGTGGAATTACTTCCAGAATGTCGCCTTTGACCTTAGCAACGTGGTATCGACGCATACGCTGTTCGGTACGCTGCTGGAAGGCATCTTTGGTTATCAGGAGACGCCCACCGTCAGTGAAGTGGCGGTTTATCTCTTCTATTTGATCCCGGCGCTGGTGTGCTTTGCCTTGCCGCCGGGCAGCAAAACGACAGCATCGCGAGCCGCGTAATTCAGGCGCCGCTGATTAATATAGTTACAACATACTTTTCGAAAGGGATGGTCATGATAATTCATTTTCGCCGTACTGCGCTGCAGTTAACCGTCGCCGCGCTGTTTAGTTCCGCCTTTTACGCTCAGGCTGCGGATATTCCGCAGGTTAAAGTTACCGTCAACGATAAGCAGTGCGAACCTATGCAGGTAACGGTGAAGGCGGGTAAAACCCAGTTCATCATCCAGAACCACAGCCAGAAAGCGCTGGAGTGGGAGATCCTGAAAGGAGTGATGGTGGTCGAGGAGCGGGAAAACATCGCGCCAGGATTCACGCAAAAATTGACGGCTAAACTGCAGCCGGGCGAATACGATATGACCTGCGGCCTGCTGACTAACCCGAAAGGTAAGCTTATTGTCACCGGTGAAAGCAGCAAAGATGCGGCGAAAGCCGATGCGGTGCTGAGTCTTGGCGAGGCGATTACTGCGTATAAAGCCTACGTTACCGCGGAGACCGCGCAGCTGGTTAGCGGTACTAAAGCCTTTACCGATGCGGTAAAAGCCGGTGATATCGAGAAAGCGAAGGCGCTGTATGCCCCGACCCGTCAGCACTACGAGCGCATCGAACCGATTGCCGAATTGTTCTCCGACCTCGACGGCAGCATTGACGCCCGTGAAGATGATTTCGAGAAAAAAGCCGAAGACCCGAAATTTACCGGCTTCCACCGTCTGGAAAAAGCGCTGTTTGGCGATAACAGTGTGAAGGGAATGGAAAACTATGCCGAACAGTTGAACAGCGATGTGCTGGAACTGCAAAAACGCATTAGCGAGCTGGCCTTCCCGCCGTCGAAAGTGGTAGGCGGCGCGGCGGGGCTGATTGAAGAAGTGGCGGCCAGCAAAATTAGCGGCGAAGAAGATCGTTACAGCCATACCGACCTGTGGGACTTCCAGGCCAATATCGACGGCGCACAGAAAATCGTCGACCTGCTGCGCCCGCAGCTGCAAAAGGATAATAGCGCGCTGCTGGCCAAAGTTGACGCCAACTTCAAAAAAGTTGATGCCATCCTTGCTAAATACCGCACGAAAGACGGTTTCGAGACCTATGACAAGCTCACCACCGCTGACCGTAATGCGCTGAAAGGGCCGATCACGACGCTGGCAGAAGATCTGGCTCAACTGCGCGGAATTTTGGGCCTGGATTAATTCGATGACACAACAGAAACCACGCGACGTGAATGAACCGTCACGTCGCCGCTTACTGAAGGGGATCGGCGCGCTTGGCGGCGCGCTGGCCATCAGCGGCGGTTGCCCGATGGCGCAGGCGGCGAAAGCGGAAAGCTCCCCCGGCACGCTCGCTCCGGATGCGCGTCAGGAAAAACAGCCATTTTATGGCCCGCATCAGGCGGGCATCCTGACGCCGCAGCAGGCCTCGATGATGCTGGTGGCGTTTGATGTACTGGCGGCGGATAAAGCTGACCTCGAACGCCTGTTCCGCTTGCTGACCCAGCGGATCGCCTTTTTAACCGCAGGCGGTCCGGCGCCGGATACCCCGAATCCCCGATTGCCGCCGATGGATTCCGGGATTTTAGGGCCGTGGATTGCGCCGGATAACCTGACTATCACCGTCTCGGTCGGCCATTCGCTGTTCGATGAGCGCTTTGGATTAGTGGATAAAGCGCCAAAAAAACTGCAGGCAATGACGCGTTTCCCGAATGATTCGCTGGATGCCGCACTGTGCCATGGCGATTTACTACTGCAGATTTGCGCCAATACCCAGGATACGGTCATTCACGCGCTACGTGACATTATCAAACACACGCCCGATCTACTGAGCGTGCGCTGGAAGCGGGAAGGGTTTATCTCTGATAGCGCGGCCCGTAGCAAAGGCAAAGAGACGCCAATTAATCTGCTGGGCTTTAAAGACGGTACCGCTAATCCGTCGAGCCAGGATAAAGCGCTAATGGATAACGTGGTGTGGGTGACTGCCGACCAGGGCGAACCGGCCTGGGCGATCGGCGGTAGTTATCAGGCTGCGCGTATCATTCAGTTCCACGTTGAGTTCTGGGATCGTACGCCGCTGAAAGAGCAGCAGACGATTTTTGGCCGCGATAAACATTCTGGCGCGCCGTTGGGGATGAAGCATGAACATGATGTTCCGGACTACAGTCGCGATCCGAACGGTGAAGTGATTGCCCTTGATAGCCATATTCGTCTTGCGAACCCGCGTACGCCGGAAACGCAGTCCAGCCTGATGATGCGCCGCGGTTACAGCTATTCGTTAGGCGTCACCAACTCAGGGCAACTGGATATGGGGTTATTGTTCGTTTGCTATCAGCACGATTTGGAAAAGGGATTCCTGACGGTGCAGAAACGGCTGAACGGCGAGGCCCTGGAGGAGTACGTTAAACCGATTGGCGGCGGATACTTCTTTGTGTTGCCCGGCGTGATGAATGACCAGCATTATCTTGGACAATCGCTGTTACAAGCCTGATAGGCGTCCTGCCGGCGAAGGCAGGGCGTTTTCTGCTGTTTTTCTCGGATTCAATATATTTCCTGCCATGTGTTATATTTCTGTAATACAAATGACGGATAGTTTTCTACAATGATTTTAGAAATCATTGTTGCGTCAATGTAAAAAATAAGTTGCATTAAGAATAATTTTTGATGTACTTATTACATACGCGGTAGTTCCCGGCAGTGATGTCGCTCACTATGGAGATCGCGAATGGTAAGGTCCTGTAGCGGACAACGTAAAACCACATACCGTACTTTCCAGCACGGGGGCCCAGCTTCCGGCAGCGATTTTCACTCTGTAACCCCAATTTCTTCCACTACTAATCAGGCTAACTCTGGCAGGGTACGCGGTGCGCGTAGCCGCGACTCGTTGTCCATTCAACCGGCAAGCAATGGCTTACAAGGAAGCCAAACCTCAATCGTTCGTGCGCATAATCGCGTTGCTCTTGACGCGCGTGATGTAAACCAACAACGCAAGGTGCTATCCATGGGAAGACAAAAAGCAGTGATCAAAGCTCGTCGTGAGGCAAAACGTGTGCTGAGACGGGATTCGCGTAGCCATAAACAACGTGAAGAAGAATCGGTCACATCGCTTGTGCAAATGAGTGGCGTAGAAGCAATCGGCATGGCGCGGGATAGCCGCGATCTTTCGCCGATTGAGGCGCGTAATGAAGCTCAGGCGCATTATTTGAATGCCATCGACAATAAACAGCTGATTTTCGCCACCGGCGAAGCCGGGTGCGGGAAGACCTGGATCAGCGCGGCTAAAGCAGCTGAAGCCCTGATCCATAAGGATGTGGACAGAATTATTGTTACCCGTCCCGTTCTGCAGGCCGACGAAGATCTCGGCTTCTTACCGGGAGATATCGCCGAAAAATTCGCTCCCTACTTCCGACCGGTATATGACGTGCTGGTGAAGAGGTTGGGCGCTTCCTTTATGCAATATTGCCTGCGCCCGGAAATCGGCAAGGTAGAAATCGCGCCGTTCGCCTATATGCGCGGACGCACCTTTGAAAACGCGGTGGTGATTCTGGACGAGGCCCAGAACGTGACCGCGGCGCAAATGAAGATGTTTTTAACCCGCCTCGGGGAGAACGTCACGGTTATCGTCAACGGCGATATTACCCAGTGTGATTTGCCCTCTGGCGTAAAATCAGGCTTGAGTGACGCGCTGTCGCGTTTTGAAGAAGACGACATGATTGGCATTGTGCGCTTTACTACCGATGACTGCGTGCGTTCAACGCTTTGCCAGCGAACGTTGAAAGCCTATTATTAAACACTAGTGAGTGTGCAAAGCCCGGGATATCCCGGGCTTTGTTGTTTTTGCAGCATTTTCCCGCGGCGCTGCGCCTGGACGGGCTACTGGTGGTGGGCCTGTGGGGTTTCCCGGCGGCACTGCACCTGGACGGGCTACTGGTGGTGGGGCCTGTGGGGGTTCCCGGCGGCGCTGCGCCTGGACGGGCTACTGTGGTGGGGCCTGTGGGATTTCCCGGCGGCGCTGCGCCTGGACTGGCTACTGATGGTGCGGCCTTCGGGATTCCCGGCGGTGCTGCGCCTGGCCGGGCTACTGGTGGTGCGGGCTGTGGGGTTTCCCGGCGGCGCTGCGCCTGGACGGGCTACTGATGGTGGGGCCTGTGGGATTCCCGGCGGCGCTGCGCCTGGACGGGCTACTGGTTGGTGCGGGCTGTGGGGTTTCCCGGCGGCGCTGCGCTTGGCCGGGCTACTGGTTGGTGGTGCGGCCTGTGGGATGGGTAGCCCGGGCGAGGCATTTATGCCGACCCCGGGAAGGGCGGCGGTGCCACATGCGAAAAAAAGCCCGTACTTTCGTACGGGCTCTTATCTCGAATATGGCGGTGAGGGGGGGATTGACTCGCTTCGCTCGCCCCTGCGGGGCAGCCCGCTTACTGCGTGCGCGGTCTGTCCAACTGGCTGCGCCAGTTGTCGAACCCCGGTCGGGGGTTCTCGTCCCCCCCCAACGGAGAATATAAAAGAAAAGAGCCCGTACTTTCGTACGAGCTCTCATCTCGAATATGGCGGTGAGGGGGGGATTGACTCGCTTCGCTCGCCCCTGCGGGGCAGACCGCTTACTGCGTTCGCGGTCTGTCCAACTGGCTGCGCCAGTTGTCGAACCCCGGTCGGGGGTTCTCACCCCCCCAACGGAGAATATAAAAGAAAAGAGCCCGTACTTTCGTACGAGCTCTCATCTCGAATATGGCGGTGAGGGGGGGATTGACTCGCTTCGC